>JAIOAX010000028.1 GCA_019873645.1 Chloroflexota bacterium | reverse complement strand
CCGCACTCTGGGCAGGTGTCCAGCTCGGCGTGGTAGATGCGGCGTTCCGCTATCGCAAAATCCCTGGGACGACGCCGTACATGGCTCATCCTTCACCTCCTTGCTCTCTTAGGATGACTCAAGTATACCTCATAACTTGTTAATGTGCCAATTATACTACAATGCATTCTAACGTTCCAACTTGCCAACGTTCTAACGTTCCAACGCTTTTTTAAGGAGGTATCCCAACCATGCAGACCGAACTGACACAACCCGGCCCCTTACTGGATACACAAGGCCGCCTGGCGCAAGTTGGCTGGTCGCGGCAACCGTTGCTCGATTGCAACCTTGAAAACGCGCGCTTTTACGCCCTGCGTTTTTTGCAGCGTTTCCGCATCAAGCGCTGGGATTACTACGCGATTTTTACGCCGCGGCGTTTCTTTTCGGCCACGATTGCCGACCTGGGCTATGCCGGCAATGTGTTTGTCTACACCCTGGATTTCGCCAACGGCAATTTGTACGAGGAGGGCCTGGTCGTCCCGCTGGGGCGGGGAATCAGTCTGCCGCGCAACAGCACCGCCGGCGTCACAACTTTCACGGGGCCAAAAGCCACACTGCGTTTCGAGGTAGCAGAGGGCGAGCGGCGCGTTTTTGTGGATTGGCCGGGCTACCATCAGGGGCGCGGCGTCAAAGCCGAGATTGCACTGGCCTGCCCGCCCGACCATGAATCCATGACCATCGTCATCCCCATCGGCGCCAAACGCTTTTATTACAACCGCAAGATCAATTGTCTACCGGCGCGGGGATACATTCACTATGGCGACCTGCGTGAGGATGTGTATCCCCACGAGAGTCTGGGGTCTCTGGACTGGGGCCGCGGCGTGTGGGAATACCGGAGCTTTTGGAACTGGGCCAGCGCCTCCGGCTTTCTGCCCGACGGCCGCACGCTCGGTTTGAACCTGGGGTGTGGCTTTGGCGACCTGAGCCGCGCGACCGAAAATTGCGTCATCCTCGATGGGCGAATCCACAAGCTGGAACAGGTGCGTTTTGATTACCAATCCGGCGCGTACATGCAGCCGTGGCATTTCACCGACAGCGAAGGCCGGCTGGATTTGACCTTCACGCCGTTCAAGGAACGCATCGCACGCACCGATCTGGGCGTGATCACCAGCGAAGTCCATCAGCTGTTCGGGCGTTATAACGGCTTTGCCCGTCTGGATGACGGGCAAAGCGTGGAGGTGCGCGAGCTGCTCGGTTTTGCCGAAGAACACCGCGCCTGCTGGTAAAGTCAGACTTCCGGCGTCAGTACTGGCTGATGTCTATGGCGTAATTGGCATAGAGCCGTTGCTTGCCGGATTCGACGCTCAACAGGATGTAGAGCCCTTTGACGTCCGGTGGAACGGCCGTCTCGGTTGTCCATTCTGTCGAACCACCGGCCGGGCTGATGGGCACGGAGGCGAGGTCTGGCGTTTCGTACAGGCCGTAGATGATGCCGTCCGCGCCGATGACCGGCGGATTGCCAATGTGCACGTAGGTAGGATATGCGCCGGGGTTAGATGTCTTCCAGCTAAAGCGCACGCTTTTTTCATCGCGGGTGACTCCGGTGAGGGTAAGGACAACTTTGTTCAGGGCGACGATTTCAACATCCGGCTTCTGGATCAGGTCTTTGGGCACCTCCGCGATGGGATAGGTTAAGCCGGTGGCGACTTCATCGAGGTTGACCTCCATTACGCCTGTGGCCTGATTGGCCTCCGGCTCGTAGTAGTTGTATTGGCCGGTGACATAGGTGTAATTGATGGCGAGCTTTGCGCCAGGGGCTAACGTTGCCCCCTGACATTCCACATACACAAGCTGTGTTTCGGGCGCGGATTTAGTGCCGCCGGTGAACCCCCGCATCTGAAAGCCCGGCGCCAGCCGATGCCCTCCGGAACTGACCTGCACGGTATCGCAGTTGACGCTTTTGCCACCGACCGTCAACGTGGCCGGTTTTCCCGGTGTGGCCTGCATCGCGCTCCAATCACCGGTATGATTACGCAGCGTCAGCATAATACGCAGCCCCCCCGCGACCTCGTTGATTTCTGTAGCCACGGCGCTCCAACCTGCTCCTGAGGCTTTCCTGGTGGCTTCCTCCCAACATTCCGGCAGGACAATGTACCCGCATCCACTGAGCACCAGCAGCGTTATCAGCAGCAGCGACAGCAGCGATAATTTCACCCTCATCTTTTCTTCCTTCCCCCTCACGGTACATCCATAAACTTGGGGATCACCCCGTTGATGAGCGAAACGACCTGCCAGTAGTTCGCCGGCGCGTCGGTGCCGCCGTCTACGGCAGTGACGCGCTTTTCCTGGCCTTGATATTTTACCGTGATGTGATACTCAAAGCATTGTCCACACGGCGTATGCCAGGTGTTGTAAATCTCATCGGTGAACCAGCCACGGTCGGCGATGTTGCCGAGCAGCGTCTCTACCTCCTCCGGCGCAAGCTGCTTCTCGATGGTGCGCGCGCCGTTGTCGCCGACTACGCGCCCGTCGGGATAGATGGCGAACAATTCGTCAATACAGTCCGGCCCGCCGTTGCGTTCGTAGACCAGCACTGCGCCTTCGGTCGCCAGTTGCGCGGCTTCTTGATCCCGGAAGGGCCGGAACTGACACGCCGCCGTCGAAGGGGTGGGGGTGTTGCCGGCGCCGCCATTGCCGGCCTGCCCGGCGATCAGACTGATGACGATGCCGGCGAGAATCACCACACCGGCCACGCCGCCGTAGAGCGCCAATCGGCGTCGGCGCTGCGCCTGCTGCGCGGCATCCGCCTTTACCGCGCGGCGCGTCTTTTGCGCTGCGAGCAGGCTTTGCACACCGATAAAGACGAGCGTCAAAATCCCAACAACGATGTTGGTCCACCAGGAACTCAGTCGCCCGTTGAACTGGATCAGCGTTTGGGTGACGCCGGTGA
The DNA here is from genome assembly GCA_019873645.1 of Chloroflexota bacterium. GTDB lineage: Bacteria > Chloroflexota > Anaerolineae > B4-G1 > SLSP01 > DSWT01. The sequence continues at coordinate 64,126 of JAIOAX010000028.1, read as the reverse complement.
TCAGCACGCCGAACAACGCCCCGAACACGTACCCTTCGCCGCCGGTCAACATCGTGCCGCCCATCACTACGGCGGCAATGACCGTCAGCTCAAAGCCGCGCGCGTACAGGCCGTGCCCGGAAGAAACATAAATGCTCAGAACGATCCCCGCCAGCGCCGAGCAGAACCCGTTGAGCGTGTAGACGGCCACTTTGGTCCGCTCTACCGGCAACCCCATCAGCCGCGCCGATTGTTCATTGCCGCCGATGGCGTAAATAGCGCGACCGAAGCGCGTATAATGGGCCAGATACGTCGCCACTCCCAAGACCAGGAACGCCACGATCACCAGGATTGAGGTAAAGGCGCCCTCCTGGGTTTGGGGATTGCTCAGACCGGGAATGAGAATTTTGGTCCCTCCCAGCAGACAATAGATCGGGTTATCAATGGCAATGGCATCATCGCTGATAAAGAAGCACAATCCGCGCGCGAACCACATGCCGGCCAGTGTGGCGATGAACGGCTGCACTTTGAGATAGGTGATGAACATCCCCATAATCGCCCCTAGCGTCATCCCCATCACCAACATCAGCAACATGACGACCCAGGCATTCCAGCCCTGTCGCAATAAGGCCGCCGCAGCCACGGTGGTCAACGCCACCACGCCGCTGACCGAAAGGTCAATCCCGCCGGTCAGGATAACCAGGTTCATACCTACGGCGCTGATCAACAAGAAGGGGGTGGTGCGGAAAAGGTTGAGGAACACCTGGGGGTCGCGCATCCCCGGATAAAAGATCGCGCCGAGGGCATAAGCGATGACCGACAGAATGGCCGTGACCGACATGGGCACAAATCGCCGATTGCGAGCTATAAAGGCGCCTATCCGTGCCATCATGAGAGACTCCTCTTGTGCATGGTAAGACGGCGGATAATGCCGCGCATCTGCTCCGAGTAGAGCAGGATCACAAAGATCACCACCAGCCCTTTGATCGCCAGCACCGCATTGGCCGGCACGCCGAATGCATACATTGAAGTCGTCGTGGCCTGGATGACCAGCGCGCCGATCAGGCTTGCCAGTAGCGAGAACCGCCCGCCGGACATCAACGTACCGCCGATGACGACCGCCAGAATGGCGTCCAACTCGTAGTTCAGGCCGATGTTGTTGGCGTCTGAGGTGCGGATGTTGGAGCTGGTGACCAATCCGGCGACACCAGCGCAGAAGCCGCAGAAGGTGTAGGCCAGGAGCTTGATCTTTTTCTCGTCAATACCGCTGAAAAAGCTGGAGCGCGCATTGACGCCCACCGATTCGATGAACAATCCGATGGCCGTTTTGCGCGTTAAGAACCAGGCGATGGCGTACACCGCCGCGACAATGTACAGCGAGAACGGCAAAATCAACCACCCGCTGCCGATGAAGGCATACGGCTCGTAGAAAATCTGGATGCGCACGCCGTTGGTAATCAACTGCGCAATGCCACGTCCGGCGATCATCAGGATCAGCGTGGCCACCATCGGCTGGATTTTGGCATAGGCGACCAGCAGGCCGTTCCACAGGCCGCAGATAGTGGCCACAAACAACGTGACCACGATGACTTCCCACAGCGGCGCATAGGTAAAGTTGGGATCGTTGATAAATTTCATCAGATCGGGCGGCAATTTAACCCCGATGATGACCGGGTTCATCAGAATTGCTGCCACGGAGGCCGCGATAGCCATGATCGCGCCCACGGAAAGGTCTACCCCACCGGTGGCAATGACCAGGGTCATTCCGATTGCCAGCAACATCACCGTAGACCCATTACGCAGGATGTCCACCAGGTTGCCGTACAGATGGCCCTCTTTGGTCTCCAACTTGAAGAAGCCAGGGATAAAGATCAGATCCACCAGCAGGATGAGAGTCAGTGCCAGCAACGGGAAGAAGAGTTTACTTTCGGTAAGGGCGTGCCAGGAAAAAGCCCCTTTGGGGAAAGCACGGTTCATGCTTCACCTCCGGCCATAGCCTCGATGATGGTATGTTCGTCTACTTCGCCGGCGAATTCGGTCACTTTTTTGCGGTCGCGCAACACGACGATGCGGTGACTGGTGCGCAAGACTTCCTCCAGTTCCGAAGAGATGAATACACACGATTTGCCTTCTTCGGCCAGCGACAGGACCAGCTTTTGGATCTCGGCCTTCGCACCGACATCAATCCCGCGCGTCGGTTCGTCGAGAATCAACAATTTGGGGTTGGTAGCGAGCCAGCGCGCCAGGATGACCTTCTGCTGATTGCCACCGCTCAAATTTTTGACCGGCTGATCGGCTGAAGGCGTGGCAATGTTCAATAGTTTGATATACCGGTCGGCCATCTCGTATTGCTGCTGCAGGCTGAGGTACTTAAACCAGCCGCGCCCGGCTTGCAACGCCAGAATGATGTTTTCTCTAACCGTCAGGTCATCCACGATACCGGCGGCTTTGCGGTCTTCAGGGCACAACGCAATGCCGCGTCCGATAGAAGCCTGCGGTGAAAATTTCTTCACGGTGTCCTGTTCGAGCTTCAGTGTGCCGCTGTCGGGCTTGTCAATGCCGAACAGGAGGTTGGAGATCTCGGTGCGCCCTGACCCTAGCAGCCCGGCGAAACCGACAACTTCGCCGGCATGCAAGTCCAGGTCGAAGGGTTCAATGGCGCCGCTAAGCCCCAGGCCGCGCGCCTCCAATAAGACTTCGCCGCGGATATTTTTCCGGCTTTCGAGTTTGATTTTGGACATTTCGTCCAGTTCGGTCAGGCTGCGCCCGATCATCTTGGCGATGAGTTCCAGGCGGGGAATCTCCGCCGTTTCGTAAGTCCCCACCCATTGACCGTTGCGCAAGACGGTAATGCGGTCCGAGATTTCGTAAACCTGATCAAGGAAGTGGGTGATAAAGATAATGGCGACGCCTTCGCTCTTCAGTTTGCGCATGACGTTGAAGAGCTGCGCCGTTTCATGCACGTCGAGACTGGAGGTCGGCTCATCCAGGATCAACACTTTAGCCGAGGCAATCTCCAGCGCGCGGGCGATGGCGACCATCTGCTGAATCGCCACCGAGTATGAACCCAACAGTTGGGTCACGTCAATTGAAATATCCAGGCGCTCCAGGAGTTGGCGCGCATGCTCATTCATCGCTTTCCAATGGATGCTGCCCCGCCGCATGGGTTCCCGCCCGATGAGGATATTTTCGGCAACGGTGAGGTTGGGGCAGAGGTTAATTTCCTGGTACACTGTGCTGATGCCGAGCTTTTGGGCATGCAGGGGGGATTTTACGGTCACTTCTTCCCCGTCCAGGATGATCACGCCGGCGTCTGGACGTTCTGCGCCGGTCAGGACTTTGATCAACGTGGATTTGCCGGCGCCGTTCTCGCCGACCAGGGCGTGGATTTCCCCGCGTTTTAAGAAGAAGTCTATATCCGCGAGCGCCTGCACGCCGGGGAATTCCTTGCGGATACCGCGCATCTCTACGATATAGCCGGAATCTTCCATTGGATCCCCTTTCTTTGCTTTATCTGCTCAATCTGCTAAATCTGCTGATTGATAGAGACTGTTGAGTGTGTGGTTATAAGAGCGGTGGGGATGAGGAGCACGTGGCCCCTACGCGCTCCTCACCCCGGTCTACAGTTCCCGGTCTGTATGGCACCGACTTTTCATTAATACTTGCGTGTTGGCAGGATGGTCTCGGCGTCCTTGGCGTAGAACACACCTTCCTGGGAAGGAATCCACTTGGGCAGTTCTTCGCCGTTGAGCGCCTTCAGAGCGGCCTCGTAGACCTGCGGCGCGAGGAGCGGGTTACACTCGATGACGGTGTTGATGTCGCCCGCGATCATGGCCTTGAACGCACCGGCCGTGGCGTCTACGGTGATGATCTTGATGTCATCGCCCGGATCGAGGCCGGCTTCCTTGATGGCCTGCGCGGCGCCCAGCCCCATCTCGTCGTTCTGCGCAAACACACCCTGGATGTCCGTTGTTTCCTTCAGCCAGGCTTCCATCACGGCCTTGCCTTCGGTGGCATCCCAGTTGGCGGTCTGGCTCTTGATGATGGTGATGCCGCACTCGCCCATCTTCTCGCGGAAGCCCTGCCCCCGGTCTTTGGCAGCAGAAGAACCTACGTTGCCGACCAGCTCGACCACGTTCTTCTTGGCGCTGCCTTCGAGCAGTTTGCACATCTCGATGGCGGCCTTGCGCCCTTCCTCGGCAAAGTCCGAGCCGATGTAGGTGGCGTACAGCGTCTCCGGCGCGTCAATGCGGCGGTCTTCCAGGACGACGATCTTGCCTGCCTTTTGCGCTTCCTTGAGCACGTCTTCCCAACCGGTGGTCTCCAGCGCCGCGAGGATGATGACGTTCACTTCCTTATCGGCGATGAAGTTGCGGAAAGCCGAGAGCTGGTTTTCCATCTTGTTTTGTGCATCATAGAACTTGAGTTTGATCCCCAGCTTTTCGGCTGTCTCCTTGAAGGAAGCCGTGTTGGCCGCGCGCCAGCCGCCTTCAGAACCGGTCTGGATGAAGCCTACGACCATGTCTTGATAGGTGTAGGTCTTCTTCTGCGCCGTCTTCTGCCCACCGCTGCACGCTGCCAGGCTCAAGAGCATGCTCAAGATGACCATAATGTACACAATCCGCGATTTCATGTCAACCTCCTTGAATTTGTATGTGAAACAAACTTAAACTTTCTGGTTAGAGGCCCCTCCGGGATGAGACCTCTATGCCCATTCTGGTTTACCCACTGGCCAGAACCTGCTGGCGCAGCGATTTGAGCCGTTTCATCACGTCGTTGGCTCCGCGACCGAAATAGTCGTGCAATTTGACGTACTCGGCGTAAAGCTGGTCGTAGATGGCTTTGTGCGCCGGGATAGGCTTGTAGCTTACATTTTGCAGGTGCGCCATGGCCTGTGCGGCCTCGACGATGGTGCGATGTCCCCCGGCTTCCGCGCCCGCGGCGACGGCCGCAAACATCGCCGCTCCCAGGGCGCCGGCCTGTGCAGTACCGGCCACCTTGATTTCCCGGCCGGTCACATCGGCATAGATCTGCATAAGCAGGCGGTTGCGCGCCGGCAATCCCCCGCAGGCCACGATCTCGTTGATCGGCACGCCGCTACTGGTGAAGGCTTCGATGATGACCCGCGCGCCGTAGGCTGTCGCTTCGATGAGGGCGCGGTAAATGTCTTCGGGGCGGGTCGCCAGCGTTGCACCGAGCAACATCCCTGCCAGGTCTACATCCACCAGGATTGAACGATTGCCGTTCCACCAGTCCAGCGCCAGCAGGCCATGTTCGCCGGGCTTTTGCCGGGCGGCTTTTTCTTCAAGCCATTGGTGGATGGAGATGCCGCGCCGCTGCGCCTCTTCATGGTATGCCGGGGGAACGCAGTGTTCCACAAACCAGGCGAAATGATCGCCAACACACGACTGCCCGGCTTCAAAGCCGAACAAACCGGGGATGATGCCATCTTCGACAACACCACACATCCCCTCGACGATGCGTTCTTCCTTGCCAAGCGTCATCAGGCAAGTCGAGGTCCCCATAATCGCTACCAGCCGCCCCGGCGTGACGACTGTGGCGGCCGGCACGGCGACGTGGGCGTCTACGTTGCCTACCGGCACCGCAATACCCGGCCGCAAACCGGTCTGCGCGGCCATTTCCGGGGTTAAGCTGCCGGCGCGTGTGCCCAGGGGATAGATGTCGCGCGATAGCTTGCTATCCACAACGTTGCGCAGGCGTGGATCGAGTGCGGCAAAGAAATCATCGCTTGGATAGCCGCTGCGCTTATTCCACAGCGCTTTGTAACCGGCGGTGCAGGCGTTGCGTTTTTCCACGCCGGTCAACTGCAAAACGATCCAATCGGCTGCTTCGAGGTAACGGTCCGCAGCGGCGTAGACTTCGGGAGCTTTGTTTAACGTCTCCCAAATTTTGGGGAAGAGCCACTCGGACGAAATCTTGCCGCCGTAGAGATTGAGCCAGGTCTCGCCGCGCTGCCGCGCCGTTTTGTTGAGTTGGTTGGCTTCGGGTTGCGCGGCGTGGTGCTTCCAGATTTTGACCCATGCATAAGGATTATGACGCCATTCGGGATGCATGCACAGGGGCATACCGGCTTTATCAACCGGCAGCATGGTGCAGGCGGTGAAATCGGTGCCGAGGCCGATGACATTTTCCGGCGCGACGCCGCTCTCGCGCAACACGGCCGGGACGGTCTCACGCAGCACCTCAAGGTAATCCTGCGGATTTTGTAAAGCAAAGTCGGAAGGCAGCGGCTTATCGCTGCCGGGCAGATGGGTATCTATTACCCCGTCGCGGTAGGGATGGACGGCAGTGGCAAGTTCCTCTCCGGTGCGCACGTTGACCAGAACGGCGCGCCCGGATTCGGTGCCATAATCTATGCCGATGGTGTATTTATCGCATCCCATAGCTTTTTCCGTTTGCACGTTGGAACGTTAGGAATCCGTTGGCATTAGATATGCTTGTGCAGCAATGAGCTTTCGCGGACGATGATCTCGGCCTGCAACATCAGTGTTGTCGTCGGGCCCGGAACGTTGTTCTGTTGAGCTTCAATGACTTTGCCTAGCTCGCGGACGGCATTGCGTCCCACTTCGACCATATCCTGGCGCATAGTGGAGAGGGCCGGGTAAAAATAGGCGGCGTCCTGCATATCGTCAAAGCCGATGATGGCCAGGTCTTGAGGTACGTGCCGGCCCATTTCGCGCGCCACTTTGAACGCTCCGACGGCCATGCGGTCGTTGCAGGCAAATACGCCGTCAATTTCCGGGTGGCGGGTCAGCAACTCCCGCAGTCCATACTCGCCGCTGGTGGCCGACCAGTTCCCCTCGACGACGTAGCCTTCTTTGCGTGGCAACTCGACGCTGTCGAGGGCGGCTTTCCAGCCCAACTTGCGTTGCCGCGCCTCCCACCAATCCAGCGGGCCGGTGATCAGCCCGATATGCTGGCATCCCTGGGCAATGAGGTGTCGCGTCGCCGTCAGCCCGGCGCTGAAGTTATCTACCGCCACCACAAAATGGTTGGGACGCGGTTCGGCGCTGATGAAGACAATGGGAATGTCCAGTTGAATGGTCGGATCTTCAAGCCAGGCATGGTTGTCGCCGATTTCAGGGACGGCCCAGATCAGCCCATCCACATAACGCGCCTGCATTTCATCCAACAATTCGGCCACATTGTTGGTTTCGGGTTGACGCACCAGGTACAGAAGCAAGGTATAGCCCAACTCACTGGCTTCCTCTTCGATGCCGGCGATGGTACAGGAAGGGCCGTAATATTCCAGACCGTATCCTACAACGCCAAGCGTGCAACTGCGCTTGGATTTCAGGCTGCGCGCGGCCTGACTGGGACGGTAACCGAGTGCTTCGACGGCCTCCAGGACGCGCCGACGGGTTCCCTCACGGATATACTGGCTTTGCCCGGCCAGGACACGGCTGACGGTGGCTTTGGAGACCCCGGCGATGCGCGCGACATCGGCAATTGTCGTTGGTGCCATATCTCCGACCTTTGATGAGGAGCGTTTCTGTTACCAGTTACAGAAACCGATTTCTGAAATCGTTTTCTGTAACCGATTACATTTTACTCGAAATTTGTGATTTTGTCAATAGGCAATTTCGTGATTTTCGGAGAATTCATGCCCAATTTTTCGTTTTTCGGTAAGCGGCTATAATGACCATGCGACTACCGGACAAAAGACTATCAGACTGAGGGAGGTTACCATGCACGTTATTACACAGGCCAGTCCCCATGCGCGGTTACGCTCATTTCCCTTGGGCAGTATTGCCATCACGGGGGGCTTTTGGCTGAACAAACAAGAGATTAACCGCCAGGTTAGCCTGCGCCACGGCTACCGGCAGTTGGAGCGCGCCGGCAATTTTAACAATTTTCGCCTGGCGGCCGGCGTCGGGGTGGGGGAGTATAAGAAACCGGTTTTCATGGATTCCGATGTCTACAAGTGGTTGGAAGCAGTGGCCTGCGACCTGGCGAATGTCCGCGACCCGGAACTGGAGTGTATGGCCGACGAAGCCATCGCTCTGATCGTCGCGGCGCAATTGCCTGACGGCTATCTCAACACTTACTACCAGGTGAATAAGCTGGATCAGCGGTGGACCAACCTCGATCACGACCACGAACTGTATTGCGCCGGCCATCTTTTTGAGGCAGCAGTTGCCATGCACCGTGCTACCGGCGATCAGCGCTTGTTGGATGTGGCCTGTCGCTTTGCCGATCACATTGCTTCGGTCTTCGGCCCTGATAAACGTCCCGGCGCGCCCGGCCACCCCGAAGTCGAACTGGCGTTGGTGGAGCTGTACCGCGAGACCGGCGAACGCCGTTATCTGGAACTGGCTTCCTTCTTCGTGGATCAGCGGGGCAAGAACAAAATGAAAGGCTATGGCCGTTTTGGCCCGGCCTACCATCAGGACCGTGTGCCTGTGCGCGAGGCCAATGTCGTTGAAGGGCATGCCGTGCGGCAGCTTTATTTGACAGCCGGCGTGACCGATGTGTTTATGGAGACCGGCGACCCAACCCTGGCGGCGGCGCTGGAACGGCTGTGGTATGACATGACGGCGCACAAGATGCACATCACCGGCGGATTCGGCGCCGAGCCGGACGGCGAAGCGTTCGGGCCGCCTTATGATTTGCCTACCGATCACTGTTATTGTGAGACGTGCGCCGCCATTGCCGCGATGATGTGGAACTGGCGCATGTTGCTTGCCACGGGCGAGGCACGCTTTGCCGACCTGTTGGAGCGTTCGCTCTACAATGGCTTCCTGAGCGGCGTGTCGTTGGATGGTAGCCGCTATTTCTATGTCAATCCCCTGCAAAGTCGTGGCGGCATTGCGCGCCCGGAATGGTACGGCTGCGCCTGCTGTCCGCCGAATGTGATGCGTCAAATCGCGGTTGTGGCGCACTATGCCGCGACCGTGAATCAGGATGGCATCCAAATCCATCAGTACATGCCCATGACCCTGACCGCCAATGGGGAAGGTGGCCCGCGCGCAACCTTGCGCGTGGAAACCGACTATCCATGGGATGGCAAAGTCCGCGTGACCGTCGAGGAGACGGACGGTACAGACTGGACGCTGGCGTTGCGTATCCCAACCTGGTGCAAGGGTGCGATGCTCGGCGTCAATGGCGATGTGGTGGAACCCTTTGTGATCGCAGAGCATGTCACGACCGTCCGCCAGACCTGGCAAACCGGCGATGTGATTGAGCTGGAACTGGCGATGACGCCGCTGCTCATCGAAGCCTATCCGCGTGTGGATGCGGTGCGCGGCTGCGTTGCCATTCAGCGCGGCCCGGTGATCTACTGTTTGGAAGAGGCCGATCAGCCGGATGTGAATTTGCTGGATGTGCGCCTGGATGTGGAAGCAGCGTTACATGCTGTTCCACGCCCTGATTTACTTGGCGGTGTGGTCACAATTGAGGCGCAGGGGAAAGTGGCCGAGGAAGGTGTGTGGCAGGGACGTCTCTACCGACCGGTAAGCAAGCAAACGCCGACGTATCGTGATGTAACTCTGACGGCGGTGCCGTACTACGCCTGGGCCAATCGCGGCGCCGGCGCGATGCGCGTCTGGATTCCGCGCGCGTAAACAATTTTTGGAATGGGGGCTATGATGACCGAATTACATCTGACACTGGATAACCTGGATGACATTCTTTCCACCCAATTGGACGAAGAGAAGACGGCGCGGGCGAAAACGCTGTTTCTCAAACGGCTGGCAGAGCAGGCGCACCGCTTTTATCACGGCAAGATGCAGACCGTGCCGAAGGCCGGCGTGTTCGGCTTCAACTGGTTCAATGTCTGGTACACGCCGGGTGTTTCACAGATTTCGGTCTCGATCCGCGCCGACAATGACGCCTCTTACGAGCTATCCAACCGCGGCAATTATGTCGCCGTGGTGAGCGATTCCACGCGCGTGCTCGGCGATGGCGATTGTACGCCGCCCGGCGGCCTGGGTGTGATGGAGGGCAAATCGTTTCTGATGAAGTACCTCGGCGGAATTGACGCAACCGCACTGTGCATTGACAGCCGCGATGCGCAAGGGCGACCTTCCGCAGACAAAATCATTGATTTCGTGAAGATGGTGCAGCCGAGCTTTGGCGCGATTAACCTGGAGGACATCTCGCAGCCCAATTGCTTCAAAGTGCTCGATACACTGCGCGCCGAATGTGATATCCCCGTGTGGCACGACGACGCGCAGGGGACGGCGTGCGTCACGCTGGCCGGGCTGCTCAATGCGCTCAAGTTGGCCGATAAATCGTTGGCGGAGGCGAAGATGGTGTTCCTCGGCGCGGGCGCGTCGAATACGACAATTGTGCGCATCATCATCGAGGCTGGCGGCGACCCGGCCAATATGATCGTCTTCGATTCGCGCGGCGGCCTGCACCGTGATCGCAAGGACGTTCAGGCCGATACGCGCTTCTATCGCAAGTGGGAAATTTGCGAGCAGACCAACCCGCGTCTGATTGCCGATTTCGATGAGGCGATGAAGGGGGCGGATGTGCTTATCGCAGCTTCTACGCCCGGTCCCGGCGTCGTCAAACCGGAATCCGTGCGTTTGATGGCGCCCAAGTCCATCGTCTTTGCGTGCGCCAATCCTGTGCCGGAGATTTATCCCTACGCGGCGAAGGAGGCCGGGGCTTATATCGTGGCTACCGGGCGCGGGGACTTCCCCAATCAGGTCAACAACTCCCTCGGTTTCCCCGGCATTCTCAAGGGGGCGCTGCTTGTGCGCGCCAGGGGCATCTCCGATGGGATGACGATTGCGGCGGCGCGTTCGCTGGCGAGTTTCGCCGAAAAGCGTGGCATTGACCCTGAGAACATCACGGCGCGCATGGACGAGCCCGACGTCTTCCCCCACGAAGCTGCTGACGTGGCGATGCAGGCCGTCGCCGAAGGGCTGGCGCGTGTTTCGCTCACCCGCGAGGCGGCATTCGCACAGGCCGCGTCTGACATCCAGCAGGCGCGAGCGATGATCGAGCATCTCATCGCCGCCGGTTTCATACAGCAACCACCCCAGGCGATGTTACAAGAGTCGCTGGAGTGGGCCATCGCACAAGTTTAGTTTATCAACGAGGAGGTGATCTATGACACAGCAACAGACACAACCGCAACAACGAGCTGTTGTCAGTGGCGTGTTTGCGCCGCCGGCGCCGCGCTCGGTTGCCGAAACCGGCTTGAACATGGGCCTGCTTGGTGACCTGGCGCTCAAGGGGCTTTACTTTGAGAGCTATCTTGCCGGCCGTGACCTTGCTGACCGGATGGGGTTGCCGTTCGCTGGCGTGGTCTCGGCGGTGTTAGATTTTCTCAAACGTGAGCAACTGTGTGAGGTGCGCAGTGCTTCGGGCCGGGGCGGACTTTCGGAAGCGATGTACGAGTATGTGTTGACGGCGCGCGGGCGCGAGATGGCGCGCGAGGCGTTGGAACGCTCGGAGTATGTCGGCCTGGCGCCGGTGCCGCTGGCCGAGTACATCAAATCAGTTCGCGTTCAAGGGCTGAAGGATATTGTTGTCCATCAACCGCAACTGCGCAAGGCATTGTCGCACCTGGTATTCAACCCCATAACCTTCGAGCAGATCGGGCCGGCGGTCAACTCGGGACGTTCCATCTTTCTCTTCGGCAGCCCCGGCAACGGCAAGACTTCTATTGCGGAGGCCATCGGTACCTTGTTGATGGAAGGGGACATCTTCATCCCCTATGCTGTCGAAATCGAGGGCCAGATCATCAAGGTCTTTGATGACGTCAACCATCGGCTGGTCAAAGATGAGGCGCAACGTGGCCTGGATACTCGCTGGCTCAAGATCAAACGTCCGTTCATCGTCGTCGGCGGCGAGCTAACGATGGAAGGTTTGGACCTGGTGTATGATCCCAACAACAAGTACTACGAAGCGCCCTTCCAGATGAAGGCCAACGGCGGTATTTTCCTGATTGATGACTTTGGACGGCAACAGGTACGCCCGACGGATTTGCTCAACCGCTGGATTGTCCCTCTGGAAAAGCGCATTGACTTCCTCACTTTGCACACGGGCCGTAAATTCGAGATTCCCTTTGAGGTGCTGATTGTTTTTTCGACGAACCTGGAACCTAAAGACCTGGTAGATGAGGCTTTCCTACGCCGTATTCGACACAAAATCGAAGTTCACGATCCGACGTGGGAAGAGTTCGCCGAAATCTTCAAGCGGGTTGCGGCAGCCAAACAGATTCCCTTCTCGGAACAGGCTTTCGCCTATTTGATCCGTGAGCATTACTTGAAGCCGCAACGCCCACCACGGGCATGTCATCCCCGTGACTTGCTGGATCAAGTCATTGATATTGCCAAATATCTCAATGTGCCGCCGACGATGACAAAGGAACTCATTGATCGGGCGGCGAACGCTTATTTTGTGAAACTGGGGGACTGACAATGACGCAATTTCCTGAAAGCTGGTTCCGCGAACGTCCGTTGATTTTGGGGCACCGTGGCGCGAGTCACGCTGCGCCCCAGAATACGCTGGCGGCTTTCTGTAAGGCGGCGGATGTCGGGGCGGACGGCGTTGAGCTGGATGTCCACCTTTCGCGCGATGGTGTGCCGGTGGTGATCCACGATGACAGTGTGGATGCTACAACCGATGGCAAGGGGCTGGTGTGTGAAATGACCCTGGCGCAACTCAAAACATTGGATGCCGGCGTGCGTTTTGGGGCACAGTTTGCCGGTGAACGTATCCCGACTCTGGAAGAGGTGCTGGAGGTTGTAGGGAAGCGGCTTCTGGTCAATATTGAACTGAAGTCCGAGCAAACCGTCGCTTTGGTGTCAGCCGTCGTGGCGTTGGTCAGGCGGATGGGGATGACATCGCGCGTGTGGTTTTCGTCGTTCAAGCCTTACGCCTTGTATCGGGCGCGGGCGTTGGCGCCGGAGATTCCCTGCGGGTTGCTTTACGGGCCGCTGAATCCGGGGACACTGCTGCTGCGGCCGTTCACGCCCTACGAGGCGCTGCATCCGTACAAAGATATGGTCACCGAACGCTTTATAAGCCGGGCGCATCAACGGGGCCTGCGGGTTTTCACCTGGACGCTCGATGATCCGGCCGTTGCCCGACGTTTTGCCGATTGGGGCATAGACGGCATTATCACCAACGAGCCGGAGAACGTGAAACGTAAAACGTAAAACGTGAAATGTGAAGAACGTTTTACGCATTACGTTTTACGTTTCATGTCTTATTGCGTGGACTTGCGGAAACGTGCGCGCGCGGCCAGGTTCGTTTCGGATAGCGTCCCTCCTATCCAGGCGGCTACATCTTGACCTGAGAGCTGCGTCAGATAATTTACGGCATGGGTTGTGCCCTGGGCCGTCAATGCGATGGTGATCGTTTGCGGAATGGTGCACCCGTCCCTTAAAACGGTAGCGAGGCTATCCAGCGTTGTCCACAGCCATTGAACGCTTTCTTCCGGCGGTGTTGAGGTGGGATAGCTGATCTTGAGCGTGACGTACAATTGCGTTTCATCCCAGGCGATGGCTGGCGCGTCACTTAACGGTGTCGGCATGCCGGCAAGGGCGTCCAACAGCTTCTGCTCACAGGCAGAAATACGCATTGGGATCGGCGTGGGCGTAACGGGGACCTGGCGTGTGCTGTGAATCACGATGCCTGCCAGCACTGCGATCACACCCACATCTAAAAGTCCGAATAAGATAAGAATGAATCGTTGTTTGCGTGTCATGATCAGCAGTATAGCATGGGTAGACTTCGGGCGCAACAATCAGACCTGACAGGTCTTCTGAGACCTGTCAGGTCTGTACAAGTGGTTAAAGATGAATCATTCTCAAAAGGTGAAAGTAAAATCTGAACGACATACTCCGCAGCGTGGACATATATCCGGCGTGACTAGCGGTCTGCTGGCTTCTTTTTTGCTCGGGTGGGCGCCCATTCTGGGAAAGTTCGCCTATCGGGCGAATGTGACGCCGCTGACTCTGGCGGCTCTGCGAACCATGGTGGCTGCCGGTTTCTTATGGATCGTCTACCTGCTCTTTTGGCGGCGGCGTATCGTCCTGCGCTGGATTGATGTGTTCAATTGTCTGCTGGTCGGCGTCTTCAACGGCATCGGTTCGCTTTTTTACTACAGTGGCTTGAGCCGTCTCGATGCCTCGCGTGCTTCACTCTTGGGTGCGCTCTACCCCGTATGGGTGGTGCTTTTTTTGAGCGCTTCCGGGCAAGAAATCCGGCGCCTCACCCTGTTGCGCCTGGGAATTTCCTTGATCGGCGCCGTATTGGTCACGTCCCCTTGGATGATGAGCACGCTTACCGATTACCTCGGCGTGATGCTGATGCTGGCTTACGCGGCGTTGACCGGCTGGTATCTGGTGATGGGGCAGTGGGTGTTGGCGGATGTCCCCTCACAATCGGGGACGCTGTATATTCTCACCGGCATGGCCCTGACCGTTGGCGTGGCGCGCCTTGTCGGTGGCGGGACGCTGACCCCCATCTCGACTTCTGGCTGGACGGCGATTGTCGCATTGGGGTTGACTACAGCATTTTCCCGTCTGGCGATGTATTTTAGCCTGGAAAAACTCGGCGGTGTGCAGACGGCCATCATCAATTTGATGGAACTGGCCGTTAGCCTCACGCTGGCGTTCATCTTCCTGGGCGACCGTCTGGCCTGGTATCAGTGGATCGGCGCGGCTTTGTTGCTCGGCGGCGGCGTGTTTGCGCGGATGGATGTGGAATCCGGCGCAGCGCCGCCGCCGGCATTTAACCCGATGGACGGCTGAAAGCTACGTTATTCCCCACTGACCCGCCCTGGCGATGGCTGATAGCTGGCGTAGAAGTCGCGCGTACAATCGTTGCGGTCGTAACTGGGGGGATAGCGTTTGAGACTGGCATCCGCGGGGAAGGTGCTATCCGCGTCAATCGGGAAGGGAATGACCTCGGCGCGCGGTTCGCCGCCCCATGCGGCACTATCCACGATTGTCGCGCTGGCATTGAGCAACAACACCTCGTCGCTGGCATTGCCCAGGGCAATCCCAAAACCCTCCCATGCGCCGGCCGGCGTCATGTCCGGTACCAGTGGATCGCAGTTCGTCCATTCGTAGGTGGGATTGAATCCATAAGCCGCCGCAAACTGCGTGGCGCAGGCCGCTGCGACGATCACTTGCCTGGGCAATAGTTGCGCCCCCTCAGGGAAGACATAGCGTCCGTCTCCATAATTTCCTACGTTGATGGCGTCACCAAGGCTCCAACCCGTCAGATTGACAGTCTCGTTGCCGGGATGGTAGATCTCTATCCACTCTTTGCCGGTATCCTCGCCACCTGGATTGATAAAGACTTCACTGATAAGCGGATAATCCACCGGCGGGACATAGTCGCGCATGGTGAGTGGCAGGTAGAGCCGATGGATCATTGGGCCATGGCCGAGCGCCCAATCGTGCTCGAACACGGCGCGTAGGTAAGCGTAGCCGGCCGGCGAGGCAAATTGCAGCGCCGTCTCGCGGTTGGCCTTGTTAGAGGTCTCCGAACCGTTGATGCTGCCCAAGTGTACCCATTGGTGATTGCCGTCATCCACCAGGAAAATTTTGGCGTGAATCCCCAGTCCGGTGACGTTAGCAAGGCGGCATTGCAGGGTGGAGAGGTGTAGCCCCTTCAGATACAGGCATGTGGCGGTGTTGCCGTTGGCGCTGAGCGGATCGTCATAGTTGGCGTCGAGGAGCAGCCGCACTGAGACGCCGCGTTGCGCTGCCGCGATGAGTGCCGTGATGCGTGGATTCAGCCCTGCATTGCCTGCGTCATTTGTCCATGTGACCGGTTCGTTCAACTGCATTACATCAATCGCGCCGCTCTGTGTCCCGTTCAACAGGCCGATCAGCGCATCCTGACTGCGCAGCGTGTGCTCCGGCGCATGCAGCAGTGTGAGATGGGAGGCCGTCGTCGCCAGTGTAGGACTGAAAGCGACCGTATATGTGGTCCAATCTACCGGTGGAATGGGGCTAAAATAAGCCGGCGGCGCGTAGACGCTCGAATACGGGAATACGTCATTGTGATGTAATGGATCGCAATCGGCCCGGAAAATCGCGTTCAGACGGGCGATGACCTCCGCGTTGTCGGTGCGCAACACGAATCCGCGATGCCCCATCGTTCCGTTTTCCAGGGGATCCGAAGGCATGGAGCTTTCCCCGAAGTTGTCCGTACTGAGGAGCGCCGTGCGGTTGTCAACGATCATGAACTTCGCATGCTGGTACTGATAGCGCGTGGTGTTCCCGCCCATAAAGTAAACTGTGCTGGTCGGCGGTTGGTGTAAATGTTGGGCAACCCATTTTTCCTGGTTGCTCATCCCGCCGGCCGGCGTGCTTTCCAAAAGGATCGTCACCTGGACGCCGGCCTGGATGCGCGCGTTGATGGCTTCATAGAGCGGTACGCTGCCTAGCGTGTACCCTTCGATGAGCAGGCTTTTCTGTGCCGCACGCACCGTGTCCAGCACAAAGTTCAACATCCCATCCGGCGCGACTGCGAGCGTGATATTACCGGTGGCTGTGACCACAACCGGAAAGAAAAGCGTTTCCAGGTCCCAACCCGGATAGCGTATTTTGCGCCCATCGAAAAGATCGTTGGGGTCCTGCGCCCAATCGGCAGCGCTGTCGGTGTCAGGGACGGGCAGGCCGGTGGTTTCAGCGAGCTTGCGGTAGAGTACCTGTCCCCTGTTCTCGTAATCGCTGTAGGGGTGGGGGACGGGAATCCCATTCCAGCCGGTTTCGGCGCTGCCCTTGCCGTAGGCAAGGGCATCCACTACCGTCCCGCCGCCGTCGAGCAGATACACAGCCTCGCCGTCGTCGGTGAAGCCCGGCCAGCTTCCCGTGAGCAAGGAGACGGAGCGGGTGATCGCCGTTGTGGTCCAATCGGCATCGAAGCCCCATACCGGATAAAACCCATCGGCTTTCTCGGCCAGCCACAACGTTTTTCCGGCCGCGATGTGCGCGCTGGCCGGGAAGCACACGCGGGTTGTCGAAGTGACCTTGTCGTCAATACACCAGCCTTGAAGGTTAACAGTATCGGCACCCAGATTGATGAGGGCAACCATTTCACCGCTGATCCCGCCGTAATTGCCCGGTTGCACGGCGTACAGTTTGACCAGTCCCAGGTTTGGTGAGGGGGTATTGATGAACGTTGTCCACCGGGCGATATTTGTAGCGGGGGTAGCCTCGGTCACGGTACTGGCAGCGGTGATGACGTTGGTCATTGTCTCCACATCGCTCGCAGGGGCGTAGACGGAGACCGCGATACGCTGCGCTGTGAGGGTGATAGGAACATTGCCGAGCATCCAGAGCAGTGTGCGCGTGTTCACGACTGTGGGGTAGGGGGCTGTGCTGGTGATAAAAGTGACGCCTTCCGGCAGAGTATCGGTCAGCATAACATTTGCAGCGACGATGTTGCCGGGGTTACGATAAGACAGTGTGTACGTCAGCATGGCTCCCGACTGGGCTTGTGCCGGGCCGTACTTGGCAACGACGAGATCCGCCGCCGGTGCGGAAACGCTGTTGCGGCACTTCGGCGTACCGTTGATCGGCGCGCCATTGGCATCCCGTCCGTTGCGGGGATTGCCGGTGTTCGTGGCCCAGTTCGTGGAGGTATCGGGCGCAGCACTGTTGATGCGTTCCATCGTTGCGGCGGTTGTACCGGCAGGCCAGCTACCACCATCGCCGTTGGCCGTATCTATCACGTTACCGAGCGTATCGGTCAATGTGATGATTTCTCCGGTGTTGCGCAGGCCGCTTCCAAAAGACCCGTAACGGTCTGCGGTGATGTCGCTGATGGTCGTATCATTGGTGCGTTCGATGAGATAGTAACCGTGTGGAGCGATCTCACCCTGGAGAATCAGGTTCATATTGTTCGTCGTGGCTACGCGCCATCCGGCGAGTGACACGGATACAGAGGTGTTATTGTACAGCTCGATCCATTCATCGTTCGAAGAGGCCGCCGTGCCTCCCCAGGCCACCTCGTTGATGACCACATCGCCGATAGCGTGGGGGGCAGCATCGGCCTGTCTCAGTCCCAGACTGACAAACCCAAGCAGCACTCCGGCGCCGATCAACGTTAGCAGCAAGTATCGGACTTTCATAAGTTTTCCTCCCTAATTCCTAATCCCCAATCCCTAATCCCCATTATAACATCCGTTGCCGTTTGAACGAAGTCGGATATAATGGGGATAATTTAGCCGGTTGCATCGTGATTGCATCGTGAGGTAGGTAGACATGGACGATCTTAGAGTACTTTTCCTGGCGGCGGAGGCCACACCCTTTATGAAGGTGGGCGGGCTGGCTGACGTGGCAGGATCGCTGCCCAAAGCCTTGCGCAATTTGGGAGTGGACGTTCGTGTGATCATTCCGCGTTATGGGACTATGCAGGCGGCCGGATACAACTTTCAGCGTGTTGGTGCACTGGCCGTCCCTATTGGGCCGGGTGAAGAGCATGCCTTGCTGTTGGAAACGAATGTAAACGGCGTTCCGGTCTATTTGATCTGGAATGACCAGTATTTCTCAAACCGTGAACGTGTCTATGGTTTCAATGATGATCCCCAACGCTTCACATTTTTCTCTAAAGGCGTGATCGCCACGTTGAAATTGCTCGATTGGAAGCCCACTGTGATTCACGCTAACGACTGGCACACAGCCGCGGTGCCGGCCTGGCTCGATGTCTATGGACGTTCGCAGCCCCAATATCGGGATATTGCCACCCTCTTCACCATCCACAATCTGGCCTATCAAGGTATCTGTGGCCGGTTGATTTTGACATTCGCACAAATGGAAAAACTCCCCCACCTGCCTGGGGAGATTCCCGGACAGGTTAACTGGATGGCGCAAGGCATTGCCCATGCTGATCTTCTCAGTACGGTCAGCCCGACTTATGCGCGCGAGATCGTGTCTGGAGAGGCCGGCCTGGGGTTGACCGCGCTTTTGAAACAACGTCAGGACCGCCTCTTTGGTATCCTCAGTGGCATTGATACCGACGTATGGAATCCGGCAACCGATGAAGCCCTCACGCAGACGTACGATGTGCGGACGCTCAAAATGCGCACGGTCAACAAAAATGCTTTGCAACGTGAGACACGTCTATCACCCAACCAGGATACGCCGCTGTTTGGCATGGTGACACGCCTTGATGAAACAAAGGGCTTGGAACTTGTCATTCCGGCGCTCGAAACCTTGCTTCAGGCACGAGATATCCAGTTTGTGCTTTTGGGAACGGGGGATGAAACTTACGAAACCAGTTTTCGTGACCTGCAAGCGCGCTATCCTAACAATGTGCGCGCTTTTATCAAATTTGACGATCGGTTGGCCCGGCGTATCTACGCTAGCGCGGATATCCTCCTTATGCCCAGCCGTGATGAACCTAGCAGCATTGCTTTGATGTCGGCCATGCACTACGGTGTGGTGCCGGTGGTGCATGCTACCGGTGGACTGGCCGACATCGTGGTGGATGCCGATGCGCAACCCGATCGGGGAACCGGATTTGCCTTTGAGGATTACTCCGTGGAGGCCCTGCGGGACGGTATTCATCGTGCTCTGGACGGTTATGCCAACAGAACGCGCTGGACAGCTCTGCAATATCGGGCCATGGAACGTGATTTCTCCTGGGATGCCTCGGCGCGTGCTTATGTGGACCTCTATCGGCGCGCGTTGGCGTTGCATCGAACACAGTAGGGGGTTGATGAAAAATTATGATTCGGCGCAGCATAGCTGCGCCTTTTATTGTGGGAGTGTGGATGAAGTCAGCTAAACCTTTGTTGTGCGTGCATGGACATTTTTATCAGCCACCACGGGAAGACCCGTTTACCGGAACCTATCGGTGCGAGCCTTCGGCAGCGCCTTTCCCTAACTGGAATGCCAGAGTGACGGCGGAATGTTACGCCCCCAATGCTTCGGCAGGCAACTTCGGGCGCATCAGCTTTAATCTTGGCGGCACACTGGCGCGTTGGATGGCCGAACACGTTCCTGAGACCTATCAACGGATCGTAGCGGATGTTTCTCATTATGCAGCTCAATATGGTGTGGGCAATGGGATGGCTCAGGCCGTACACCATACCATTTTGCCCCTGGCGCGGGGACGTGACAAACGCTGTCAGGTGCGTTGGGGAATCGCCAGCTATATTCATCGTTTTGGGATGCGGCCCGAGGGTATCTGGCTTCCCGAAATGGCCGTTGACTACGAGACATTGGAGACAGTCGCGGAAGCCGGCCTTGCCTTCGTCATCCTTTCCGGTGAACAGGTGCATGGCGACCTCTCCTACGGCGCTGGGCCTTACCTTGTGCGCCTCTCGCATGGCCGATCCATCAACGTCTTTGTGCGTGACCGTGGTGCTTCCGATTACTTATCGTTTAATATGCCGGCGCCCGAGACCATTCGTCCCTGGGCCAACGCGCTGCTGGCAGGACGACCGGCGGATTCTTTGACGCTTATCGCTACCGACGGTGAAACCTTTGGACATCATCACTGCCATGGCGTGCGTGTGCTTGAAGAACTGACCACACCCGGCGAAGCCGATGCTTATGAAGTGACAACACTGGCGCGCTACATGCGGCAGCATCCGCCACGCACCGAGGTGGAAATTGTCGAGAATACGGCCTGGAGTTGTCCCCACCGATTGGGGCGTTGGGCAACCGGATGTCAGTGTACACCCGGATGTGGACAATGGAAGGGAGCGTTACGCCGTGCATTGGACAATCTCGCACACGAGATAGATGAGATTTATGCCGAGGCGATGCGTCGCCGCAACCTTGCCCCGTGGAGTTTGCGGGATGAATATGTCCGGGTTGTTCTACGGCAAGTCGGCGGCGCGGAATTTTTATCCGAATACTATTTGGGACATTTATCAACCCAGGCGCAAAGAAGCCTTTTGGATTTGTTGGAAGCGCAGGTGCATCGTCAACGGATGTTTGTCAGTTGTGCCTTTTTCTTTGAAGACCTGGAACGTATTGAGCCGCGTTATGCGATTGCCAGTGCCGTACAGGCGATGGCGTTGGTTTCTCATGCGACCGGGGACAACCTGACCCGCGCTTTTCGCCGCGATTTGAGCATTGCCGTCAGTCCTGGCACCGGACGGACCGGGGCACAGATTCTGGATGAGATTATGGCCGGCGCAAACTTTGCCGAGAGTCCACTTGGGAATGGCAAGGGCTCGTTTCAGAGAAGCAGCACCAGGCCGTGACAGGGCACCTCTCAAGCCGGTCTCCAGACCGCGCCTCAGCAGCATCTGATCTCGCGGTGGCGTGGTCTTAGAGACCGGCTACCTGGAGATGCATTACTTAAATGCAGGCTAAAAGTGTGTTACTGATTTCGCGTAGTCATAAAACCCGAAGGGAGAATTTGCTTTTAATTTTGGCTGTGAAAGAGAAAATGACTATGCGAAATTGGCAAGTTTCACAAAAATCTTTTCCGTTCTTGTCATGCAACCAG
Source organism: Chloroflexota bacterium (assembly GCA_019873645.1). Taxonomy (GTDB): domain Bacteria; phylum Chloroflexota; class Anaerolineae; order B4-G1; family SLSP01; genus DSWT01. The sequence continues at coordinate 42,736 of JAIOAX010000028.1, read as the reverse complement.
AACCTATGCCAAAATCAAATTTAACGTCCCGTTTGCCTTTTGCTTTGCTCTTTTTCATCGTCTTCCTGGCAGCCGTTTGGGTGCGCTTTTATAACGTTGACTGGGATGAAGGAACCCACCTTCATCCCGACGAACGTTTTTTAACCATGGTGCTCAATGCCATTGAGTTGCCCAACAGCCTCGCCCAATACTGGAACACCGCTGAATCCCCTCTCAATCCTGCCAATAAAGGGTACACGAGCTATGTGTATGGCACGCTGCCGCTTTTTGTGACCCACATCGTCGCGGGGTGGGTGGATCAGGCCTGCGCGACACCCCCTCGACCTGCAGGGGTCTTTCTGCGCTGGTTGTTGCTTAATGCGTCAGGGTCGTGTTATCCGGGCCTCTATACCGGCTATGGCGGCATCCATCTTGTGGGGCGCACGATGTCGGCATTAGCCGATCTGGCGACATTGCTGGCATTGGCGCTTCTTGCACGCATCCTGTACGACCGCAAAGTTGCCTTGTTAGCGGCCGCCTTGTATGCTTTCGCCGTGCTTCCTATTCAACATGCCCACTTTTTCGTTGTGGATAGTTTCGCCACCGTTTTCGTTGCCTGGACGCTGTGTTTTGCGGTCCTGGCTGTGCAACGTCGGCAGCCCTGGTGGTTGCTGCCGGCCGGCGTCGCTACGGGTTTAGCCATCGCATCCAAGATCAGCGTGTGGCCCCTAGCCGGCGTTGTTGGCCTGGCAGCGTTATTGCACTATGAACCCTCTGACCAAGACTTACCGCGCTACCGTTTTATTCTGTCGCCCCTACCGGTAATTGCTGTGGTCCTTTCCGGCATACTGGCCCTGATCACATTCCGTGTTGCGCAACCCTATACTTTTACCGGGCCGGGGTTTTTCGGCTTGCATCTCAACCCTCTGTGGTTAGATACGATGAAGTATATTCGCAAATTGGTAAGTGGTGTCATTGATGTCCCCTACGGGCATCAATGGGCTGACCGCACACCGATCATCTTCCCAGGACGCAACATGATTGTGTGGGGCATGGGATTGCCTTTGGGCGTCGCAGCCTGGATTGGCTGGGGCATTATGGGATGGCGTATCATCCGCAAGAAACGCTGGCAGCACTTATTGATCTGGGCTTGGGGAACACTGTTTTTCCTTTACCAGAGCACGCAATGGGTCAAATCTATGCGTTACCTTTTGCCCGTCTATCCCGTGTTCATCATTTTTGCTGCCTGGGCATTGATGCGCGGCGCACGCTGGGGGAGTGCCTGGCCGGTGTTGGGGAAAAACTGGCGCAGGATCCTGAAAGGCGCGCTGCTGGCACTACCGGCCGTGGTGTTGATAGGGACAATGATATGGGCAGCGGCTTTCTTGCAGATTTACAGTCGCTCACTGACCCGCGTCGAAGCCTCACGATGGATGTACAACAATATTCCCACAGCGGCGACCCTCTATGCTGAAGACGGCCTCAAGGTTCAAATCCCGGTACTGCCCGGCATCATCTTGAGCAACTACACCCCCACAAGCATTACACCGTTTGTCCCAGAGGCCACCATCACAGCAACACGTCTGGTGCTGAATAAAGTGGATTCATTCAATGCCGGTGGACAGCGTCGCTTGCGTTTGTCGCTATTGGCTTCCCCGGATGAGAATGATCGGCTTTCCGAAGCGACCGTCGAGGCCGACTTACCAGCTTCTGGTTTCCAGGCTATTACGGCGACGTTGGAGACGCCACTTCTGCTGGAAGCCGGAAGAACATATTATTTCGCGGTTACTTTGCTTGGCGGAGAATTTGTAAAGCTGCACACCTCGATTATCGCCAACGAACACTGGGATGATGCGTTGCCTCAGCGGATAGACGGTAAGGACGCTTTTGGCAACTGGTACCGCAGCCTGTCCTCCAGTAATGGGGGACAGATGAACAACTATGACGAAGACACGCTTGAAAAACGCGAGTCGCTTTTCAATTGGCTGGATGAAGCCGACTATATTGTGCTCTCCAGCAATCGGCTCTATGCCTCGATCCCACGCCTGGCGATGCGTTATCCGTTCACCACAGCCTATTATGAGGCGCTGTTCAACGGCAGTCTGGGTTTCGAGTTGTTGGCGGAGTTCGTTTCCTATCCATCTTTGGGACCGTGTCAGTTTCCCGATCAGGAGATTCCTTTTGCCTTGATGCAACCGCGTTACACCAATGCACGTCCCTGTCAGATTGTGTTGCCGCCGGCCGAAGAAGCCTTCAGCGTCTACGACCACCCGACCGTGTTGATTTTCGCCAAGACGCCAGCCTATTCACGCGCCCGCGCCGAGGCCATACTGCCGGCAACATTGTTAAACGATGTTCGCTGGATGACGCCATTGCAAGCCACCCGTAGCAAGAACGTCGCCCAACGCACTTTGCTCATGACGCCACGTATGCGCGCTGAACAGGAAAGTGGCGGCACCTGGTCGCAACTCTTCAACCGCGATGCGCTGCTCAATCGTTCGCAGATTTTGGCCGTTATTGCGTGGTGGATGTTGTTAGCGGCATTAGGGATTGTAGCTTTCCCCTGGCTCTACTATGCTTTCCCGGCCTTGCGCGACCGTGGCTATGGGCTGGCGCGCGCAGTGGGTTTGCTGGTGTGGGCTTATTGCGCCTGGTTACTGGCGAGCCTGCACTGGCTGCCACACACACGCCTGCTTTTGTGGGCTGTGTTCCTCTTCTGGGCCATGCTCTCTGGAGTATTTGTCTACCGGCGTCAAGATGTTTTTCGCGCCTTCTTGCAAGAACACTGGCGCGATATAGTCCGCATCGAGATCATCTTCGCGCTCCTTTACCTCGCCTGGTGCTATGTGCGCTATCTCAACCCGGATTTGTGGCATCCGGTGGCCGGCGGCGAAAAACCGATGGACTTCGCCTACCTCAACGCCGTCATCAAATCCACCTGGTTTCCTCCCTACGACCCGTGGTTTGCCGGCGGGACGATGAACTACTACTACTTCGGCTTTGTGATGGTCGGCTCGCTGATCAAAGCCTTGGGCGTTGTGCCGAGTGTCGGCTACAATCTGGCAATTGCGGCGCTCTATGCGATGACCGGGGTGGGGGCGTATACGATTGCCGGCAATCTGGCCGGCGGCGATGAAAAACGTGGACGGCGGGCCGGGCTTATCGGGCTGTTCCTGGTGCTGATCCTGGGCAATCTGGGTGAATTGCGCTTACTGTTTATGGGGTTTGAGGAAGTCGGCAACCTCAAATTTGAGAGCCTGATCCCCGGCTATCCGGCGTTGGTTTCGGTGCTGGTTGGACTGTGGAAAGTGATCGTACAGGGACATCCCTTGTCCTTTCATGCAGAGTGGTGGTACTGGAACGCCACGCGCGTCATGCCCTTTGCTCCAGGCGAAGTCGGCACGATCAACGAGTTCCCGGCGTTCACGTTCCTGTATGCCGATCTGCACGCCCACATGATGGCGTTCCCGCTTACACAGATAGCACTGGCCGTTGCGCTGCAATGGGGATTGACCGTTGAACCGTCACAACTTGATGAGAAAAGAATGCTGTTGGCGCATCTCCGGCGCTGTATTCCCCGTCCGCTGGCAACCTTGATCCTGGCCGGGCTGGTGATAGGCGCGCTGAAGGCCACCAACACCTGGGACTGGCCGACCTATCTGGGACTGATGAGCCTGGCGTTACTGCTTAGCCTGATTAAGCCAGGAAACGAGAACTCAGAGAATATCGCCGAGGCTGCTAAGCCTATCTTCCCCTATTACAAAGTAATAACGCCGGTGCTATTTATTCTCCTGGGTGAGCTGTTCTTCCGTCCCTACACAGCGCACTATGCCACAACTTACACATCTTTCGGCGCATGGAGGGGGTCGCGCACCCCGCTCGGCATTTACCTGATTATGCATGGGCAGTTTCTTTTCCCATTGGTGGTCCTCGGCGCGGTGCGTGGACAGGCTTTGTTCCGCCGTGTGACTAAGGATATAACCGTATGGTTGCCGTTAGGTATAGCTCTGCTCGGCCTCGCCCTTCTGGGAGTGGTGTTGCTTATTCTGGGCGTTTCCATTGCCTGGATTGTCATTCCATTGGGGACATTGGCCGCACTCCTGGTGCTTGACCCTCAAAGTACACCTCATACCCGCTTATTGTGGCTGTGGGTAGGTACGGCGCTGGCGCTGAGTTTGTTGGTGGAAGTCGCCGTGCTGGAAGGCGACATCGGACGGATGAACACGGTGTTCAAGTTCTATCTCCAGGTATGGATGTTGTTGGGATTAAGTGCTGCCGTCGCCGTCGAACGCATCATCTATTATGCAGTCCAAAGCTATCGCGCCGAGAAGAATTCGTTTATGAGCCAGGTGCCTTACTCTGTCAGCGACCTGGTTTCGGGGATTATGGCGGTTCTGCTGGCGGCGGCTGCGATGTATCCGCTTCTGGCGATTCCGGCTAAAATCCGTGATCGGTGGGTCACCCAGGCGCCGCATACGCTGGACGGCATGGCCTATCTGCCCTATGCAATCCAGTATGAGCAAGGTGCAACCATCCCCCTGGCCGCCGATGATCGCATGATCCGCTGGTTACAGGAGAATGTAGAAGGCTCCCCAACCATTATGGAGGGACAAGGCGAGCGCGAATATCTCTGGGGTGGGCGTATCAGCGTTTACACGGGGCTGCCGGCGGTGGCTGCCTGGCGCTGGCACTCGGTACAACAGCGTCTGATGATGCCCGCCGGCACCGTTGAGGCGCGGCAAGCGGACGTGCGCTATTTCTACAATGGCTTTGACTCCCGGCAGGCTATGAAGGTCTTGGAGCGTTACAACGTGCGCTATGTCATCCTGGGACCGTATGAGCGCGCCTATATGTTCCCCGAAGGATTGCCTAAATTCGAGACTATGGTGGAGCAGGGCTGGCTTGAAATCGTTTATCAGGACGAAATGTCTACGATCTACAAAGTAGTAGGGATGCCGTGAGAGAATCAGAGTAATGAAAGAAGCGAAGAATCAAGGGTTCTCTGGGGTATCTGTGAGCTCTATGGCAAATAAATGCGTGCACAGTACGGCATAGAGTGTCAGGTTGTTATCATGGCCGTCGGCGCGGAACAGGGTCTCGATTTGTAAACCGGCATGCGCGGCGAGCCGGGTTGTTTCTGCCTCATCAATCAAATGGACATAACGAATGCCATACCCTTCACGTTGCCAGTCAAGCAGATAATCACCCGCCTCGACATCTTCCTCAGTCAGGCCGATAACGTCCCACGGCAACAATCTGCGCCGCAAGCGAGCAACATCGAGGAACTGCCAGTTCGCTAACAGCAATCTGCCTTGCGGCGCAAGCAACCCGGCAGCGCGTTTAAGCACCTCCTGGCGTTGAGCCAGGCCAGGGATATGTTGCAGGACGGCACGCATAACAATCCAGTCATAATGGTTGGCTACCAGAGTCGGCCATGCAGGGTCTAGCAGATCTCCAACAACAAAGCGGATCGTCACACCGGCTTTTACCGATTGGAACTGCGCCAGCATTTCTGCAGAAAAATCCATCCCTACATAATCACACCCTTCTGGCAGCAGCGCAGCGACGCGCCCCTGTCCACATCCCAAATCGAGCACCCGCGCCCCTGGACTCACCTGCGCCAAAATGCGTTCCAGGCCGGGTTCGGTTTCCCTTCTGGAAGCCGCGAAAGCCCCGGCCAGGTCGGCATAGAACTTACGGTTCAAGCGGTTCAGTAAATGCACAACCTCTTCGCGCATACTGCGAAGTATAGTTGGAAAACGTGAAACGTAAAACGTGAAACGTAAGGGGATTTTACGCACTACGCTTCACGTTTTACGTTTCACGCATTACGTTTTTACTCCCGACTCTTTTGGCCGGGCGTGGTATAATAATCGTATGGTCAAGGGTGGGGTGCCGCAAACGATTGATCTGACCCAGGCTCAGGAACGCGAGAATGTCCTGAATCTGCTCCAGGCCATCCGCGATCTTCCGGCGGATGAGGATGACATGATGCCGCTGCTGCGCCGCTATCCGAGCGCCGACGGCACGTATGCCAAATCTCAACTGCTGGACGCTTATCAACGTCTGGTGCAGGGTGGGGCGCTTAAGCGCGATAAGGAACTGGAACGCCGCCTGCGTGGGCGCCCGGTGCGCACCATTTCCGGCGTCGCGCCGGTGGCCGTGTTGACCGAGCCATATCCCTGCCCCGGTGAGTGCCTCTTCTGCCCGGATCAGCGCGAAGCGCCGAAAAGTTACCTCGATGGGGAACCAGGCGTCCTGCGCGCTCTGCAGAATGACTATGACCCTTACGCGCAAACCCATGGGCGCATACAAGCATTACAGGCGATTGGTCATGCTACAGATAAAGTGGAATTGTTGATCCTGGGCGGCACCTGGTCAGCCTATCCACTGGAGTACCGCGAGTGGTTCTTGCGCCGTTGTTTCGACGCCATGAATGAAACGGAGTTCCCAACCCTTGAGGAAGCGTTGAAGCACAATGAAACTGCCGTGCATCGCAACGTCGGTCTGGTCATAGAAACACGCCCCGATTGGATCACCCCCGAAGAAGTGCTGATGCTACGACGTCAGGCTGTGACGAAAGTGCAGATCGGCGCACAGAGCTTCGATGATACGATCCTGTCACTCAATCGGCGCGGGCATACGGTCGCGGACGTGCAACGCGCCGTGCGATTGTTGCGCCTGGGGGGCTTTAAAATCGTGTTGCACTGGATGCCCAATTTATACGGTGCAACGCCTGAATCCGACCTCGCCGACTTCGCACGGATGTGGGATGATCCGGGGTTGCGTCCCGATGAAATCAAAATCTATCCTACGGCGCTCCTTGAGGGGACGGATTTGTATACACTTTGGGAGCAAGGCCAATACGCTCCTTATCCCGAAGACACCTTGATTGACCTGCTGGTGCAGTGTAAGACGCGCGTTCCGCCATACTGCCGCATCAATCGCCTGATGCGTGACATCCCTGCGCAATACATCGTCGCCGGAACGACCAAGAGCAACCTGCGGCAGATTGTGCATACGCAAATGCAACAACGCGGACTTGCCTGTCAATGTATCCGCTGTCGTGAGGTGCGCGGGAAGGAGCCGCTCGCAGAAGATGACGATGTGACGCTTGAAGTGTTTTCTTACGTCACCAACGCTACCGAGGAGCATTTCTTGCAGTATCTCACACCTGGTGGGCATTTGGCTGCCTTTCTGCGCCTGTCGCTTCCTCTTGCCCCGCGTGACGAGCTGCCGATCCCCGAAATCCGCGAGGCGGCGATGGTACGCGAGTTGCACGTCTATGGGCCGGCGCAGGCCCTGGGACAACGTGGCCCGGCAGTGCAACATCGCGGCCTGGGCACACGCCTGCTGGATGCGGCTGCTGGAATGGCCCGCGATGCCGGATTCCGACAACTGGCCGTCATCGCCGCTGCCGGCACGCGGCCTTACTATCGGGAGCGTGGCTTCACAACGGGAGAATTGTATCTGTCGCGTTATTTGTAAGGTCAATGGATTGAACGGATGAAACGGATTAAAGACGGCAGACTACCAGGCTAAAGACTCCCAGACTATAGAGACTCTCAGACTTACTTATGTTCGACGCATTGATGTTTCTCGCCGGGGCGATCTTGTTTCTGCTCGCCGTGTTGTTTTCCATCTACCTGTGGTGGGAACGCGGCGCGGCTATCAAGCGCCGTCTGGCTATCGAAGAAGAACAACAGGCTCTAAAAGAAAAAGCCGTAGAACTTGAAGTTTGGCAAAAAGAATTACAAGTATGGCACAATACACTTGAGCATGAACAACGCCAACTTGAGCACGAACGTGAGGAATTTCGGATGCTGGTCGCCTCGCAGCATTTGATTAACGAACGTGCGCTTATGCCGCCGTCTGATACGCAAGACAGCGCATTGATCAAGAAAGATCGCTGGGGCAAAAACCTGAAATAATCGTTAGTCAGTCGGTTAGTCATTAGTCGTTTAGGCGGTAGTCGGTTAGGCGTGAATCGTGGCTATCCTCCGACTATCAGACTAACGACTATTAGACTAACGGCCACCAAACTAACGACCATAAGACTAACTACGGAACTTCCGACTATATATATTATGTAAAATAGTCCCTAATGACCGGTCAGGCCGGCCACAGCGAGAACGCAACTTCGCAATACTCAGGCTGGTCTCCAGACACCATGCCTGCGCATCCCCGCTGTAGTGTAGTCAGGGACCGACTACAGCGCGATCGGCCTAAGTTGAAGCCTGCTTTTTGAGACATGGGGATTTAGAAATTATGTTCTATCCTGGGGAAATGACAAGGGCCGGCACAAAGCCGGCCCTTTCGTAGTTTTTTATTGGATTGGTTTGCAGCTATAAACGATGAAATCTACCAGCTGCTGCGGTCGCGCCGCCCACGGTCGCCACGGCGATCACCGCCGCGGCCGCCGAAGCCGCGCCCCCCACCACTGTACGAACGCTCCCCACCCCGCGACTCGGGCGGACGAGCCTCGTTCACCTTGAGGGTGCGCCCATCAACCGACTGCCCATCCAACGCCGCGATTGCTGCGTTCGCTCCGGCATCGGTCGCCATTTCCACGAAAGCAAAGCCACGTGGACGCCCGGTATCACGGTCTGTAATCACACTCACAGAGACGACCTCACCGTGAGCAGAAAACAGCTCGCGCAAAGTGGCTTCTGTGGTGTCGTAACTCATGTTACCGACATAGAGCTTCTTCGACATGGCTGACTACTCCTTCGCCACAACCACGTTGGTGGCTTGCAGGCCTTTCGGCCCCTGCTCAACGGAGAACTCAACGCGCTGCCCTTCGTCCAGGGTTCTGAATCCCTCTGCCTGAATGGCAGAATAGTGGACAAAGACATCGTCGTGGCCTTCGCGGGAGATAAACCCGTAGCCCTTGGCTCCATTGAACCACTTCACAGTTCCATATTCCCGATTACTCACAGTTTCTTTCCTTTCAAAATCGAACAAACTAAAATTTTTTCGAGTCAGACTCCCCACCTAAAAAAACAGGCCTGGACTCGAGAGTCCAGGCCTATATCTTAGAACTTGGAATCCTTCTCGCTTACAAGAAAGATTATAGCAGGCTTATACAAATTGTCAACTTGTGATAAAATAGACGTCTGGCACTTTGGATGCCAGACATATTTTGAACCATAGAGAACCCAACGAGCGCAGAGAAAAATCAAAAGTCTCTGTGATTTCTATGGCCTCTATGGCGAACGGGAGATGAAAGATGATACGTAAAACTTTAATTATTGTGGGCCTCGCAGTTGTTGTCGCTGCCCTGACCATCGGCGCTTTTGCCGGTGGGTTTGTTGTCGGCCGGGTGACGGCCAGCCCGGTACAGATCACGCCGTCCCCAGACACTTCGCCATCGGTTGCGCCTACCCTCACCCCAGAAAGAACCACGCCGTCGCCGAGAAAAACTACTCCCCCACCCCCTACCAGTACACCTGCGGTCCCTGCCTCAGAGAATTTTGATTACCAGATGCTGCAGGATGTCCTGGAGATCCTGGATCAACAATTCTACGGTGATCTTCCCGACAAACAGACATTGACACACGGTGCCATTCGCGGCGTAGTGCAGGCACTCGGCGACCCTTATACCTCGTTCATTGATCCACAAGCCGCGGCGATCCTCAACGAAGATGCCAGCGGTACGTTTGAGGGCATCGGCGCTATGGTCAGTATGCGCGAAGACGGCTATCTTGAAGTCGTCAGCTTGATTCCCGGCCAACCGGCCGAGGCTGCGGGGGTGCTCCCCGGCGACATCATTCTGGCCGTGGGAGATCAGTCTCTGGAAGGACTGAGTTTATATGAGGCTATCGGTTATATCCGCGGCCCGGCGGGTTCTGAAGCCGTGCTGAAAATTGCACGTTCCGGTGAGAAAGAGCCCATCATCATCACCGTTGTGCGGGCCAGGATTGAAGTACCCGTCGTTGAATACAAAATGCTGGATAACAACATTGCCTATATTCGCTTGATTGAGTTTGATGCCAATGCATCCGAGCGGGTCAACGACGCGTTGAAGGAACTGCTCAAGAATAAACCCAAAGGATTGATTTTTGACCTGCGCGCCAATCCAGGCGGGTGGCTGGATGAGGCTATCAAGGTTTCCGACATTTTCCTGGGCAAAGGACTGGTTATGATTGAACGGAATGAAGAAGAAGGCAGCGAACGCCGTTTCTATGCCTATAACGGCGACCTGGGTGAGGATATTCCCATGGTTGTTCTGGTTGATTCAGGAACCGCCAGCGCCTCGGAAATCGTCGCCGGCGCGCTTCAGGATTACGGGCGCGCTGTGCTCATCGGAACAAAGACATTTGGTAAAGGTTCGGTGCAGCGTCCCAATGATTTTCCGGATGGCGCGCAGTTGCGTGTGACCATCGCCAAGTGGTTTACACCTAAGGGTAGAAGTATTCACGGCGACGGACTTGAGCCGGATATTAAAGCTGAATATCCCGAAGATACCCCCCGGGGTGAAGACCCACAGCTCAACCGCGCCATAGAGTATTTGACGTCAGGGAATTGATGTGAGCGAAATCAAAGTCGTCGCTACCAACCGCAAGGCATATCACGAATATACTATTGAGGAACGCTACGAAGCCGGCATCGTCCTGACCGGCACGGAAATCAAATCTGTCCGCGCCGGTCGGGTGAGCCTTGCCGAAGGTTACGCTCAGGTTCGCAATGGGGAATTGTGGCTGTATGAAGTGCACATCGCCCATTATGAGCAATCAGGAAAGCAAACCCATGACCCCAAACGTCCACGCAAGTTGTTGATGCATCGCAAAGAGATTGCCCGTTTGGCGAACAGTATCCAGGAGCGTGGCTACACGCTGATTCCTCTGCGGATGTATATCAAGGGCAAACTGGCTAAGGTGGAGATTGCATTGGTTAAAGGCAAACGTCAATATGACAAACGCGAAGCCATCGCCAAACGTGACGCCGACCGGCGTATTCGGCATGAGTGGAAAGAGTTTGAGCGCGGATAGGATTTGACATCGGACGCACCTGCGTTATAATACGCGCTGTTATTCAAAAACAAGGAGCAAGTAAGCGGATGTCGGAACAAGTAGCACAACCAACCTCGATAAAGGATCTTCAACCCAAAATGTGTTTACAGGGTGCGATTACACGCACTGAACTGTACGGAGCCTTTGTTGACCTGGGGCTTGAGCGAGAAGGGTTGATCCATATTTCCCGCCTATCCGATCAGCGGGTCAAGAAAGTCAGCGATCAGGTCAAGGTCGGCGACAAAGTCAAAGTGTGGGTGCAAAGTGTGGATCCTGAAGCCGGGCGAATCGCTCTGACGATGGTGGAACCGGCCGAAGTGGAATGGGACGAACTGGCCGAAGGACAAATTCGCACCGGCAAAGTTGTGCGCGTTGAACGCTATGGCGTCTTCGTAGACCTCGGCGCGGAACGCCCCGGTCTCCTCCACGTGCGCGAGATGGGACAATACGTCCGCAATCCCGGCGATGTCGTCAAACTCGGCGACACGGTCGAGGTAAAAATCCTGAAACTCGACCGCCGGAAGCGCCAAATTGACCTGACGATGCAGCTCGAGGCCGAGGATATGGATGCCGTTGACGATGAAGAGCCTGTTCTCTCACCTATGGAGATCGCTTTCCAGCAGGCACAGGCGATGTCCAATGAACGCAAATCCCGCAACCGCAAGAACAAGCAACGCCACAGCCAGCGCGATGACATGGAAGATATCTACCGTCGCACGCTGCAACAGCGCGATTAACAATATCACAGTTAAACGAAATGGGGCGGAAAAACCGCCCCATTTCGTTTTGTGGACTTTGAGCTGCTTCAATCTTTCACCTCACCTACAGTAATCATTTGCTTGAGGATCACCGTGTCGGCGCGCGCACCGGATTCAGCCCACAATACCGGCAGACGCTGATTGGTGCGCAGTAGATAAATGCCCACAGAAATTGCATATTCCCCCGGAGGTACATCAGGCGGCAAGACCAACCGATGTTGATCCTTGATGTAGCGATCCGTCGGCCATAGGTTTGTCGGAAAGCCGGCAGGGTTGAGATGATCCGACTGCGCTCGAATCTGTCCTTCAGGATAAACCAGGTGGACGAAGGATTGATACGTCTCGGTCATAGGGCGTTCCGCGTTCCAGTAGACGCTGACATCCAGCGTGTCCCCCGGCCGCAGATGCGTGCTGGATACATCGAATCCCAGGAGCGCGATCTCCCCGCCGAAATCGGCTTTCTGCTGATAACGCGCGGCGCGCGCTTCGCCTTGTGGCGACGTGTAATAAAACCAGCCGGCGGGATCAAAAACCAGGCTCTTCAAGAGCATGCTGCATCCCAAACAAATCGTCAGCCCCATCAGCACAGTTCGATCTGTAGATGGCGGGAGCTGCTCCGATGATTTCGGGGATCTCTCAGGAAATCGCCACAAGGCCAACAGGAGGATAATTCCACCCACCCCCGCGATGATCCATCCACATCTGCGCGGCGGCGTATCCTCAAAACGCAATACAACCCGATGTTCTCCTTCCGGGACCCAGACAGTTATGAATCCCTCCGGGTTGGCGATCTTGATGGGGACTTCCTGTCCATCTACGTAGGCTTTCCAACCGGGGAAATAGAAAAGATACAGCCGCAGCAGGAATTTTTTCGGTGCCTGGGTGATGAAGGTGTTACGCCAGGGGACATCATCCAGGACGGTCACACGAATATCGTCAGACAGGGTATAGCGGTTGACACGATCAACTGGCGGATGATAGTAAGAGTTCACCAGAGATTGCTCCGGGCCGGGGATCATAGTGACCGTTGTGGGTACGAAATCATTGGTCGAGGTCGTGCCGCGCCAACGGCCCCGCAACTCGGCCTCGATCAAGGCAACCGGCGTTACCGGGCCAAAGTCGGATGTCCAGGGTATGGGATACAGCCCCGGCAACGTGATGAAAAACAATAGCCCCAGACAACCACTCAACAGGCCGGCGCAGGGTTTAGCGGGCAGTTTGATGTTACCAAGTGAGGCTACAGGTGGCACAAGCAACGCCGCCAGCGGGCCTAAGAAACGCCAGGGGAACTGGTAAAATTGCATCCCCGGCAGCGCTTCCCACAGAGGCCGGCTAGCCGGCGTTATGAGCCACAGACAAAAGAAAACAGCAAGTGCATAAAATGACAGTTGCCGAAGTTGTGTTCTTTGGCGCGCCGCAACAGCCAGGCCCGCGACAGCCAGAAGTAGCGAGAACGGCCCTGTGGTCATCGGCGGGTTGGTCGTTGTGGCGCGCCAATCCAATCGGCGCAATGGGGCAAGCAATTCCTTCAAGAAAACAAAGTGGTTGCGGAAATCATAATGCCCTTCGCCGGCAACGTCAAGATGGATGTACTGCCGTTCAAGCAAAAACGGCAGCCAGAAATAGGCTGTCAGGGCTGCGGTCAGCATGCCGGCAAGCAACGCCCATCCAAAGCGGGTACTGCGTCCTTCAAGCAACCAGTGCCAGGCCGACAGAGCTACCAGGAGAAGCAGTGTAGTCAGGCCGGTAAGATTGTGACTGAGGAGCGCTGCAGACGCAGTCACAACCGCCGCGGCGAATGTACCCTTCCCTCCATCATTCCACAAACGTTCCCAACTCCAGAGCACCCAGGGAACCCATGCCAATCCGAGAACTTCGGCCAGGTCGCCGCGTACGTGAGGGTTAATAAGCATAATGTAAGGGGAAAAAGCGAAAGCTGCCGCGCCGAGCACTCCCCCACCCCGGCCCCCAAATTCACGTCCCAAGAGATACGCCCCTACAGCACCCAGGAGCGCCGCACCGACAAAGATCGCCTTTGCGCCGGCAACGGCTTGTTCAGGGTGAAGCAACGTCAGCCAGTTGCCGAGATGATAGGTCAAAGGCGCATAATAGTTGAAGATCGGGTAACCGTAGCCGTGGTAGAAATTTGCTGCCCAACGAGGATAGGGATTGTCGGCTTTCAAGCTGTAGCCCACCTCGGCAATGCGGAAAATATGCAACTCGGCGTCGGTGGCTGTGGGTAAACTCTCATAAGCCAGAAAAGGCCAGGCCGCGATGACGCCGATAAGCAATGCTAATGCGATTCCCCAATCTATACAGTGGCCAAATGTACACGGAAAACCAGCAAGGCGATTTCGCATAGTCATTTTCTCTTTCAGTGCCAGCATAAAAATACAAACTCAATTTAACCTTTATGACTACGCGAAATATCAGGCCGGCTTATCGAATCGAAAACCATGCCCGCGTACTGTCGTGATGTAGTTATGATCAGGGTCAAGTTCTGCCAAACGTTCGCGCAGCCGGTATACCAGGGCATCTACTGCCTGGTCGGTGACGCCGCCCACAGCATCCGGCCACACACAGCGAATCACATCCTCGCGCGTCACCACGGCGCCTTCCGACTTGACTAACATCGTCAAAAGCGCAAACTGTGCCGGTGAAAGCGGGGGGTCAAGCTCCTTCCGCCCCAACCGCACCCGCCGCGACGCCTCATCCACCACCAGCAAACCGGGTGTAAAGACTTCTTCTAGCGGCAGGGTGGCCTCGCCGGCCACAAAGCCCATTTGCAGCGTAGTTGCCAGTGAAATTTCATCCCCATCCTGAAGGCGATAAGGCTGTCCCCGCACCTGCTCGCCATTGACAAATGTACCGTTCTTGCTTCCCAGGTCACGCAAGAGATAGCCATCGGCGTCATGCTCGATACGTGCATGGTAACGGGAAATTTGCCGTTCAGATAACACAATATCACAATCCGGCGCACGTCCCAGGGTGACAGATTCATGAGACAGCGGCCAGCGTGTACCGGCCAAAGGACCTTTGTAAATCACCAACATCGGCTGATACGGGTTTTGTTCGTTCATTGCACCTCCGCCTGGAACGTTTGAACGTTCCGACGTTCTTGACAAGCTGCCGGACAAGCGTTATATTAGTCCCAAATGGTTAAATTGCTCGAACCGCAAACGATGCTAAAAGGGCGCTACCGCATTGCCGGGCCGATTGGACAGGGCGGCATGGGGGCAGTTTATCGCGCCGAAGACACCTTGCTCCCGGGCCGCATTTGCGCCGTCAAAGAAATCGCGCCTGATCCCGATATCGAACCGGACATGCTAACGCAGCTTCAGGAGCAATTTCGCCGCGAAGCCTCGGTGCTGGCACGTCTCGACCATCCCAACTTGCCTAAAGTCTCCGATTACTTCACCCATAAAGGGCGCGAATATCTGGTGATGGATTTTGTGCCCGGCCACGACCTGCGTGAAATCATCGAAGAGGCGTTGAAGGAAAATCGCTTCATCGAGGAAAGGCAAGTCCTTGACTGGGCGGATCAACTGTGCAGCGCCCTCTCATATCTCCACAAACAAAGTCCACCCATTCTACATCGTGACATCAAACCGTCCAATATTAAATTGACGCCTTCGGGATTGATCAAATTGGTGGATTTTGGACTTGTCAAATTGCTCACCAGCGATGAAGCGCGCACGGTAACCGTAGTCCAGGGACAGGGCACAGCCGCTTATACGCCGCTCGAACAGTACGGCGGCGACGACACGCACACCGACATCCGCAGCGATGTCTACGCCTTAGGGGCAACACTATACCACTTGCTCACCGGACGCGCGCCGATGACAGCAAGGGAACGCTTTTTGCGCCCGGAGGCCCTGGCGCTCCCTCACACTATCAATCCGGCGATCTCACCAGGCGTTGAGCGTGCCATTCTTACTGCCCTGGCCCTGCACCCCGACAAGCGACCGGCCGATATCGCCACGTTTCAAGCCATGCTCCACGAATCCGGCGGCTCGGTCATTACCCCTTTACTGTTGACCACCCACGAGTGGCGCACAGCCGTGCAGACCAATACCCCCTTACTGGTGACAGCTGGCATCCTGATTATACTCGCCCTGATCGTCACCCCCTAGAAGAACCCTGGAACTCCTCCTCCATACCCGGTACCCGGCGCGCTGCAAACACCATGACGGTTGGGACAAGCACGAGGCCGCCAAGCAACATCGCGACGGCTGCCGCCACATACTCACGTCCGGCAATGCTATACAGCCAGCCGGCCAACCAAAAGCGCACAACAAGTATACATAAGACGTAACCACACAATCCGCCGATTAATCCGAGAAGCGCCACACGCACCGCCAGCACCACACCGAGTTTACGTTGCCTGGCCCAGAAAAACCCCAGCAAGCCGATCAAAAAGGCGCCACCAATTCCCCAACGTAACAACATTTTACCTTGCAATTTCGGCAAAAAGAGCCGTTCAGGGAGTTGATGCGGTGGAGGCGCAGGCGTAGGGGTTGGGGTTGGTGTAGGCGTGGGTGTGGGTGTAGGGGTCGGCGTGGGCGTCGGCGTGGGTGTAGGAGCAATCGAAGCAATCTCGATGGGGCCTTCAGCGCGTATGGTGAGCTGAAGCCGCAGCGAAGAGAGCGCCGGCTCCGATTGTACGGCGATGTCCAGCTGCCCTTCACGGTCCAGAGTAACGGAAGTGGTAGCCACGCCGCCATGGGTTTCGGCGACGACAACGCGCTCGATATCCTCTTGCGGGTAAGCAAGAATGAACTGCACCGGCGTTCTGTCGGGCACCGGCCGGCCATTGGAGTCAACGATCACGCCGGTGCGCAGGTTGATTACGCCGCCTTTGAGGATTTCCGAACGCCCGGTCTCCGTCAATACCTCGCCGGTAGGGCCTACAACGTCCAGCGCAATCACCTGGTTGGGTGTGGGCATAGTCTGTCGGGCAATGGAATAATTGAGCGCCGAAATATCTACCGGCGATGCACCAGAGGCCACTAAATCGCCAAATAAAGCGCGCGCACCCGCATCTACAAAAGCCGAGCCTGGCGAATACAACGCGTAGAAGAAATCCAGCTTGCTAATTTCAGTGCTATCCAGTTCGTAAGGCGGCCCAAACGCCAATACGACAATGTTTCCGGTGATGGCGCTGGCCTGCTTTGAAAGGAACAGCTTGAGAGCGTAGCTGCTGGGGTCTTTGGATTGCAATCCCGTGGTGGCAAAAACGACCCAGCGGGCATTTTTAACCACATTCAGGAGGATCGTAGAAAGCGTCGGCGGACCTTCTGGCAAAGTCAAGGTTTGCTCCGCCGTCAGCGCATCATATAACTGCTGGAAAGTAAAAGCCTGGACATCCACAGGGCGAATGGTTGCTGTGCCATCCGGGCCATAGAAACGCAACACGGCCTCCCGTAATGCGGTTGCCGTCAATAAGGGAAACGGCGCATAATCAGCAAAAGGCTGTGCATAGCGTTCCTGGGTAAAGATGACGATGGTATCGCCCTCCCGAAAGGCCGGGGCGGTGGCATCGCTTGAAAGCGGCGAGACGCGGGTCAAGGCGTTAATAGCTACCTGGTCATCTATCGTGCGCTCAACGCCAAAAACGTCAAGGGATTCAGGGTCCACCGGTACCGCTTCCCAGGAAAAGCCGTTTGGATAAGCACGCATTTTCATACTCAGCAGACGATAAACGGCGCCGTCTACCAGGGCGCGAAATGTCGCATCGGCCTTATAACGCGCGACCAGAAAATTCAAGGTGTCGTGGATATTCGCAAAATGCGCCTTCCAATCTTCGCGATCCGCAGCGAAACGGTTAAGGATCAGCAGATCATTGCCGGCGGTCAGCGCATCCTGCGCCACACGGCGCGCATTGAAGGAAAGCCCACGCGGATCATAGGAGTAATGAATAGACTTCAGCCCCAGGTCATCCGAAACCAGCACCCCCCCACCCTGCCGCCAGGGAGCAAATTCGGCCAAACTCATCACCGATTGCAGGGCCTGGGCATCCAGGCTGATCGGTCGGGTGGCCTGGCGGATATTGCCCTGAAAACCGCGATAACGGATGTGGGTGACGAGGAACCCATCGGCGACGTTAATTTTGCCCGGCACATCCCGCGCCACGGCGAAGAAAGGCGCCAATTCGATCTGCCGCAATTGCTCCAGCGGTTTTTGTACGGTGGGCACTTCGTCTTCAAGGTTGCGGTCAGCATCGCCAAGCCCCGGCAAATGGCGTGGCACAACCAGCAAGCGCCCCTGACTCCCGCTATGCAAACCCTGCACATAAGCGCGTCCCAATTCACCTACCCAGAAAGGGTCACCGCCTAACGCGCTCACGCCCAAATCGGAAGGATCGCCGGGGCGAGGGGTGTACAAGACATCCAAGTTAGGACCAAGGTACAGGTTCACGCCCAGCGCCGCCAATTCCGCACCTAAAACGGCGCCGGTCGTTTCGACCAGCGAAGGATTCCACGTCGCCCCTAACGCCATCGGCGACGGTAATGGGGTGGTCTCAGAGATAAATGTGGTAACGGGGATGCCATCAAGACTGGCGCTTACGGCCACAAAAAGCGGAATGTACGGTGAAGGGGGCACCGTCGTCGGCTCTCCCGGCAACTGTGGTGGTTGGATTTGAGAACTTTCCCAGGCCACCTGTTGCAGGCGCCTGGTGATCGAAATCACCTCAGACGGCGACAGGGGCGCTGTTCCAAAATTGCCGTTCTGAGGACGCAGAAGCACACCGCCGATTTTATAATCACGAATCAGGCTCGTAATCTCGGCGGCGTCGGATACGTCGGTGCCGGGAAACGATACCAGCACCAATTGTCCGATGATGGCTTCTGGGGACATCCAGCCCATCAGCTTCAAGACAGGGTCAGGCGGTGTTTCTTGCGCCTGCACCGTTGGGACAAACGAGAGCAGCAGAAACAACGCCAGCACCCCGCGATAGAATAACCGGGCGTGCATTTTTCTCCTCCACCGTTATTTTAACGCAGACGGACAGTTAGGCAACTTCTTTGAGAATGTCAGTTGACCGAACACTTGACTAGCAGTCAAGCCCTGGTACACTTTCGCCAGGAGGCTATCAGTCATGAAAATTACACATCTTCTGGGTGTCCTGGTATTGCTTGCGTTTATACTTAGTGCGTGTGGACAAAAACCGCTGCTGGATAAGGTCACAGTGACGCCGGATACGATCACACCGAATGCGGATGGACAAACAGACCTGACCAAGATCACTTTTCTGCTGAACCGGAATGCGGTGGTAAGCATCCGGCTATACGATGGCGCCGGACAGGTTTACACTTTTCGCGCTGCCAAACCACTGAGTTTGAACGAGGACCCCTACACCGTTTACTTCGGCGGCATTGTAGACGGATTTCTCTTACCGGGTGAAGAGCCTTACGACTTCACCATTCTCAAACGCATGTTACCCGACGGCGTCTACACCTGGGAAATCCAGGCGCAGGCTGCGAATGGAGAAACGGTCGCGGTCACGGGGACGCTTACGATCCAAAACGCCGATACGTTACTGCCGGCGATTCGTGGATTCAGCGTTTCTCCTAAGACCTTCTCGCCCAACCAGGATGGGATTGATGACCGGGTGCGGATCAATTTGACGCTGGATAAAGACGTGGAGGACCTGCGCGTCTACCTGCAAGGGGCAGATGGCGTCATGCATGCCATCCCAGAGGACGAGAAACGCACCAGGCCCAATACCAAAGGCTGGCATACTTACGACTACGACGGCGGCATTGATGCGGGCAGCGAACCACCGCCGGACGGCATGTACACCGTTTTCGCTGAAGCGCGCGATGCAATGGGACAGCGCGTCAGCATAAGCAATACGCTGGAAATCGTCAACGCCGGTTTGCCACGCGCTTACATTGTCAACGGCGCAGTGGAGTATAACGTTACGACGATGGTGCTATCGGACACCCTCTGCTTCACGCTCACCGTCGAAAACGACAGCGCCACCTACATCCGCACCACCGGCCCGTGGCCCGGCACGACTTACCGCAGCGACCAGAATTTCAACACGCTGGGCTGGTCAGAGGAATCCGGCGTCTTCCGCGTGGGCATGGACTTCGATACCAGCTTGCGCAACTATCCCTTTCGGTGGGGCATTGGACAGCCGGGCGTGGACCTAGTGCAAATTGATCGCTACTGGTATTTACCGCCCAATGCACGCTCTGAAGTCACCGGCTGTGTGCAGGTCGTCGAAATGCCGGTGCGCAATCCGCTGTACTACTGGATGGGGTTGATCCACGAGGATGTTGAAATTGCGTCGGTGAACAATCGTGTAGACCCGACTTTTGTGACCATTTGGGAACCGTAGACGACGCATGCCCGAATCCACAAGCTCCCCAACGTTAGCGGTGATCATCGTTTCCTGGAACGTAAAAACTCTGCTGGATGTCTGCCTTTTATCACTACGCGAAGAGCTAGGGCGAACAGAAGTGCAGGCTACGGTGTGGGTGGTGGACAATGCCTCATCAGACGGGTCGGCGGATATGGTGCGCACACGCCATCCCTGGGTCAAGCTGGAGGCTAGCCCGGAAAACCTGGGGTTTGTGCGCGGCAACAACCTGATCCTCGAACGGTTGCAACAGCAGGGCTACCCGGATTGCGTGTGGCTGCTTAATCCCGACACGACCATCCAGACCGGCGCGCTCTCTATCCTGTTGCGCTTTTTCGCGGAACATCCACGCGCGGGACTTGTCGGGCCGCAGTTGCTCAACCCCGCTGGTTCGCTACAAACCAGCGCCTTTCGTTTCCCCGACCTCTTGCAACCGCTGTTTGACCTGGGATGGTTGCCACAACGTTTTTACTATACGCGCTTCAACGGGCGGTATCCCGAAGAGCGGACTAACGGACGTCCGCTGCGCATTGATCATCCACTTGGAGCGGCAATGATGGCGCGCGGAAAAGCTGTCGCGCAGGTCGGAAGACTCGACGAGCAGTTCTTTATGTATTGCGAAGAAATTGATTGGGCCTGGCGTATGCGCAAAGCCGGTTGGGAGACCTGGTTGGTGCCGGAAGCCCAAGTCGTCCATTACGGTGGGGCAAGCACTCAACAAGTGCGACCGCTGACTACGGCTTATCTCTGGGAGAGCCGCGCCAGACTGTACCGCAAACATCGCGATCCACTTACACGTGCGCTGGTCGGCGCCGTGGTGCGCCGCGCCTTCTCACGCAAGGCTGCCGCTGCTCCAGATGACGAATGGCGCGCCGTCTATGCCAGAATTGTTGCGGCATGGAGATAAGGCAGGGAGCAAGGGGCAAGGGGCAGGGGGCAAGGAAGAGCAGGGGGCAAGGGGCAGGGGGCAAGGAAGAGCAGGATGCTCAAGGCTGTTATTCTGACACTTAACGAGGAACGTCACATTCAGGCTTGTATTGAGAGTCTGCGGTGGGCCGACGGTATTGCGATTGTAGACAGCTTCAGCAGCGACAACACGGTCGCGCTGGCGCAACAGGCCGGCGTCGAGATCATCCAGCACCGCTTTGTGAACTATTCACAGCAACGTAATGCGGCGCTGGAACGCATCGAAGCAGAATGGATTTTCTTTGTGGATGCCGATGAGCGCGCTACGCCGGCCCTGGCCGAAGAAATCCGTGAGGTGATTCGGCAAGCCGACAAGGTTGGATGGTGGGTGCCGCGTCACAATTATATCTTCGGACATCGTATGCGCGGCGCCGGGTGGTGGCCTGATTATCAGTTACGTTTGCTACGCCGCGAGTGCGCCCACTACGATCCCGACCGCGCCGTCCATGAAGAGGCGATGCTCGACGGCGAGGCCGGCTACCTCAAGCAGCCGTTGATCCACTACAACTATGAGACGTTACAACAGTTTATCGCCAAGCAACGCAAATATACCGACTTTGACGCGGGTATCTTGCTCCAAAAGGGGGTGCGCCCCAAATTCTATACACCCTACACGCAAATTCCGCGTCATTTCTGGTGGCGCTTCGTCACCCTCGGCGGCTGGCGCGACGGGCTGCACGGCGTGCTGCTCTCAGTCTTGATGAGTTATTACGAAATGCGCAAGTATCAGCGTGTCCGAAAAGCACAGCGGTCAGCCATCAGCAATTAGCTGTCAGCTTTCAGCCATCAGCAGTTAGCTGTCAGCTTTCAGCCATCAGCAGTTAGCTCTCAGCTTTCAGCCATCAGCAGTTAGCTGTCAGCTTTCAGCCATCAGCAATCAGCTGTCAGCTTTCAGCCATCAGCAGTTAGCTCTCAGGACTCAACGGTCAGTATTATCTGTGAAAACTACAGGTGTAAACAGCCATAATTTGCGGCCCGCCATATCTCAAGCCCCACATCTCACATCTTGCGTATCACGGACCACGTTATCATGTATCACGTTTCGTGTCCTGTGTCTTTTGTTGCTCCTCGTTCAGCCACATTCCACTGCTGCCGCAGGTATCCCTGACCGACGCTTTGGGGTGATCGAGAGTTACACAGCACCGCAAGCTGCGAGTGCCCTCGGTGCAGGCTGGACGCGCGTGACCTTTGAATGGAACCACATCCAGCCGAACAACGCCGGCGAGTGGATCGAGTATCCGGTTGCCGACGCCGCACTCGACGCCGAACGCGCTGCTGGACGCGAGATCGTTGGGTTGATCGTCGCCACGCCGGGATGGGCGACGGATTATGCAAAAGGCATTGGCGTACCGGCAGGCCTGTATTTACCTCACGCTCACCCGGATAACACCTGGGCGACCTTCATCCGCAAACTGATGATGCGCCACGCCGGACGCATCCAGCACTGGATCATCTGGAACGAGCCTGACATTTGGAGCACGGATTTTCAGTCGTGGGGTGGCACGGTTGAAGATTTCGTACAGCTTATGAAAGTTACCTACACTGTGGCGCACCAGGTTGATCCGAACATTGTCATCCACCTGCCCGCCGTCACCCATTGGTGGGACGCCAACTACGGACGTGAGTTGTTCCTGCGCCGCTTCCTGCAAACCCTCGTCGCCGACCCGCTGGCCGGCGAACACAATTACTATTTCGACGCCATCACCCTGCACATTTATTTCAACCCCGATACGGTATACGATCTCAGCCGCTTTTATCTGAATTTGCTGGGGGAATTCGGCATCTCCAAGCCGTTGTGGATTGTCGAAACAAACGCCGCGCCTTCCGATGACCCGGCCTGGCCTGTCCCCAACCCGCAGTTCACCATTACCCAGGAGGACCAGGCAGCGTACATCATCCAGGGGACAGCGATGGCACTGGCCGCCGGCGCGCAGCGCGTGGCCGTGTATAAGCTGATGGATCAGACCGGCGACACGGCTAACCCGGAACCATTCGGTCTGGTGCGACAAGATGGCAGCCGTCGCCCGGCGTTTACCGCCTACCAGGTCGCCTTATGCTACCTCGCCGGCTTCAAACGTGCCACGCTCGACCGACGCGATGATGCAACAGTGGTCACCGTAGAGCGCGATGGTGGATGGACAACGGTGGTGTGGGCGCGCGGGCCGGTGGATGTCGGCGTACAGATCCCGGCGCACGCAGCAGCGGCACAACTGGTGGATTGGCGCGGCAATCGGCGCAGTCTAACGGCGCGCGACGGCGCATATACCGTGACGGTTCCCGGCAGCCCGTGCCATCATGCCGGAAATCCGTGTCTTATCGGCGGCAGCCCTTATCTTATTGTCGAAGGGAACGTGGCTGCCGGCGCTCCGGCGATCCGCCAACCCACGCAAGGGCAGGCAGCTACGTCCACGCCCCAGGCAACTGCCGCCGCCAGTGATCATCCCGTCACAGCCGTACCGGAAAACGCAGCCCCAACGCCCAAACCGACACCGACGGCGACCTCCACCGCCACCCCCACAATGACGCCAACCCCCACAACCACGCCAACGCCAACGTCAACCGCGACTGCAACCGCGCGTCCCACAGCCACGGCGACCCATCGTCCTACTGTCACACCAACTGCAACCGCTACCACGACAGCCACGGCGACGCCTTTCGTTGCCGCAAGTAGCGTCCCTGTCACCGCACCGCCGACGCCGCCTACAGGGGTCAATTCGATGCCGCTTGCCATCGGAGGAATGGCGTTCATCGGGGCGCTGGGTATATTGTGGCTCGTCGCGCGAACAGGCAGGCGCCGGAGATGAAAATCTCAAGCCGCACATCGCGCCTGTTGCTCATCAGCCTGCTGTTGCTAACCATTGCGGGTAGCCTGTGGATGATCTCGGCAAACTTTGACAAACAGCCGGCTACGCCCTCCACGCCGTTCCCACAGATGCAGCCTTCGCCGCCGTGGGCACGCTTTCCCACCCGCGCGCTGACGCCCACAGCCATACCCACTCCCATTCCCACCGCTACGCCTGAGACAGCCCAGGCACTCCAGGTGATGCGGATCGCGCTGGATTATCAGGCGTTCGAGACTGCCGAGGCAGCGTGGGAAAAAGCGCGCCGCGTCACGCCGGAAGATAGCCCCTTGCGGGGACACGTTTTGCGAGAAGGAGCGCGCCTGGCGCTCTTGCGCGGCGACCTGGATACCGCCGAGGCCCGCGCCTGGGACGCCGTCCGCGAAGCCGCCGCTGAGGCCGAAACCTGGGCGCTCCTGGGGGTGATTTTAGCGCGGCAGGGTGAGCCGCAAGTCGCCGAACAGGCTTTGCGGATCGCCGAGAGTCTCGATCCGGGGTTGGCGCCGGATGTGTTCGCCGAGCGTTGGCGCGCCGCACGTCAAAGTAACAATGGCGATGCGTTAATGGCCCTGGCGCAGACCTACAGCAACCATGAGCCGGAGAATCCGTTAGGCTTCTACTACCGCGCCGCGGCGCTACTTGCTTCCGGGGAAGTCGAAGCAGCTTTCCGGCACTTGCTTATCCAGTTGCGTGCCGAACCCGACAGCGCTGCCGTGCTCTGGTACACGCTCGGCGAGGCCTACCTGGCGCAGCATGCCTATAACGAAGCCCTGATCGCTTTGAATGTGGCAGAATCGCGCTTTACCACAGGTGATTACAGCCTCTATCTGGCCAGCGACGATCCGCCGCGCGACCTCAACCTCAAACGGGCACTGGCATTACTGGGGCTTCACAATCCCCAATCTTGCATGCAGGCCGAGCCGCTCCTGCGCCGCTGGAACGCACCCGACGAGATCATCGAACGCGCGCGGCTCTGCCAGACCCCCACTCCAACGCCAACCTCGTGGATTCCGGTACAAATCGGCACGGCGACGCCACAGTATTGAAAACGTTTGAACGTTCAAACGTTCAAACGTTCGTTCAAAGGTTGGCCCGGCATACAAGCGGCAGATAAAGGCGTTCACAGGGCAGGAAAAGGTGATTGCGCGCCGCTGCATGATAGATGGCCTCCGATACCTCCAGAGGAGCAGGCGAAACCTGAAGGCCACTATCGTCAATGCTATGCGTGGTGATGACCCACCGTTCGGCCAGCCAGCGATGCCAGCCTTGCCATTGCGGCGGCGTCTCTTGCTCATAAACCCAGGCATAAGCAGGATAGCAGCGGAACGGCGTCAAAAGCAATGTGCCCTGTCCGCCTTCAAAAGCCGTCCGCGCGCTATCCTCGTCCGTAAACGTTTGGATCTGCGCGTCAAAGCTGTGGCCGGCGGCCGGCGCACAGCCGAAGGTGTACGTCGCATCATGCTGCATGATCGGCGGGAAGCACCCCAGGGCGTAAGCAGCCTGTTGCAAGACGACAATTTCGGTAGCGGTTGCCGGAACGGTGATGGTCAACGGCAGGGCTGTTGCAGTGCCCCAATAGGTTGGGCCAGTATAGCTGAGATGGACCTCGAAGCTGACGAAAGCGTGCAGGTTTGCCATCCCCGGTCCCAGGGTATGCAGCGTAAATGTGACGGCGTCCGTCTCACCGGGATTCAATCCCAGGGTATGCGATACCGGAGCCGGCGATTCAGGCGCCAGTACATACGCCGGTTGTGTCACGTAAAGGCGATATTGAGGCAGGCCAATCATCCCACAGCCTTCATTTGCCAGCGTGATTGTGACGGCCAGCATTTCGCCCACTTGCGGGGTACGATTGCTCACCGTCAATGTCATACCGACAGTATGGGTTACACATGCTGGCGGCGGCGCCGAGGGGGTTGCCTGAACTTCAGGCGCGCCGACAGCTACGCGCGTCGGCGCAAAGACGAAGCCCCACAGCGCAGCTACGCCTATACCGACAAGACCCACCAAACCGAGCAGCCAAAGTTGTCGTTTCACACCTCACCTCCGCCGAATTTTTGTAGACCTGTAGACCTGACAGGTCTCAGAAGACTTGTCAGGTCTGATGAATGCATTTGATTATATTATGATTCGTGACAAATTGCGAAAACAATGATAAAATTAGTATTGTTATTGCCGACACAAACTGTCCGGTGCAGGGTATGCCCTGGCATACCATACAAAACCTCCGTTCCAGCCAGGGATGGGACACCAATCTTAGCGACTATGAAAGGAGTACCATGTTAAAAGGTCATCAGGATATGTTATGGCTGGCGGGACAGGTTTTCCTCTCGCGGAATTTTGTCGAAGAAGCCGAGGAGCAAGGACTTGACGCCGTTTTTGCAGCCTGTCCCTACGGCGACCTCACCGAAGAAGAGAAGGCCGCGTTTGCCAGCGCCTTTGAAGACAAAGCACTGCGCAAAATCGTCAAAAAGTGGTGGAAGACCTATGATGAAGAGCGCGAAACCGGTGTCGTCACAAAAGCCGGCAGTTTCTGGGCATAGTAGGTGACTGGACATTGGTGAAAATCACCTCAACAATGGTGAACAACATACCTGGAGAAAAAGCCCGTATCAATGCAGCACGGTGGATTCTGAGCGGCTACATCGTATTTGCTGCTTCAGGTATTCTGCTCCACCTCATATCGCGGCAGTCTTATGGTGAGCCTCTCAATGGTGCATATATACTGGCGATTTTCACCATTGGCATAGCCGCTTTTTTTACCCTCACAAGGCTATCGCGATCTATAAACCGCGCAATGCTCACATTCGCAGGGATTTCTATGATTTGCTTAACCGGGCTTTTGTTCCATGCTCTTTACAATGGAGATTATTATCGTAACCTTCTTTTTATGTTCCACATCGGCATTTTTTCAGTGGGTCTGGTGTTAGGGTTTCGTCCTGCCATTTACTGCGCAATCGCAACATCTGTTGTGATTATAGGGGCAGGTTTTGCTTACCACCTCGACATCTCAAATGATATTGTTATCCCTACCTTCTTTGCCTTTGCTGTCGCTCTGCCGTCCAAAGTTGTCGAACAACTTATCGAGCAAAGCACCGAAGAACTCACCGCCCTTAACCTGCGACTCGAAAAGTTGGTTGAGGCGCGCACCGCCGAGCTGCGCGCCGAGGTTCACGAACGCCAACGCGCCCAAGAAGCCTTGCTCGAACGTACCATCGAACTCGAAAAACGCAATGAAGAGCTGGAAGCCTATGCCCATACGGTGGCCCACGACTTGAAATCCCCGCTGACAACCCTTGTCGGCTTCAGTCAACTGCTGGAGAAACGCCACAGCAAGATGAGTGAGGAAAAACTGATAGAGTATTACAATGTCATTGCCCAGCACGCTCGCAAAATAGCCGACATTGTGGATGCCCTGTTGCTGTTAGCCAATGTACGGAAAGTTGGCAGTGTGCAGACCGAACCCCTTGACCTCCCTCGTCTAATAGAGAATACCCGATGCCGTCTTGCCGATGCACTTGCCGAAAGTCAAGCAGAGATTATCACCCCTGACGAATGGTTGCCGGTTATCGGATATCCGGCCTGGGTCGAAGAAATCCTGGTGAATTACATCAGCAATGCGATCAAGTATGGAGGAAGGCCTCCTTACATCGAGGTCGGGATGACAAACCTCGGTAACGGTTATGCCCGCTTGTGGGTGCGCGATAACGGTAAGGGCCTGACGCCTGAAGAACAAGCCCGGCTCTTTACACCCTTTACCCGCCTCAATCAAACTGCTGCACCGGGATACGGGCTAGGGTTATCCATTGTCCAAAGCATCGCCGAAAAGCTCAATGGGCAGGTCGGTGTCGAGAGTGAGGTGGGAAAAGGGAGCACATTTTACTTTACCTTGCCTATGATAGGGACTGGGGATTAGGGATTGGGGATTGGGAATTGGGGTTGGGACTACGATTCGCTGACTCCCCATCCCTAATCCCCAATTTCCTAATCCCTATTTACAAATCACTTTACTCAAGGAGAATTCACATCATGAACCCCATCAAATCCACGAAAGACTTCGTCCATCAACAAATGATCAATGCCTGGTGTATGTACGACTGGGGCAGTTCGGCCTTTTCGACAACCATCGAGGCAGCGGTCCTGCCGGCCTTCTTCGAGGGTGTGATCGCTGCGCCTCTGGGAGGCAACCGGCCAACAGTCTATTGGGGTTACGCCAACTCCATCGCCCTGCTGGTCTCCGCACTGCTGGCACCGATCCTTGGCAGCATCGCCGATTACATGGGGAGCAAAAAACGGCTTCTGGCGACCTTCGCGGGCATCGGCATCTTCGCCACGGCGCTCTTGACCTTTATGGACGCCGGGATGGTCTGGCCCACCCTTATCCTGTTCTTCCTGGGATCCATCGGCCTGGGCGCGTCGTACATTTTCTATGACGCGCTCTTGCCGCACGTCGCCAATGAGGATGAAATTGACTACGTCTCCTCCAAAGGCTACGCGCTTGGTTATCTGGGCGGCGGCATTCTGCTCGCCATCAATCTGGTGATGATTATGGTCATCTGGAAAGGCAGCAGCCTGGGGCCACGGCTATCCTTCTTCACGGTGGCGATCTGGTGGGCGATCTTCACCATCCCATTGCTGCGGCGCGTCCCGGAGCCGCCCGCCAACACCGAGGGCATCGGCGCGGGCGTCAATCCCGTGCGCGCCAGCTTCCAACGCATCGGGCAGACGTTGCACGAAATTCGCAAGTACGGTGAGCTGTTTAAGTTCCTCATCGCCTTCTGGATTTACAACGACGGCATCGGCACGGTCATTAAGATGGCGACGATTTACGGCGCGGAAATCGGCATCGGGATGACGGATCTGATCGGCGCGCTGCTGCTGACGCAGTTTGTGGGGATTCCTTTCTCACTGCTTTTCGGGAAATTCAGCCATAAGCTCGGCACCAAACGCTCGATTATGGTGGGACTGGGATGGTATGCGCTGTTGATGGTGGGCGGCTTCTTTATGAGCCAGCCGTGGCACTTCTGGGCGCTGGCCTTCGGCGTGGGGATGGTGCAGGGCGGCACACAGGCGCTCAGCCGCAGTCTCTTCGGGCTGATGGCGCCGAAGGCACGCAGTGCGGAATTCTTCGGCTTCTACGATGTGTCCAGCAAGTTTGCGGGCATCGCCGGGCCGCTGCTCTTCAGCGTCGTTGGACAATTGATGGGCGAGAGCCGCCTGAGCATCATCTCGCTGATGGTGTTCTTCATCGGCGGGATTGTGCTGCTCGGCCGCGTCAATGAGGCCGAAGGCATTCGCGTCGCCGCCGCGGAAAATGCACAATATTCGGGTCAGCAAACATCTTAATCTACCGATATAGCCTGCACCTGCAAACGACTTTCCAACCAGCCGTCGTACAGCCGCAGGGCCACGACGCCGGAGAGAATCATCAAACTGCCGAGAATCTGAATTCCGTTCAGCCGCTCACCGAGCAACAAGTACGCGCTGATGGCAGTGAAAACCGGCTCTGAAGTCGCAATCAGGTTCACGACGCTTGATGGGAGATGACTCAAGCTGACATTGTAAAGTCCAAATCCGGCCACGGTTGGCCCGGCCGCCAACAGGAATAGCACCCCCCACCCCGCCCAGGCGTCGCCAAGCCAGAAGAAATCATGCAGCGATGCCGCGCCACCGGGGAGCCACGTTTCAGGCAGCAGATTGAAGGTGAACAGATACAGCGTCGCAAAACCGAAGGTGTATAGCAGCGTTGTCCAGGGATTCAGGCCGCGTTGCGCCGCCGAGCGGCCCATCAAACTGTAGCCGGCATAGCTCAGACCGGTCAATATGCCGACGAGCAAACCTTCCGCGCTGATCTTCCAGGTCGCCTGTCCTACCACGCCGGCGACCAGCGCGCAGCCGGTCAGACTCAGCGCAATCGCCAGCCACTTGACGGCATTCAGCGGCTCCTTGAGCAACCAGCGTCCCAACAGCGCCGTAAACGCCGCCGAGCAGTAACACAACACCGTCGCCACCGCCGCGCCGTTGAGGGCCACCGAGAACGTCCACATAACGTTGAACATCGAGAGCACCAGGCCATACGCCGCCAGGTAAAGGACATGATGCCGCGCCGTGCGCAACAACGCCGGACGCACACGAGACAGCACAGGCAGCAGCGTTAACACCACAAAAACATCGCGCCAGAAGGCCAGCACAAGCGGCGGAAGGGCGTAGGTCAACGTCAGGTAGCGGATGAAGATCGCCGTCGTGGAGAGGAATGCAGCGCTGATCAACGCAATGACGTAGCCGCGCGTCAGATGGGCGCGCGCTTCTGGGCTAGAAGGGGAAAGTGTCATCGTCTAACCACTCCGCATCTGCCTGTTCATCGCCGGCCCACGCCGAAAGAAGGGTGTGCATGCCAACGAGGAACTCACCGGTCGGGCCACCTTCCGCATAAAAACGCAGCGTGAGGTCGTCGTCAGGCGGAATGAGGCCCAGCGGCAACGCCACCAGGCCATCCGCGCCGAAGATTTCAAGCGCGGCGCGATCTTGCAGGATCCGCAGACAGAACAGTCCATCCACAAGAGGCATAAGGACGGTGCGCCCTGCGCAGGTCAATGTTTCCTGCGCTACATCGTAGGTCACGGGGACCCCGCGCAACACAAAGTTGAGCGTGGTCGCTGCGCCGGGATCCACTTCGGCATAAGCATCGAACCGGTCGCCCCAACCGATAATATCATCCTGCAAGGTTTCCCCGGGCGCCAGCGTTTCATCCGCCCAATGGACACCCCAGTCGTACAGACTTGCGATCTCCTGCACCGGCCAACTGCACAGGCGAATGCCTTCCGGTGTCGTCCGCAGGGTCAATTCGCAGGGGAAGGTCATCATCTGGTTGAAGGGCATCCCCGGCAGGTTGACGCGCAACCAGGCGATTTGGATACGCCGCCCGTCGGGTGTATCGCTCCAGGTCTGCGCGGCGTAACTGTCGCCGCCGCGCGCATAATGTAACACCTTGCTTTCCGGCGTGAACGTTGCCCCATCGAAGCTGCCCAAGACGTAGTTGCCGTTCGCGCCCCAGAAGACCCAGCGCGTATTCGCCGGGTCATCATCTACAGGCAACTCGAAGAAGTCAGGACATTCGATGGCGTCGCCGATGTAGACGTCACACAGCTTGCGCCACGTCTTGAGGTCGGGTGAGCCGAACAGGGCATAGGCGTTGTCCACAAGGTAAAGCGCCATCACCCACTGCCGGCTCGGCGCGTGCCAGATGACCTTTGGGTCACGGTTTTCTCCGGTGATGTGACCGAGCACGGGATTGCCGGCATACTTCACCCACGTTTCACCGCCATCCGTGCTGTAGGCAAGACATTGGGTAAACGGCTTTCCGGCGGCGGTGTAAATACACACCAGCGGCGGATCGTCACCGTCCTGGAAACCGGTCGTGTTCTGCCAATCCACCACGGCGGAACCGGAAAACATCACGCCCAGGTGGTCGGGATAAAAGACATCGCCCAGTTCTTCCCAGTGCACGAGATCGCCACTGATGGCATGCCCCCAGTGCATGTTGCCCCAGCTCCAACCGTAAGGGTTGTGCTGATAGAAGAGGTGATACACGCCGTTGTAAAATACCAGGCCGTTGGGATCGTTGAGCCAGCCGCGCCGCGAGGTGAAGTGAAACTGCGGGCGGTACTTTTCGCAGTACAAATCGTCCATTCCCAAAGGCGTGTCACTTTGAACAAGCGCCGCCAATACTTCGGCGGAGACACCGTCCACCGCCAGCGTCAATTGTGAATTCTGGAACGGCGTGAGGTCCGCGTAGACCCAGAAATCGGCCTCCGCCGCGGCCAGCTCAATGTCGAAGCGGTAGACCTCCGCCCCGTCTAACATAAAGCGCACCACACGCTTCTCGGCGCCGTTTTTCACCGGCAGGTTGAGATAGCGGTTTTCGACGAGGAATGTTTTTTCTGCCATGATGTGTCCTTTCGCAAAAAAGTGTCAACGGATTAAACGGATGAAACGGTTTTTCAAGCGTTTCATCAACGCTGAGAGCTATTGTACGCAGAATATGGAATTCGCACAGGCCGTCCCATCCTGAAATGAGTCTACTGAAAAAACTAAAGATATCACCGCAGAGTCGCGGAGGGCGCAAAGATTTTTATATCGGATTCAATAAGATTAAGTCTTTCGCGTCTCATTACTAATTTTATTGATATAAACTTGAATTTTTCTCGGCGTTCTTTGCGTCTCTGCGGTGAATTAGACTTTTTTCAGGAGAGTCTGAAATGCACCCCATCTGTAGCAAGAGCTTGAATTTTTTCATACTACATTGTACAATCTCAATGAATCTACCATCAATCATAAGGAGAGACCTATGAATGTGCGCCGCAAAATATGGATATTCACAGCCATGCTTGTTCTGATTTTCGTCTTTGTATACCCGCCTATAGCCCGCGCCGATGATGACAGTGTAACGGCTCAAGAAGCATATCGGGTTGCGCTGGCCTGGCTCAACAGTTGCCCTGATTTTCACCAAGCAGACGTTGACATCATCTATGAACCGGCAAAAACTGTGCTCGAACTCAAAGCCGATGGGCAAACGTATGCCTATGTGCTGACTCTGGAGCCCACCGGCTTCATCATCGTCACACCCCGCCACGAACTGAAACCTATCATTGCGTATTCGGAACATGCGAAATTCGACGCCACAGACAGCCCCCAGAACATCTTGCTGATTCTGTTGCGCAGCGACATTCTGGAGAGGATTCAGGTCTTGGAAGCAGGACACATCCCCGCCGAGACGCAGGCCGAAGCACGCGCACAATGGAAAATTCTGCTCTCCGGAGAATTTCCCCTCAAGGTGGCTTGGGATGTGGAGTATGGACCGTTCCTTACCTCCACCTGGGGTCAAGGAAGCTATGGTGGGAACTATGTCTTTAACTACTACACCCCTTATCACTACGTCTGCGGCTGCGTGGCAACAGCTCTGGGACAAATCCTGAACTACTATGAATGGCCGAGCACCGGCACCGGTGCGCACAGTTATCTCTGGTACAACGGCGTGGATCCAGCGCAGACACTGTCAGCCAACTTCGGCGCCACGACCTATGATTGGGCCAACATTTTGGATAACTACGCTACCACAACTACCGAAACACAGCGTGAAGCCGTAGGTAAGCTGGTCTACCATGCCGGCGTGGCGGTAGATATGAACTATGCGTCCGGCGGCTCCGGCGCCGCTACCGCAAACGTTGCCGCAGCTTTGCCGAATTATTTCCGCGCCGCAGGAACTTGGGTACAAAACACCGGCGATTTCTATGACCGTCTTTATGCGAACATAACCCGCTCTCGTCCGGCCGAACTGGCCATTCGCGAAACCGGTGGCGCAGGTCATGCTGTGGTCGTGGATGGCGTGCGCCACGACACTGGCGGCACCAAATACTATCACCTGAACATGGGCTGGTGGGGAACCGCCGACGCCTGGTACGACATTACGGTTCCCTTCAGCGCCGGCGGATACACCTGGAATACCGTAAGTGGCGCGGTGCTGGACATCGTCCCCACCCCGGATATGAACGATCTGGGGACAACCATCACCGTCCCCAGCTTCCCGGTTTCCTGGAATGTGTCGCAACATCAAAACGCCGACTATTACGAGCTGCAACAAGCGTTTATCCCTGCCACATTGGGCAGTTTCAGCGATGGCGCCGAAAGTGGCACCGGCAACTGGGCCATCGTCGGCAATTGGGAACAAAGCAATTTTTATCCCCATTCCGGCAGTTACACCTTTAAGGGATATGTTGCCAAAACCGCTAATGACACCGTCATGCTCAGCCTCTTCACGCTCAAAAGGCACCTCAAAATTACCCCAGCGACCACCATCAGCTACTGGTGGAGTACCTACTATTTCGACAACACCGAAGCGCGGCTCGAAATTTCGACAGATGGGGTGAGCTGGACGACGCTCATGACGCACACTGAAAGTAACCACAGTTATCCTCCTGTCTGGCATGCCGAAACAGTACCCGCAGGCGCTCTGGCCCCCTACATCGGGGAAATTGTGGCGTTGCGCTTTGTCATTGATGCCGGTAATAGCTGGTATTATGGCAGTTCCGTGGGATTTTACCTGGACGACTTCAGTATCACCAATGCCTATATCGGCGATGAATGGACGACGGTAGACAATGACATCACCAGCACTTCAGCAACTGTCAACATCACGCAAAATGGCGACTATCTCTACCGCGTCCGACCCTACGCTCACGGCCAGTGGTGGAACTGGTCGGATGTCGAGAAAGTCACAGTGTTGCTCCCCGTTGATCTTGCCCTCACGCACACCGTCACCCCGACCGTCGCCCAACCCGGAGACACGCTCACCTTTACGTTGATATTCTCTAACGCAGGTCCCGGCGTTGCCATCAACGTGGTGGTCACTGATATTTTGCCGGTCAGTGTGACCAATGTCACTTTCAGCAGCAGCGGCGATGTAACGCTCACGCCACGCGGCGGCGTCACATACATCTGGGACGTGAGCGATATGGCAAGCGGCGACAATGGTATCATCACCATCACCGGGCAACTGGCAGGTAGTTTACCGGCCGGGCTGTTAGATGTCGCTGCTGAAATCGCGACCACGGCAACTGACAGCACACCCGCCAATAACAGCGATACGGCCTCTGTTGCCGTCAACGGCACCCCTCTGACGAGCAGCCTGACACCTGCGACAGGATGGCAGGACTTCGGCGGCGGCATCTGCGGGCGTGTCTACTTTGCCGCCGGCGGTACACTGCCCACAGCGCTGAATGTCACCTTCATCCAAAACTACCCCACCGCCAACCGCGACGGTCTGCCGCGCCGTTACGACATCACCGCAAGCGGCGGAAGTGGTTATCAAGCCCAACTGGCGCTTTGTTATGCCGATGCGGAACTTGCCATCGCCGGTATCGCGCCCGCCGACGAACCCTACCTCCACGCTTATCATTACAACTATGGCACTCACACCTGGGATGAATATTCGACCGTTGACACCACAAACAACGTGATCACCACAAGCACCATCACCGAGTTCGGGGTGTGGAGTATCGGCATGCGCGGTGGCAGCGGCCCGGAAGATAAGCCGACAGCATTGACTCTGTGGAACTTTGCCGCTCACAAAAACGTACTCTTTGTCAGCCTGCTGTCCTTTATCAGCCTGAGCCTTGTAGCCGTGCGGCGTTTCCGCCGCCGGTCATCAGCCTCACGGTAGCTTGAAAAGCTAGCTTCACCGCCGTCAGCTATCAACGGTCATCGCTACCGCCGATAGCTGACGGCTGATCACTGATGGCTGACCGCTAACTCTCCCTTTGACGATCTCCCCATTCCTGCTACAATCCACCCCAATGAACACGCATCCACGTATCATCCTGCACACGCGGCGCGAGGCATCGGTGCGGCGACGGCATCCCTGGTTGTTCTCCGGCGCCGTCGCGCGCATCGAGGGGCAGCCACAGTCCGGTGCGCTGGTCGCCATTTGCAGCGCCGACGGCGCGTTCCTCGCCTGGGGACATTACAGCGCGGCATCACAAATCCGCGCGCGGCTGTTTGCCTGGGAGGAAAATTGCGCCCCTGAAACGGCCGATTTCTGGCGTGCGCGCCTGGAACGAGCCGTTGCCGCGCGGAAACCACTGCTGGCAGATGGCACTACCACCGCTTGCCGCCTGGTCAACGCCGAATCCGACGGCATCCCCGGTTTGATTGTAGATTGGTATGGTGATGTCGTGGTCGTGCAATATCTTTCCGCCGGTGTAGAGGCGCGGCGCGAGCTGTTCAATGAACTGCTGATGGCTCTGCTCCACCCTGCCACGCTCTACGAACGCAGTGATGTGGATGTGCGCGAAAAGGAGCGCCTGGCCCCACGTGTGGGCTTGCTTGCCGGGGCAGAGCCGCCAGAGGTCGTGGAGATCCGCGAGCACGGCCTGCGCTTCGGGGTGGATGTGCGGCACGGGCACAAAACCGGCTTCTACCTGGACCAGCGGGATAACCGCGCGCGGCTGCGTGCCGCTGTCGTGCAGTGCCATGCGCCGACGGTGCTCAACGCCTTTGCGTATACCGGCGGATTTGCCGTTTACGCGCTGGCAGGCGGAGCAGCCGCCGTGACCAACGTGGATACGTCGGCGGAGGCGTTACGGCTGGGACGCGAGAATCTGGCGTGCAACGGTTTCGCAGAAGCCGCCGTCGAAGACATCGAAGGGGACGCTTTCACGGCACTGCGCGAGCTACACCGCCAAAAACACGCCTTCGATGTGGTGATCCTCGATCCGCCCAAGTTCGCCTTCACCCAGAGCGATGTCCAACGGGCGGCGCGGGGCTACAAGGACATCAACATGCAGGCCATACGGTTGCTGCGTCCCGGTGGGTTGCTGTTCACCTTCTCGTGCTCCGGGGCGATTTCCGCCGACTTGTTCCAGAAGATTGTCTTCGGCGCGGCGCTCGATGTAAAACGCGATGTACAGATCATCGGCCGGATGATGCAAAGCAGCGATCATCCAGTCGCGCTGACGTTCCCGGAGGGAGAGTATCTCAAGGGATTGATGTGTCGGGTAGTCGGGTAGTCGAGTAGTCGGAGAGTCGGGTAGTCAATGGCAATGAAAGACATAACTAAACTTATGAGGCGGGGATTCACGATACTGGGATTGCTGGCAGTGGTGTTGCTGGTCAGCAAGACGCCCTTGCAGGCGCAAACGCCGACTGATCCATTGACTATGGAGGTGGCGTTGGCCTGGGAAGGCCACATCCGGCAGAATCAGTGGACTGAGGTGCGTATCACCCTCAAAAACGAAGGCGCCGACTGGCAGGGAGAACTGATCGTCCGCGATACCCCAAATCAAATCACGTATCGGCGGCCTGTGGAACTGCCAGCACATTCCTACAAACAATATCGGCTACCGATCTTCATCAAAGACGGCGCAACGCCAACACTCTCGCTGGAAGATGCGCAAGGGGTACGTCAGGAGATGCGTTTGCCCTTCCGCGGCTATGATGAAGAAAACCGCGTCGTCGTCAACGCCGACATGCGCGGGCCGATTATCGGGGCGGGAGCACAGATGATGGACACGCACGTCTGGCTTTCTGACCTCACGGCATTACCCGAAACGCCGATGGCCTGGGATGGGATGGATGTGTTGCTCCTCAACGGTATTGCGACTGCGGATTTGAACGCGGCGCAACAGGAAGCCTTGCTGGCCTGGGTCGCGGCCGGCGGACACCTCATCATCGGCGGCGGGCCGGCGCTGCAACAGACGCTGGAGAACCTGGCCGAACCGCTGCACGTGGCTACCCCCGGCAAGGCAAGTATTGTTCCATACTTGCCGCTTTCAGGCATGACCCTCAACAAGGAGAGCGTGGTCACACTCAATGACGTGGCGGCAGTCATCTTACAACCCGGCGCAAAGGCAACGCCGTTGGTGAGCGTCGAAGACACCATCCTTGCCGTGCGCGGCGGCGTCGGTAAGGGTTACGTGGATGTCATCGGCTGGGACCTGACCCATGCCGGCAGCGAGGTGTGGTTGGTTGACCTGTGGATCAATGACCCCATCCCGGCAATCAGCACGCCACTGACAGGAAGAGCTTTCTCAACCGGCGCCCCCAATTTGTCCAATTTGCTAGAGATGCCTTATGCTTCTTTCTCAAAAATCTGGGGATTGTTACTTCTCTTTCCCATTTATGTATTTTTGATGGGGCCGGGAACACTGATTTTGGTGCGGCGTCTCAAACGTCCAGTGCTGGCCTGGATTTTCATTCCCGCGTGGATCGTCGGCGCACTCATCATCCTGGCTTTAGGATTAAGCGGCGTCTTCTCGCGTACTTTTCCGATGATTCACGAGATAGCGATGATCAACGTCCCCGATGCGGCCTTGCCTTCACGGGTTGTCCAGGGGACGGCCATCTATGCGCCACGCGCCGGTTATGTGAACTGGAATGTGAGCGGCGCTCCGCGGCCCTTTATGGGAAGCTACCGCCTCGATAGCTGGTATGATGAAGGCGCTCCTTATCCCATTGAAGTCTTGCTGCGCCCCGGCGATGCGCACATCCAGGCGCGCAATCCGTTGGGCATTCTTACCTGGGCTACGGAAGGGTTGTATGATAGCCCAGCCATCCGTTCTGAACTCTACATCGCGCCTCAAGACGGGATATATCACGTCGTCGGCGAGCTATGGAGCGAAGCGGGCTTGCGCGACGTGACATTGTTGCTAGGCAACGCCACCTACAGCATTACCTTGACTCAAACCCTGCCGCCCCAACAGACCATCAGCATATCCCGACCAGCTACGGCGACGTATTCCTCTTATGGATACGCCAACATCTGCGGCAGCGTCAACTATGTTTATGCGCCGTATTATGTCGTTCCGACCTTGACACCCGGTACACCTGCCTATGGGGTGCCGATTCCACCTGGAGACTGCTATCTCACCGGCTTCATAGATGCCGTGCCCTTTCCGGCAAACAATATCGCAGGCTTTCACCTGCAAGAAAGCTGTTTGATTTATACCATCGCCTGTCCTGCGCAGCCACAAGGCAAGATCGAAGCGACATTGGAAAATGTAAGCAACAAGACGGAAAACGGTTGGGTGGACATCTATACTCACATCGTTTATGGCAATGCGCCAAGCACCGTTCTGGACTACATATTGCCCGTTTATCTCCACATCACGCATGTTGAAAAACTGACTATAGCCTTGTCCGCCGATCCAGGCGCCGGCACTCTGACGCCGCCGACCGACATCGCCGAAATCGCCGTGTGGAGTTGGGAGAAAAAGGAATGGCTGACTTACGCCCCCTCTGAAAAGATCATTTTGACCGGAGCAGAGGCCACACAGGCGTTTGACCCCCAACAAGGGGTGCGTCTGCGCTTTACGCCTAAAGGCAATAGCTTTCAAGTGCAAGTGCTGATTACCGTTGAAGGAACGCCCTAAATCCTGTTG
Organism: Chloroflexota bacterium; assembly: GCA_019873645.1. Lineage (GTDB taxonomy): Bacteria > Chloroflexota > Anaerolineae > B4-G1 > SLSP01 > DSWT01. The sequence continues at coordinate 3,880 of JAIOAX010000028.1, read as the reverse complement.
GGAGTATAACTATGCAAGCGATCCGCATCGTCATTGCCGCCGCAAAAGCCTACTACGAAGAAATGCTGTTCTTTTTCCTGGCCGGCGCCATCCTGCTCGCCGCCACGCTGCTCATCATCCCCATGCCGTTTGCACTGATGGGCGTATGGATGATCGCGCACCGCTGCGTGCGCGGGCTCGGTGTCAACTGGAGAATGTACTGGGATGCCGTTAAAACCTACGGTCCCCAATCTCTGGCACTCACGCTTATCCTCCTCCTCGGCTACGTCCTGCTGGCAAGCAACATCTGGTTCTACAGCACGCCGGAGGTCTCGCCGCTGCCTATGAATGTGACCACGTGGATTGTGCCGCTCTGGGTCATCCTGGGGCTGTTGTGGATGGGAATGACGTTCTATGCACATGCTTTCCTCATCGAGCTAGAAGAGCCAAAGCTGAAGGCCATCCTGCGCAACAGCTTTTCGCTCACCCTGGCCAGCCCGCTGACCACACTGTTGCTGCTGGTCGTCACGGCGCTGCTGACGGCGTTGAGCATCGGCTTTCCGCTGTTGCTGTTTGCCTTGCCGGGATTCATCGCTACGCTGAGCATTACCGCCGTGCGCACGCTCATCGCCGCCTTCCGCGAGAAATACAGCCATGCAGAAGCAAGTCCCGCGGAAGAAAACATTGCCACCGAAAGCGAGAACTGACGATGGGTTTCATCCTCGACGGCCTGGATACCGAAAGCTACGACCGCAACTACAGCGATAAGGTGCTCGTCAAACGCATCCTGGATTACTTTCGCCCTTACGCCAAACAGATGGGCGTCATCGGCGTTTTGCTGCTCGTCAACTCGGCGACCAGCACCGGCGCCCCGATTCTCATTGCGCAAGGGATTGACCTGGTGGGAAAAAATCCAACGGCGCAAACGATTGCGTTGCTCGTCGGCGCCGTGTTGACACTCAATGTCGTCGCCTGGATCGCCAACTACATCCGCCGCATGGAATCAGCGAAGGTCATCGGCGATGTGGTGCTCAAAGTACGCGAAGACGTGTTCGGCGCGACCGTGAAGCACGATTTGTCCTTCTTCGACGAACACCCCTCCGGCAAGATCGTCAGCCGCGTCACCTCGGATACGCAAGATTTCTCCAACGTCGTTACGCTGGTGACGGACCTCATCAGCCAGGTGCTGCTGGTCGTCATCCTGGCAGTGTGGCTCTTCAATATCAATGTCTGGCTCACGCTGCTCCTGATCGGCATCTCGCCGATAGCGGTCGCCGTGGCGCTCAGCTTTCGCCGCATTGCCCGCAAAGTGACGCAACAATCGCGCCGCGTGACCGCCACCATCAACGCACAAATTCAGGAATCCATCAGCGGCATCGTCGTCGCCAAGACTTTCCGCCAGGAACCGGCCATCTACGCCACCTTCGCTCAAAACAACCGCCAATCCTATCGCATCGGCCTCAAGCGCGATCTCACTATGAACGCCATTTTCCCGGTCATGGGGATGGCCTCCGGCCTGGGGACGGCGATCGTCCTTTATGCGAGCGGTCTGGCGACGCGCACCGGCATCAGTCCGGGCAACTGGTATCTTTTTATGCAGGCCGTGGGTTTCTTCTGGTGGCCGCTCATCAACGTCGCCTCGTTCTGGAGCCAGTTCCAGGATGGGCTTTCGGCGGCCGAACGGGTTTTCGCGCTCATAGATGCCGAGCCAAAGGTCGTACAAACCGCCGCGGAACCGGTGGAAGCCATTGAAGGGCACATTGAATTCCGGCATCTACGCTTCGGCTACACCGACGACGAGGTCGTACTGCCCGATTTCTCGCTGGAGATCCGTCCCAAAGAGACGGTAGCGCTGGTCGGGCACACCGGCGCGGGAAAAAGCAGCATCGCCCGACTGGTCACACGCTTTTACGAATTCCAGGGAGGCCAGCTTTTGATTGACGGGCGCGACATCCGCACCCTCAACCTGCAACACTATCGCCGGCACATCGGATTGGTGCCGCAAGAACCGTTCCTCTTCTCCGGCACGGTGAAGGACAACATCCGCTATGGGAAGCCGGAGGCGACCGACGCGCAGGTGCTCGAAGCCGCCCGGCACATCAGTCACGGGGACTGGATCGCCGACCTGCCCAACGGCCTGGACACCGACGTCGGCGAGCGCGGCGCGAACCTCTCGATGGGACAGCGGCAATTGGTGGCGCTGGCGCGCGTCCTGCTCAAGGCGCCGTCCATCTTCGTGCTGGACGAAGCCACCGCCAGCGTGGACCCTTTCACCGAGGCGCAAATCCAGGAGGGGCTGGAAACGCTGATGCGCGACCGCACCGCCATCGTCATCGCGCATCGGCTCTCCACCGTCAAACACGCCGACCGCATCATCGTGATGGATCACGGACGCATCATCGAGGAAGGCACACACAGTGCTTTGATGGCGCGCGGCGGACACTACGCGGAGTTGTACAACACCTATTTCCGGCATCAGTCGCCGGATTACCGGCCACCGATGGAGGAGTGAACGGCTGGTTGAAATCTGACCGCTGACCGCTATGGAGGTACGATGAATCGGATGAAACGCATCCCCTACGGCATCGCCGACTATCGGCGGATGAAACTGGACAATATGTATTACGTAGACAAGACGCGCTTTATCCCGCTGATCGAAGCCGCGCCCTACTACCTGTTCCTCATCCGCCCGCGCCGCTTCGGCAAGACACTGTGGCTGTCGCTGATGCAGCACTATTACGACATCAATGCCAAGGACGAGTTTGAGGCCCTGTTCGGCGACACCTGGATTGGCAGCCATCCCACGCCGGATCGCAACAGTTATCTGGTCATGACCTTCAACTTTGCCGTGGTAAGCCCACATCCTGACGAAGTACGTCAATCCTTTGAAGCCAACGGCGAGACGGTCACCCGCGACTTTTTGGCCTGTTATGAGCGATACTTTTCTCCGCAAGAACGAGAACAGATTATGAATTTCCCAACCGTGGCCGATCGGCTACGGGAGTTGTTCACCCAGGCCAAACGCAAGGGGTTGCGAATTTACTTGTTAATAGACGAATACGACAACTTTGCGAACACCATTCTGACGACAGCGGGCGAGATGGCCTACCGCGACCTGACGCACGGCGCCGGCTTTTTCCGCTACTTTTTCAACCTGCTCAAGGGGGCCACCTCCGGCACGATGAGCGGCATCGCGCGGATGTTCATCACCGGTGTCTCGCCGATCACGATGGACGACGTGACCAGCGGGTTCAACATCGGCTACAACATCAGCCTGCATCCCGAATTCAACACCCTCCTGGGCTTTACGGAGGATGAACTGCTCGCCATGCTGACACATTACCACACTGCCGGGCTGCTGACCACCGATCCGGCAACCTGCCTGCCGTTGATGCGCGAGTGGTACGGTCGCTACCGCTTTGCGGACGAGGCACGCGAGTACCTGTTCAATACCGATATGGTGTGGTATTTCGTAAGAGAAACGCAGGGACGTCAGGATTTGCCCAAGCAGTTGCTGGATCAGAACATCCGCACCGATTACGGTAAACTGCGCCACCTGCTGACGGTAGACCGGCGGCTGAACGGCAATTTCAGCCGCCTGCGCGAGATTCTGGAGACCGGCGAGACGGCGGCCAACATCGTCACCAGTTTCCCGGTGGAGCGCCTGACCGACGAGAACAACTTTGTCTCGCTGCTCTACTATATGGGTCTGCTCACTTTTGATGGAATGCGTGGCAGCTTGCCCATCCTGCGTATCCCTAACCTGACCATCCGTGAACTGCTGTACGGTTTTTTGCGCGACGGCTACCGCGACGCCGACATTTTCCGCCTTGACCTGGGCCGATTGGCCGATTATCTGAATCAGATGGCACACGAGGGCGAGTGGCAGCCGTTCTTTGAT
>JAIOAX010000027.1 GCA_019873645.1 Chloroflexota bacterium | reverse complement strand
CCCTTCCCCAAACCCCTTCCCCCCTCAGGGGGACAGCATTCAGCATCCAGCAGCATCCAGCAGTCAGAAACCAGAATCCCCCAGGGACAGCACCACTCGAAACCCGCCGTAGTAGAAGAAGTCGACAGGGAAGTACCTGAGACGGACGCCCCCACGAACGACCCTTTTGTCCTGCAACCAGGAGCCGCCCCTCAGTACCCGGTAGCCCTCTGCATCCGGCGCTTCCCGCCCATCAGCGGGCCGATAGGGATAATCCCGATAGAGACTGCGGGTCCACTCCCAGACATTGCCACTGAAGTCACGCCCACCCCACACTGTCGCATCGCCTGGATAAACGCCCACCGGCGACGGACGCAATACGTGCCCCTCCCACGTATTGGCCCGGTTGCCGTCCCAGCGACGGCCCCACGGGTAAACGCGCCCCCGCGTCCCCCGCGCCGCCTTCTCCCATTCCGCCTCGGAGGGCAGTCGCACGCGACAAGAGGCAAGAGGCAAGACGCAAGAACCCAGCTTACCCTCTCGCCACACCAAAACCTTGCCCCCTGCCTCCTGCCCCTTGCTCCCTGCCTCCTGCATCTTTTCCTGCAACCACTCGCAATACGCCGCCGCCTCGAACCACGTCACGCCCACCACCGGCTGCGTGGGATTGTTGTAGCGCGTGTCTTCCCAAAAGGCCGGGCGGTCGCGTGGACGTTCCGTGTATGCCTGCATTACAATCTCCCGCACCTGTTCTTCTTCCATCTCAAACAATTGCGTCCAGAGATTGATTGTCCGCGGTGAGAAGCCCGCCCGCCGCAATTGCTCCAGTGGAGAAGCCGTAGCCTTTAAGGTGCGCCATACTTCCATCGCTTCTTTCACCGGGCCGCTCTCCTGGTCTGCGCCGCGCAGCCAGGCCTGTGCCGCCGGCGTGCGCCAGTAGCGCGCCTCCTGATACCCGCCCGCCTTCACAAAGCAGGCGTACTCGGCGTTGGTCACCGGGTACTGCCCGATGTAGAACGCCGGCAAATCCACCGTATGGCGCGGCTGTTCATCCCCGGCCGGGAAGCCGCGCAACCGCAGGGCCAACACCTGCCAGACGGTTGACCCCATTTGGAACGGGCCGGCCGGCACGTACACCAGCGGCGGCAGTAAAACCTTGACGCCATCCACCACCACGGCAGGGAAACGCGGATCGCCCAGGCGCCCCAGCGCCTCGCCGGCCGCCAGGCGCGCCCGCAGATGCACGCGCGGGTTGCCCATGTCACGCAAGAGAGCGGTTTGCACACGCGCGACCAGGGCGGGCAGCGCATCACGCAGGCCGGCCTCATCCAGGCAGCGCGCGGCCAGCGCCGGATTGACGGCGCACACCCGCTCGACAAAGGCTGCCGGATCGGTTGTCAATCCGGCGGCCAGCACCGTTGGCTCCTCCCAGCCGGTCTGGGGCGGCGGCGGGAGGGGTTCGTAGTCGCCGAGCGCGCCCGGCGACGGCATCTCGCGCCGCCACCGTGGCTGCCGCCAACACGCCGTCACATCCTCGTCGCGCCGGAAACGCGCCAACAGGGCGTGCGCAGCGAAATACTCCTGCACCTGATGATGATAGAAGCGCACGTGTTCTTCGGCGTCGGGCACGCGCTCCACGTCCAACAGCGTTGCCGCCAATCCTAGCCGGAGCATCGTCTCCGCAGGGAAGCCGGCCTCCGCCAGGTGCGCCGCGACCCGCGAATGGGGTAAGCGCGTCCCGGCCCCCAAGGGCTGCATCTTGCCGGCCAGCGTCGCCAAAGCGTCGTGCAGCGCCGCCTTGCCCGGCCAGTCCGCGTGCTGTTTGTCCTCTTCCCGCTGCAACAGGACTGCCACAAAACCCTGAAAGAGGGTGGCGCGGCTCTGCGGCCACGTTCCCCCGCGCGCCAGGAGATAGGCCAACATCATCAGATAGTAGGGATTGCGTACCAGGTCCAGCAGCGGCGTGCTGCGCAGGCGCTCCCATGCGTCGCCCACAGCGTACTTCGTCAGAAAGTCCTGCACACGCGCGTCGTCCAGGCGCGCGATTTCGACCTGGTGCTGGCCCAATGGCTCGCTGTAATCCTGGCTGCGGCAAGTGAAGACGAACTGATTGCCCGGCCAATCGTCCACAAAGCGCCGCCAGGCCACCACTTTCTCGCGGTAGTCGCGGTCGTGGGCGAACGGCATTTCGTTGAGCGCGTCGCACAGCAGCAACACCTGTCCCTGCCGCAGCCACGCGGCCGCATCCGCGCCGGCAAACTGGCGCAGACGCGCGGCGACAAAGTCATAAGGCGTCGCGTAATTCCGGTATTCAGCCAAAGGGCAGTACAGCGGCAACCGGGCGTGTTCATCCGCCAGGCGACGCTGCGCCGCGTCCAAGGCCAGTTTGTACAGGGTCGTCGTCTTGCCGGAGCCGGGTTCGCCTAACAGCACCAGCGCCGGATACTGCGCCGTCGCCTGGGTGATGTCGTCGAGGGGGATGCGGCGTATCTGCCGTCCTGGCCCTTCCCCCACCATTTCCAGCAAGCGCAGTTCCGGGGTCACATCCACCCACCCCGGCGGGCGCCCGAAGGCTGTCAGCGTCCCGGCCAGCGGCACAAATTGGGTCGCCCAGCGCCCGTAACGTGGATTGACCAACAACGCCGTCAGATAGGCGGAAACATCGGCCTGGCGCGCGGCAACCGCCCACAGCGCCTCCGCAGCCTCCGCCGAGAGCACAAAACGCGGCGCATCCGGCGCAGTGACGGTCAGCCGCGCCTGCGCCACGTCGGCGCACAGATCGGCCTGCCCCTGGCCCAACACAGCGCGCAGCCGCGTCAACGTCTGTTCCAGGTCCGCGCCGGTGTACCCATTGATCACGATGACTTGATCGCGCCCGATGAACGTGCCGCTGGTCACGTCCCCGCCGACGTAAGCGCCGCCTTGGGTGTTGGTGGTCGTTGTGGTCATCATGCACCTCCTGGTTTTTCCAGACCTGACAGGTCTCGGAAGACCTGTCAGGTCTAAGACGATCCCCCCGCGCCGCGACGGGTTGACGCCGGGACGCAGGGGAGCACACTATTTGGCCGGCCGCCTGACAGCGGGCGCGACCGGGACCGGATCAGGCTGGTTTTCGGAGCCCACTTGCGTGAGCAAGCGCTCCTACTGCACGCCGTCTCGCCTGCGTACAGGACGGGATTTACTGGCATTAGCCGCTCCAGACCTGACAGGTTTCGGAAAACCTGTCAGGTCTGATACGCGCTCCGAAAACAATGGACAGCACCACTCGAAACCCGTTGTTGTTGTTGAAGTTGTCAGGGATGTTCCTGTTACGGTAGCCCCCACGAGCGTGCTGATCCGACCCCTTTGGTAAAGTAGACGGTAGACGGGGGGCGTTCCCCTGTTTAGCGTTTGCCGTCTACCGATTTTATCCAGCCGCCTAACAAGCGCCCGACTTCATCCACCAGGCGCGAACCGTGCTCGTATTGGTTGAATTTCAACAGACCCTGCTCACGCGAGAGGCGCAGATAGGTGCGCAGTTTGGTCAACGTGACGTCGGCGTCGCGCAAGCGCGGCAGCGGTTTTTCTGCCATACTGGCTTCGATGATTTGCTCCTGGAACAAAAGCGCCGTGCGTTGCAGCGCCTCCGCCAGCACAAAGCGATGCTGACGCGGGAATTTGACCGTCTCCGGCAGGAGCCAGTTCAACAGATCGAAGGTTTTGGTGAAGATCGGCGATTCTTTCATTGAAGCTATCAGCTATCAGCTCTCAGCTTTCAGCTATCAGCTATCAGCTCTCAGCTTTCAGCTATCAGCTATCAGCGGTCAGCCGCTCCGCTGGTGGCGCGGTCAGGAGACCGGCCACAGCAACCTACCAGCCCCGCAGGGGCTTTGCCCTTTGAGCCCCGCGCTTCAGCCCCACGTAGCGATGCACGACCACCGGCGGGCGCAGCAACGCGCGGCGCAGCCGCCAGGTGTTGCCGTGCGCCGCGTGCGCGATCCAACCCCGCACGCGGGTACGCACATCCGCCAGGCGCAGTTCGCCGCACGCGACCGCCCGCCGCATCCGCCGGTAGCGCCGGGCAAACAGCACGCCGTTGCGCCGCTTGAGCCGCCGGTGCGTCGGGTAGACGCGGAAGCCCAGGAAAGGGATGCCATTGGTCACGGGATAGACCGTGCTCTCGCGCTCGTGGAGCGTCAGGCGCAAGTTCGCCAGTTTGGCGCGCACGGCGTCTTTCCACGCCCACAACTCGCGCTTGCTGTTGGAAAAGAGCAAGAAATCATCCACGTAACGAAGATATGCCGCACAGCGCAACTCGCGCTTCACGTATTGGTCCAGCGCATTGAGATAGACGTTGGCCCAAAACTGCGACGTAAGGTTGCCGATCGGCAGCCCGCGCGGGCGATTGACGGCAAAAAGATCGTCGCCGGGGAACCAGTGCATCGCGTACTCGCCGGTCAGCACGGGCGCGCCGCCCTCCAGGATGCGATCCACCAGGGCCATCGTCGCGTCGTCGGCCAGCTTGCGGGCCAGCATCTCACGCAGGATCGTCAGGTCTATGCTGGGAAAGAACTGCTCGATGTCGCATTGCAGGACGTAGCGATAGCGCCGCGCGAAGCTTTGGCAGCGATCCAGCGCCGCGTGCGTGCCCTTGCCCACGCGGTTGGCGTAGCTATCGCCGATGAACGTGCGCTCGAACAACGGCCCGATGACGTTGCACAGCGCGTGGTGCACCACCCGGTCGCGGAAAGGCGCGGCGCTGATGAGCCGGCGCTTGGGATCGCGGATGTAGAACGAGCGATACGCGCCGGGCCGGTAGCTGCCGTCCAGCAATTCCGCTTGCAAGTCGAACAGGTTGCGTTCCAGGTCGAACTCGAAATCGGCGACGTTCACCTGCCCGCGCTTGCCTTTCGCCGCCTTGCGGTAGGCGGTGAACAGGTTTTCGAAGGTGGTGATTTGTGCGAAAAGATCGGTGTAGCGTTTGACTATGCTTCACCCCCCTTAATCCCCCCCAGAGGGGGGGAGAATGTGAGACGCGCCCAACGGCACGGCGGCGCGGTCAGGAGACCGGCCACATAAACCTGACAGGTCTTCTGAGACCTGTCAGGTTTGACACCGCCTGTGGCGGTTGGGGAAGGGGGGCGCGCCCCCCTTCCCCAAACCCCTTCCCCCTCAGGGGGACAGCATTCAGCATCCAGCAGCATCCAGCAGTCAGAAACCAGAATCCCCCAGGGACAGCACCACTCGAACCCCGAGGTAGTAGAAGTCGCCAGGGATGAGCCTGTAACGGCAGCCCCCACGAGCGTACCTCTGATCATTGTACCAGGACCCACCCCGGAGCACAGGAACCGCAAGACTCTCCTCGGCTTCCCGTCCATCGTCCGCCACATAAGGATACACGAAATCCGGTTTTTGTACATTCACGCCCCAGCGGCTGCGCGTCCATTCCCAGACATTGCCCACCAGATCCAACACGCCATAAGGGCTGGCGCCGTTCGGGAACATGCCCACCGCGCTCGTCTGCCCTAGTCCCGCTTCTTCCGTATTGGCGCAATCGTCCCGCCACACATTGTCCCACGGATACCGCAATCCACCCGTCCCTCGCGCCGCCTTCTCCCACTCCGCCTCGCTCGGCAGTCGCACCCGGCAAGAAGCAAGAGGCAAGACGCAAGAACTCAGCTTACCCTCTCGCCACACCAAAACCTTGCCCCCTGCCTCTTGCCCCTTGCTCCCTGCCTCCTGCATCCTTTTCTCCAACCATCTGCAATACGCCGCCGCCTCGAACCACGTGATGCCCACGACCGGGCGGTTCGAGAGACCCAGCTCCGGGTGTTCCCACCAGAACGGGCGGTCGCGGCGTGCTTTGGGACGCTGGGCCAGCCATTCACGATAATTCCTGATCACCTCTTCTCGCAGTCCCTCCAGCGGCGATAGATCCGGCTCCGCGCCCTCGCGCCAGGCCCACCCCGCGTCGGTCCAGTAATCCCGATTGCGGTAGCCGTCGCCCTCCACAAAGGGACGGAACTGCGCGTTGGTCACCGGGAAGCGGCTGATGTAGTACAGCGGCAGGGTCACGGTGTGTTGCGGTTTCTCATCAGGATAAGTATCGGGTTCATCATCGCGGCTGCCCATCAGGAACGGCCCCGCCGGGATTTCGACCCACAGCACCTCCTGCACGCCAGGTCGCTCGTCGCCCAGGCCGCCGAGCAGGTCGGCGGCGCGCGCGCGGTCGCGGGGGGAGAGGCGACCTTCGTCCACCAACGCCATGAGCCACGCGCAAACGTGATTCAGGACTGCGCCAAAATGCGGACGGCCTTCGGCACAGGAGGGGAAGCGCAGTTCCAGCAGCGCTTCCGCCGCCACCGTTGCGGCGCGCCAAACGTTTTCGGGAATCGCGTCGTGGTCGCCAGCCGGTGCGACCGGCATCAACGTATTGACCACGTTCACAGCATCGCCCAATCCGCCCTGGCGTTTCTTGCCCACGCCCAACAAAAAGACCTCGCGCCACCACGCCGGATCGTCGAGCAGCAGCGCCCGCAACGTTTCGGCAAATTCGCGCTCCGTGTTCGCCAGATAGCACGCGGCCAGATACTCCTGGAAGGAGCGATGCAGAAAGGCATACACCCCTTCCCGCCGGCCCACCAGCAACCCGGCGCGCGTTTCCAGGTACTTGAGCACCACCGTCGCGTTGATGTGCTCGGGCAACAGCGGGGCAAAGGCGTCCAACACGGCGGCCTGGGGAATGTCGGCGCTCTCCTGAACGCGAACTTCTTCATCCAGGTCGGGATCGCGGCCCTGGCGCGCATGCGTCGTGTAGGCCAGCTTCTCCAACGCCGCGCGGATCGTGGCCTCCCCCACTTCCAGCGCCCGCACAATCCCTGGTTCTACCTCCGGCTTGCCATCCGGTCCGATGTACTCGTGACCCCGCTGCCAGCGTGCCAGCAGCAATTTGACGTATTCCTCATACAGGTCGGCGCGGTCTTCGGGCAACTGGCCCCAACTGGTGTGCAGCGTCGTCATCAAGGTAAGCAGCAACGGGCGTGAGGCCAGGTCTGCCAGGTAAGGTTGGCGTGCTAACGCGCTCAGCAAGCGCTGCCCACGCTCTTCGGCGGTGGCTTCATTCCACCCCATCGCCGGGCGCACAGCCTGATACCACCGCTCGACAAAAGCCCTCACCTGCCGCTCGCTGAACGGCGCCAGCGCCAGGGGCGGCGGAAAGCCAGGCAAATGCCAGACTGGATCAGCATAAGCATAGGGGCGTGCGGTGAGGATGACCCGCGCCTTGCCGGGCAAGCTGCTCACCAACGCCTGAATGGCTTCCAACAAGCAACGCCGTCGCCGCCCGGCCTCCGGGACTTCGTCCAATCCATCGAGCAGAAATAGTCCCCCGTGACGCAGCAAGCGCGCGTGAAACCAGGGCGTCAACTTCGCAGCCGCCGCCGCGCCCAGGCGGGTTTTCACATCGGCGGTCAGGGCGTCCCACAGCATCGCGGCAGTGCCGCACGCCGCATCTACCGGCAAAAAGGGCGCTACTTCACGCAGCACCAGGCGCACCGGCCACAGATCGCGCAGTGGTTCTGGTAAAGCCACGTCGGGCTGCTCAACCGCCACCCCATTCGCCAGCCGGTGGGTCAGGTAGTCCACGAAGGTCGTCTTGCCGGAGCCGGGATCGCCCAAGAGCACGACACGCGCGGCCTCCGGTTCGGAGAGGGCTTCGAGCAACGGCATGCGGCTGTCGCCCTCGCCCCGCGAGAGCCGCAGCCCCCACAGCTTCGCGCTCTCCTCCGCGGCCCTGACCGGTGCGACCACGTCCAGGTCTACGTAGACCGCCTGCAAGGGCACTTCATCAGAGCTGCCTGGTTTCACGAAACGCGGGTCCACCACGCCCAGCGGCAGCCGTGCGCACTCCGCCGCCAGGTGGCGGTAGTAGGCGCGCAGCAAGTCGGCGGGGGGCGCGTCGTCCGGCGAGACGCCAAAGTAGGCATCGCCCGCAATGTCGTAACGGTCACGGCCCGTAAAGTCGCCGCCGACAGTAAGATTGCCCATCACTACAGCCCCGCCCCCGCTGTTGATCGTGAGCGTGATCTGCTGCGCGGCCAATTCCTGCTGCAACCGCGCCTCGAACGCCGCCCACTGCTCGCCCAGCGCTTCCTGCGCGAGCGCCAGCACGTCCAATTTGCCCAACACCTGCTGGAACTCGGCGCGCAGGTCGGGGTTTTCGGCGATCTGTTCTTCGGCCTTACGGGCGGCGGTGGCTTTGTCATACGCGCCTTGTATCACGTTAGAGACAAGGTTGCTCCCTACGCCGGCGAGCACGCCCACCAGCGCGGTCGTCGCCGGGCCGGTCTGTGTACTGTAGGCTTCGAGCAGGGGCAGCCACGCGCTGGCAGTGAGCAACCCGTAGGACGTGCGCACGCCCAGGCGCGCCATCGCGCCCGGCAGATCGCGGGCGGTTTCACGCCACCACGCCGCCACGCGGGATTTCCAGGTTTCGACGGTAAACGAGTCTGGCATTGGGGCCTCCTTCTCTCACTGAAAAACAGCTTGTGGCGCAAACTGTTAGTTTGCGCTCTCGCAAGCTAACAGCTTGCGCTACGCAAGCTAACAGCTTGCGCTACGCAAGCTAACAGCTTGCGCTACGCAAGCTAACAGCTTGCGCTACTACGCAAGCTAACAGCTTGCGCTACTACGCAAGCTAACAGCTTGCGCTCTCGCAAGCTAACAGCTTGCGCTACTACGCAAGCTAACAGCTTGCGCTACTACGCAAGCTAACAGCTTGCGCTACTACGCAAGCTAACAGCTTGCGCTACACCTTTCCTTGTTAACGATGTCCGGGCCTTTCTCCAAGAGTACGTCCAGCGCCTTGCTCAACAGGCGCTTGTCGGCATCCTCCCCGGCGGCGGTCTCCTCCTGCGCGATCTCGACAGCCGCTTCGACCTCCTCGCGCACCTCTTCTGGTTGTTGTTGCTGCGCCAGCGCCAACTCCAAAAACCGGCTAAAGCCGGGGTACATGGATTCAAGTATAGCCTCAGACGCCCAAAGCAGCAAGTTCTCCTTACTTCTTACTCCTTACTCCAATGCCACTTGCCTTCCCCCTCTTTCGTGATAAACTTCTTCGATGCAAACCAGACTAACGACAATTCGACTATCTGACAACCGGTGAGGAGTTGGCATGCGACGAACAAAAGTCTTACGCTATGGCGCGCTCTTATCCCTCATCTTCTGGCTGGCAGGCGCCGGCCGGGGATGGGCGGCGCCGTTGTCCCAGGAAAGTATGTGGGTCATCACCTACCCGCCGGAAGGGAGCGTGGTGAGCGGCCTGGTGCCCATCCAGGGGACGGCAACCCATCCCAACTTCCGCTCCTATGCGGTCCTCTACGCACCTGGCGACCGCGTGACCGGCGCGACCGTGTGGGATCAGCAAAATCCGATTGCCTGGGGGATCACCACGATGGTGGTCAACGGGACGTTAGGGACATGGGATACCACGCGCCTGCCCAACGGTAAGTACGTACTCGCGTTGGCCGTGTGGAACACCGGCAGCGACACGCCCGACGTGTACTTCATCAATAACCTCACCGTCCAAAACGCCCCGCCGACGCCGACGACCGAGCCGACACCTGAACCCACAGCCACTCCCATAGCCGCCACGCCTACTGCCGAAGGCGCCGCGCCTATCGCACCTACCATCGAGCAACCGCCCACGGCGACCCCGCGCCCCACCCCAACGCTGGGGCCGAATGCTACTCCCATTGCTACAGATGAGAACGGGAACGATAAACTCAAGCTCGATATTTCACTGGATTCCATCAAGGAAACCTTCATGACCGGCGTAAAGCTGGCCGTTATGTTATACGTCCTCGGCGGCATGTACTTCATCATCAAAGCCGCCGTGCGCTACTTTATGCGCCTGGTCCGGAGAAAACCGCATCCGTGAGTGAGTTCTTCCTCATCGCCGGCCTGGGCAATCCCGGTCCCCGTTATGCCCACAACCGCCACAATATCGGCTTCCAGGCCGTGGACGCGCTGGCTCAAGCGCATGGGTTGGACTTTACGCGGATGGAGCACCGCGCCCAGACGGCGCACGGGACCATTGGCGAACGGCGCGTCATCCTGGCAAAACCCCAAACGTGGATGAACGAGAGCGGGCAGGCCATTGCGCCCCTCAGTCGCTTCTACAAAATCCCACCGGAACATATTCTGGTGATCTACGATGATCTCGATATCCCGCTGGGTACGCTGCGCTACCGTCAGGAAGGCACCAGCGGCGGTCATCGCGGTGTGCAATCCATTATGCAACTCCTGGGAACACAGACCCTCCCGCGCTTGCGCCTGGGTATCGGACGCCCGCCCGGTCAGATGGACCCTGCCGCTTATGTGCTTCAGGACTTTGAGGAAGCCGAACTGCCTTCCGTCTGGGAGGTGCTGCGGCTGGCACGCGAGCTGATCGTGCGCTGGCTCGACGGGGATCCCGATTTTGCGCGGCCGGGGATGACCTGGCGCGTCAGCGTTGAGGCTTAACTTGTTGTGTCAGCAGATTGAGCAAATTTCTATTACCAGCAGATAAAATAGCTGCTTCATCTGCTCAATCTGCTGGCTTAGATGGATTTAAGATATATGGCCCTTCTGCACGGACTCTTAGCATGGGTGCGGGAACATCCCGCCTACCAGGCGCTGCGCGACGCGCTCCAGAGCGGCCTGGAAGTGCCGGCTGCGTCGCTGCTGCCGCGCGCCCGGCCGGCCGTGCTCGCCGGTCTATGCGAAGACCTGCGCGTCCCCACCGTCATCCTTATCCCGGAAGTGGATGAGAGCCGCCGCCTGGCGGAGGCGCTCAAGATGTGGCTCGACGATCCCGCGCGGCTGCGCGTGTTTCCCGAGCCGCCGGTCCTCTTCTACGAGCGCGCAGCCTGGACGCCGGAAGCCATCACCGACCGCCTGGATGTGCTCGCAAAACTCTTTATGTACCGGCTGGAAGCTGTCCCCCAGAGCGCGCCGCCGGTGATCATAGCCTCGGTGCGCGCACTCATGCAGCGCACCCTACCCTACCGCCAGTTCCGCCGCGCTGCGCGCAAAATCGAGGTCAACGCGCACGAGTCGCTCACCGGTCTGGCGCGGCACGCCGGCGGCATCGGCTACGAATCGGTGAGCGTGGTGCAGACGCCGGGGCAGTTCAGCCGCCGCGGCGGCCTGCTGGATATCTACCCGCCGCAAGCTCCCGCGCCCTACCGCCTGGAATTCTTCGGCGATGTCATTGACACCATCCGCACCTTTGACCCCGCCACGCAACGCTCCACATCCGAGGCCGGGCGGATCAGCGGCTTCTGGCTGACGCCGGTGCGCGAAGTGTTGCCCCTTGATGGTGAACGCGCCTTGACAACCCTGCGGGACTGGTTAGTGCGTGACCTTCCGGCAGATGTGCGCGCCAATCTGGAAGCCGACGCACAAGCCCTCGAAGCCGCAATGCCCTTCCCCACCCTGGAGTTCTATCTGCCTTACTTCTATCAGGAAATCGGCTCGCTGTTGCATTATCTGCCCACAGATGCACTTGTAGTAGTATGCGAGGCTGAAAAACTGGCTATGCGCTGGCGTGAGCTGGAAGAAGAAGCCGAAGAGCAACGCCGCCAAATCGCGGAGGACGGTTATCTGCCGCCCCACCCGGCCCCCCCCTACATCACCTGGGATGCCATCCGTGAGCGTCTGGAGCAGCCCGGCATCCTGGCGTTGAATACCGGCGAAGAAGGGGCACTTGCCGAAGGGTTCACGCCCGAAGCCCACTTCGCCGGCCGACTGCCGGAGGCGTTGGGACGCATCCGGCAGTGGCTTTCGTTGGGCGATCAAGTCGTCGTCGTCAGCCGGCAGGCCGAGCGGATGGCGGAATTGTGGCAAGACTTCAACCCGCCGCCGGTCCAGCCGGCCGTGACGACGCCGCCGGTGGAACTGTTGACCTTTGTGCAAGGCGCGGCGCCCGGCGGATGGCAATGGAACGGCCCCCGCGGCGCGCGGCACCTGCTCACCGATGAGGAGCTTTTCGGTTGGCGACCGCCGGAGCCACGTCGTCGCGCCCGACGGCGCGCCACAGCGCCGGAGTTTCCCTTCGCCGACCTGCAACCCGGCGATGCAGTTGTTCATGAAGATTACGGCATCGGCATTTTCCGCGGGTTGGTCACGCGCAGCATTGACGACATCGAGCGCGAGTATCTGCTCATCGAATACGCCGGCCCACCGGTATTCGGCGAAAACACTACCCGCGGCGGCGACAAGCTCTACGTGCCCATCCATCAAGCCGACCGGTTGACGCGCTATATCGGCGCGGAAGACACACCGCCGCGGCTCAGTCGTCTCGATAGTACGGCCTGGGCGCAGACCAAAGCCCGCGTCCAGGAAGCCGCCGATGAAATCGCCGGCGAACTGTTGGATCTCTACGCCGCCCGGCAAGTCGTGCCCGGCCATGCCTTCTCACCCGATACAGCATGGCAGCACGAACTGGAGGCGGCGTTCCCCTACGTGGAAACCGAAGATCAAATCCAGGCTATCGCCCAGGTCAAGGAAGATATGGAGAAGCCGCGCCCGATGGATCGGCTGATCTGCGGGGACGCGGGGTACGGCAAGACGGAAGTGGCGTTGCGTGCGGCGTTCAAGGCGGTGATGGACGGCAAGCAGGTGGCGATCCTGGTGCCGACGACGGTTCTGGCGCAGCAGCACTACGAAACGTTCCGGGAGCGACTGATGCCCTTCCCCGTGAATGTTGAGCTGTTATCGCGCTTCCGCACCGACGCCGAACAACGTCAGGTACTCGCAGGACTACGCGAAGGAAAAGTGGACATCGTCATCGGCACACACCGCTTGTTGCAGCAAGATGTGGCCTTCAAAGACCTGGGACTGGTGGTCATTGATGAGGAGCAACGCTTCGGCGTCGCCCACAAAGAACGCCTCAAGCAGATGCGCACCGAGGTAGATGTACTGACGATGACCGCAACTCCCATCCCGCGCACGCTCTACATGGCGCTCAGCGGCGTGCGCGATGTGAGCATCATTGAGACGCCGCCGCAAGAGCGGCTGCCTATTGCCACCTACATCGGCCCTTATGACACCGATGTCGTGCGGCGCGCGCTGCTCCGCGAGTTGAAGCGCGGCGGACAGGTTTTCTACGTCCACAACCGCGTGGAATCCATCCACGCCGTCGCCGAGCGGCTGCGCACATTGGTTCCCGAAGCGCGCATCGCCGTAGCACACGGACAGATGCAGGAACGCGAGCTGGCGCAGGTGATGCGCCGCTTTGCCGCCGGCGAGGTGGATGTGCTGCTGGCGACGACGATCATCGAGAGCGGGCTGGACTTCCCCAACGCCAATACCCTCGTCGTCGAGCGGGCGGACCGCTTCGGGCTGGCGCAGCTCTATCAGTTGCGCGGGCGTGTGGGACGCGGGACGCGGCGCAGCTATGCCTACTTCTTCCACAAGCGGCGGATGAACGACGAAGCGCGCGCGCGGCTGCGGGCTTTGGAGGAAGCCGCCAGCAGCGGCGGCGGGTTCAGCATCGCGCTGCGGGATTTGGAAATCCGCGGCGCCGGGGAGTTGCTGGGCAAGGATCAACACGGGCATGTTGCCGCCGTAGGGTTCACGCTCTACACGCGCATGCTTGCCCGCGCCGTGCAGCGGCTCAAAGCGGCGCAGGCCGGCGAGCCAGAACCGCCCGAACCCATCGGCTCCATCACCATCGAGTTGCCGCTGGCGGTGGGACTGTCGGCGGAATATGTCCCCGATGAGCGCTTGCGGCTGCAACTCTACCGCCGTCTGGCCGAACTGACCACGCAGGAAGCCGTCGCGCAATTGCAGGAAGAATTACAAGACCGCTTCGGCCCGCTGCCGCCAGAAGCGCAAAATCTCATGTATCAACTGCGGCTCAAACTCCTGGCGCGCGACGCCCGCATCCCCGCCATCGTCGTCGAAAACGGCCAGATTGCCCTGCGCCCGGCGTGGCTCAAGCGTCTCAATCCGCACGAAGTCGCGCAATTGCGCCGGCGTCTGGGAGAGTTCGCGCGGGTAGGTCGGCAGGAAATCTGGCTGCCGCTGGCCTGGGAAGAAACCCGCTGGCGTAACAACCTGCACCACGTCCTTGAAGAGCTGGCCACCTGGTGGAGCGAGTGGCGAGTAGCGAGTAGCGAGTAGCGAGTAGCGAATTACGAATTACGAATTACGAATTGCGAATTATGAACATTCCCTCATTACTCTTTACTCGTTACTCATTACCCTCTACTCATTACCGATCACCTCAAAAGCGCATCATTTCCCGCCGTACAGATTTGTTGTGGCGGTTGGGGGCGTTGGCTGCGCTGTGGATTATCGTGCTGGGACGCGGGTGTCTCTTCCGCCCCAGATCCACGTTTCCGGGCGCGCATTTCAACCGCGGAACCAATGCCGCGTGGCTGGGTGTGGAGTGGGTCAGCCGGCCGCACACCGCCGCTGAGATTCAGGAGCTGAGCGCCGCACTGACTCAACAACAAATCACCACCCTCTATGTCTACACCAGCTATTACAAGCCGGAAGGCACGTTCAACCCCACCTACGGTTACGCGAAGGAATTTGTCACTGCGCTGAAAAATGTCGCGCCGGATCTCAGCGTGCAGATGTGGATCGGGTTGCCGCTCCAAACGATGAATCTGCACAGCAAATCCGTGCGACGTGAAGTGGTGGAGTTCTGCGCCGACCTGGTACAGGAGGCCAGATTTGATGGCCTGCATGTGGACCCTGAACCGGTTGAAGACGGTAACACGGCAGTGCTGGCGTTGCTGGACGAGTTGCGTGAGGCCCTTGGCCCTGACAAAACGCTTTCCATCGCCGGACGGCGCATCTGGCCGCTTTTCCCCACCGTGCATTGGCCGATCATCGGCAAGTGGAGCTGGGGCGCCCCCTACTATCAGAAGATCGCCCGGCGAGTAGACGAAATCGCTGTGATGGTGTACGACAGCGCGCTGCCTATGCCGGCCATGTACCGTCAATGGACGAAGTTTCAAGTCATCGCCCTGAGCCGCACGCTGGTCTACAGCGACGTGCGCCTGTTCATCGGGGTTCCCACATCCGAGGAAGTCTCGCGCACCCATGATCCCCAAGCCGAGAATATGCGCAGCGGCCTGCAGGGCGTCATCGCCGGCCTCAATGACTGGGCCACGTGGACACAGACCATCACCGGCGTCGCTATCTATCCGTATTGGGAAACCGACGCCGCGGAGTGGGCAATATACCAGGAGCTGTGGTTGGGGAATAAATAAACGGCCCGACGGCTGACCGTCGGGCTACAGAACAATGCCTCGTAAACGGAACTGCAAAAACGGGAAACTGTTGAAGTTACAACATGCCTTCAAGCTGGTCGGTGAGATCCCTAAACATCGCAGAGATCTGCGTCCCCAGCAGGGTGACCACAATCACCACGAAAATAGCAATCAAAACCAGGATTAAGCCATACTCCACCAATCCCTGGCCTTCTTCTTTTGGCAAATAGAGCATCATACGCCTCCTATTCTCATTTGAAGCCCGGCATCTTATACTTACAGTAGTTACACAGTTATTTTCTTTGGACGGGACAGGATGAACAAGCGCCTACAAAGCCTTTTTTAATCTTGAAAATCCTGTTAATCCTGTCAGAAAATGACAAAGTGCATAACTACTAACTTATTCTAAACGATCCTAGAACAAATGACAATAGGAGGATGGTACTAAAAACAAAAGTAAGTGCCCTACGCCATCAAACGGGCCAGGTTTTCCTTGAAAGGCGGATAGACTACACCGCGTTCGGTGATCATCGCCGTAATATATGCCGCCGGCGTCACATCGAAGGCCGGGTTGGTCGCGGACGCTCCCGCAGGCGCGATCTGGCATGCCTCAAAGCGCGTAACCTCATCGGCGGAACGTTGCTCGATGACGATGTCATCGCCAGAAGCCAGCGTCATATCAATCGTGCTGGTTGGGCCGACGACGTAGAACGGCACATTGTGCGCCTTTGCCGCCAGCGCCAGGCTGTAGGTGCCGATTTTGTTCGCCGTATCACCGTTTGCCGCGATACGGTCACAGCCCACCACGCACAGGTCAATGCCTACGGTGCGCATGATATGCGCGGCGGCCCCATCCACGATGATCGTGAAGGGCACACCCCACTGTTGCAGCTCCCAGGCAGTGAGACGCGCGCCTTGCAAGCGTGGGCGGGTTTCGTCTACATAGGCAAACACACGCTTGCCGGCTTCGTGTGCCGCGGTGATGACCCGCAACGCGGTGCCATATTCACCGGTTGCCAGCGGGCCGGTGTTGCAGTGATGGATGATCTTCGCCCCATCGGGCACCAAAGGCAAGGCGTTCTGTCCGATGCGAAAGTTGGATTCGGCTTCAAAAGCGTAAATCGCGTGCGCCTCGGCCAGCACAGCCTTGCGGATAGCGGCGACGGTGGTCAGCGTGGGATCGGCGGCGCGGCGCAACACGCGCTCCAACGCCCAAAACAGATTGACAGCCGTAGGACGCGCCGCACGCAACACGGCATCGGCAGCGCGCAGGTCGGCGCGCAGTGTCTCCACGTCGGTCGCGGGGCTGTACCAGGCTGCCAGGGCCAGCCCATAGCCCGCCGTGATCCCGATCGCCGGCGCGCCGCGCACCACCATCTCGCGGATAGCAACAGCGACCTCGTGATAGTCGCTATAATCGCAATACACCAATTCTTGCGGCAAACGCCGCTGATCTATCAAACGCAGCTTACCTTCTGCCAACCACTCTATCGCGTGATATGTCTTCATTTATACCCCTTTTCACGTTTCACGTTTTACAAGATCGTGTTATAATGCCCGCCGTCGCCCCTGTAGTTCAATCGGATAGAACGCAGGTTTCCTAAACCTGCTATCAAGGTTCAAGTCCTTGCAGGGGTATCTTACCAGCCGCTGATGGAGACGAGCCGGAACTCAAAAAGAGAGGCCGCCGAAAAATCTCAAAAAGTTTCTGTCTGCTCCGCACTGTATTACACCTCAATAGTATAGTCAGGCTCGCCGCTACGTCAAACGTACCCGCATTACGCTTTTTTCCCAATGCATGGGATAATAAGCCCGTCGAGTCCCAACAAAATTCTAACGGAGGAGTCCTTGGCCAGGCGCGAATTCACGCTGGAAAACGAATACCCTTATGATCGTCGCAGCCCGGTGCGCTGGATCGTCTCGCACATGATGCGCTATCCCATCTTTCCGGTCATTTTGATCGTGGGCGCGATCCTGAACAACACGGCGTACAGTTACATTCAAATCTTCGTCGGACGCGCCTTTGACGTGATCACAACGCCGGGCTGGACGGCAACAGCGCTGTTAGCGGTGGCGCTCGGGGCGTTCGGTTCGGCAGTAAGCCAGGGTGTGACCGGCTTGTTCCGCAATTTCTCTTCGTCGTTCATCGCGCAACGCATCGAGCGCGATGCCCGCGACGAGCTCTACGTCAGTCTGCTCGGCAAGAGCCAGACGTTCCACGGTCGTCAGCGCATCGGTGACATCATGGCGCGCGCTACCAACGATGTGCGGATGCTCAACGCGATGTTTAGCCCCGGCGTGATGCTCATCGTGGACTCATTCATGGGGTTGGTCATCCCCGTCATCATGATCGGGCGACTCGATGCACGGTTGTTACTGGTACCCCTGATTTTTACCGTCGTGCTGGCAATCACGGTATACGACTACAACCGGCGTCTCAAACCGGTGAGCATGGCACAGCGCGAGCAGTTCGGGGTCATGAACGCACGGCTGGCGGAAGCCGTCGCCGGCATCGAGGTCGTCAAGGCCAACGCGCAGGAGCAGCAGGAATGGCAAAACTTCGCCCGCAACGCGCGCCTGTTCCGCGATTATTACGTCCAGCAGGGCATCATCGAAGCGCGCTACTGGCCGATGTTGATGTTCGGCCTCGCATGGGCCGGTGGGCTGTTGCAGGCGCTGCTGCTGTGGCGCGCCGGGACGTTCACAATGGGGCAAGTCGTCACCTTCATGGGGCTGCTGGGGACGCTGCGCTTTCCCACATTCATCTCCATCTTCACTTTTAATCTGGTGCAGATGGGCGTCGCCAGTGCGGAACGCATCCTGCAACTCATCAACACCGAAACCAACCTGGATGAGAACGTCGGTGGCTATGCCCAACCCATGCGTGGCGAGGTGACGTTTGAGAACGTATGCTTTGGCTACGACAACGATTGTATGCTCAAAGACATCAGCTTTCACGTCAACCCCGGCGAGACCATCGCCATTGTGGGACAGACCGGTTCCGGCAAGACGACACTTACGCAGTTAATCAACCGCATCTTCGACGTGGACAGTGGGCGGGTGCTGGTGGATGGGGTGGACGTGCGCGAGTGGAGCCTGGAAGCCTTGCGCTCGCAAATCTCAACCATCGAGCAAGATGTATTCCTGTTTTCGCGCTCGATAGCCGAGAATATTGCCTTTGGCTGTGCCGATGCGACACCAGAGGCCATCGAACAGGCAGCGCGCGAGGCCCAGGCGCATGACTTCATTATGAGCTTTCCCAACGGCTACGCCACCGAGGTCGGCGAGCGCGGTGTGACGTTATCGGGCGGACAACGGCAGCGCATTGCCATCGCCCGTGCGTTCCTCACCAATCCGCGCATCCTCATCCTCGACGACAGCACCAGCGCCATTGACAGCGCCACCGAGGACCAAATTCAGCGCGCCATGCGCCGTATCAGCCGCGAGCGTACCACGTTTATCATCACCCATCGCCTCAGCCAGATCCGCTGGGCCGACCGTATTCTGGTGCTGCGGCGCGGCGAACTCATTGACCAGGGCAGCCACGATGAGTTGATGGAACGCTGCGCGCCGTATCGGCAAATTTTCGCTCGGTATGATTGATCTATGTCAACGGATTAAACGGATGAAACGGATTTTTGAAAGAGTGTGGCCGAACCTTTAGTTCACTTAATCAGTGAAAGTGAGATCGCAAGACTATTCGACTGATGACTATCAGACTATTTTCAAGGGAGGATTCTTTCATGGCACTCTCGAAGGAAGAACGCAAAGAATTACTGGCATTGTTTTCCGACCTGCGTGTGGCGGATGTCCGCGATGGTATGGACTGGATGATGCAGCACCATCAAGGCTCGATGACGCCCGACATCCGCCCCTTGTGGCGCACGCGCGCGGTGGGTATCGCCCGCACGGCGCGCTACCTGCCCTACAAGGGTGTTATCCCCACCATGACGCCCGATGAGTACAGTGAGTGGTCGGGCTGGTACTACAACCACGTGTGCACCTATCCGTGGATCGAGGCTATCGAAGCGGGAGATTTTTGCGTGATTGACCAGAGCGGCGTCAATGCCGGCCTGATGGGGTCAAACAACACACTGGACGGCGTCCTCAAGGGTGCGGTGGGCTACGTGAGCAACGGTGGCGTCCGCGACACCGACGAGATCATCCTGCAAAAGATTCCTTTCTGGTCCAGGATTGTCTCGCAAAGTATGGTGCAGGGACGCCTGCAATTCGATGCCTGTGATATTCCCGTCGTGGTCGGCGGCGTGCTGGTGCATCCCGGCGATATCGTCGTGGCCGATGGCGACGGCGTCATCGTCGTGCCACAAGCCATTGCCAGAGAAGTTTCCATCTACGCGCACCGGGAGCTACGCAACGATAAAATCTCGCGGCGGCAGAAGTATGAAGCGCTGGGGCTGGAATTAGACGAGACAGTTAAGTAGACGGTAGACGGTAGACAGGAGACAGGGGAAGAAAGCCTGTCTACCGTTTACTGTCTACCGTCTACCTGTACCGTCTACCTGAAAGAGAGTGACTTTGACAACCACGACGCTTCCCCAAAACTATCGGCGCAACTTTGGGTGTCTGGCGACGGATTTTACCTTCTTCGGGATAGCCATGGCGTTTTTCAACCCGAACACCATTATCCCGAGCTTTCTCACCGAGCTAGGCGCATCGAGTACGACCATTGGCCTGATGTCCACCCTGCAACGCGCCTGCTGGCTGCTGCCGCAATTGTTTGCGGCGCGCTATATGGCAAACCGGCCCTACAAAAAGCCGGCCATCCTTTTGTTCGCCGGGATCGGGCGTTCGCTGCTGTTCTTCCTCGCCGGGTTGGTTTGGGCGACAGGCGCCCGCCCACCGGGACTCATCGTCACCCTGACAGCCCTCATCGTTTCCGCTTTCTGGGTCGGCGACGGCCTGGGGAGTCTGTCGTGGTTTGACCTGTTCAGCAAAACCATCCCCGTAAACCGGCGGGGACGGCTGATCACCGTGGGGCAGGTGGCGTCCGGCCTCTTCAGCTTCCTGGCGGGGTTCGCCGTCGAGTGGCTCTTGAGCGACCACGGCCTGCCCTATCCCACCAATTACGCGGTGCTCTTCCTGATCGCATTTATGATGCTGGCTGTGTCGTTCCTGGCGATCGCGCTGGTCATCGAGCCGCCCGGCGTCACGGCAGGCGATACGCCCAGTTGGGGCGCTTATCTGCCGCAACTGTGGCGCATCCTCAAGACCGATCATGCCTTCCGCAATTACACCATCGCCCGGCAATTGTTCAACCTGAGCAACCTGGCAGCGCCTTTCTATATGACCTACGCGCTGGACAGGTTGGGGCTTTCCCCACAGGTTGCCGGACGCTATACCTCCATCGGCGTGGTCGGCAGCATCCTGGCCTCGCTATTCTTCGGCTGGATCAACGAGCGGCAGGGCACCAAAAAGACGCTGCATTACAGTATCGGTGTGACCACGCTAATCCCGGCGTTGGCGCTGGTGATACCCTGGTTCTTCAGTGGGACAGCGTTGAGCTGGGCTTACGGGCTGGTCTTCTTTGCCAACAACGCCGCGATGAGCAGCTTCATGCCCGGCTGGACGGCCTACGTGCTCGAACTTGCGCCGGAGGCCGAACGTCCGGCTTATGTCGGCTTGAACAACACCATCAACGGTGTCGCCACCCTGTTTTCCACCCTGGGCGGCCTGATCCTGCAATGGACAGGGCACAATTATGGGCTGCTCTTCGTCATCACCGCGCTGAGCACCCTCACGGCGCTGCCGTTGAGCTGGCGCATCCCCGATCCGCGCGAGCAGGCCCGTGCGTGAAACTCACCCCTTGAATCTTCGCCGTTTTACGCTACTATAAAGATAGACCCGTCTAACGAGGGACTGAGGAGATAGCCAATGAGTGAGAGCTTAGCGATACAAGCGAATACGGTTTTAACGCTGCTGCGCCGTCTGCCGCCGCGCGAGCGGTTGCGGGTCATCGCGCAGGCCCTGCCGGAAGCCGAACGTGAGCTGGAAATCCCCACGCCAGGTAAATGGGATGACAATACCCTGGCTGCTGCCGAAGCCCAATTCAAACAGACGCTATTGGAAATTGGGTTATTAACGGAAATCAAAGATCCAACCCTGTATCCAATATCGGTCGAACGTATATCACCGGTGACAGTTGAAGGGACACCTCTTTCAGAGATGATCATCGCCGAACGTCGTTGACAATGACCGCCTATTACCTGGATACCAGCGCATTGGTCAAACGCTATGCTTGTGAGCGCGGCACGCTTTGGATCACAGCCCTGACGGCCCCAGGTCAGGCTCACGATCTTTACACAGTGCGCCTCACCGGACCGGAAATGATCGCGGCCCTGTTTCGCAAAATGCGTACCGGCGAATTGCCGCGCACTACTACGATTCGCCTGGCACAAGATTTCAAGAACGACTGGAAGTGGCAATATCAGGTCCTGGAAGTCAATGCCGTGCTCAGTGATCGCGCTATGGAACTGGCCGAAAAACACAGCCTGCGCGGCTACGACGCCGTGCCTCTGGCGGCGGCGTTGTTACTTCACGAAACCCGGCGCGCCGCTCAGCTACCCGATATGATCTTCCTGGCCGCAGACGACGATTTGTTGCACGCTGCCACAGCAGAAGGACGCAGCGCCGATAATCCCAACCACTATGCCTAACAGCATGATTGTCACCGTGACGCCCAACCCCGTCGTGGACCGCACGTTGACCGTGCCTGCCATCGCCCTCGATACGGTGATGCGCGCCACGGCCATCCGCGATGACTGGGGCGGCAAAGGATTCAACGTCTCGCGCGTCCTGCTGGCGCTCGGCATGGAGAGTCTGGCGCTCGGCTTCATCGGCGGGGCGACGGGACAACGGCTCGCGGCAGGGCTGGCTGCGCTTGGCATCCCCACCGATTTCGTGACCATTGCCGGCGAGACGCGCACCAACATCGTCATCGCCGCAGCGGATAGCGGTCACTATGTCAAGGTCAACGAGGCCGGCCCGACGCTCCAACCGGAGGAAATTGCACAATTCCTGGACAAAGTCCGGCAACGCGCCAGGCCCGGCGACACCTGGGCGCTTTGCGGCAGCCTGCCGCCCGGTGTCCCGGATGACTTCTACGCCCAGATCATCCATCTGTTAAAGCCGTGTGGCGCACGTGTGTTGCTGGATACCAGCGGCGCCGCGTTACGCGCAGGTTGCGAGGCCGTGCCGTTCCTCGTCAAGCCCAATGCGGAAGAGGCCGCGGCCTTTGTCGGCCATCCCGTACACACCCGCGAGGATGCGCTTGACGCCGCGCATGCCTTCCTGGAACGCGGCATCGCGCAGGTCGCGCTCTCCCTGGGCGCGGAGGGACTGCTACTGGCAACCCGCGAAGCTGCGGTCTTTGCCGTTCCGCCCGCCGTGCCGGTCAAAAACGTCACCGGCGCAGGCGATGCGCTGTTGGCCGGCCTCATCTACGCCCTGGAACGCAATCTCCCACTTGCCGAACAAGCGCGCTGGGGCGTCGCTGCCGGCACCGCTTCGGCCATGCATGAAGGCGTCGGGGTGGTCACGTCCGAAGGCGTCAAGGCAGTCTATAAGCAAGTTGAAACGTCAGAACGTTAGAACGTTTGAACGTTCAAACGTTGGAACGTTCTAACGCATTTTTCAAGGAGGGTTACGATGCCGGAGAAAATTCGTTGGGGGATTTTGTCAACCGCGCGGATCAACCGTTCGCTGATCCCGCCGATTCGCCAATCGGAGCGCAGTGAGCTGGTCGCCGTCGCCAGCCGCAATCTGGAGAAAGCGCAAGCGTATGCACAGCAATGGGAAATCCCGGTCGCCTACGGCAGCTATGAGGCACTGCTCGCCGATCCCACAATAGATGCCGTCTACATCTCGTTGCCCAACAGCCTGCACTGCGAGTGGACGGTGAAGGCCGCCGCAGCCGGGAAGCACGTCCTGTGCGAAAAGCCGCTCGTCCCCACGCTCGCCGAACTCGATCAGATCGAGGCGGCCGCAAAGGCCAACGGCGTCACCGTGTTCGAGGCGTTTATGTACCTGCACCATCCGCAGACGCGCGCATTGCAAACGCTGGTGCGCGATGGGAAAGTGGGAAAGGTGCAACTCATCAACAGTTGGTTCAGCTTCTACCTGCCGCCCGAACAATCGTCCAACATCCGTCTGAATCCGGAACTGGCCGGCGGGTCGCTGTGGGACGTGGGGGTGTACCCCAACAGCATGGTCATCGCGCTGCTCGGTGCAGCGCCCGTCGAAGTGTGGGCGCAGCAGACCATCGGTGAGACCGGCGTGGAAGTAACGCTGATCGGCCAAATGCGCTTCGCGGATGGGGCGGCGGCGCAGATCGCCTCCAGCTTCCGTATGCCCTTCCGCTGGGGGACGGAGATCATCGGGGACGCCGGCATCCTCACAGTACCCAGCCCGTGGAAACCCGGCGCAGATGGCACAGCTACCCACGTCATCTTCACCCCGCGCGATGGCGAACCGGAGACGCTCACCTTCCCCGCCATCAATCCCTACCTGTGCGAGGTCCAGGCGATGGAAGCCTGCATCCTCGACGGCGCCGCACCCGTCGTCCCGCTGAGTATGAGCCGCGACTTCCTGCGGAGCGTGCTGGCGCTGTATCAATCGGCGGAGTCAGGGAAGCTGGTGAAACTTTAATCCCAGCCTACTCCTGCTCCCGCCACTCAAACTCGTAATCGCCAATGCGCACGGTGTCGCCTTCTTTGACACCGGCTTCGCGCAAGGCATCGAGCACGCCCTCCTGCTCCAGATAACGGTGCAGTCGCAACAACGCCTCGTCCCATTTGACGGGTGTGCGCTGGACGGCGCGTTCGATCTTGCCGCCATGCACGCGCCAGAATCCCTCCGATTCGCGCGCGACCCTGAAGCCCTCGTCTTCCTCCGCTGCAAAGCGGATCACCGCCGGGGCCGGTGTGGGCAATTCGGGCAGCGGCGCTTCCTGGAGCATCTGGTACGCGCGCCACATCAACGCGCGCGTATTGAGACGGGTGAGCGCGGAAATCCCCATTACCTCGCGGTAGCCGCGCGCGGCGAAAGCAGCCTGCATCTCCGGGAACAACTCTTGCACGCCGGGGATGTCCAGCTTGTTGATCGCCACGATTTGCGGCTTATCCATCAAGCCGTGGCCGAATGCTGCCAGTTCAGCATTGATCGCCTCGAAATCGGCCAGCGGGTCCAGCGCCGCGCCGTCCAGCAGGTGAATGAGCACCCGTGTACGCTCGATATGGCGCAGGAACTCGTGGCCCAACCCCTTGCCCTCGCTGGCGCCCTCGATCAAGCCGGGCAAGTCGGCCAGCACAAAAGTCTCATTCAGTCCCAACGCCACAACGCCCAGATTAGGCTGCAACGTGGTGAACGGGTAATCGCCGATCTCCGGTTTAGCGGCGGTCGTTACAGAAAGTAAGGTGGACTTACCCGCGTTCGGCTTGCCCACCAGCCCCACATCAGCGAGCAGTTTGAGTTCCAGGCGCAGCCAACGCTCCTCGCCGGGATCGCCGTTTTCGGCGATACGCGGCGCCTGATTGGTCGGGGTCGCAAAGCGGATGTTGCCCCGTCCCCCGCGTCCACCCCGCGCCACAACGGCGCGTTGCCCCACCGCGACGAGATCCGCCAGCACCTCACCGGTCTCCACATCGTAGATCAGCGTGCCGGGCGGCACTTCGAGCACCAGGTCGGCGCCGGCCGCGCCGTGCCGGTCCTTGTTGCGGCCGTTCTCACCGTTGGCCGCCGCAAATTCGCTCTTGTGCGCGAAATGGTACAGCGTGTTTAGATGGGGATTGACCACAAAGACCACATCCCCACCCTTGCCGCCGTCCCCGCCCGAAGGCCCGCCGTAGGGGATGTATTTCTCGCGGCGAAAGGCCACCGCGCCGTTACCACCCCGACCGGCGCTCACGTGAATTTTGACTTGATCGTAAAACACAAACCTTACCTCATTTCAGTAAAAACCCTAAGGGTTTGCGCAACCCTTAGGGTCTTCTCAAAGTTTCTAGCGGTGGGAAGCGACTTAGCGCGTTCCCAAGACTGCGTGTAACGTCTCGCAGGCCGGACAACTGCCGTCGGGCCGGATGATAGCGTAACCATCCTGGGGGTCGTAGTCGTAGCGGACAAAGTCAATGTTCCAGACGATGATGCAGCGCACCATGCCGGTGTTGATCCCCAACTGCACCGCCTCGGCCAGCCAGGCCGCCTGCTGCGCATTGTTCGTACCGCGCGCCCAGGCAAACTGATCGGAGAAGGTCGGCACGCCTTCCTGGGAGGCGTATCCCATTTCGGTATAGAACAGCTTGCGCGTGCCGCGGAAGATGTTGTAGTACAACTCGGTCTGCGGCAGGAAGAACCACGAATGATGTGTATCGCCTGGATTGGCCGGATGGCCGATGCGCGCCGAGGGCGATGTGGCGCCGGCGTTGTGATGCGCGCCGATGTAATCCATGCAGTTGGCCGCTCCAGCGTTGTACAGTCCTTCCATCCACGGTTTGTCATCACAGCCGTTCGGACCGCACCCGCCGAACCAGCCGGTCGGCGCGGGCGCCGCACTGATGACCGCCGTACCCCGATTCGCGGCTTTGATCGCATTGTAGGCTTTGCACAGCAGGTTGGTGTATGCCTGCGGGCTGATCTGGCCGATCTGCCACTCGCGGTCAATGTTCGGCTCGTTCCACACCTCGATGGCATCCGCGCCCGCCGACGCCAGCCCGGCGACCCAACTGGCAAACTTATCCTCAAAGCCTGGTTGCGTGACCATCGTTGGCCCACCCAACGCGCTCAGCTGAATCTTGAAGCCGTTAGCATGTGCCGCGTTGATAATCGAGTTTGCACCTTCGCCATAACGCACCTGGATTTTCACCCAGTTCATTCCGGCATAGTGCATCTTCTCTTTGTAAGGCAGCCCCAGATCGCGTATGTGTCCCCCCAACTCGAAGCCGCCGGATGACACAGGTGCAACGATGGGTGTCACCGGCGCCGGCGTGGCAGCCGGCGGTTCACCCACCTGGATGATCACGTAAACCTTGCCGCCCGCAATGGCTTTGTCGCCGACTTGAATCTGCCAGTCGCCCCGATAAGTGCCATCGGCACTTGGTGCAGTCATCTCCACACTGATATCCACATTTGCGCCGACCTTGACCGCACCGATCTCCACTTTCGTCACGTCGGTCATCTTTTCGCCGGAGACAAAGACCAGCGCCGTCTCTTTGGGCCAGTCGGTGTTGCCGGTATTGCGCATGCGCCAGGTCTTGGTGAATTTCTCCCCCTTCTGGAAACGGGTGTTGTCAGGAACCGTCACATCGGCGACGAAACCGGCCTTCAGTTCCTCGGCCGGGGGCGTCGCGGTCGGCGGCGTCACCGTAGTGCCGGCCGTCCCGGACTCTGTCGTCGTGGTCTGAGCTACAGTCGCAGTGACCGCCGGCGCGGGCAACGCCACCCGCACTTCAAGCGTTCCCTTATCCACGCCGGCAACGTTCGCCACGATCTGGTACGTGCCGGTCAGCGACGGCGCCGTCCAGCCAAACTGTGGCTGGGTCAACGGCGTGCTCTGCTTGACGGCCGTCTGCCCATCCGGGGCGGTCACCCTCCAAACAATCTCCGGCAAGGCAGAGGCCGCCGCGGTCGTTTGGGCCTTATAAGCTGCCACCGCGTCCAGGATGCCGGGCAGGTTTCCGGCGTCGGTCAGGTCGCGCAATACCACGCCCCCCAAATGATACCGTGAAACCAGGTCGAGGCGCGTGCGCAACCATTGCGGCGTCCCCAGCCACTGGGACGTTTCTCCAACGACCAGGCGCGTCGCGCCTGTGAGGGCATCCATTTCCACATTGGAAATCGCGCCGAGTTTGAAGAGCAGCGCCGTTCCCGGCGTAACACTGTCGGTAAGCGGCGTCGCAGCCTGAACATTGCCGATCGGCGCCAGGATGGCATCCAACCCCACGGTTTTCTCACCGTCGGTGCTGAGCGTCGTGTAAACAGGCACAAGCTTGTGACGATGCACCTGCGTCACCGCCCACGCGAGCATTTGTTCAACCAGACCGCCCGGCGTATACGCGGCCGGCGACAATGGCATCACGACGCGCACTTGATCGGCGGCCTCTCCCAAAGCGGCCCAATCATAGCCGCCGGAGTCCCATGCGCCGTCGGCAGTGCGCTGCGGCGTCTCGACAACGACGGCCAGCCACAGACCGTTCTGATGCAACGCCTTTGCCAGATCGGTCACGAAGCCGGCATAAGCCTCGCGGTCTTCAGCGGACAAGCGGCGATAATCCAGCACCAGACCGCTGTACCCTCCACTCTGCGCCACGCCGAGCAAATTCTGCACGTGCGAGGCACGATCGTTGGCGTTATTGAGCATAGCACTCACCAACGCCCAGTTAGGATCGCGCCCCGGGACCCAGTTGCGCACAACCGGCACCAGCATCAACGCACCGCCTTGCGCCGCGGCCGGCAACTGCGTTGCGTCGCCGGTCACACCACCGAGCGTCCCGATCAAGATACCGGGCACGTTCACTTCGGTTAGTGCCGTCTCTGGAGAAGGCGTCAACGTCGTCGGCAGCGGGAAAGTCGCCGCCTCGGTCGCGATCTTCGGCTGCGCCAGGCCCGTCTGCATCACCATTACGGAGGCAGGCAAAGTTTTCACATCCGCCGTCAGGACTTCGGCGTTACGATCCAGTTTAGTAGGCAACCAGCGCCAGGTATCACCATCCCAGGTATACAGGTCGAGCGTTTCCCAGGGTTCAGCTTCGTTGGGGATGACCACTTCGAGCTGCGCCGGGCCGGAGACATCCTTACTCCGCATGACGATTTTGTAATAGGGACTTTTGGGCGTCAAATAGGACGGCAGCATCTCCAGCGCCGGACGCAGATCCGATGCTGTTCCGGCCACAAAGTCCGCCTGAGGCACGGAATCCAGCTTCACGCGCACCTTACGCTCGATCGGCTCGGACAGTTTGACCTTCAAGCCATCGGGGTGTGCAACGGTAGGATTTGTGGCATCGAGGGTGGTATAGCCGCCCTCAAACGCGCCCCCCAGTTGCGCCAGCGACAATTTGGGCATCAGCAGCGCCACAAGCACCAGGAGAATCAGGACCGCCAGTCCTCCGAGCAACCAGCGCCGTCCCCGGAAGAAAGCGCCCACGCCGGTTAAAAACATACCCAGCTTCTCGGCCACCGAGGGTTTCGCCGCTTCGAGTTCCGCAATACTGACGATAGATGGCGCCATAGCAGGCGTCCCTGACGCAGCCGCCTGATCATACATTCCCGCTTCAACCGGTGGCTCCGGTGGCAGAGCCTCTACCGGCGCAACAACCGGCGGCGTCACCTCGACCACTTCCGGCATCGGAATCGGCGCCGGCGTGGAGATTGCGGCCTCGGATTTCAACTGCGACTCGATGACCTCATCCGCCTGATTTTCATCACTCATGTCAACCTCCAGGATAGGCAACTACCCCACCTCCTCACCATGGGGATTACTGACCATTCTATCACAGGGCAGGGGTTTGGCAAGGCAGTTGACAGAAAAGTTGTTTTGACTTTTCCTTCAAAACATAGCATAATAGAGATAAGCAAGAAATAATAACTTTATGTAAGGGAAACTGTTGAACACTATCTCTACACTTGACAGAAATACTGCCGCCCCAGTGGGAAATCTTTTTAGTTAAGGAGGGGATTGTGGCTGAAATTGCTTTACGTCAATATGAGAGTGAGATTGATCATCTCATAGAAGAAGCCCGCTATGTAGAAGCGGTGGCCCACACACGGCACATTTTGAACCAACGTCCGCGTTACATCAACGCCTACTATCTCCTGGGCAAAACCATGCTGGAAGCCGACCAGCCAGAACTGGCCGTGGACATGTTCCACCGCGCCCTGAACGCCGATCCAGAGCATCTGATGGCGCGTATCGGTCTGGCGCTGGCCCATCAACGTCTGAACAACCTGGACGCTGCGATCTGGAACCTCGAACGCGCCGTCGAACTCAACCCCGGCAACCCCGACCTGCTAGATGAATTGCGGCAGCTCTACGGGCGGCGTGACGGCACAGAGCCGGAGCGCATCCCACTCAACCGCGCCGCTCTGGCGCGACTCTATATGCGCGGGAACCGAGCCAGCCGCGCCGTCGAGGAACTGCGCGCCCTGCTCACCGCGCAACCTGCCCGCCATGACCTGCGCCTGGCGCTGGCCGAAGCCTACTGGCGCGATGATCAAATTGTCCAGGCGGCCGACACCTGCCAGCGGCTCCTGGACGATATGCGTTATTGCTTGAAAGCCAACCTCCTCTTGGGCGCCCTGTGGGTGGATAGCGGTCAGGAAGAAGGCCAACTGTACCTCAAACGAGCGCAAGAACTCGATCCTGAAAACACGCTGGCCTACGAGATGTTTGGTGCGGCTTCACCTCTCAAACCCCAGGAAGTGAAGGTGGAACGTTTGGCTTATCAGCCCGGCATACCCGGCATTGACACGCAGGCTGAATGGTTCAAGAAGCTTGAACAAATGTCCGTCACCGGAGTCATTTCTGAACTCATGCCGGAGATGACCGGCACCGAAGCTCGCCTGGTAGACATCACGGCCGGCCTGGAAGCCCAAATCGAGATCCCCGACTGGCTCCGCGAACTGGAAATTGGAGGCAGAGAGGAAGCAGGCGGCGCGCTCCCCTGGATGGCCGAGGGTGGTGCAGAAACTCCCGCACCGGAGGAAGCTACCCCGGAGGGTATGCCGGAGTGGCTGCGTGGCCGGGAAGCAGCGCCGGCGGTAGCTGCTGAAGCCGAAGCCATGCCCGACTGGCTCGGCGCCCTCGCACCTGAAGAACCAGGCCCGGCCGTCGAAGAAGTCCCGCTGGAAGCTGAAACCCTGCCGGAATGGCTTGGCGAGTTGACGCCCGAAACCCCTATGCCGGAAACAGGGTTAGACTGGCTCACCGCGCTTGAACCCACCGGCGCCGCCGCAGTGGAAGAAGTTCCCCTGCCGGAAGAAGGATTGCCGGACTGGCTCCGCGAGCTGAAAAAGCCCGGCGCCCCGGCAGAACCAGAAGCCGCACCGGCTGTAGAACTGCCTGACTGGTTACAAGAGTTACAGCCCACAGCGCCGGTCGCAGCAACGCCCGTGCCGGAAGCTGCGCCAGAGGAAGAACTCCCCGAATGGCTCAGAACTCCTGCCACCACCGAAGAAACCGCCGCGCCGCTTTTGGCCGAAGCAGGCGAACTCCCCGACTGGTTGACGGCCTTCCAGGTCGAAACAGAAGCCGTAGAAACTGGAGAAGCTCCCGCGGCGCCCGCCGGAGAAGCAGCACTGCCCGACTGGCTTGCCGAATTGACCGCCGCCGAAGCCCCCGAACGCGCGGCAGAAATACCGGCGGCCGAGGAACTTCCGGACTGGTTGAGCGAATTACAACCGGCCGGCGGAACCGTGCAGGAATCTGAGCCACTCGAAGCAGAATTGCTTGAGTGGCTGACAGAGATCGAAACGGGCGAACCGGAGACCGAAGCTCCTGCAGAAGAAGTACCTTCCGAATGGCCGGCTTTTGGTGCAGCCGCGGCAGAGACCAGCGCCGTCGTTGAAGAAGCGCCGGCCGCCGAAGGCTTCTTTGGCTGGGAAGCGTTCGGTACCGAAGCCGCCGAGGTCGCAGCGCCCGCCGCCGAAGCCGCCGTAGCAGCCGAGGAGGAATTGCTGGAATGGGAACGTCTGGCAGAGCAAGTCGAAGCGGGCGGCATCGAAGCGCCTACCGCTGAAGGCGACTTCCTCTCCGGCGAGGAAGCCCTCGCCTGGCTTGAAAGCCTCACGGCCGGCAAGGAAGACGAGCTGCGCGCCCAGGCCGAAGCCGAAGCCCAGGCGCGTGTTGCCGAAATCCTCGGACGTAAGCCCGAACCTACCCCTGAACCACAGGTCGTAGAAACCGAAGCTATGATTGAAGAGGCGCCTACCGCCGCAGAACCCTTCGGATGGGAGACCTTCGGCGCCGAGACGACCGAGATTGAGACGCCCGCCGCCGAAGCCGGTGTAGAAGAAGAGCTATTGGAATGGGAACGCCTGGCAGAGCAAGTCGAAGCCGGCGGCGTTGAGGAAGCGCCCATCGCCGAAGGCGATTTCCTCTCCGGTGATGCGGCACTTGCCTGGCTCGAAAGCCTTGCGACGGGCAAAGAAGAAGAACTGCGCGCCCAGGCTGAAGCCGAAGCGCAGGCCCGCGTCGCCGAAATCCTCGGCCGTAAGGCCGAACCCACGCCAGAGCCTCAGGGTGCAGCATTTGAGGCCGCAACTGTGGAAGCGGTTGAAGAGGTCCCCACTACCGAAGGCTTTTTCGGCTGGGAGACATTCGGGGCAGAAGCTACCGAGATCAAAGCACCTGTTATGGAGGCTACTGTAGAAGCAGAACTACCCCAGTGGGAGCGTCTGGCAGAGCAAGTCGAAGCAGGCATTGTCGAGGCCCCCGTCCCCGAAGGCGGCTTCCTCTCCGGGGATGAAGCGCTGGCCTGGCTCGAAAAGCTGGCGGCGGGCAAAGAAGAGGAATTGCGCGCTCAAGCCGAAGCGGAAGCCCAGGCCCGCGTCGCCGAAATCCTCGGCCGCAAGCCTGAGCCCAAACGCGCCAGGCCGGTTTCGCCCATTGAAAAGCCCGCGCCGGTCGTTGCGGAAACACCGGTACCCGCCGAGGCCGCGCTCCCCGCTGCCGAAGGCGACTTCCTCTCCGGTGACGCGGCCCTCGCCTGGCTTGAAAGCTTGGCGGCGGGCAAGGAAGAACAACTGCGCGCCCAGGCCGAAGCCGAAGCCCAGGCCCGCGTCGCCGAAATTCTCGGGCGCACGCCCAGGCCCGCACCGGCACCGGAAGCCGTAACGCCCGCACCAACGGCCCCAGCCCCGACGCCGCCTGTCGAAAAAGCAGTGGCTGAGGAAGTCGCGCCTGTCGCCGAAGGCGAATTCCTCTCCGGCGATGAAGCGCTCGCCTGGCTCGAAAAGCTGGCAGCCGGCAAAGAAGCAGAACTGCGCGCCCGGGCCGAAGCCGAGGCGCAAGCGCGCGTCGCCGAAATCCTCGGCCGCAAGCCCACGCCCACGCCAGAGGTTGTGACGCCGGAACCAACAGTCCCGGCCCCGGCGCCAATGGCTGAAGAAATCGTTGTTGAAGAAGCCGTGACCGAGGAAGTCACCCCCGCCGCCGAAGGTGAATTCCTCTCCGGCGATGAGGCCCTCGCCTGGCTCGAAAAGCTGGCGGCGGGCAAAGAAGAGGAACTGCGCGCCCGAGCCGAAGCCGAGGCGCAAGCGCGCGTCGCCGAAATCCTCGGCCGCAAAGCCGCGCCCGCACCAGAGGGTGTGACGCCAGAACCAACAGTTCCGGCCCCAACGCCGGTTGCTGAAGAAATCGTTGAAGAAGCCGTGACCGAGGAAGTCATCCCCGTCGCCGAGGGTGAATTCCTCTCCGGCGATGAAGCGCTCGCCTGGCTCGAAAAGCTGGCGGCGGGTAAAGAGGAAGAACTGCGCGCCCAGGCCGAAGCCGAGGCGCAGGCGCGCGTCGCCGAAATCCTCGGGCGCAAGCCTGCGCCGGAAGCCGCGGCTGTAGAGACGCCCAAGCCGGAAGCCATTCCCCCCAAAGCACCGACAGTGGAAGCTGTTGTCAAAGCGCCGGCTCCACAAGCCGTCGCCGAGGTTCCCGCGCCGAAAGCCGCCGTTGAGGCTCCGGCGCCGAAAGCCGCCCCCAAAGCCCCCGCGCCAGAAGCGGTTGTGACGGCGCCGCCGGTTGCAGCCGTGGCGGCCGGCCTGGATTTGGCGGCGCTGCGTGACGCTGTCGCCCGCGATGAATCGGACTATGCCAGCCGCCTCTCTCTGGCGCGCGCGTTGTGGCGAACCGGCGCGACTGAGGAAGCGTTGACTCATTATGCTTACCTGATCCAGGCTCAAGCACACCTTCAAGACATCATTGCAGACCTGCAACAGGCGACCGCTGCAAGGCCCCAAGATGCACTCCTCCTGCAGGCGCTTGGCGATGCCTATATGGCCGAGGGGCTGGTGGATCAAGCATTGAAAATTTACGAGCAGGCTATGGCAATGTTGTGACTTCATCCGTGAAAAAGCTGATGGAAGGGGAACCAATAAAGAGGGGATTTCGGGTGGCTTCGCCGCCCGAAATCCCTTTTTAAGAACTCCCCCGCTTTCCCCCGTGGAATGCCCCTCTTTGCATCTGAAATGCGTTTCAATATAATTTTGGTATAATACGGCCATGAATTTATCCATGTTCATACACAAAGGACAAAAGAAATGACAACCAACACGGAATTGATTAAAAACATTGCTGCTATCACCCCCTCATGCGATGAGTTCGTGATTGTGCAACCGGTCAAGATCGGCCTGGAAACGTGGCGCAACGAGTTGTTATTGTTTGTGAAACCGGAAATCTTTATGGTCAAGGAACCGCAATACGTCGAAGCCGCGCTGCGGTTAGTCTTTGCCAAACTCGCCGAATTCAAGGCCCATGTCAGCGGCGTCGCCATCGTGGGCGGCAAAGTGCTGGAAGAAGCTGAAATCATGAACCGCCACTACGGCTACATCAACCGGCTATCGCGTTTTGCCTCGACAATGGTGGACGCCGAAGACCGGCGCAAGATTGCCGCGGCGTTGGGTCTGGCCTCCGTTGACGAGTTCCCCATCCTGGGGGGGCATGAGTACCTCAAGGTCCATCCCGGCGAGAGCTGCTTCGATCTGGATAGCCTGTGGTTCACCAAAAAATCGCTCAAAATCCGAAGCGGGTTTTACGTGCAGCTCTACGAAAAGGACGGCGAACGCTTTATCCTGGTCAACGGCTTTCATCCCGCGCAACTGCTGCACTTCACCGATCCCACGCACCGCATCGTGCTGGTGCTGATTCACGCCGACACCCCCTGGGCCACGCTGCGCAATGAGATGGTCGGCGCCACCTTTCCCGAAAAGGCCGTCCCCCACTCCATCCGCGGTACGCTGTATGCACACGCCCATGATTACGGCCTGGGCGAAGTCACCATCGCCAACAACGGCGTGCATCTTTCCGCCGGCCCTTTCGAGGGCTTTTTTGAGATTAACAACTTCTTCGGGAAAATCCTCAACCTCAATCTCGAAAAACAGCCGCCGCTGTTGCTGAAGAAAATGCTCGCGGCCGGCATCCCGCTGCCGCAGGCTCTCAAGTCACTGGATAATCCCATCGTGAGCGAATCGCCCAAGCCTACCGATCTCTTCACGGCAACGGAGGATATGGACAGCGACGCAGCCGTTGCTTTGTGGAAAAAGGTCGCCTGAACATTTTTTTGTCAGCAGATTTAGCAGATTAAGCAGACTTTGTCTTATTGATAACATCTAATCTGCTCAATTTGCTTAATCTCTGATAAAAAAAGCCGCGCAGTCGAAGGACTGCGCGGCTTCGCATTGGCCTGAGTGGCTATCCAAACTTATACGCCACGCCGAAACCGCCGCGCGGCAAGGTCCACTCGATGTTCTGATATGGACATCCCACGCGACAACTGCCACATTCGACGCAGGCCTGATACGCCACCTGGATTTTGCCGTCGTGGCCGAGCGAGTAGACGCTCACCGGACAGAAATCAAGGCATGGTTTGTACTGGCAGCGCGCACATACCGCGTGATCCTTGATCTTGAGATGGCTCTGTTTTTCGTCAATGAAATACTTCAGCGAGACCAACAGGTCGTCCACGTACACGGCCGGCAAGCTCTCACGCACAGCCTGCGGCAGATCCTTGGCCGTAAAGGCGTCCCCCTTTTTCATTACCATCCCATCACCGCCTTTCCCATAGAGAGCAGGTCACCCACAGCTTTTAAGAATTGTCGGCGACTGGTCAGGCTCCCCATGATGTTCTTGAACAATTGCTTCTTCGGCTGACCATAGGCGCTGAAAAACTGCTCCAACGCCTCATTGATGAAACTCGGATACGTGTCCATGAAACTCGGATGCGTTTCCAGGAAATGCGCAAAGTTGCGATACTGCTTCATGTCCTGAAGGATGAAACGCTCCTTGAGGCGTTCCTCGTATTGCGCCAACGTGGCGCTGGAGAAGTCACCCCGCCGGTGCGCTTCAATCGCCGTTTCGGCGGCCAGCTTCCCGGCGACAATCGCCATGTTGGTGCCCTCCCAGTGCAGTGCGTTGACCATCGAGGCCGCATCCCCGGCCACCAGCGCGCCGCCGGTATACAGTTTGGGCATGTCACGGTAACCGCCTTCGGGGATCAGGTGCGCGCCATATTCGAGCAATTGCCCGCCTTTGACCAGCGGCGCAATCGCCGGGTGACGGAGGTAACGCTGCAACACCTCATACGGCTTGAGCCGATATTCGATCACCGCATCAAGCATCATCCCCAAGCCCACGGAGACGCTGGTCTTGTTGGTGTAGACGAACCCCATCCCCGGCAGCCCCAGCGACACATCCCCCAACACCGAGGCCGCAATCCCCTGTTGCTCGTCGGACAGGCCAAAGCGCGCGTTGATCGTCTCCATCGGCAGCGCGATCACCTGCTTGAAGGCCAGCGCAATGTGAGCAGGCTCCAAATCGTGATCAATCAACCCCAACTTCTGCGTCAGCAGATTGTTGACACCTTCGCACACGATCACCACCGGCGCGTAAACATCGCCCTGCGCGCGGTCGGTCGTGACGCCGATGACCTGCCCGCTGCCGTCGCGGATCACATTCAGCACCGTTGTCTTGGGGATCAACAACGCCCCGGCCTGCTGCGCCTGTTCGGCCCACCACGCATCGAAGAGCGCGCGCGAGGTCATGTAGGCATCGGCGGGTTGCGTCGCCAGCTTGCCGCCCTGTACCGTCAGGCGCGTGAGCGCGCCGTCTTTGGAAAGCATCCAGAAACCGGCTTCGGTCACGGGACGCTCAAAAGGTGGACGGCGATCCATATAGTCAGGCAAGACTTCAGCAATGGCGTGGGTGTAGATCGCGCCGCCGAAGTAGTTCTTCCCGCCGGCCTTTTGTCCGCGTTCGATCAAGGCGACGTTCAACCCGGCGCGCGCCATCACCATCGCCGCCGCAGAACCGGCCAGGCCCGCGCCGACAACAATCGCATCAAAGCAAATTTTTCCGTCGTTGTTGCTCATACACGCGCCTCCTTTCGCGCCTTGATCTCTTTGATCATCGCCGGAATGACCTCAAAAAGGTCGCCGACGATCCCGACATCGGCCACATCAAAGATCGGCGCGTTGGGATCGGAATTGATGGCAATAATGAAATCGGAGTTCTGCATGCCGACTTTGTGCTGCAAAGCCCCCGAAATACCGGCGGCAATGTAGAGTTTGGGGCGCACCGTCTTGCCGGTCTGCCCCACTTGATGGGCATAGCCGATCCAGCCGGCGTCCACGCACGGACGACTCGCGCCCACGACGCCGCCCAGCTCATTTGCCAGTTCTTCAAGTAGCTTGAAACCTTCGGGCGTACCCAGGCCGCGTCCCCCGGCCACGATCACATCCGCATATTCGATATCCACGCTTTCGGCCTGGCTGTGGATGAATTCGAGGATGCAGGCTTCGGTGTCTTTTTCATCCAGCGGGACCTCCTCGCGGATAATTTCACCGACGGCGTCGGGGTTGTATGGCGGCATCGGAAACACACGCGGGCGCACGCTCGACATTTGCGGACGGCTCTGGCGACAGAGAATGGTCGCCATAATGTTGCCGCCGAACGCCGGACGGGTTGCCAGCAACAGTTTTTGTTTGGAACCTTTGACCTCGCCCATTTCCAGGCCGGTGCAGTCGGCGGTCAAGCCGGTGCGCAACGATGTGGCAACCGCGCCGGCCAGATCGCGTCCCAGCGTTGTCGCGCCGATGAGCAAAACTTCCGGCTGATACTTGCGCACCACGCCCGCAATACACTTGTAATACGGGCAGTTGCGATAATCGGCCAGCTCCGGTTCATCAATGAGATAGACGCGCTCGGCGCCGTATTTGATGGCCTCGTGGGCGATGGGTTCAACCTGATCCCCCAGGAGGATACATTCAACGTGAACGGTATCCCCCGCGGCAGCGGCCTCTTCTTTGACCTCCGAGGCCAGGCGACGCGCCACCCCCAGCAACTCCCAGGAAACCGGGTGGGGTTTGCCCTTTTCTTGTTCGATGAAGACCCAGAAACGTCGCGCGCTCATTTGACGCCTCCCAGCAGGGGATTGAGAATTCCGGCCGCAGCGGCCTTATCCAACGCGGTTTTGACGGCGACCGGGACGCCAACTTCACGGCTGTTGATCTTTTCACCGGCCTGCGGCAACGGCGGCGTCCCCATCTTGAAGACCACCGTCGGCGACCCGCGCACGCCGACATACTCCGGGTCAAAGGCCGGGGGGCCGTCCATCGTCCACACTTCCGGCTCATAGCGCAACGAGCGGATGAGATCCGGCAGCGGTGCAAAGGGGACTTCGGCGATGTCCTTTTCGCACGTGATCAACGCCGGCAGCGGCGCTTCGACGACCTCGATCCATTTCTCGGTGCGCCGCTCAACGACAATGCGGCGTCGGTTCAGATCAATATCGCGGATTTTGACGGCATAGGTGATGATCGGGACGTCCAGCCGCACCGCCACGCCCGGCCCGACCTGAGCGGTATCGCCATCAATCGCCTGTTTGCCGAAGAACAAGACATCAATCGGGTCTTTGGCGTGGATGGCCTGAATTGCTGTTGCCAGCACGTAAGAGGTCGCCAGCGTATCGGCGCCGGCGAGCTTGCGGTCAGTGATGAGCGCGCCCCAATCGGCGCCCAATTCAACCGCTTCGCGGATGGTGACCGTAAACGAAAGCGGCCCCATCGAAATGACGGAGACTTTTCCCCCCAACTTGCGTTTCCATTCCACGGCGGCCGCCAGGGCATGGGCGTCGTAGGGGTTCATGATCGCCGGCACACCCTCCCGCACCAGGTTCCCGGTTTCCGGGTCAATGCGGATGTTGGTCGTGTCCGGCACTTGCTTGATAGCCACCAGTGCATGAAACAAGCTCCACCTCCCTACGAGTTACGAATTACGAGTTACGAGTTACGAATCACGGCTAATGGCGCGGGGTGAATTGAGGCTCGATCACTTCGCCGTTGCGCATGGCGACGCCGTTGCGCAAGGCTTCGTTCTGCGCAAAAGCCGATACCGGGCCCATGTTGGTGATGTGCTGAATGTAAGACCAGGCCGCATTGTTGAAGGCATGCGTAGAGGTGCGTGGAACGCCGCCGGGGACGTTGGGGACGCAGTAGTGCACCACATCCTCTTCAATATAGGTAGGATTATCGAAAGACGTGGGCCGGCTGGTTTCGGCGCAGCCACCGTGGTCAATGGCAAAATCCAGGATGACGGAGCCTCTGCGCATCGTGCGCAACATCTCACGGGTGATCACCACCGGCGCGCGTTTGCCGGGGTCGCGCAC
Organism: Chloroflexota bacterium; assembly: GCA_019873645.1. GTDB lineage: Bacteria > Chloroflexota > Anaerolineae > B4-G1 > SLSP01 > DSWT01. The sequence goes on along the minus strand of JAIOAX010000027.1, from coordinate 30,421 downwards.
GGCGCCGATCACCACGTCGGCGAAGCGGGTGGTGTAGGCGACGTTGAAATCGTGATCAATCATCGTGGTCACGCGGCCCTGGAAGTATTCTTCGAGGTAGCGTAGCCGATCCAGCGAGCGGCTGAGGATGAACACTTTGGCCCCCAACCCCACAAAAGCTCGCGCGGCGTTCATGCCCAAAACACCACCGCCGAGAATCACCACCTCTCCCGCCGAAACGCCAGGGGTACCGTTTAACAACACGCCGCGCCCACCGTGGGTGCGCATCAGCAAAGTGCCGGCGATGTAGGGCGCCATCCGCCCGGCGATCTCGCTCATCGTCTTGAGGATCGGAAAGTCCCGGCCGTCTTTGGAGATCATCTCATAGGCAACGGCGGTGATTTTGTGCTGCTGCATTGCTGCCACTTCAGGTTGAGGGATAGACATCAAACCGAGGAAGCACATCAACGTTTGCCCTACGGGCATCCATTCGATCTCTTCCATCGTGGGACGCAACACCTTGAGCACCAGAGAGCTATTTCCATACAGCTCTGCGCCGCTGTCCACCAGGATCGCGCCCATACGCTCATAATCGTAATCATCGAAACCGGCGCCGGCGCCAGCGGTCTTTTCCACAAAACACTTATGCCCGGCTTTGGTCAGCAGCCCCACCCCGGCAGGGGTCAAACCAACCCGTTCCTCTCCGGGAAGTCTCTCTTTTGGAATGCCAATGTTCATATTCCGCTCCTTTTCTCAGAATATCTTATAGGAGTTACGCACTTCGCCATTTTCTGACAGAGATTAACAGGATTTTCGGGATTAAAGAAGGCTTTGTAGGAGCTTTTTCATCCCGTCAATCCTGTAAATCCTGTCCAAAGAAACGCACTGCGTAACTACTGTATCTTAAATGCAGAGTCGCAGGCTACAAACTTGTAGTCTTGGGTTACTGGATAACGGCGACGCCGTCAGCGGGATGGGTCACGTAGACGGCGGGACGCTTTTCAAAACGCGCCGCGTAGACTTCAGTAATGTGCGCCTGGAATTCGGGAACGGCTTCTTCGGCCACCAGAGCGATGGTGCAACCGCCAAACCCTGCCCCGGTTAGACGGGCGCCGTAGCAGCCCGGCACTTCCATCGCCGCCTCGACCAGCGCATCCAGTTCTGGCGCGCTGACTTCGTAATCGTCGCGCAAGCTGCGATGCCCTTCGACCATCAGCATACCGGCGGCTTCGATGTCCCCGTTGTAAAGCGCCCGTGCGAAGCGCAACACCCGGTCATTCTCGGTGACTACATGCCGCGCCCGACGATAGACAACTTCGGGCAAGCCCCGTCCAAAACGCTCCAGGTTGCGCAGTGAGATGTCACGCAGTGCTGTGGCTTCAGGTACGTACTTCTGGAGATGAGCGACCGCCTGTTCACATTGCGCCCGGCGCACATTGTACTCCGAAGACGCCAGCGAGCGACGCACCAGACTGTCGGCGACTACAATAGCCACACCTTCCGGCAAGGGAAAGTAGCGGCGTTCAAGCGAACGCGAATCCAATAACATCGCATGGCCGGCCTTGCCACACGCGCTGATCATCTGATCCATAATGCCGCAATTCACACCGACGTACTGATTCTCGGCTCTTTGACATAGTAAGGCCAGATCGGGCAAGGGAATGTCGAAATGGCCCAACGTCGTCCAGGCGAAGGCAAAGGCCAGCTCGATGGCCGCTGAAGAGGACATGCCGGCGCCGACGGGCACATCGGAGGCCAGCACGGCATTGACACTTGGGGGTTGCAATCCGCGTTCCAGGAAGGCCCACACAACGCCTTTGGGGTAATCGGGCCACCCGCCTACAGAGGCCGGAACCTGGTTAACGGAGAAAACCGCTTCGTCATTGCCCATGTCCATGGCGCGCACCGTCGTCCACGGTTCTTCGGTCAGTCCCACTGCCAGCCAGGCCGCCTGATCCACGGCCACCGGCAAGACGAAACCATCGTTGTAATCGGTATGCTCCCCAATGAGGTTAACCCGTCCCGGCGCACGCACAATCAACTGCGGTGGGTGCTGAAAACGTGCATTATAAGCCTGCGTCACTTTCCTGTATAATTCATGCTCGACCATAAATCCCCCAGATAGTTGTTAGTTTCCAGTTGGCAGTTGTCAGTTGCCAGTATTCAGTTCCCAGTTGGCAATTCCAGTAAAATGCCGTTATGCGCCAAGAAACGTAAAACTGCTTCCCTTGCCGTGGCGTGAATGAGCGCCATGTGCGCATCGAGGCGCTCATAAATCGCCCTCCGCAACGCCGGATGGTTGAGGAGCGCGGCGTCGGGCACCCGCAACAGCCAGACATGCTCCAATCGCGCGGCGGCCTCGCCATGATAAGCCCGTTCAATCGCTGTACGGAGATGGGATGGTACGGCGCGACCAATCGCTTCTTCAAGAAACGTGAAAATGCGTTCCAGTGAAATACGTTGCTGACGCGCCAGAGCCACAGAGCCGGGCGTAAGCCGGTAGCGATACTCGTCGTCACGGCCTAATGGTTGTGCAATACGGTGCACCTGAAAACGTACATAGCGACGGCGCGGCGGCACATGCAGACTGCCATCCTCATTCAAGCGCGGCCGCGGTGGTTCGGGCAAAAGCGGCGGATTCCCCAGTCCTAACACCGCCGCGCCGGCCTCGCTCAGGCGGAAACTTGTCGGCGGCAGCGTCGGCGCAAGTCCTCCGAGGTCCACCAACCCCAGCCAGAACAGCGGCCCGGTCAGGACAAACACAAGCCATGCGCCCTCGACGGCATCCCATGCCGCGATGCCGCGCAAAGGCTTATCGGTCGCGGCATCCCGCAACGCCCAGGCATCGAAGTCCCCATCAGGACGCAGAAAATCCGGGTTGTGGGCGCGCACAAAAGCGGTGAAATCCGTCAGCGTGTACCAGGTAGCAGGCCGACAATGACGCAGCAGTTCCAGAAACGCCTGCCGCGTCGAGAGCGGCTCGGCGGGCCATTGGCGCACGGGATCCGGCAGCAATGTCGGAACGGCCGCCAGATCATTCCACTGGGCGCTCTCCATCCACGCGCGGCTTAAAGTGCTCCATTGCAACCAGTTGTCGGCCTGCAACCATTTTAAGGCTGTCTCAGGAACAAGCCGCAGGCTGCCGTGTTCATCACGGCGCAGCCACCCCTGTTCCAGAGCCAGCGTTTCCAGCAACAGACGCGCCTGCGGCATCTGCAACCAAATCGTCCATGCCTCTAGCGGAAGCGGCTTGAGGACCTCCATTTGCCGCACGGCAAACAACGTCGTCAGGTCATCGGCCAGCATGTCGGTGCCGGTAAGCTGGTAATCCGGCGTCGGAGCAGCTACAGGCGGCGCAATCGTCAATGGTGCCGGGAGCGGCATGTACAGCCGTAGTTCTTCAGGTACAAAGGCCATCTCCACCTGCCCGGAAGGCCACGTCGCAAAGGCGCGTTGCACCACCCCCAGATACCACAAGCGTTCCACCGGCGACGCCGGTTCGCGCCATAATTCTTCGCGTTCAAGGCGCCCCGGCCCCACGGGTCGCAACTCGCCCCAACGGCGCACAAAAACGGCCCACGGAAGCGTCCCACCCCGGCGCAACAAGTCATCGAGGGCCGCGCGCGCGTCATCCTCAAGGGTAGCCAGGACACGCTCGATAGCTTCTGCATGAGGCAATGCATCCGCTAATTCCGCCGCCACATCCGCCTTGCGTTGGGCGGTCAAGGGGATGTTCCACTGCCGGGCAATCACGTGCAGGCGCGCCAGGTCACTGTCGAGCAACGTTTGGTAAAGTGTCCGCAAGGCCATGATTCGATAAACCAGTTGGAACGTTGGAACGTTCAAACGCAGGAATGTTATCCCGTACAAACTGATTATATCTATAGTAGCAGAAGGCGCAACCTATCACTTGTCCATAAATCATAAATCAAGGTAACATTCACTTAAAACGTTCCAACGTGTTAACGTGCCAACGTTCAAACGGTTTTTCTAAGGAGACACAGCATGAAGCAATTACTTTCCGGCAACGAGGCTTTTGCTCTGGGGGCGTGGGAAGCAGGGGTACAATATGCCTCGGCTTATCCGGGGACGCCTTCGACGGAAATCCTCGAAAACTTCGCACGCTATCCCGGCGTGAAGGCCGAATGGGCCAGCAACGAGAAGGTGGCGCTTGATAATGCTATCGGCGCGTCGTTCGGTGGGGCGCGCGCCATCGCCGTGATGAAACACGTCGGCGTGAATGTGGCCGCCGACAGTCTGATGTCGGTATCATACACGGGCGTGAAGGGCGGCCTGGTGCTCATCAGCGCCGACGATCCTGGCGCGTTCTCGTCGCAGAACGAGCAGGACAACCGGCAGTACGCGCGCTTCGGCAAATTCCCTTGTTTCGATCCCGCCGATAGTGAGGAAGCCCGGCAGTTTATGCGGGCGGCGTTAGAGGTAAGCGAGCAATTCAAAACGCCGGTGCTGATGCGTTCAACAACGCGCCTGTCACATTCCAAATCCGCCGTCGAAGCCGCCGTCCCCGAAAAGCGCGAATTCCGGCCACTTCCGCCGTTCGAGCGCGAGGCCGAAATCACGCGCGTCATCCTGCCCGCGATTGCACGGCAGCGGCACCCGGTCATCGAGCAGCGGCTGCTGGATGTGGCGCAGTGGGCCGAGACGACGGCTTTTGAGCAAGGTGTCAACCGCATTGAATGGAACGGCAAGACGCTCGGCATTGTGACGACCGGCATCGCCTATCAGTATGCCCGTGAGGTATTGCCCCACGCTTCCATCTTCAAGCTGGGGATGAGTTATCCGCTGCCCCTGCGGGCCATCCGCGACTTCGCCGCCCAGGTGGAAACGCTGATCGTCCTCGAAGAACTCGATCCGTTCATCGAGGAGCAACTCAAGGCCGCCGGCATCCCCGTCGCCCACGGCAAAGACATCTTCCCGCTGTGCGGCGAACTGACGCTGACAAAAGTGCGACAGGGCGCGGTAAAAGCGGGATTGAATCATGAATCACGAATCATGAATCAAGATTCAAGAACCGCGATTCATGATGCGAGATTCGAGATTCATGATTCTCCCGTCACCGTCCCCCCACGCCCTCCGGCCCTCTGTCCGGGGTGCCCACACCGCGCGTTTTTCTATGCGTTAAGTCGCAACAAGCGCAAAGTCGTGATCCCCGGCGACATCGGCTGCTACTCGATGGGTGTGCTGCCGCCGTTCGAGGCGATGGATATGCTGATTTCGATGGGTGCGGGGATCGGAATGGGGCACGGCTTTAAGCAGGCCGGCGGGCAGGAAGGCGTCGTGGCCGTCATCGGCGACAGCACCTTCTTCCATGCAGGCATGGCGCCCCTCGCATCCGCCGTCTACAACAAAGCCAACATCGTCGTCGCCGTGCTCGACAACCGCATTACCGCGATGACCGGACAGCAACACCATCCCGGCACCGGCACAACGCTCCAGGGCGAAGAAAACCAGTCCATAGACATCGCCGCGGTGGCGCAGGCGATGGGCGTCACTTACGTAGAAGAAGTCAATGCCTGGGATGTGAACGCGCTGAACAAGGCGCTGCGGGCCGCGCTTCAGCACCGTGACGGACCGGCGGTGCTCATCGTGCGCGGTGCATGTGTTTTCACGCCGCACTTCCATTATCAGCCACGCATGCGGGTGGATCTTGAAAAGTGCGTCGCCTGCGGCGCGTGCCTCCGCGTCGGCTGCCCGGCGATCCTCAAGAGTGATGTGATTTATCCAACAAACAATAAGCCGAAGTCATCCATTGATCCGCTGTTGTGTACGGGGTGTACGGTGTGTATGCAGGTATGTCCAACACAAGCGATTGGAGTCATTGAGAAGAGTTAATGTGCGGTGTATAATGATGTTGAGAATAACACCATCCGAGGTAAGAATATGCAGACCGTGGAAAAGATACCATATAGAATCGTTATCGAACAAGTCAAAACCTGGCCCGCAGATGAGCGGTTGGCTCTGATACAAGACATACTCCATACCCTCAAACCTCAACGCGACATCTCCGCGCCTCGAGAAGGAACTCTATACAAGGCTCTGGGACTTCTAGCTACAGCTTACCCTGCGCCATCAGACAATACCGTTCAACAGTGGCTGCATGAAAGACGTATGGAGAAATATGGCTAATGGAAATTCTGCTGGATACTAATATCATCCTCGATGTATTGCTGAATCGCGAACCCTGGGTTAAGTCGGCTGGCCTCATCTGGCGCGCGATTGATGAGAAGCTTCTTACAGGCTATATTGCCGCTTGTACGTTGGCTGACATCGCCTACATCGCCCAACGCCTGAAAGATCAAGCAACCGCACGCATCGCAGTAGATATCTGTTTACAAACATTTGAGATTTGCCCGGTAGACCGACGCACAGTAGACGAAGCTATACAACTGCCGGGCAGAGACTTTGAGGACAATGTGCAAATCGCCTGTGCCATTCTCTCAGGCGTGGCCGCCATTGTCACACGTGATTGTGCCGGATTTCAAGCCACCCCCATACCGGTACTATCTCCTGATGAGTTTGTGCAAACTTACCTAGTGTAAACCCGGACATTATTCAGGGAGAGAACCAATGATCAATCGCTTGAACCTCCTTTTTGTCGGCGTTGGTGGACAGGGTGTACTCACCGCCTCAGACATCGCCGCGCAAGTCGGCCTCGACCTGGGCCTGGACGCCAAGAAGTCCGAAGTCCACGGCTTCGCGCAGCGCGGCGGGGTGGTGGAAAGTCACGTCCGTTGGGCGCCGCGCGTCGGTTCGCCCACCTGCGAGGAAGGTACGGTGGATGTGCTGTTGGCGTTTGAATTGCTGGAGGCGGCCCGCTGGCTGAACTTTCTCAAGCCCGGCGGCATTGTCATCGTCAACCGCCAAAAGATTATGCCCATGTCAGTCAGCGTGGGCAATGCGGTCTATCCTAGCGAAGAGGCGATCCTTGCGGCATTGCATCAACGCGCCGGCACGGTCATCGTCGTGGACGCGCTGCCGCTTGCCGAGCAGGCCGGCAATCCGCGCACGGTGAACACTGTCATGCTCGCGGCGCTCGCCGCGCTGCTGGAAACCGATCCGGCGGTGTGGGAAACTGCGATTTTGCGCCGCGTCCCGGCGAAATACACCGAGGTCAACAAAATCGCTTTCCGCCTGGGGCAACAGGCGGCACGTAGCTCGGTGACAAATTGATATAGGTTTCAGATGAAGGGGTCAGGCAAATTTTCCTCTCAGGCATTGGGTGGACGCAGTCAGGAGCCTGTCCCAAGCACGAGAGCGGACCGCTGATCGCTGACGGCTGACGGCTGAAAGCTGACCGCTACACCGTCGTAATCGGCCGGCACTGCAACAGATACAACCGCCCTTCCTGATATGCACATTCCAGGTCCACCGGCCACCCCTGCTGCGCCTCAAGCGTGCATGCGAGATCGGCCAAGGCTTTGATTTGCGTGGTGTTCAGTGCGGCTTCGCGTTGCATACAGCGCGGCACAGGCACCTCGCGTGTTCCATCGGCGGAGAGAACGGTCATACAGGTTTTCACGGCAATCTGACACGCGATCAACTCCAGGTCGGCTTTGCGGACCACGTACAGGTCAGGCGTCACCGTCCCTCCAACAAGGCTTTCTCCCAGGCCCCACGTTGCGTTGATCACCACGCAGTCGCGCGCGCCCGTGCGCGGATCGGCGCTGAAGACGACGGCGGACACGTCCGCAACGACGAGCTGCTGTACAAGCACCGCGACGTCCGCTTCCTCCGGCAGACCCAGCGCGCGGCGATAGGCTTGCGCGCGTGGCGTCCGTGCCGAGGCCAGACATCGCCGCACCGCAGTCGCCACTGCTCCCACCCCAGTTACGTTGAGGAAAGTGTCATGCAGACCGGCGAAAGACGTTTGCCGTCCATCTTCATCCACCGCCGAGGAACGCACGGCGACACGCACTTCCGGCGTTCCGCAACGTTCTGCAAGCCGGGCGTAAGCAGCGACCAACTCCGCATAGAGCGATGGCGACAAACCACGTGGCCCGGGCCGTTCCGGCGTAAAGCAAAAACCAGGAGGGACGGGACACGTCGCCGCCAAACGCCCTAGATTCGCCGCCTTCCCACCCACCAATGCGGCATCCTGACAATCTGGATTTTCAAGCCAGTGAATCGTGTTCATCGCAGACCTCCTTTAATGTCAACGGATTAAACGGATGAAACGGATTAAAGAGAAAAAATCCGTTCAAATCCGTTCAATCCGTTGACAGTTTTTTGACTTCATTGATATGAAACCCCACATAGAGACTCCTTACCCCACTATCCTCACAATCCCCCGGTCCCCGTCCACCTCCAACATTTGCCCGTCACGGATGCGGGTGGTGGCATCGCGGGTACCGACGACGGCAGGGATGCGGTACTCACGGGCAACCACTGCGCCATGGGAGAGCAAGCCCCCGGCATCGGTGACGACGGCCGCGACGGTGAGGAACAGCGGCGTCCAGGGCGGCGCAGTGGTCGCCGTCACCAGAATATCGCCGGGTTGCAGACGGTGTGCCTCGACCAAAGAACGGATCACACGTGCCGGCCCGCGCGCCTTCCCCGGCGAGCCGGCCTGACCGCGCAGTACCCCCTCTTCGGCAAGCGGCGTGGTCTCTTCGGCAAGCCATCCACCGATATAGCGCATCATACGGCGCGCATCCGGTGAGTAAAGATAGACCGGCTTCGCCGGTCGCGTTCCCAGTTCTGATGGTTCAGGATAGGCCGCCCAATAAGCCATCTCCGCGCGGCGGGCCGCGGTGCGGTCGCACCGGTCAAGCGCAGGATCGGCGATCATTTCCCGCAACTCGGCCAGCGAGAGATAAAAGACGTCATCCGGCGCGTTAAGACGGCCGGCGGCGGCAAAACGCCGGCCGAATTCACGGATCAACCGGTGCATCCAGCCAAAGCCGTTGAAGTCAATGTAGTAGGTGTGATTTTCGGTCAGCACCAGCGCCGTTTGCGCGGCCTCCAGGAGCCTTTCAAACCACTCACGGACCGGTTGCGGATAGCCGACCAGCTCCCGGCGCGCCTGGGCAATCGCCGCCTCACGTTCAGCGGCTGCCAGCGTCAGTTCGGCGCGCAGGTCACGGTCGGGTTGTGTCAAATAGTGCTTCAAGTTATTGATGACAGGTGTGGGATCATCTTCCCAACCGGGGTAGCCCCAATCCCACAGGCTGCTGCGCCGCCCATAAGTGGCGAGGAAACTGCGCAACTCGGTCAGAAAACTCCGCCCCTCCGGGGATGCCTCAAGTGCTGTCAGGACTACATTCGCCGGATACTCGCTCAATATCTGGCAGACAGGCGGCAATGTTTTGGCAAGATCACGCAGATGCCACAGCGCACGTCCGATCTCCAAAGTTTTGTTATCGAAACCCTGCAACAGCCGGTGAGCGTCGAGCGGCGTTTTTCCAGGGAAGAGGTCGCAATAGCAGATCTCGAACTCATCAATGGCAAACCACATCGGCGGTCCCATCAAATAGTGAATCTCGTAAAGATGGGCGACGCGCGCCAGGCTTTCTTCCAGATGCGCCGCCAGCGATGCCATGTCCGCCGCGTCAAGGTCGAAGGTCGCCCAGAATGCCCAATCATCTTCCAACGCCGGCAACCATTCCTTTTCCCAGATTTCGCGCAGCCGTGAAATCACAGCCAGCATCTTCTCGCGGTGGCGGCGGGCGCGGGCTTCAACTTCCTCCGGCGTTCCGGTAAAGGGAACCAGACGGGTATAATCGTAACTGTTAATCACGCGGTCATGGCGGCTCAAAATCGCTTCGTCATAGACGGCGATGGTGCGCCGCCGCCCTTCCGATGCAGTGAGTGCAGCCACGCTGTCGAACATCGGTGTAATCGGATCGGGCATGTGCTCGCGGTCGCGCGTCCAGTGATACTGTGCATCCTCAGGATTGGCCCACACAACCGGAAAATCGGACGGGGGGATAATCGGTGTACCGCCAGTCAACAGGTCAGTGTTCATCGTCGGCCTCCTTAGTGAAACAGTCTTTAGTCTGGTAGTCTTTAGTTCTGTAGTCAGAGCGTTGCTTCCGTCTGCGTTGTTTGCCGATCTGAATTACACCTTTATAGTAGCCAGATTCAAGCGCGAAAGCTATGATAACGGTCACACCTCTCTGACAGCGAGGCTTTTTGTCGTCTCCGGTTTCAGAGTATAATAGCGGTGTGACCACCAACACCGTCGAGCATGCGAATATCTTGCAATGGGGATGCCTGGCTCTGTTGATCGGCGGCATCCTGTTAGTCATTGTGACCGGCCTGTGGTTATTTTCCAGGCCGGTGACGCTTCCGCCGGGGCCGCGTCCCACCGCCATCATCTGGACGGCCACGCCGACGCCTACCCCTACGCCGACTCCCACCCCGCAACCTTCGCCCACCCCCACCCTGCCCCTCTCACCGACCGAGATCGGCGTCGGCGTGCGGGTGCGTGTGAGCGGGACCGGTGCAGCGGGACTGAACATGCGCGCCCTGCCGGGCGTCGCCGCCGAACGCCGCTACATTGCCACAGAAGGCGAGGTATTTCTTGTGGCTTCCGGGCCGATGGTTGCCGACGGGTTTACGTGGTGGTTTTTGCGCGATGAAGCCAATCCGCAACGCGAAGGGTGGGCCGTCGCCGATTACCTGGTCGTCACACTGCGTTAGAACGTTGGAACGTTCAGACGTTCTAACGCTCTAACCGTTAATCCTGGAGGTGCCTATGGATCGCGAAATCGCTTTGCGCGCCGCAAAACTCCGCGAAGAGATCAACTACCACAATTACCGCTATTACGTGCTGGATAGCCCGGTGATCAGCGATGCGCAGTTCGACGCCTTGATGGACGAACTGCGCGCCATCGAACAGGCGCACCCGGAGCTGCTCACGCCGGATTCGCCTACTCAGCGGGTCGGCGGTGCGCCGGCCGAAGGCTTCGAGAAGGTCACGCACCCGGCGCCCATCCTCAGCCTGGATAAAGCCAGCAGCCGCGAGGAGCTTTTCGCCTGGCATGCCCGCATCCGCAAGCTGCTCCCCGAAGACGCCCCACCCCTGGCCTACACCGTCGAACCGAAATTCGATGGGCTGACGGTAGTGTTGCACTACCGCCAGGGGCAGCTCGTGCTCGGCGCGACGCGCGGCGACGGGCAGGTCGGCGAGGACATCACGGCCAACCTGCGCACGGTCAAAACGCTGCCGTTGCGCATTCCCGTGGCCCCTGATGGCCCGCAGCCCCCTTCATATCTGGTCGTGCGCGGCGAAGTGCTCATCCTGCTCAAAGACTTCGATGCCCTCAACGAGCGGCTGATCGAGGCAGGCGAAGCGCCCTTCGCCAACCCGCGCAACGCCGCTGCCGGTTCGCTGCGGCAACTCGATCCGGCCATCACCGCGCGGCGTCCGCTGCGCCTGTACGCCTACAGCATTGTCACGGCGGATGGCCCGATCCCGGAAACACAACACGGTACCCTGAAGTACCTGCGTGCGCTGGGTTTTCCCCTGCCGGACGAAATCGCCTTTTTCGACGACTTGAACGCCGTCGCCGATTATTGCGAGGCCATGCACAGCCGGCGCGATCAACTCGCCTATGAAGCCGACGGCCTGGTCATCAAAATTGACGATCTGGCGACACAGACGGCGCTTGGCGTTGTAGGAGGCCGACCGCGCGGCGCCGTGGCCTACAAATTTCCGGCGCAAGAGGCAACAACCCAACTTCTGGATGTAGAATTCTCCGTCGGACGGACGGGCGTCATCACCCCCACGGCGCTGCTGGAGCCAGTCCCCATCGCCGGTGTGACGGTGAGCCGCGCCTCGCTGCACAACTTCGACTTCATCACCGAGCGCGACATCCGCATCGGGGACCGCGTGCTCGTCAAACGCGCCGGCGACGTGATCCCCTACGTCGCCGGGCCGATTGCAGATGTGCGCGACGGCAATGAGCGTCCCATCGCGCCGCCGTCGGTATGTCCGGCGTGCGGCGATCCCGTCGTCCACCCGGAAGGCGAAATCGCTTACTACTGCATCAACGCTGCATGTCCGGCGCAACTGGTACAGAAGCTCACCTACTTCACCCACGTGCTGGACATTGAAGGGTTAGGCGAACGCACCGCCGTACAACTGGTGGAACAGCGTCTGGTCAGTGACCCCGCCGACCTGTACTACCTCACCAAAGAGGCGCTGCTCACGCTTGAGGGCTTCGCCGATAAGAAAGCCGACAACCTGCTGGCCGCCATCGCACAGGCCAAGGACCGACCTTACGACCGGGTGCTGGCCGCGCTGGGGATTCGCGGCGTGGGAACGACGGTGGCCAGCGTGCTGGCGCAGGCGTTCCCCTCACTGGATGCGCTGGCGGCGGCGGACGCGGAGAGCATCGCCAGTGTGGAAGGCATCGGCCCCATCACCGCGCAGAACATCCTGACGTGGTTTGCACACACCCACAACCGCGACATGGTTGAAAAGCTGCGCCGCGCCGGTCTGCGACTGTCCGCAGAGGTTAAAACGCCCACAGGCGCGCAACCGCTCGCCGGCCTCACTTTCGTCATCACGGGCACACTTTCCCATCCCCGGGATGAGGTGGCTGCATGGATTGAGTCCCTGGGCGGCAAGGTCAGCGGTTCGGTCAGCCAGAAGACCAGCTATCTCATCGTCGGCGCGGACCCCGGCGGCAGCAAGTACAATCGCGCGCAGGCGCTGAATACGCCAATGCTGACCGAAGAACAGCTTTACGCGCTGGCAGGCGCGCGTCTATAAAAAGACAGCGTCTGGATCAGCAAAACAACCTTAACATTTGCGCCTTCCTGGCTTAAAGGTATCATTATCGTCATGATTAAGGATTTAAGAGACTACTGAAAAAACTAAAAATCTCACCGCAGAGTCACAGAGGGCACAAAGATTCTTATGTCGGATTCAATAAGATTAAGTCTTTTATATTTCCATATTAATTTTATTGATTTGAGCTTTAATTTTTTCTCTGCGTTCTTTGCGTCTCTGCGGTGAATTAGACTTTTTCAAGAGAGTCATGACTGCCAGACTATTTTCAAGGAGGTACGACTATGGGACTATCGAGCAAAGCACAGGTAGGCTCGCCGATTCAAACCCACCAAGTTCAGATCGCCAACGATTTACTCTGGGTTACCGGTGAACTGGAAACATTGGGGCCCCCGCACAACTACATCAACCAGGATGGGCTGGATTTTTTGAAGCTCAACAACCCGCACATCGTCCCCTGGGCCTTTTCGGGCCTGCCGTCAAGTCACACGCCGTTGATTGTTCTCACCCGTGATCGCATTCAACTACTCTTGCTCACCCAAGAGGAATCTCTGGCAACATTTCGGGCGGCCCCCAAAACGAGCACGGTGATGCTGTATCTGCCCCTGGCCATCGTCAGAGGCAATGTCCCCTTTCTCGGCGAGGCCAAAATCCACAACTTCCTGGACTTTTGGAAGGGACTCTTCTTTCCCGTCACCGACGCGGAGATTTATTTCCTGGCCGGTGGGGCGGAACAGCTTCCGACGCAGGCGCGTTTGGTCTACGTGAACCGCCACATGCTGCAAAGTTACATCGGCGGCTAAAGGACTTTCCGACCACCATGCGTATACCTGATGGGCGGGAATGTCCCTATTATTATGCAGGATACCATCGGCGGGCCGCCGATAAGGCAACCTGTCGCCTGTTGGAAGGACAACCTGACGCGCAGCGCTGGACACCGGCTTTGTGCGCTACATGTAGCGTTCCCGATATTCGCCGCGCCAACGGTTGTACGACGTTGATCCTGCGCCTCCATATCGGCGGAAGTGGCTGGCGTTTCTGGAAAGGCAAACGTGTGCACGTCCATGCCGAATGTACCCGTAGCCAGACGCCGGTAGCGAATCCCTACGTCGGCTGTGGCCTGTGTCACGAAAACTACACCTTCGTCGTCGCGCCGGAGCCGGACAAGGATAAATCAGCAGATTAAGCAGATTGAGCAGATTTTAATGACCAAACGACCAGACTAACGACTATCCGACTAAACGACTATCTGACTACTGAAGGAGAAATGTATGTTGACAGAATCCATCCCCATCGGCATCATCGGCGGCTCAGGACTGTACCAGATGGAGGGCCTCGAAGACATCCACGAAATCTACACCACCACGCCGTTTGGCGATCCCAGCGACGCGCTGATTGCCGGCACAATCGGCGGCGTGCCGGTTGTTTTCTTACCACGGCATGGACGAGGACATGTGCACACGCCTTCCGAAGTGCCCTACCGCGCGAACATCTACGCCCTCAAAAAACTCGGCGTGCAGCAGATCATCAGTGTCTCGGCATGCGGTTCATTACGCGAAGACCTGCATCCCGGCGAGGTCGTTGTACCCGATCAAGTCTTCGATTTCACCAAAAAACGCGCCAACTCATTCTTTGGCGACGGTCTGGTGGCTCATATCTCGGTCGCCGAACCGTTCTGCCCGGCGCTCTCGGCGTTGCTGGCCGACGCCCTTGCCGTAGCCGGCGGCATCGTCCACCGCGGCGGAACCTTTATCACCATCGAAGGCCCGCGTTTCAGCACCAAAGGCGAGAGCTTTGTCTACCGCCAATGGGGTATGGACATCATTGGCATGACGGCCTGCCCGGAAGCCTTCCTGGCGCGCGAAGCCGGCATGTGCTACGCGACAATGGCACACATCACCGATTACGACGTCTGGCATGCAAGCGCGGAAGCCGTCACGGTCGAGATGGTCATCCAGGTGCTGAACAAAAATGTCGGGTTAGCGCAACGCGCCATCAAGCTGCTTGTGCCGCGCCTGGCCACGGCCAAGACGGATTGCCATTGCGCCCAAACCCTGGAAACTGCCGTGATTACGGCGCGTGAACGAGTGCCTCTGGAAACCCGTGAGAAGTTGCGCCTGCTTGGAGAATCTTACCTGGCATAAATGATGACCCGGCCCGTCCACAAGCGGAGGACAACACTGGCCCGGCTTAAAACCCAGGGCCTTTTGATGCTCCTATCCGCCGGCTTTGTCATTGTGGGGACGGTGACACTGTACTTTGCGGCGCCTACACCGGCCCTGTCCCTATGGCACCTGGTTGCGCTGGTCCTTGGCTGGGGCGTAATCTGGGGCGTGAGTGAGGCCCTGTTACGGAAGAAGCTCCCCGGCGCCGACCCCTTCATCCTGCCCATCGTCAGCTTACTGACCGGCTGGGGGTTACTACTGCTGGCGCGTTTGGCGCCGGGGTTCCTGCTGCGCCAAATTCTTTGGCTCGGCATCAGTTGCGGCGCCCTGTGCGGCGTCGCATTGCTCCCGACCCTGCCGCGATTGTTGCGGCGCTATCGCTACACCTTGCTGGCTGCCGGTTTACTGCTTCTGGGGGCAACGCTTTTCTTCGGGGTCAACCCCTCAGGTTACGGGCAGCAGCTCTGGCTGGGCGGATTCGGCATCTACTTTCAGCCCTCGGAATTACTCAAACTGCTCCTGATCGTCTATCTGGCCGCTTACCTTTCTGAGCGGCGCGATATAGCACAACAAACCACGCCGGGTAAGGTACTGTGGATAGCCATCCTCGGCCCCATGCTCGTCATGGTAGGCCTGGCATTGCTGTTGCTGGGGTGGCAACAAGACCTGGGAAGCGCGCTGCTCTTCTACCTGACCTTTGTGGCGATGCTCTACCTGGCGTGGGGCAAAGGCTGGCACGTCGCTCTCAGCCTGCTGCTGTTCACGCCCGTCGCACTGGTGGGATACATGCTCTCCGAGCGCGTCGCCCTGCGGGTCAGCATCTGGCTGAATCCCTGGGCGCCGGAGCAGGCCGACCGCGCCTTTCAAATCCTGCAATCGCTGTTTGCGCTGGCTGCCGGGGGGCTGTTCGGACAGGGATTGGGGCAAGGGCTGCCTACCCTCATCCCCGCCGTCCATACCGACTTTGTCTACGCCGCCCTGGTCGAAGAATTCGGACTGACCGGCGCCATCGCCTTGACGGCCCTGGTGGGATTGCTGATCTATCGCGGCATCGTCCTGGCGCAACAGGCCGAGGCGCCGTTTGAGTCGCTGCTGGCGGGTGGTATCGCCGCGTTGTTTGCCATTCAAACCTGGGTGATCGCCGGAGGCAACGCCAAGCTCATCCCCATTACCGGCGTCACCTTGCCCTTCCTCAGCTACGGTGGGTCTTCCTTGCTCACGGTATCCCTGGCAACAGGGCTGTTGTTGAATATCTCCACTCCCCATCCCCAGCCGCTCACCCTCAACCTCAGTGCGTCTCCTATGCCGCCTTTACAAAAAACGGCAGGGCGTTTAGGGCGCGGGCTGTTGCTGCTGTTGCTGAGTGTGGCCCTGATCACCGGCGACTGGAGCGTGCTCCGCGCCGAGGAACTGCGTAACTACCTCACCAACCCACGCCGCATCCTGGCCGAATCCCGCATCCGGCGCGGACGCATCCTCGACCGCAATAGTACGCCGCTGGCCGCTATCGCCGTGGATCAAGCCGGCTACGTCACCCGCACCTATCCCGTCCCCGAAGCGGCCCCCGTCGTAGGCTATGCCACCTTGCAATACGGCAACGCCGGCATCGAAGCGGCTTGCGACGCCCGCTTGCGCGGCGACATCGGACGCACCCCCTGGCAGAATGTTTGGGCAGGGCTACTGCATCAAGCGCCCACAGGCCGCGACGTGCGCCTGACTATTGACGCCCGTCTGCAACGGAAAGCCCAACAACTGCTGCAAGATTATCAAGGCGCAGCCGTGCTGGTGGATACGCGCACCGGCGACATCCTGGCGCTGACCGCCACGCCGATCTACGACCCTGCCACAGTCGCAGAAAACTGGGAACGCCTCTACAGCGCGCCGGATGCGCCCTTGCTCAATCGGGCGACGCAAGGGTTAGCGCAGCCCGGCGCCATCCTGGAAACAGTGCTGCTAGAAGCAATGCTTCGTGAAAGCGCCACCACTGCGCCCGTACAACCGCTGGTTGCGCCAGTGCAGGTCAACGGTGAAACCCTTGTCTGCGCCCAAGCGCCTGCCGATACCACCTGGAAATCCGCTCTGGCGGCCGCCTGTCCGGCGCCCTTTGCCGCGATGGGCAAACAGTTGGGCCTGGCGCGCCTGGCCGAGGCTTTCAAACGTTGGGGGCTGACCGACGCCCCACCTCTGGAAATCCCCACCGTGGCTGCCACATGGGATATGACGACCGCCGATGTGGTCCGTGAAGCCGTTGGTCAGGGCCATTTGCTGGTGACGCCCCTGCAAATGGTCAATGTGGCCATTACGGTGGGCAGTGGCGGGGAACGCGCGAATTTGCGGCTGCTGTTGAAGCCTCAAACCGGCTGTACGCCTTCGGCAAGCACCGCCAGCGTGCGGATCACCACGCCGGACATTGCCGCCCAAATCCTGGAACTATGGCCCCGTTATGGTGAGGCTGTCGGGCATATCGGCGAAGCACTGGCCGGTCCCAACCGCACGCAGACGTGGTTCATCGGTTTGAACTCGGTGAAAGTCCCCCGCTATGCCGTCGCCGTCCTGATCGAAAACGCGCCACAGCGACAGATTCCGGCCCACATAGGCGAACAGCTTCTCAAACAGGCCGTCAATCCATAGATTTTGTTCAGCGTGGGTTTGCCAACCCGCCGGCAAGGACCAAAAAACGTTAGCCTGTTCTTACCTGTATCAAAATCCTGGTTAGTTTCTAACCCTAAAGCCTTTTTAGGTTTGACAAACGCCAATTCTTACATATTATAGTAATTGAAACTGTGCGTATTGTCGTGAGATTGAAGGTTTTTTATTCTTGACCCCAAGCCGGCATAGCATTTATAATTTTATTTTCCGGTCACCAACTCACAAGTGAATGTAAGGAGCGTATCATGAGCGATACAATTTTGTTAATTGAGGATGATGAGGCCCTGGCGCAACTGGTACAACTGCTCTTGGAACGTGCCGGTTATACAGTCAAATCGGCCGGCAACGGCGAAGCCGGCCTGGAGCTGGCGCGGGAATCCCCCCCCGACCTGGTACTCCTGGATATCCTGATGCCGGATATGGACGGCTGGCATATCTACGAGGCGTTGCGCCACATCACCGATGTGCCGGTGCTCTTCCTGACCGCTCTGGGAGATGAACACAACATCGCCTACGGGCTAGGGCTGGGCGCGGATGACTACATCGTCAAGCCTTTTGGCTACAAAGAGTTGGTGACGCGGGTCAAAGCGGCTCTATCGCGCGCCCGTCGCGCGCGTGGTGAACAAACCACCTTCCAAACCGGTAACCTGTGGGTCAACCTGGACACCCATGAAGTCCGCGTGGGCAATCGTGTGGTCGGTCTCACGCCCACCGAATTCCAATTGCTTTCGGCCCTCATCCAGGATTCCGGGCGTACCGTCAATCACGACACCCTGTTACGGCGGGTGTGGGGCGCCGAATACTCCAACCGCCGCGATTACCTCAAGCTCTACATCTGGTATCTGCGGCAAAAGATCGAAGAAGACCCGCGCAATCCTCGCTATATCGTCAGTGAACGTGGGCAAGGATACCGGCTGGTTATGGAAGCCCCAGCCGCATAGGAGCAAGACGTGCTGGCGTCTCTCAAGCTCTTTCAGCAGTCACAAGTCTGGAAATTCGACTTGCCCTCGGCGCTCATCGGCGCCCTCCTGGCCCTGCTCGGCGCATTTATGGCTTATCGCCAGCGGGAGAAGCTCAAACGCCTGGGCTTGAACCTGTGGTCGCCCCTGGTGAAGCTGCGCAGTCGCGCCCAGGCCAGCCAGGAGGATCGCTATGTCGCCACCCTGCAGGAAGCACTTAGAGCACTGTGGCTCTTTACCCCTGCAGACCCAACCGTTGTCTTCCAGCCGCCGACTTTCGCAGCGCCGCCGCCCCTACCGACCGGCGCAGACCCAGAAAGCGTCATGAGCGTCCCGGAGCCTCTCAGCATCGCCTTCGAGCACGTTGCCGACGGCCATCCCCAACTGGTCATTACCGGGTCCCAGGCTTCAGGACGCACAACGGCTCTGACGATGCTGGTATGGCAAACCGCACAGCGGGGCGGGAAAAGACGCCCTTACGAGCGTTTCCCGCTCTGGATAGACCTCAAGCAATGGAAGAACCTGTCCCGCAGCCAGGCGTTGCCACCGTTAGAACGTCTGGTGCAGTTAGCCGGTCTGTTTATGGCGGAATTAGTCCCCAAGTGGGTCCTGACGCACCTGCGCAATGAACCGTCGCTGATTCTGGTGGATAACTGGGACATCCTGCCCCTCGATGAACGCCATGCCGTCGCCCGCTGGATTGCTGAAGCGGCTCAAAGCCTGCCTAAAAGCTGCTGGCTGGTCGCCAGTGGTGAGACAGGCTACGGGATGCTGGCAGAAAACGGCTTCGTCCCCCTGCAAATCGTCCCCCCTTCCGGCGAAGCCACCATCGCGGCGTTATACAAGGGCTGGACCCATCTGTTGAAGATGGAGGCACACACACCCTCTGAAGATGTACTCCCCACCCTTGCCTGGGCCGCCGAGGCCGGCGCGTCGCTGCTGGAACTCACCATCCGCATCATCGTCTACCTGCAAACACAACAGCTTCCCCACCGCTTTGTGGATGTTCTGGATCGTTTCCTGGACAACTGCATCCCCACCCCCAATCTAGGCGAAGGACAGGTGGAGCTGGTTGAACAAGCGCGGGTGCTGACATTGACTGCCCTCAGCCACCTGGCGAAAATCCACCGTCTTGAAGGGCGCGCCTTTTCACAACAGGAAATCTACAACTTCATCGGAACATTACTGCCTGATGGCGCTGCGGCTTCCAAACTTGAGGGCGCGGTACGCCGCATGCTCTTCGATGCGCACCTTTTGCAGCGTGAAGGGAAACTCTGGGCGCCCGCCCACTATGTCTGGGATGATTTTCTCACCGCCTGGGCCCTCACCGAAGACCCCATCGGTGCGGATATGGTCAAGACCCACCTCGACGATCCAACCTGGGCACTGCTCCTGGAATTTTACGCCGGATTGGAGGATGTAACGCCGTTGGTCAACATGCTGGTCAACGATGCGCTTACCTACGGCAACATCGAGAGCCTCTTGCGCGCAGCCCGCTGGGGTGTTATTGCTCCCGAAGACGCTCCCTGGCGCAAGTCGCTGCTGAAAGTCCTGGCGCAGACATTTACCGATGCCGAGATGGACCACGCGATGCGTCTGCACATCGGGCACGCGCTGGCCCTCAATGCCGGTGAAGGTGCGCGCGCTTTCTTCATCCAGACATTGCGGCAACCCGCAGTGGCCATCCGCGCCGCCGCACTGCGCGGCCTGGGGTGGACAGGGTCGCCACGCGAGATGCCGTTGCTCAAGGGCGCCCTGCAAGACCCCGACCTGGAAATCCGCCAGAGCGCCGTCGAGGCACTGGCCGACATAGGGACGTCGGAAGCGGTGCGTATGTTAGAAGAGGCACTGTTTGAGGCCGATGATCTCCTGCTCCCCAGCCTCGCGCAGGCGTTGTCCAGAACAGAGGAGGGCCTCGAAGTACTCAAAAAAGCGGTTCACCACGAATCGCTGATGATCCGACGCACCGCCGCACAGGGATTAAGCCAGCTCAATCAGCCCTGGGTTGTCCAGATATTGGAAACCATGGTACGTGAGGATAAAGAGTGGATCGTGCGCGCCGCCGCCGAACTGGGGCTTAATGCCATCAAAGAGCGCACCGAAAGCAAAACTGTGCCCGCGAGGCCAATACCCGTAGACCAGATGGAATGGCTCATCACCTGGGCTGCGCAGCAGGGGTTGGGATTAGGGGTAGGAGCAGCCGCAATGGAAATGCTGGAACGCGCCATCGCCCAAGGCGCCCCACCCACAAAAGTGATGGGCGCGCTCACCCTGGCGCAGATCGGACGCGAAGAACACCTCGCGCTGTTGGAGCCATTGCTGCAAGATCGCAATGTTTCCGTGCGCCGTATGGCCGAATATGCCATACAGTGCATCCAAAAACGCTACTATGTCTATCGCGGATAATTGCCGCGCCCATCCATCCAGGGCGCGTTAAATCTTCCCGAAAAAAAATCAGAAATTCTCTGTGGCCTCGGTGGTCAATTGGACTGTGGCTTCTCCGGCCGGCGGCGCCCAATCCGGCGTATAGCCATCCCCCCGTAACAATTCCCACGTCAACATCCGATATGCCAGCGCGCCTGAAGAACGTGGCGCATAAAAAATCCCCGGTTCGCCAAAACTCGGCGCTTCGCTCAGACGCACGCTGCGCGGAATGATGGCTTCAAAAACCTGGCGGGGGAAGTGTTTGCGGATTTCCTCGGCCACCTGACGCGAGAGCGTCGTGCGGCTATCGTACATCGTCAGCACCACGCCGCGCACCGTCAATGCAGGATTGAGGCCGCGTTGTACCAGCGAGATAGTACGCATCAACTGCGCCAGACCTTCCAGAGCCAGATACTCACATTGCACCGGTACAATGACCGCATGGGCGGCGCTCAACGCATTCACGGTCAGCACCCCCAAACTGGGCGGGGAATCAATGAGCAGATAATCGTAATCGTCAATGGACGCCAGGACACGCTTGAGATGTTCGGCGCGCTCGCGAGGATCGGCTATGCGGTTCAACTCGACCGTAGCCCCGGCCAGCGCCGGCGCGCTCGGCAAAATATCGAGACCCGGCCAGCGCGTGCCGCGAATCACCTCGGTGACGCTTTGCTCACCCATCAACACATCGTAGATGGAGGAAGGCAGGGTGCGTGGATCCACCCCCAGGCATGTCGTCGCATTGCTCTGCGGGTCAATGTCTACAAGTAACACCCGCCGGCCCCAATCGGCCATCGCGGCCGCGATGTTGACCACGGTGGTCGTCTTACCGACGCCGCCCTTCTGATTGGTGAATGTGTAGATGCGGGTCATCGCCTCATCCCACCGGCGCTTTCAAAAGCCAAAGTCCCGCGCACATACGGCAACTTCATCAGGGCGCGGCGTTGAAGCCAGCCCCACCCGCGTGACCGAATACGCCGCCAGACAGGCCGCGTAGCGCGTCGCCGCCAAAGGCGCGGCCCCCGAAGCCAATGCGATGAAGAAAGCTGTAGCGAAAATATCCCCGGCGCCCGTCGGGTCCACCTGCGTCACCGGCACAGCGGGAAACGGCGTCGGCGCACCGTCCACGAAGAGCGTGCCCCCATCCCATCCGCATGTCACCACGAGAATCCGCGTCTGCCGGGCGAAATGAAACGCCAGATCCCAATCGCCGCCGATGTCTTCGATGCTCAACACCACTGCCGAGGCCAGCGGCAGCAGGTGAGTGGCCTCGGCCCACGGTATGGGGAATACCCGCCCACGCGCGTCGCTGGCGCGCATCCATCCCTGGGGGGTGATACCGACGAACGCCTTACCGGCAAACTGCTCGGCCAGGGCGGGCACACATTCGCGCATAATCGGGCCGATGTGAACGATGGGACTGTCCAGCCAGGCCAGCGGCACTTCCAGGGGTGTCAGAGGGGCGGCAAAGGAGTAGACGTATTGTTCGCGACGCCCGTCTACATACACATTTTCAAATGTCGTGGTTGCCGGAGCGGAGTGACGCACCAGCGCCGCAATGCGCTCCAGTGGAGCAAGGTTCGCATCTGCACTGGCGCTCGTCACGATGCCAACGGTGCGTCCCAACGCGGCCGCGGTCAGTGAGGCATACGAGACCGTCCCTCCCAGAACGCGCCCGCCGTCGGGCAGAATGTCGTGGGTGACATGCCCGATGACCAGATAGTCAATCGGCGCAAGAACCCGCTCCATCAGCCCGCTTTTTTCTCCGGCATGATTGTGATCGCCCGCGCCTCCCCTTTACCGACGCTTTCAGTCTTCACCCGCTTGTCCTTACGCAAGACCATGTGAATAATGCGCCGTTCATGGGCCGGCATAGGCTTCATCCGCACCGTGCGTCCCGATTGCACGGCCTGGTCCGCCATTTTGCGCGCCAACGCTTCAAGGTTGCGCTGCCGACGCTTGCGGTAGCCATCGGCATCTACCACGACATTGTAATCCCCTTCGGCCAGATGATGTAACAAAGTACGGAACAAGTACTGCGTGGCTTCCAGCGTTTGCGCCCGCGGCCCTACCAGGACATTGGCGTCCTTGCCATACACCGAGATCCACAGAGACGGACGGTCCTCTTGCTCCCAGCTTATGGAGTACTGGACGCTCAAACCGGCCAGCAAATGGTCGGCCACATCTTGAGCCTTTTTCTCGATCAAGTCGCGGTCCAGACTGCCGGGAAACTGTTCCGCACCGGGACGATCGGCCGGTTTCTCCGCAGTCGGCTCGGCGGCAGGTTTGGGTTTGGACTTCGGTTTGGGTTTAGCAGACGGTTTTTGAGGAACGGGCGCAGTGACGGCGGAAGCCATCGAAGTCGGGGGTTCTACGGCAGGTATGGGTTCAGGTGCAGAAGCAACTTCAACAACCGGTTCAGGCGCGATTTCAACCCTCGGCTCGGCAGGCGGGGTGACAGTGGCAGGCTCAGGTTGGGACTGTGGTGTGATCGGTTCGGGAGAACGTCGGCGTGTGACACGCACCCGCGCCTCACGCGCCCCGATTCCCAGAAAACCCCGCTTGCCTTCATCCAGAACCTGGATTTCAACTTCATCGCGCGTCGCCACCAGACGGGTTAAGCCGAGGATGATCGCTTCATCCACAGAAGCCGCGGCGACCACGATTGATTCTTCAGGTGACATGCAGCAACCTCCTGAAAATAGTCGTCAGTCTTTAGTCCAGAAGTCAAATAATGCAGCTACACTACGTTCTTCTTGTGCCGTCCAAAGCGCGTCTGGATGAAACAGATTTTTTATCCTCGGTCGGCGGTGTGGGATAGGTGTAATACTCACGGAACATGTAGTATTGCAGGATGCCGATGAGGTTGGTGATCAAGAAATAGATCGCCAGTCCCGAAGCATACGTCAACGAGAAGAACCCCATCATCAGCGGCATCATCAACAACATCTGCTTGTTCATCGCCTCGGATTGCGGGTCGAGGGCCGGCGGGGTAATCAGTTTTTGATAGAGCCACGAGGTAAAAACCACCAGGAGCGGCAGGATCAGCCAGGGGTCAGGCAGCGCCAAATCCAGCCACAAAAAACGACTCTTCAAAGGAATCAGCGAGCTGAAAGTCGGAATCCAGCGGTAAATATCCTGGGGCAACTCCAACAATTGCAGGGGCGTGCTGGCTAAAACGCGAATGATGCCCTGATAGAGGCCGATCATCAGCGGCAACTGGATCAGTGTCGGCAGACAACCGCCAAGGGGGTTGATGCCCAGTTTGCGCTGCTCCTCCATCAATCTCTGGTAATCGTCCTTATACTTCTTCTGGATTTCCATAAGCTTGGGGCGCAGCTCTTGCTGCTGGCGCGCCGACTTTTGTTGTTTCAACATCAACGGCGTAACCGCAATACGCAGCAGCAAGGTCAGCAATGTGACCGCGACGATGGTTTCATGCCCCAGGAATTTGTAGAAGAGCAACAGCAAATTGATAATCGGTCGAATGATGAGTGTATCCCACACGTTACTTTATCTCCCCTGAAAATCGTTGGAACCTGTGGTGGCGCGGTCAGAGACCGGCCACAGCCATATCAGTCCACAGCGCACGGTCAGAGATCGGCCACAGCCAGCGCCCGCCCGCTCGGGCCGGTTTCCCGACCGCGCCCGCCCGCTCCCTACTTTGCATTTTGGGGCGGATAGACCCACAAGATTTGACCGGTCTCCATATCGAACGTCTTGATCCGCTCGGTCGTCAGAATGGGCATAGCGTACAGGCGTGTCCCATCGGTCACGAGATCGCCGGGCAAGCGTCCCGGATTGCGTTCAACGACGCCCCAATTCATCTCCGCCCCGGTCTGCGTATCCAGCGCGTGGATTATCCCTTTCTCATAGCCGGCGATGAAAAGCCGACTGCCATCCGCATTGAGCACCGGACGACTGTGCAGTACATCATCAATAAACGCCGGTGTGTCCCATACGAACCGGTGCGTTTCTGTATCCAAGGCATAGACATGGCCGCCGACATCGGCAAAATACAGGATTGTCCCGCTGACGACAGGCGTGGCCCACAACCAGTCTTGCGCCTCAAACGTCCAGATAATTTGATGAGTCGCAGGGTCAACCTGATAGAGTTTGGAGGTGAAATCCCCCACCCACAAAGCACCGTTTAAAAATACCGGCGTGGTCGCAATCGCGCCGCCTAGCTTTAGCTTCCACTTCTCGGCGCCGGTAGCGACATCCAGCGCATAAAGCGTATGATCCAGAGAAGCTATGTAGACCGTATCCTCAACCACCAACGGCGTAGCCCACACCCGATCCTTTGTGGCGAAAGTCCACACCTGCGCGCCATCGTCCAGGTCGAGGGCGTAAACGCTGCCGTCGCCATTGCCGATGATGAATTTGCCGTCCGCTACCACGCCACTGCCGACATACTGGCCTTTGGCGCCGGCAAATGTCCACAACAAATCAGGACGTTCGGCGCGCGACTCGCCCAACGCCAGCGCGTAGACCGTCTTGTCTTTGTAACCGGCGATCAACAGCAAGCCATGCGCACCATAATCCTCGGCCAAAACCGGCGTCGAGTAGAAGGGGCGCAGATTCTTGTCAGATTCATCGGGGAAGCTCCACAAAAGTTTACCGGTTTCGGCATTGAGAGCCTGCACCCGCTCCAGATTCGCCGCATAGATGGTTTCTCCATCTACGATCATGCCCGGCCAGCTCTCGTGGCGCAAGCCGCCGGCGCAGCCACTCAGCACAAAAAGCAGCAGCAACGCAGTGATAGCCCAGCTGCCACCGCGCCGCGTTTTTCCTCGTTGATAGAGGCGGTCAATGAGCATCCGCCACACACGCATATTGCCTCCACAAAAACCGTTCGGTCGTCTAATAGTCCGGTAGTCAAATAGTCGGGTAGTCAAATAGTCAGGGCGTTGAAAAATGAGACGTAGAAAGAATGGAACATGCTCTCCGGCTCAAGGGACAGGGTCATAGCCGCCCGGATTGAAAGGGTGGCAGCGCGCCAGACGTTTAAGCCCCATCCAGCCTCCCTTGATAAGGCCATAACGCTCAATCGCCTCATAGGTATAGTGCGAACATGTCGGCGTGAAACGACAAGATGGGGGGAAATAAGGTGAGATAAAACGCTGATAAAAACGCAACAGCCACAACGCAAATTTTTTCATCCGTCGTTACCATCCGGCGGGGAGACCCACAATCCTGCCCGGCCCAACATCTGTCGCAAGACACTTTCTACCTGCGGCTCTTTCGCCTCAATCAGCGGGGGGCGCGCTACGAACACCAAATCCCATCCCCCTCCAATCTGTGCATACAGATGACGCACGGCCTCGCGCAGCAAGCGCCGCGCGCGGTTGCGCATGACCGCATTGCCGATCTTGCGACTGGCGGTAATGCCAACACGTACACCTTGCAACTCGTTGGGAAGCGCCCATAAAACAAACAAGGGATGCGCCCACGACCGTCCCTCAGACCAGACACGGCGAAAATCTTCGGGACGGCGCAGGCGCATGGTTTTGTGCCAACTCTGATGCTCCAACAAGTCAAAGGATCAGCGCGACAGCCATACCCTCTAGTCGCGGCGGCGCGGGCGCTGCGCGGCTTCTTTCCAGTTGATGCGCTTCGCCCCCCCCAGGCTTACGGGTACCAACTTGTGGCGGCCCTTCAGGCGACGACGCTTCAGGACATCGCGCCCGGTGCTCGTGCTCATCCGTGCGCGGAAGCCATGGGTGCGCATCCGCTTGCGCTTTTTCGGTTGATAAGTTCGTTTCGGCATTTTTCTCCACTCCTCTTTTTCCAGATCGTCCTATGCTGAGGACAGCAACAGTCCATCAGGCCCCTTACAGTGAAAACCGCGCGGTCACCCGCGTGGTTTTCAGCATCAGCCCTAAAACGTCCACATTATACCTGAAGGGGCGTGTAAGTCAATTCATTATGGGGGATGCTATCGTACCTCTACTTGCCCCTTGTTGGCAATGGCATTATACTTTATCCAGTTTTATGAGAACTTCTAACTTGATCATTATAGAATTGGTAGCCTGACCTGGTGTTTGCGCTACTGTGAGCGTTGCAACATTCCAACGATTTTCGAGGGAGGAAGCCATGACCGAATTACCGCGTTTGCAAGTCAGTTCCAATCGCCATTTTATCATCACCGAAGCCGGGGATCCGTTCTTCTGGCTCGGCGATACAGCCTGGGAGTTGTTCCATCGGCTGACCCGTGAAGAGGCCGAACATTACTTCGCCAACCGGCAGGCCCACCGTTTCACCGTCATTCAGGCCGTCGCACTGGCCGAATTCGACGGTCTCAACACCCCCAACGCTTATGGCGAGCGTCCGCTGCTTGATAACGATCCCACCCGTCCCAACGAAGCCTACTTCGCCTACGTGGACGAATTGATTCAAATGGCGGCCCGTCATGGTCTCTATATCGGTCTGCTGCCTACCTGGGGTGACAAGGTCACGCCGATGTGGGGAGCAGGGCCGGCCGTGTTCAATATGGAAAACGCAGAAATTTATGGGCGCTTCCTCGGCGAGCGTTACCGCGAGTACAGCAACATCATCTGGATTTTGGGCGGCGACCGGCCCGCCATCTATGAAGGCCACGATGACCGACCCATCTGGCGCGCTATGGCGGCCGGGATTGATGCCGGCCTGGGGCGTCCATCGCTCAAGACCTACCACCCGATGGGTGGACGGTCCACTTCGGCATGGCTGCACGATGAGCCGTGGCTGGATGTGCACATGATGCAGTCAGGACACGGCGGCGGGCACGATGTGCCGGTGTGGGATTGGGTCACTCACGATTACACACTCATCCCGTGCAAACCGGTGCTGGATGGGGAACCGAACTACGAGGATCATCCGGTCAGTCCGTGGCCGAAGTGGGATCCAATGAACGGCTATTTCCGAGACCATGATGTGCGCAAGCAGATGTACCGTTCGGTGTTCGCGGGCGCGTGTGGCGTCACCTACGGACATCACGCCATCTGGCAGTTCGCCGATGAACGTTATGGCTACATCAATTACGCCGACCGCCCCTGGTATGAGGCGCTCAACCGGCCGGCCGCGCGCCAGGTCAAATACCTGCGCGCCTTGATCGAGTCACGCCCCTACCTCAGCCGCATCCCCGACCAAACACTGCTGCTTTCCGATCCGGGGATAGGCGGGCAGCACGTCCGCGCCACCCGCGACGCCGAGGGACGTTATGCTTTCGTCTACCTGCCGCTGCCGCTGCCCGTCACGGTCAACCTGCAAAGCATCGCCGGCGCGCGCGTGAACGCCTGGTGGTATGCGCCATGTACCGGCGAAGCCACGTGGATCGGCCAGTTCCCCACCGGCGGCGCGCAGACCTTCTCCCCGTCCGGGCAACATCCCGATTGGGTGCTGGTGCTGGATGACGCCGCACTCGGCTTCGGAGCGCCGGGGCAATAAACAAAAACGTCAGGGTATTACCAGGCGTGCAGCGCCGTGGTCATCGCCTCGACAGCGGCGGTGAAAAAACGCTCCATGACCGCATCCGAAGCCTGGTAGGCACCGCCGAAGGAGCCATCACCTAATAAAGAACGACTGACAGCCGCGGAAGTTCCGGGCAATAGCGTTACCGGTGATTTGTAACCTTCTGGTACCGGCGCTACGCGTGTCAGCGACGCGAAGTTCTCCGACCAGTTGGCGTGATACTGCGTCAGCCCGGCGGCCTCGGCGACGGCGTTGACCGCAGGGTGTCGCCACCACTCAAAAAGGACAATGTGAACCTCGGGCCATGCCGTATTCAGTTCACTGATGAGGGGGCCAAGGATGCCGGTATTACCGCCATGGCCATTGCTTACCAGGATGCGGCGAAAGCCTTGCCGACGCAAATTTTCCAGAACCTCGCGGATAAGCGTAGCAAAGGTCTCTGGAGACAGGCTAAGTGTGCCAGGATAGGCCGTGAAGTAGGGTGAAACCCCAAAAGGCAGCGGCGGCGCAATCAGCACCCCCTCACGCTCGCAGGTTATTTCTGCAATCGCCAGCGGCACCTGGATATCGGCAAGCAGGCTAAGGGTTGCATGTTGCTCACATGCCCCGGTGATGACCACTATCCGGTCGTCATGCTGCAAATACGCCTCCACCTGCATCCAGTTCAACGCGGCTAATAACATCCCCATCTTTACCTTACCGTGTCAAAACGTGTGCGCCGCCCGTGATCTTCGCGTTGCGCCAACGTCTCCTTAAATTCGGACAGCATCGCCACATCATGCCGATACTGGAAGGGCCACATACTTTTGGTGTGGAAAATTGCTACGCGGTCGCCGTCGCCCAGACAATGCGACAGGTCGGGCTGCAAGCCGGGCATAGCGCTCAGATTGCCGTTGATGAAAGTGATCCCCCGTTCTTCTGTGGGCATCCCCAAATGCGCCAGCAGGTCCTGCACCGTTGTCCCTTCAGGCAGATCAAGAGGCTGCAATGCAAAGACGTTGTTGTCGCTCCCACCGTAACGCGCCAACGGCCCATAAAGCCAGACTTCGATGTGAATTGTCCCTCCCTCTTCACTCATTTTTCTTTACTCATTCCCCTTTACTCATTTCTCATTACTCATTTCCTAAACCAACGCAATCGTCGCCGCCAGGGCAAACTGCGCCAGGTGATAAGTGACCATCACCAGCACCCGCAAGACCGGTGACGGCGTCACGAATTTGTTCCACGCCAGCATGGAATCGGAGGCAAAGAAGAGCGTCGCCCCCAGGCTCACGGCCAGGCGCGCAACGGTCGGCCATGTCGGACGGAACCACGTCGCCCACGCCGAGAAGAGCATCAGGCTGAGGATCGTCGCATAAGCCGCCACAGGCATGCGCATCGCCAGTTGTCCTTGCTGCCGCAGCCCCGCCGCGATGCGCGTATAGAGCCATCCTCCAAGGGCCGTCACGACAACCAACGCGACCACCGAACCGAGCGGCGGCAGGGTAGGATTCAACCCGATAATGTAAAAGACATGGGCAATGAAAAATGAGATCAAACCGGGGATGAAGAACTGCTCGCCGGGCAACATCAGGAACACGTCCCCCGCCAGCGAGAAGCATAGCCCCAGCACAAAGAACAAAGCCAGTCGTGCATCCGCCGCGCCGCGCTTGAGCAGCCATGCCGCAATGATGACCAGAATCAGCGTCCCCGGCTTAACGATGTACTCCACGCGCTTCTGCGCCCGCGCCACGGCGATCCAGTTCACAACGCCCAGCACCAACGCCGGAATCAACAGCCATCCGCCTTGCGCCAGGAAATTATGTATCATACACGCCTCCTCGAAAATTGCGTTAGAATGTTAGAACGTTCAAACGTTTGAACGTTCTAACGCATTGTAGTATAATTGGCACATTAACAAGTTATGAGGTATACTTGAGTCATCCTAAGAGAGCAAGGAGGTGAAGGATGAGCCATGTACGGCGTCGTCCCAGGGATTTTGCGATAGCGGAACGCCGCATCTACCACGCCGAGCTGGACACCTGCCCAGAGTGCGG
>JAIOAX010000026.1 GCA_019873645.1 Chloroflexota bacterium | reverse complement strand
CAGATTGAGCAGATTTATGCAACAATTGAAAGCTAATCCGTTCAAATCCGTTTAATCCGTTGACATGCATTTTCATGCTGGGTGGAGCGCGTCGCTCATGATGTCTGCTGATAGCTGCTGATAGCTTAATCCGCTGATAGCCAAAGGTGGGTATGTGGGTAAGACAGGATGTTGAGTCACTCGTGTTGACCGGACCGACCGGCCTGACCATCGGCGCGTTCGACGGCGTGCATCTGGGCCATCAGGCATTGATCCGGCGCATGGCAACCGAGGCACATGGCATGGGACTGCAAGCGGTGGTGCTCACGTTCGACCCACTGCCGCGCCAGGTTTTGGGTCCCCCAAAATACGGTGTATTGTCAACCCTGGAAGAGCGGCTTGAATGCCTCGCCGCGCTGGATGTAGACGGCATCATCGTGCACCCTTTTGATCGCCAGGTGGCGCTGGTTCCGGCGGCAGCGTTCGTGACCTGGCTCGTGGAAAAACTGGCGTTGACGGATTTGTGGGTGGGGCCGGATTTTGCGCTGGGCCACAATCACGAGGGGGATATCCCATTTCTAAAAGCGTTTGGCGCGCGGCGAGGGTTTGCCGTGCACGTCTTTGAAACGCTGGTGCAGTGGAATGGGTATCCCGTGCGGAGCAGTCGCATCCGGCGCGCCCTGCTGGCCGGCGATTTAGCACAGGCCAACAGCTGCCTGGGACGTCCCTATCGGCTTACCGGCATCGTCGCGCACGGCGACCAACGCGGGCGGCAGTTGGGTTTCCCTACGGCCAATTTGCGGGTCAACGACGAGCAGCTTTTGCCGGCGAACGGCGTTTACGTGGGGTGGGCGCAGGTGCGCGGCATGCGCTTTGACGCAGTAGTCAACGTCGGCGTGCGGCCCACGTTCGCTCAGCACACCCCGCTTGTCGAAGCACACCTGCTCGATTTCTCCGGCGACATCTATGGGGAACGGCTGCGCCTGGATTTTCTGCACCGCCTGCGCGATGAGCTGCGCTTCCCCTCGGCCGAGGCATTGATCGAGCAAATGCACACGGACCGGGACAACGCCCGCACATGGCTGAACGTCATCCAGGCGTGCGTGGGGTAATGTCAAGTGCCCCATACAGGCCAGCATCCCCGAAATTCGCGTTTTGGGGTTGGGGAGAAGAAAAAATCCGTTCAATCCGTTGCCCAAAACGGGCACAGATCATCCCAGGTGTATGTGGGATTGGCATAGCCGAAGCTGTTCAGGAAATCCAGTATCTCCAATGCTTCGGGGGCGCGGATTGCTTCAGCGCAGGCGCGCGCCATGTCACCGTGTGTGGTGTAACTTTCCCAAAACCGCTGCGCCAATGCCACGACGGCATAGCCGGCCGTGCCCGATGGAAAATCCGCCGCCAATGCTTCATAATAGCTCTGAGCGTTCGGCAAATTCTGAAGCTGGAGTTCCACCAGCAGCAGCCGCCAGTCGGCGAGGGCCGTGAACCAGCGCTCTTCCTCATCGCGGCTAACGGCCACGGCCCAGGCTTTCAGGTTCTTGCTGTCGCGCGCTTGCAGGTAAGCATCGAGGGCGTGCGCATATTTTCCGGCGCGCAAGGCCGCGTCGCCGTCGCGGAAAACGTGGTAACGGTAGACCGGCGGCCCGGCGAGGGTGGCCGTGACGGTGATAGCCCGACCATCCCATGCCAGCGTGGTTGTGACCGGGCGCTGCGGGCCGGCCGCCACGGCGCTGCCGCCGTTGCTCCCCACAAGGATACGGCCATCTTCCAGTGTGAAAGCGGCGTAGGGGAAGGTGAACGGTTCGCCGGCGCGCTCCTGAAAATCCACGCCGCCCCATGACCAGACGCGCAGGGTGTGCCAGCAGACGCTCGCGCTACATGTCACCTCGGCGAAGGCCAGATCTGCCAGTCCGTCCTGGGTCACGTCCGCCGCCCCGATCAGCTCAAGGCTGAACCGTGCGCCCGGCCGGTAGGTATACAGCGGACGCACCGTCCCGTCGCGGCAGGTGTAGATTGCCAGTACACTTTCAGCGAGTTGGGAGTTTGCAGCGGGGTTGATGAAGACCACGACGTTATCCGTGACCCCGTCGCCGTTGACATCGGCGCGGGCCAGCGTTTCGCCCGTCGGCGGGCGCGCGTCCCAGGTACCGAGGAGCGCCGGGATACGCCGTGGATCGCCGCCGTCGGCCAGATAAGTGCGCAGCGTCTCAACGTAGTCGCCGAAAGCTGCCGGACGCGCCGGGAACGGCAGCTCACGCCGCAGTGGACACGTCTCGCGGGCGGGGGTGGGCGCCCATACAGCCGTCGCCGTGATGGTCGCCGCCGGGCGCGTGGGAGTGCGCGCCGGAAGTGTGGACGGCGCAGGCGACGGCAACCGGGCGCATCCGAGCAAGATGCCGGTGATGATGAAAAGCACAGGCCATGGGCGTCGCATCATTGTCGTCTCTCAGCTATGGGCAAGTTTTTGATGGCTCTAGTATAACCATCCCCCGGCGAACGGCAACCGGGCTAAACATTAAGTAGCGCAAGTTGTCAACTTGCGTTACAATACAGATGCTTCAAGGAGGTTGATATGACACATCCATCACGCACGTTAAGTGCCATTTTTATCATGCTGTGGTTGACCGGCTGCGCCGGAACGCCGCCGCTCACAGCGACGCCGGCTCCGGCTACTGAGACGCCGACGCCGCTCGCCGCTACGCCTACAGCGACGCCGCTGCCCTCCCCTACGGCAACGGAGACGCCAATGACGGCTGTTCCGGTACCGCGTCCGCTGTTGCTGGCGCATTACATGCCCTGGTATCAGACGCCGGAAGTCAGCGGCTACTGGGGCTGGCACTGGACGATGAATCACTTCGACCCGGCACAGAAGGATGCGCAGGGCCGCCCGCAGATCGCCTCACATTATATGCCGTTGACCGGCCCCTACGATTCGGCGGATCCGGCGGTGTTGGAATACCAGGTCTTGTTGATGAAATTGAGCGGCATTGATGGTGTGATCGTGGACTGGTACGGGATCGAAGAATTTTGGGATTACGGCGTGTTGAACCGCGCTACAGGCAAGCTGTTTGAGGCGCTCAAGAAGGCCGGCTTGCAGTTCGTCATCTGCTACGAAGACCAGACCATCAAGCACATGGTAGATAACAAACATCTGCCTGTGGCCGATGTTTACACACATGGGCAGGCGGTGATGCGCTACCTGCAAGATACGTGGTTTGGCGACGCGGCTTACCTGAAGGCCGAGGGGCGGCCGGTATTGCTGACGTTTGGGCCGCAGTATTATAAGAACGCCGCGGACTGGGAAAAGCTGTTTGCGGTGTTGGAGACCAAACCGGTCTTCGTTACGCTGGACAAGCGTTTGGGGACGGTCGCGACCTCAAGTTTCCCCTGGCCGCCGATGTGGGCCTCCAAAGACGGCGTGTTGACACAGGCTGCCCTGGAAGACTATCTCAACGCCTTTTACACCAAAACGGCCGGCGACGCCTATCGGGTCGGCGGCGCGTTTCCGGGCTTCCACGACATTTATAAAGAGGCCGGCGTCGGTGAGGGCTATGGCTATCTCGATGCGCGCGAGGGCGAAACGTTCCGCTTCACTCTTGATCTGGCGTTGCAGCATAGTCCCCACGTGATCCAGCTCATCACCTGGAACGATTATGGCGAGGGCACCATCATCGAGCCGACCGAAGAATTCGGCTACCGCTATTTGGAAATGGTACAGACGGCCCGCCGGACGATGGCTGTTGAGAATGAGGCGTTTACTTTCACGCCGGAAGACTTGCGACTGCCATTGCGGTTGTTCACCTTGCGGAAGACGTATGCCGGAGATGCGGCCGTCAACGCGCGGCTGGATGAGGCTGCGGCAGCGCTGCTGAGTGGAGATGTCGCGCGTGCAGCCGCGATCCTCGCCGATTATCCTTGAGTCTACTGAAGAAACTACTAAAGATCTCACCGCAGAGTCGCAGAGGGCGCAAAGATTTTTATGTCGGATTCAATAAAATTAAGTTTTTCGCGTTTGAATGACAACTTTATTGGTTTAAACTTGAATTTTCCTCTGCGTTCTTTGCGTCTCTGCGGTGAATTAAACTTTTTTTCAGGAGAGTCAATGATAACACGTATACGAAAGTTTCTCGCGCCGCCGGTCTTTGCAGAGGATGTGGACAAAGCGTCCCTGGCCGATGTGGTGCACAACTTGCTGCTTGCCACCGGCCTGCTCTTCATGCTGGTGGAAGGTGCGCTTGTCTGGGGCCCCTTTCCCGGACGCCTTTACTTTCTCATCGGCCTGCCGATCCTCACCGGGATACTGGTCGGCCTGAACCAGATGGTACGTCGCGGCCGGGTGCGGCTGGCGGCAACGCTCTTCGTCAGCCTTATGTGGTCGGTCTTTACCCTGTTCGTGCTTTTTGCCGGTGGGATGCGTAGCCCGGCGGTGGCTTTCTATGTCGCCGGCTCCGTAATTGTCGGCCTGTTGCTCGGTACCCGGGCGATGCTGATACATCTGGTAGCCTGCGGCATAGCCGGGTTGGGAATGATCGGGCTTCAAAATGGACCTTATGCGCCGCCGCTGCTGTTTCCCATTCCGCCATTTATCGGCTGGCTGGGGATGTTATTGGGTTTAATGATGGCCGCCGGGGCACTGGACATGGTGATGCAGCGACGCGCGGCCGCGCTGGCATCGTTGCGCGAAAGCGAAGAGCGTTATCGGCAACTTTTTGAAGCCGAATCGGATGCTATCTTTTTGATTGATAACGCTACCGGACAAATCCTGGAGGTGAACAGTGCCGCGGTGGCCCTGTACGGCTACACGCGTGCCGAGTTGTTATCCAAACGCAACGTTGATCTGTCGGCCGAACCGGAGGACACCCGTAAAGTGACGCAGACCACACCAATCATCGCCGAGAACGTCGTCATCATCCCCTTGCGGCTACACCGCAAAAAAGACGGGACGGTCTTTCCGGTCGAGATCACCGGACGGTTCTTCAACTGGAAAGGCCGTCCGGTGCACATTGCAGCCATCCGTGACATTACCGAACGGCGCCGCACCGAAGAGGAACTGCGCGAGAAGAGCGCGGAACTGGAGTATTTCTTCAACCTCAACCCCGATCTCCTGTGTATCGCCGATACCGATGGTTATTTTTGGCGCTTGAATCCGGAATGGGAAAAGACGCTGGGTTATTCTTTGTCAGAACTGGAAGGGCAACAATTCCTCAACTTCGTCCATCCGGATGATATTGAGGCCACCCTGGCGGCTGTAGCTATGCTGGAACAACAGCGCGCAGTTTTGGATTTCGAGAATCGTTACCGCTGCCGGGATGGGACTTACCGCTGGATTGAATGGCGTGCGTCGCCGCGGGGTAAATTGATCTACGCGGCGGCGCGCGACATCACCGCGCGTAAGGAGGCCGAAAAAGCCCTCGCAGAGAGTGAAGCGCGCTACCGGAGTCTCTTTGAGGACAACCGCGCCGTGATCTTGCTTCACAGGCGGGAGGATGGCCGGATCCTGGATGCCAATCCGGCAGCCTGCGCCTATTATGGCTGGACTCGTGAGGAACTTACGCAAAAGTACATCCACGATATTGACCCCTTAACGCCTGAAGAAGTCAGACGAGAAATTGAGGCGGTCCGCCGTGGAGAACGCCCTTATTATCTTTTTAAGCACCGCCGCGCGGATGGCAGTATCCGCGATGTTGAGGTGTATAGTGGCCCGATTAATGTAGCCGGTCAAACTGTGTACTATTCGATTATCCATGATGTGACCGAGCGCCGTTTGGCCGAAGAAGCCTTGCGTGAAAGCCACCGCCGTCTTCAAGCCACGCTGGCAGAATTGCGCGAGACCCAGGAACGTATGATGCACCAGGAGCGCCTCGCCGCCGTCGGCCAACTGGCGGCCGGCATTGCCCATGACTTCAACAATATTCTGGCCTCGATTGTCCTCTATACCCAACTGTCGCTGCGCAACCCCGACCTGCCGCTCAGTCTGCGGCAACGCTTGGAAGTCATCGAACAGCAGACCGGCCACGCCGCCAACCTCATCCAGCAGATTCTCGATTTTGGACGGCAAGCCGTCCTGGAACGCCGGCCGTTGATGGTGGATTCATTCTTGAAAGAAGTGGTCAAACTGTTGCAGCGTACTCTGCCTGAAAGCATACAAATTGATCTGACCGTTGAGAAAGGCGACTTTGTCATTCTGGCCGATCCCACCCGTATCCAACAGGCGGTGGTGAACCTGGCCCTTAACGCCCGGGATGCCATGCCCAACGGGGGAGCGTTACACATCTCCCTGAGGCGCATTGCGGAACAAACGATCCAGTGTGTGGATTGCGGGCCGGTCTCAGGCGGGGAATGGGTTGAAATTGCCATCGCGGATACCGGAACGGGCATCCCCCCGGAGGTGCTGCCGCACATCTTCGAGCCGTTCTTCACCACGCGCGCGCCGTTGGGACACGGTTTGGGGTTAGCGCAGGTGTACGGGATTGTCAACCAGCATGGCGGCCATATCGCTGTGGAGACGCAGCCCGGCAAAGGGACCACCTTCCGTCTCCACTGGCCGGCGCTGCAGACGGCTCCTCCCCAGGCAACGGCGTCCCTCGAATCTGCGCTTCCTTCCGGCAAGGGTGAAACCATTATGATTGTCGAAGATGATACGCTGGTACGTGTGGCGCTGGCCGATGCGCTGGATATGTTGGGCTATCGCGTGCTGGAAGCCGCCAATGGACAGGCCGCTTTAGACCTGTATGCCGAGCATGCCGATGCTATCGTTTTGGTGATCAGCGATTGGGTTATGCCGGCCATGGGGGGGTTAGAACTGGTACGCGCGCTTTATGAGCGGGCGCCGGCGCTCAAAGTCCTGATGCTGACCGGCCATCCCCTGAGCCAGCAAACCCGTGAAAGCGTCCCGCCCAACGTCGTCGGGTGGATGCTCAAACCTCCCACACTGGAACAGCTCTCCCACGATTTGCAAGCTGCGCTCACATAACAATGCCAGAAGGCGCACATATGACTACCAGACTATCGGACTACAAGACCAAAACAAGGAGGCTTACATGGCAAAGAAAACATCCCCGGCAACCCAAGGCAACGGCACGCAATTAAGTTTGAGCTACAAAGTCATCTGGGGCGTGGCAGCCCTGGGGACGTCATTTGTCTCCGGCACGTATGGTGCGTTGTTGCCCATCTTCTACCAGGACTATCTGGGCCTGGAAGCGCGCTGGATCGCGCTGGCCTCGGCGGTCTACGCGGTGTGGAATGCGATCAACGACCCGCTGTTCGGCTACATCACCGATAGCACGCGCTCTAAACACGGGCGGCGCATCCCTTATATGCGCTACACGGCGCCCTTCCTGGCATTGACCTTCATCCTGGTGTGGTTTGCGCCGCGCGGCGCCGGATCAAGCACGCTCTTTGCCTGGATGCTGGGGACGATGCTGCTCTACGATACCGCCTACACCATCATCGGCCTGGTCTACTCCGCGCTGTTGCCCGAAGTGACCGAATCCGATGCCGAACGCAATGGCTTGCAGATTTCGGCGTCGCTCTTCGGCCTGTTGGGGATGATCCTGGGCTTCGTGATTCCTGATTTCTTCCGCCCGAAGGCCGGTACGTCGCCCTCTTTTGCGCCGCTGCAAATCTCGATGATTGGCGTCGGCATCTTCAGCGCGGCGATGATCATCATCACCACGCTCAAGGTGCGTGAGCGGCCGGAATTCCATCTGGTGGATGAGCCGCTCAAGTTGCAGACGGCGATCAAGTACACCTTCACCAGTCGCTCATTCCTTATCCTGGTGGCGCAGAACTTTATGTCTATCCTGATGCAATCGCTGCTCCTGGGCGCGCTGTTTTACGTCGCCGACTATGTGCTGCAGATGAGTGCGATGATTTTAATCGCTTGCCTGTTCATCCCGCTCATCATCGGCGTGCCGTTGACGGCGGTGATCCGCCGCAGGCTGGGCGTTGTCGGTGCGCAACAGGCGTTGTTGACGCTGGCCGGTGTTGCACTGGTCTCCATTATGGTAGTGCCGACCACGCTGATTCCGGTCTGTCTGGCCCTCGCCGGCTTTGGCCTGGCCGGACCGCAAACACTGACCAACGTGCTCTTCGCCGAGGTCGCCGATGAGGACGAGTTGCGCTCCGGCGTGCGGCGCGAGGGCGCGTTCTTCGGCGTCAACGCGCTGCTGACCAAACCGGCGCAATCGGTGGCGCTCGCCCTTATGCCGTTCATTCTGCAAGCGACCAACTTTGTCACGCGGGAGGCCAATCAAGGACAAATTTACCTCAATCAGCCGGCCGCCGCGATCTGGGGCATCAAGGCGCTCGTCGGACTGATCCCCGGTTGCGCAATGCTGCTCGGTGCGCTGATCCTCACCCGCTTCCCCTTGCGCGGCGACTATCTGCAAAAAGTGCAGGCCGACGTGTTGGCTCTTCACGCCCAAAAACACGCACAGCTTCGAGACGTTTGAACGCCAGAACGTTAGAACGTTCAAACGTTCAAACAATGTATGGTCAGGAGAGCGTATGCGTTTCAATAACCCCGTGATCCCCGGATTTTATCCTGATCCTTCCGTCTGCCGGGTGGGCGAGGATTACTACCTGGTCACATCGTCATTTGAGTACTTCCCCGGCGTGCCGATTTTCCACAGCCGCGACCTGGTGCATTGGCGGCAGATCGGCCATTGCCTGACGCGCGAGGCGCAACTGCCTTTGAGCGGTGTGCGAAGTTCGGATGGCATCTACGCGCCGACGTTGCGTTACCACGCCGGCTGGTTCTATATGGTGACGACGAATGTGAACGGCGGCGGACACTTCTATGTCAAGGCGCAGGATCCCGCCGGGCTGTGGTCCGATCCGGTGTGGATCGCCGGACCCTGGTTTGACCCAGACATTTTCTGGGACGATGATGGACGCGCGTACTTCAGTTGGATGGGTATGGGCCAGGGCATCCAGCAACGCGAGATTGATGTCCCCACCGGCAAACTTGACGGCCCGACGCGCACGCTCTGGCGCGGCTTTGAGGATCGGTTTTGCGAAGGGCCACACCTCTACAAAATCAACGGCATGTACTACCTGCTGGTTGCCGAAGGCGGCACGCATCGCAGCCATATGATTGTCATAGCGCGTGCGCCATCACCCACCGGCCCTTTCGAGGGATGTCCGCACAATCCCCTGCTTACCCACCGTTGCCGGCTGGATAGCTCCATCGAGCACACCGGGCATGGCGATCTATTCCAGGCGCACGATGGTTCGTGGTGGATCGTTTTCCTGGCGGTGCGCTCGCGGTGGGGACACTTTCATCTGGGGCGTGAAACGTTCCTTGCGCCGGTCACATGGACGGATGATGGCTGGCCGATCATCAACGCCGGAGAACCGATTGCATTGGAGATGGATGCGCCGTTGTTGCCGCCGCATCCCTGGCCTGCGCTGCCCACACGCGATGACTTCGACGATGACCGCCTGGCCTTGCAATGGAACTTCCGCCGCAATCCCACGCCCGAATCGTGGTCGCTTGTGGAACGGCCCGGCTATCTGCGGCTGCACGGGCTGGCGACGAACCTGGATGACGCCGCGCCGTTAGCCTTTATCGGACGGCGGCAGCAGCATTTTGACTGTCAAGTGCGCGCGCACTTGTCTTTCACGCCCGCGCGGGAGGGCGATGAAGCAGGATTGACCGCGCTGATGAACGAGAGCCACCATTACGAAATCGCGGTGACCGTGCGCGGGGGACAACGGGTGGCGCTGGTGCGCAAACGCATCGGCGATTTGAGCGCAGAAGTTGCCTGCGCACCGCTCGCGCAATCCGAGGTAGTGCTCGGTATAGATGCCGACGCCGACCACTACACATTTAGCTTCGGCCCAACCGCCGCGGAGCAAATGCCGTTGGCTACCGGGATGACACGCTACCTGGGCAGCATCGTGGCGGGTGGATTTACCGGCGTTTACTTGGGGATGTACGCTACCGGTAACGGCCAACCGGCCAGCGCGCCTGCCGATTTTGACTGGTTCGATTACCGCGGTTCTGCCGACAACGCCGGTCCCCAATGACCAATGACCGATTACCGATTACCGATTACTTTCTCCGGCGTGATGGGCAGAGAGCGGATGCGTTTGCCAGTGGCGTGGAAGATGGCGTTGGCGATAGCCGGAGCCACGCCGATCATCACCGGCTCGGCCAGGTTCTTCGCGCCAAAGGGGCCTTCGCGCAGCGTAGTTTGGATGTACGTGGCGACGATTTCGGGCACGTCGTTGGCGCGCGGGAGGCGGTAGGTATTGAGGCCGAGCGTCTGCGGGATGGCGTTCTCAAAGCGGAAATGCTCGGTGAGCGCGTAGCCCAGCCCCTGGACGATGCCGCCATAGAATTGTCCCAGCGCACCCAGCGGATAGAGGATTTTCCCGGCGTCGTGCGCGGCCCAGATGCCGGTGACGCCGGTTCGTCCGGTCTGCATGTTGACCTCAACCTCGGCGACCAGCGCGCCGAAGACGTAACAAAAGTAGGGTTCCCCGGTGCCCGCGCGGAAATCCCAGTGGATGGGGCGGATTTGCCAGCGGCCTTCAGCCGCAAGCGGCAGCCCCATCGCGCGTGCGTGATCCACCACCGCTTCAAAGGGCAACGGCTCCTCATCCGGGCCGACGAATGCCTCGCCGGCGCGCACCAATTGCTCCGGCGCGCAGTTCAGCGCATCTGCTGCCGCAAAGTGAAGCTGCTGCAAGAGCTTTTCCGCGGCGACCCGCACCGCATTGCCGCCCACAAGCGAAGCGCGTGAGGCGACGGTAGGCCCGGAGTTTATGGCGGTGTGCGTGTCGGGGCGCAACATGTGCACGCGCTCGATGTCCACGCCGAGAATTTCCGCCGCCAGCACAGTGAAGACGGTGCGGCTGCCCTGCCCGTAATCGGTCAGCCCGGAGGTCAAGACAACGCTATAATCGGGTGCGACATTGAGCGTGGAAACGGCGAAGTCCTCGCCCTCACCGCCCAGGCCAGTGCCGTGAAAATAGCACGCCACACCGATTCCCCGGCGACGCAGCGCATCCGGCGCTTGCTGCGCGTAGCTTGCCCGTTTGTGACGCCAATCCGATTGGTCGCGCACCCATTCCAGGCACGCAGACAGCCCTACCTCGTGGTCAAGCGGATCGCCGGTCATCGTGCGGTCGCCCTGACACAGACAGTTCTGCAACCGCAGTTCGAGTGGGTCGCGTCCTAATGTGCCGGCCAGCTCATCTACCGCCATTTCCGCAGCGGCGCTGGCCTGAACATTGCCGAAGCCACGAAAGGCGCCGGCGTAGCCGTTGTTGGTGTAAACGGCGGTGGTATCCACATGGACGGCCTGATAGCGATACGCGCCGGCCGCGTGCATCGTCGCCCGCCACGAAGACAGCGGCGTCATCGAGGCATACGCGCCGCTATCCACCAGCAAGGCGACTTTGGCCGCTTGCAAATTGCCGTTGGCGTCCGCGCCAAGCCGGAGATGCGCCTGTACTGCTTCGCGTTTATACGATGCGGTCATAGATTCAGAGCGGGTCAGCACCAGGCGCACCGGCCGGCCGGCCAACAGCGCCAGTTTGGCGGCCTGGGCGGAGGTTTGATAAAGGATGTCATCCTTGCCGCCGAACGCGCCGCCGACCGGCGGTTGGATCACGCGCACCCGATGCGCCGGCAAGCCGAGCAGGGCGGCGGTGTTGTCGCGGTTGATGAAGGGGCTTTGGTTGTTGGCATAGAGCGTCACGCCGCCGTCGGGTTCGGGGATCGCCAGCACGCCTTCGGTTTCCAGGTAGGCGTGTTCCTGGTGAGGGAAGGTGTACGTTTCATCCACGCGCACTGCACACGCTGCCAGCAGGGGGGCCGGGTCACCGTTGCGCACAATGTGCCGGTCGCACAGATTGCCCGCGCCGAGATCGCCGTTTGTCATTGTGGCCGGCCGATCGGGGATCAGCGGCGCGTCTGCATCCAGTGCGCGGGTCATATCGCTGACCACAGGCAGCGCTTCGAGTTCACACACGATGGCATCCACGCCGGCCTGGGCCGCCGCTTCGGTTTCGGCAGCGACGGCGGCGATGGCTTCGCCCACGTAGCGCACCTTCCGATAAGCCAGCGCGTACTGATCCTTCACCGGCCAGCCGAAGTTGCCGTGATCCACAAAATCGGCGTGGGTGATGACGGCCTTGACGCCGGGCACGGCCAGTGCAGGAGCGGTATCCAATCGGAGAATGCGCGCGTGGGGCAGCCGACTGCGCAAGACTTTGGCATAGAGCATCCCCGGCACGCGCATATCCCCCACATATTTGGCGCGTCCCGTCAACTTATCCGGCCCATCCACATTGCGGATTGTAAAACTCCCCACGTATTTCCGATTTTCGATTTTTGATTCTTGATTTTGGGATTCGCTATCCGTGAGGCGTGAGGCGTGATGCGTAATTCGTAATTCGCTATTCGCTGATTCGCCCATTCGCCTTTGCGCTGCCAGTTCAATCGCCTCAATGATCTGCTGGTAGCCGGTACAACGGCACAGATTGGGGTTGATGGCGTGTCGAATCTCCGCACGTGTGGGATGGGGGTTAATGCGCAGCAGGGCCTCGGCCGCGATGACCATAGCGGGGGTGCAATAGCCGCATTGCACGGCACCGGCGTCCAGGAATGCCTGTTGCAGGTCGCTCAGCCCGCCGTCGGGCGCCCCGAGGCCCTCAATCGTCGTCACCGTGCGCCCGGCGATGTTGGCGACCGGCGTGCGGCACGCCTTGGTCAATTTGTCGTCCACCAGCACCGAGCACACGCCGCACACACCGTCTTCGCAGCCGCGTTTGGTGCCGGTCAGGCCCAGCCTGACGCGCAACAGGTCAACCAGCACCATGTCCTCCGGGACATCCGGCAGGCTGATTGCCTCACCGTTCAAGATAAATTCAAGTTTCATTGTTGACTCTCCTGAAAAAAGTCCAATTCACCGCAGAGACGCAAAGAACGCCGAGGAAAATTCAAGTTTAAACCAATAAAGTTGTCATTCAAATGCGAAAGACTTAATCTTATTGAATCCGACATAAAAATCTTTGCGCCCTCCGCGTCTCGGCGGTGAGATTTTTAGTTTTTTCAGCGGACTCATCGTTCCCCCAGTAAATATCGGTGTCTCAGGTGACTTAACCCTGGGAATCAGAGAGGCCCGCCAAACCGCCCGATGCCCCATACGCAGTAGGCCACGGCCGCCGCGACGAAGAACAACGTGAACAACGCAAAAATCACGTAATCGCCGCACCCCAGTTGCGAGGCGTGCAGATACGTGCGGTCGGGACGGCCAGAGAAGGCTTTGGATTGCAGCACCACTTCGAGCATCTGCGATTTGACCATCGCCCCCAGAATCAACGGCACGGCGACTTTCGCATAGACGCGCACCCGCTTCAATGGTCCCAGCTTCTCGAAGGCCAGCCCGCGCAGGCGTTGCGCCTCGATGATGGAGCGGACTTCTTCAAAAAGGAGCGGGAAAAAGCGCAGCGTCGAAGAGAAGATGAACGCGATTTTGTATGGAATCCGCGCCTGCACCATGCCGACAATCATCGTGTTGACATCCGTAGTGAAAATGCCCAGCGGGATCACGAGCATCATTGTCAACGTCTTAAAGACTACGTTCAGGGCATAAGCCACACCCTCAACCGACATGCTCGCGCCGCCGCCCCCAAACCACTGCGCCGGGAAAGTGAACAGCGGCGTGAGTTCGGTCTGGCCGGTGCGCGAGCGGATCAGCGGCCCGGCCAGGAATCCCTGCGTGACGATCAACAGGATATAAAAGGGGAGCATCACGACGATGAGCTTGCGGATGTAGCTGAATTTGACCCCCACGGCCAGACAGGCCAGCACGACGGCCAATGCGAGTAGCCCTTCCAGCACCGGGCTTTCCCACACAAACGCGACGATAGTGATGACCGCCATCATAAACAGCTTGGGCCGGAAATCCAGGCGGGTGAAAAAGGAATCGCGCGCGACGGTTTGAAACGTCAGGATACTCATGCTTGACCTACTATCGGTTGACCGGTCACACACGCCGCAACTTCTTGGGGCGTCAGCAAGGGATAGACACTCCTATCGCCGAGCGCGCGCGCCAGGAACACCGCTTGTGGCGGCGTTAGACATGTCGAGTTAAGCAATTCTATCTCATGATACGCCTGACG
Source organism: Chloroflexota bacterium (assembly GCA_019873645.1). Lineage (GTDB taxonomy): Bacteria > Chloroflexota > Anaerolineae > B4-G1 > SLSP01 > DSWT01. The sequence continues at coordinate 58,554 of JAIOAX010000026.1, read as the reverse complement.
AATGGGAGCGTCCAACAGGATTGTGCCTTTGCCCATCACAATGACCCGTTCGGCGTACTCCGGCATCAGATAAAGCTGGTGAGTGATGACGATGATGGTCTTACCCAGCGCGTGCAGCGTGCGGCTGATTTCGAGGATGGACCTGGCGCCGCGATAATCTTGCCCGGTCGTGGGTTCGTCAAAGATGATGATCTCCGGCCGCATCGCCAAAATGGCGGCGATGACGACCCGCGCACGGTCGCCTTTGGACAATGCCAGCGGATGTCGGTCGCGCTGCTCCAGTAACCCCATGGCTTCCAGGCTCTCCGTGGCGCGCGTTGCGGTTTCTTCCCGCGTGTATCCCAGATTTTTGAGCGCGAAGGTGACTTCATCCCATACCGTAGCGTTAAAGATTTGCTGATCGGGATTCTGGGCCACGTAACCGATGCGCCGTGCCAATTCACCGACCGTTAAAGTTCGGGTATCTATGCCGCCAACGCGGACTTCGCCCTGCGCAGGTTCCAGTAGCTTGAGGAAGTGTTTGACCAGCGTACTTTTACCGGCCCCGTTTTGCCCGATGATCAAGACATACTCTCCTGCATGAATATCGAGAGAGACGCCGTTCAGGGCATGGACGCCGTTGGGATAAATGTGATGCACATCTTTCACGCTGAGCAGCGGTTCACCGCCTGGGATGCGCGGCTGCGGTACAAGGGCAGGAGGGTGGGCATGCCCCCGCCCATTCTGGCGTAGCGCCGCGAGCGTCCTCAGTCCCTGGTCAAGGCGCACCGGAATCCGGGGCACTGCACGTCCGGCCTTGCCGATCAAGTAGAAGGTGCTGGCAACCTGTGGCGGACGCAGGTCATTGGCCTCCAGATATTCAATCTCGCTGTAAAGTTCATCCGGCGTGCCGGTTTTGAGCACCATGCCGTGGACGAGGAACGCCAGCCGGTCGGCATGTTCGGCCATCTCCTCAGCGGCGTGGCTGACCATCACAATCGTCATCCCCAATGCCTTGTTAAGCTCGCGCACCGTGGCGAAAACTTCCTGTGCACCGACCGGATCAAGCTGCGAGGTGGGTTCATCCAGAACTAACAAATCCGGCTGCAAAGCCAGTCCCGCCGCAATTGCCAGCCGCTGCTTTTGCCCGCCGGAAAGCTCGTGGGGATGTTTTTTCTCGGTTCCTTCCAGGCGCACTGCCTCAAGCACGCGGGGAATACGCGCCATAATGTCTTCGCGCGGCACTTTGAGGTTCTCCAAAGCAAAGGCGATTTCGTTCTCCACCGACGTGGCCGTAATCTGCGTCTCCGGATCCTCGAAAACCATGCCAACGTGCTGCGCCAGCGTGCTGATGGGATGCTCAAGGGTGTCTAATCCGACGACGGTAGCGTGCCCGAAGAAACGTCCACCGAAAAACTGGGGCACGATGCCGTTGAGCGTCAAACAAAGCGTCGTTTTCCCGGCGCCTGTCGGCCCGATCACCCCCAGGAATTCGCCCTTATAAATCTCCAGCGAAATATCCTTCAGCACCGGTTCGGGGGAACGCGGGTACATATAAGAGACTTTATCTAAAGCGGCAATGACGGCCGGTATCACCATTTCATTTTTGCAAATGTGATACGAATTACGCTTTAATAGGTTGCCTCGGTAGGCTTGACGATGCCGATGGCACGCAAGCCGGCGATCACCCCGCTGCCGATGACCGTGCCGATCAGGCAGCGGAAAAGGTTTTCCATCGGAATGATGGGGATGAGCGTGATCCAGACATCTTCAGGCCAGTTGGACATGAAATACAGAATCACGGTGGCGCTGAGGTGAGTGACACCGGCGATCATCCACGTGCCCAGGAACAAGCCGGCTACGACCTGCCCCATATTCTGGCTCTTTAGCCAGCGAGCCGCCAGCGTGCGCGTCGGCAAAGCGAACAAGACGACGCCCGACCAGTCAATGAAAGAACCGGCAAACGCTGCCCACAGGCCGACCCCATTCTGTATCACGGCGCGGCCGGCAAAGAGCACCCACTCCAGGACGAAAAAGACGGTCAAGGGCAGCCACCATGTCTTACGTTTGCCTTGACCATCCATCACCCCGGCGGAGAAACTGCCCAGCATCGCCGCCCATATCGAAACCACCGCCACCCCTGCCGTGTGCGGCGCCACAAAAACGCCGATCGCTCGTCCCACGCCACTGGCAACCGCGCCCGCGACAGGTCCCAGAATCCAGCCCACCAGCGGAAAGATTCCCTGGGCCATTGGGAAACTTCCACCGACAGCCAGAATCATGGAGAAAGGGACAAAACACAGCGCCGCAACCACGGCGGCCAGCACGACGATGTAGGCAACCGGCGCGCCGTCTATTGCAGCACTGCCCAAAAACTTGACCTTACGTTCCTCGCCAGATGGTACTGTCATTTCGTTAGCCTCCTTAAGAAGTCATCGCGTCGTTAGTCTGGTAGTCGGATAGTCGTTTTCGTCCTTGTGGGTATGATACCTCAGCATAGAGCCTTCTTGAAAATGAACTTCGCGATGCCTCATGACGTGCGATTGCGTCCTGAGATATAAAGGTAAAAAGAAAGTCCAAAGTGATAAACCGGATAGAGCAAAGACCCCCAAAGCAACCAGGGCGGGGCTGCCGTAAACGTGAGCAGCAGGAATAACAGCGCGACACCCCAGATCAGCGCGCCTATCAGCGTCCAGCGCTGGCAAATCTCGGTCTGCCAGTTGACGTATTTGACCGGCACCCATACCAGGGCTGCAAAAAGGGCCAGCGTCAGCGTGTTGGCCCATACCGGCCAATCAAACAGATAGAGATAGAAGATCATGATGTTCCAGTAAGAGGGGAAGCCGGTAAAATAATGATCGGGCGTTTTGGCGGCCACACTGCAAAAACCGTAGGCCGATGAGATGAGCACCACGGCCAGGACGAACATTCCCAGTGGGCCCTCCACCAGGCCGAAGCGGTAGGCAAAGCAAACCGGCAGAAACGTATAGTTCAGATAATCGGTAATATCATCGAGCTTGCGGCCATCGAAGCCGGGCGTCCAACGCCGGATGTCCCAACGCCGGGCCAGTGTGCCGTCGGTTGCGTCAATCCAGAGGGCGATAGCGAGGAAGATGAAGAATTGTTGTGCTGCGTGGGCCAGGAGCGCGCGCAAGGCAAAGAACCCCGCCACAAGACCCAACGACGTATAGAAATGCACACCCCAGGCGCGTAAAGTCAGTAAGCGTTGGTTGGGTGGATGCGTTGGTGCTGTCATCATAGTTGTCTCCTTTATCTCTAGTATAACACCGGCAAGACTTACGTAAACCGGCAGAATTTTACCACAGAATGGTAAGCACACTTGGCAACTTGCGTATCTTCGCGTACCATGTCTCTGTAGATGACTGTAGGGGCCCCTATATGGAATTTCATACCAACAAAAAAAATTGTCAACGGATGAAACGGATTTGAACAGATTTTTTCTTTTCAATCCGTTTTCATCCGTTAAATCCGTTGATACTCACATTACAGGGAAGTGACCATGACAACCTCACGCGAATGTGTCTTACGAGCCTTGAACTTTCAAACGCCTGACCGGATGCCCAAAGACCTGGGAGGAATGCGTTCTACATCCATCAGTGCCTTTGCTTATCCCCGGCTAGTCGCGGCGTTGGGCCTGCCGCCGCGTCGTCCGCGCGTCGAAGACACCGGACAAATGCTGGCGCTGCCCGATCTGGATGTGCTCGACGCGCTGGAGATTGACGTGGTCACAATCCTCGACGGCGTGACCAACGCTTTCGCGCAGCCGGAACTGTGGCATGAGTACGACTTCAACGGACGGTTGCCGGCGCTGGTACGGCATCCCAAAAACTTTCGCACCCTGCCGGATGGGACGATCCTGCAAGGACGCAGCCAGCGCATGCCGCCGTCGTCCTACGTCTTTGACGAGGAGCACGGTGGACAGCCGCTCGACCTTTCCGCCGAGCTGCCCAAGCTCGATCTGCAACAATTCCGCCAGGCGATGCACGCCAGCCTCATTCAAGACGCGCAGATTGTGGCGACCCGCGACCTCTGCCGCCGCGTGCGCGAATCCACCGAGCGTGCGGTGTTTTTCAACGACAACGCGCTGTCGGCGGGGATCGGTATCGGCGCATACAGCGGCCTGGCGATCTTCCCCATGCTCTGTCTCACTGAACCGGACTACGTGGCCGAACTGCATGAGATTGCGACGGAGCGCGCTTTGGCAAACATCCGCGCGCTGCTGCCCGAAATTGCCCCCTACATTGACATCATCATGCTCACCGCCGACGATTGGGGCACGCAGCGCAACCTCATCGCCTCGCCTAAGGTGTACCGCGAGCTGTTCCTGCCCTACTACCGCCGCCTCACTGACGAGTGTCATCGCATCGCGCCACAGGTCAAAATCTTTATGCACTCCTGCGGCGCGATTTATGATTTAATTGACCTGATAATCGAGAGCGGGTTTGACGTCCTCAACCCAGTGCAGTGGTGCGCCGGGAAACACTCATACCGCGACTGGAAGGATAAAGCGCGCGGGCGGATTGCGTTGTGGGGCGGCGGGGTCAACTCGCAGGTCACGCTGCCGCGCGGTTCCGTGGACGATGTGCGCCACGAAGTCGCCGCGGTGACAGCCTATCTCAACCAAGACGGTGGCTATGTCTTTTGCAACATCCACAACATCCTCGCCGAAATTGCACCGGAGAAGGTACTGGCGATGTACAAAACGGGCTAGGGTCTTGTGCCCGTTTCCCGCCTACAAGGGGCTAGACCCTGTTTTCATCCCGGACGGCGAGTGTAGTTCATGATGTTTGCTGCTGAAAATAACCGTTTCGACGCGCAATTGATATATAATGAGATTATCACTGACGATGACCAAATTACAAGGGGGAGGATGATATGATCCGGCAGTTCAAAATTATCGTTGAGAAACATCCCGACGGATATGTGGCCTATCCGCTTGGGTTGAACGGCGTCGTTGTAGGCGAAGGAGACACCTATGAGGAGGCCTTAATGGATGCTAAGTCGGCGATTGCGTTTCATATCGAGACTTTTGGGATAGAAGCCATTGCAAGCATACCACCAGTGCTAGAAGCCTTTGTCGCCGAAGCCGGAGTAGCGGTCTAATGCCCAAGTTTCCCGTATACGCGCCTATCCGCAAGGTAATCAAAGCACTTGAGCAGTTGGGCTTCTATCTGGTACGTGAGGGCAATCACATTGCAATGGTGCGAGAGAACAGCGATGGCACACGGACGCCCTTGACAATGCCTAACCATGCTCGAATCAAAGGAGCCACATTACGAACAATACTGACCCAATCAGGTATATCAAGAGATGAGTTTTTGCGTGTTTATGAAGAATAACGCTGAACCTAAGACGAAATAGATCAACTTCTCGAAAAGTCCCTTGAGAACGTTATGGGAAAGGGCAGTTAGTAAAGTCAGTATAATGTTCCAGCACATTGCTCACCGCTGAGGCTCGATCGTTTCCTTATCTTGCTGTTGTGATACGTCATGCTATAATGAAGATGTTTATTTCTTTTACCACATACCAGAGGAGGTGATGCCATGCGTTACGAAATCCATGGAACGGTGATGCCTACATTGGAAGTCTACCTGAGCAACGGAGAATCCATGTATACCGAATCCGGCGGGATGGCCTGGATGAAAGGCAACATCGAGATGACGACCAACACCAAAGGTGGGCTGATGAAGGGCCTGGGGCGCGCGCTGGCAGGGGAGTCCCTCTTTATGACGACCTACACCAGCCACGATCCCGAAGCACTGATCGTCTTCACCCCGGAAGCACCCGGCAACATTCTGGCCTTCAATTTAGGCGCGGGTCAAAGCCTGATCTGTCAGAAAGACGCCTTTATGTGCGCCGAAAGCTCCGTCGAGATGAAAATGCACTTCCGCAAGCGGCTCGGTGCGGGGTTCTTCGGCGGCGAGGGCTTCATCCTGCAAGAGATCACCGGCCCCGGCGTCGCTTTTGTGGAAATCCCCGGCGAAGTGCGCGAGTACACTTTGCTCCCCGGCGAAACCATGAAGGTTGATCCCGGTCACATCGCGCTTTTTGAGCCGAGCGTCAAATATGACATCACCACGGTCAAGGGCTTGACAAATGTGCTGTTTAGCGGAGAGGGGTTGTTCCTGGCGACGTTGACCGGCCCCGGAAAAATCTGGCTGCAGAGCCTGCCACTCTCGAACCTGGCGGCGAAGCTGGCGAAGTACATGCCTGCCAAGAGTTCCTGAGAGACCATTCCGAAAATGGTCAGCAGATTGGGCAGATTTATGCGCCAATTGAAAGTTAATCCGTTGACATAGATTTTTCACCTTATGAGAATTCATCAATTAGATACCCGTAACCGCCGAGACATTCGGCGGTTTGTCGAATTCCCGTTTGACCTCTACGCGGATTGTCCGCAATGGATGCCGCCGCTGGTTTCGAGTGTCAAAGCGACGCTTGACCGGCGGCGGTATCCTTTTTACAAGCACTCCGACGCCGACTTTTTCCTTGCCGAGGAAGGCGACAAGGTCATCGGGCGTATTGCCGTGCTCGAAAATCGCCGCTATAATGCTTACCAGCAACGCAAGGCTGCGTTTTTCTATTACTTTGATGTGATTGACGATGTCACAACGGCGCGCGCGCTCTTCGACGCAGCGGCCGAGTGGGCGGCGCGGCGCAGCCTTGATACGCTGTACGGTCCTAAAGGCTTTCTGCGCTCGGATGCGCCGGGCATTTTGATCGAAGGCTTTGAACACCGCGCGGCCTTGAGCATGCCCTACAACTACGCCTATTATCCTCGTCTTGTGGAAGCTGCGGGGTTCGAGAAAGAGATTGATTACCTTTCCGGCTACATCGAGCGCGGGCAGGACCTCGATCCGCGTTTCTACGCCCTCGCCGAGAAAATTAAAGAGCGGCGCGGCTTCTGGGTGAAGACCTTTACTACCAAGCGCGAATTGCGCGCCTGGATCCCTAAAATCCAGAAGGTGAACAACGCAGCCTTCACCCACGTCTGGGGCTATTATCCGCTGGACGATGACGAAGTGCAGATGATCGGCAAGCAATTGCTCTCAGTCGCCGATCCCAAACTGATGAAGATCGTGATGAAGGACGATGACATTGCCGGATTTGCTTTCGTCTTCCCGGACATCTCTGAAGCCCTCAAGCAAACGCGCGGACGGCTATGGCCTTTTGGCTGGATCCGTGTATTGGCGGAGTTCAAACGCACGCAGTGGATGAGCGCGAACGGCATCGGCTTGCTGCCGGAGTATCAGGGCCTGGGCGGCAGTACCCTGCTGTATGTCGAATTCGCCAAAACCCTCAAGGCTTCCCAGGCCAACCATTGCGATCTGGCCCAGGTGATGGAGACCAATCTCAAAAGCCTGGGCGACATGAACGCCATCGGCGCGCGCTGGTACAAGCGGCATCGCGTTTATCGGCGCGCTTTAGACTAGCTGTACGTTGAAATCGCCATTCTTAGTCAGCGGATTGAGCAGATTAAGCAGATTTTCAAGTGATTGCAACATATAAATGGCTCTCCTGAAAAAAGTTTAATTCACCGCAGAGACGCAAAGAACGCCGAGAAAAATTAAGTTTATATCAATAAAATTAGTAATGAAACGCGAAAGACTTAATTTTATTGAATCCAACATAAAAATCTTTGCGCCCTCTGCGACTCTGCGGTGAGATCTTTAGTTTTTTCAGTAGACTCATAAATCTGCTGAATTTGCTGACAGCCAGGGATTTTAGTGTACTTGATATAGTTGGAAATGGACCGTGTTTATGGATACCCAGCTTGATTTAAGCAATTTGCAAATCGGCGATCATCTGTGTTGCCTCTATGAAACGGAAGAAGAATACCGCGCGATTCTGATCCCCTTCATCCGGCAGGGCTTGCTGCGTGGCGAGCGGGTGTTGTATATTGTGGATGCGCGTACCGCCGAGATGATTACCGGTTACCTCGAAGCGGACGGCTTTGATACGGCGGCCTTGCAGGCGCAGGGGCAGTTGCGTATCGAAACCAGTGATCATACCTATACCCAGGAGGGCGTCTTCTCGCCCCAGCGGATGATTGACTTGCTGGCTTCGGAAACGCAGCACGCGCTCGATAACGGTTATCCCGCCTTGCGGATCACCGGCGAGATGACCTGGGCCTTGCGCGGTCTCCCCGGCTCCGAACGCTGGATCGAGTACGAAGCCCTGTTGAACAACTTCATCGAAACACACGCCTGCATTGGTCTGTGTCAATATGACCGCCGCCGTTTTGCCCCGGCAGTATTGTTGCAAGTTTTGTATACCCATCCGTTGGCCGTCATCGGTACCACGTATTATGAGAATTTCTACTACATCCCTCCCGAAGAGTTTCTTGGCCCGGAGCCTGAGCGTGCGCATTTAGAGCACTGGATTGCCAACCTGGCGCAGTACAAACGCAACCAGGAAGCCCTCCGTGACTCCCAGGCGCGTTGGGAATGGATGCTGCGTACCATGGTGGATGGCAAGAAGGCCCTTGCGACGCGCGAACGTTTCCTGCGGACGATCCTGCAAACCACCGCCGATGGCTTTTGGCTACTCAATGACCAGGGCCAGGTCATCGAGGTCAATGAAACTTACTGCCGCATGTCCGGCTACACCCGCGAGGAACTGCTGCGTTTGCGTATTCCTGACCTGGAAGCTGTCGAGACGCCGGAACAAACCGCCACGCGGATTCAACGCATCATTCAGAACGGCTCGGAAATCTTCGAGACGCGCCATCGCCGCAAAGACGGCAGTCTCTACGATGTTGAAGTCTCCGTCTCCTATCTCCCTGCCGACGGTGGGCGATTTATCTGCTTTTGCCGCGATATTACTGAACGTAAACGGATAGAGCGCGCTGCCCGCGAATATGCGATGTTGCTGGCGGCCTCCCAGGAGATCGCCCATGTGGGCAGTTGGGAACTGGACTTGCTCGGCAATCGCCTGACCTGGTCAGACGAAGTCTATCGCATCTTTGGCCTGCAACCGCAGGAGTTCCCCGCGACTTACGAAGCCTTCCTTGAAACCGTGCATCCCGAAGATCGCGCGGCTGTGGATGCTGCCTATACGGCTTCGCTACGCGATAACCGGGATGGCTACGCCATTGAACATCGCATTGTCCGTAAAACGAGCGGAGAAATCCGCCATGTCCAGGAAAAATGCACCCATATACGCGACGCCGAGGGGCGGATTGTGCGTTCTCTCGGCATCGTTCAGGACATCACCGAACAGGTGCGCACCGAACAGGCTTTGCGTGAAAGCCGAGCCTCTTACCAAATGCTGATCGAGCTTTCGCAAGATATGATTTCCCTTCATTCGGCGGAAGGCGTTTACCTGTACGCTTCGTCCGGGTGTCAGGATTTACTCGGTTACGCAGCCGAAGAGCTTATCGGCCGTAGTGCTTATGAATTATTTCATCCTGAAGATGTCCCCGCTGTAGAAACCCATCACCGTCAGACGCTCGCCGGCGTGCGTGCTTTGCCGATTGCTTATCGCCTGCGCCGCAAAGACGGCGACTATGTATGGGTCGAGACAACCAGCCGCTATGTGCAATCCATCGGAGCAGAAGGCCGCGGCCACATTTTGTGCATTACCCGCGACGTGAGCGCGCGCAAGGCCCTGGAAGCGCGCTTGCAGGAATATACGGCGCATTTGGAGCAACTGGTGGCCGAAAAAGTGCGTGAACTGGAACAGGAGCGCGCCAAGACCCTCCATGCGGCGCGTCTGGCCTCGTTGGGTGAGATGGCGACCGGCGTGGCCCACGAGTTGAACCAACCGTTGACGGCTTTATTATTCGACGCAGATTACCTTAAAACTGTCGCCCGGCGCGCGCTGGAAAACCCGCAGACGTATCCTTTGAATCCGGCAGAATTGCTTGAACTGGCAGAAAACCAGGCCAACGATGTCGCGCGGTGCCGGCGCATCATTGATCACCTGCGTACCTTCGGGCGCGCAGGTGCAGGGCACAGCACCGGCGTGGCTCTCAACCAGGTCATCCAAGACAGCTTTGTGTTGTTGGGCGAACGTCTCAGACTCCGCAACATCCAGGTAGAGTTTGACCTTGCTCCCGATTTGCCCCTGATTCAAGCCAATCCGCATCAGTTGGAACAAGTGTTTGTCAATCTGGTGAGCAACGCCGAATATGCGTTGCAGGAAATGCGGGAACGCATCCACAGCGGTGCGGTTACACGCCCCGACTACACGCCGCGGGTGACCTTGACAACTCGCTATACAGATAATACCGTGACGGCCATTGTGCGTGATAACGGTTGCGGGATCTTGCCGGAGCACCGTGAACGCATCTTCCAACCCTTCTTCACTACCAAGCCCGTAGGCGAAGGCACCGGCCTGGGATTGTCCATCAGCTATGGCATCGTCAAGGAGTGGGGCGGCGAGATCACGTTTGAGAGTGCCGTAAACGAGGGGACGGCTTTTATTTTACGTTTCCCGGTTGCATGAATGGAGCCATAGAGAAAGAACGCTAACACAGCTTGACACCCGGCACGCAGGGCTCGGACAGGCTGATCCCACCAACGTAAAGCGAGGCATTATGTCATACGGATATATCGGTGAATACATTCTCAAGTGTCAAGTTGAATTGACTGAAGCTATGTTAGCTCTCCAGTACACCCGTCAGCCGGAATTGCGGCAGCATTATGGAGAAGTGGAACACCAAAAGAGCCTGCGTGACTTGCGGTATCACTTCGCCTACCTTGCCGAAGCCCTGGCGGTAGCGCGTCCGGCCCTGTTTTCCGACTACATTGCCTGGGCCGCTCCCATGCTGGCAAGCTATAATGTCCCGTTGAGCGTTTTTCAGGTGACGCTCGAAACCATGCGCGACGTGTTGTTGGCAGAATCCACAGGTGAGGCACGTGCTGTGCTTGATGATTACCTGGCCGCCGGCATTGCGGCGCTGGTACAGGCGGGCGAGCCGTTAACCTCGTTTGTACAGTTGGAGGCTCCGTATGGCACATTAGCGCAGCAATACCTTACGGCGCTGCTCGCCGCCGACCGCCGGCAGGCCATTGCCCTGGTGATGGATGCGGTGAACAGCGGCGTCCCGGTAAGGGATGTGTATCTCCATGTTTTTCAGCCTGTGCAATATGAATTGGGACGTTTGTGGCAGCTCAACCAGATCGGCGTGGCGCAAGAGCACTACGGTACTGCTGTCACCCAGATGGCGATATCATTGTTGTACCCACGCATCTTTGCCACCGAACGCTGCGGGCATCGCCTGGTAGCAACCTGTATCGGCGGTGAACTCCACGAGATCGGCGTGCGGATGGTGGCGGACTTCTTTGAAATGGCCGGCTGGGATACATTTTACCTGGGTGCCAACACCCCCCTGGACAGTATTATCCAGACCGTGAGCAGCCGTCAGGCCGAGATACTGGCCGTTTCGGCCACGATGACCCTGCATGTAAGCCGCTTGGCCGAATTGATCGCCGCGCTGCGCCGCTCGGCCGTTGCCGATGTTAAAATCCTGGTCGGCGGTTATCCTTTCAACCGCGTCCCCGACCTCTGGCAGCAGATCGGTGCGGACGGTTACGCCGTCAACGCAGAGGCTGCCATTGCCTGCGCAGAAGCATTGCTTTCTTGAAAGGGGCTATGGTGCAAGATCGTCAGCGCATGGGGATTGCCTGTCTGTGTGAGGCGCAAGGTCGCATCGTACAAATTGTGCGCGATGATTTACAGGTTGCGGCAAACCTGCCGCCGGGGGCGCATCTCGAGATGTTATTTGCCGATGCCGAAAACGTCAAAGTAGCGGCGTTTCTGACGGAAATTAATACCCACGCCGCAACCTTCGATTGGGTGTTGACCCTGCGCCATGGCCCCTACGCCGGCCCGTTATATGTGGCCGGCGGTAAAGTGGAAGGGCGATTGCTCATCGTGGGCGCCTTATCACGTTCAGAGGCTGCGGCGCGTTTTTATGAAGAACTCATGCAAATTAACAATGAACAGATGAACGCGCTGCGGGCGGCTTTGAAAGAACAGGCGCTGCTTACCCAACAACAGCGTGAACGTGAGCTACTGGATGTGGAAACCTACAACCAGTTGACCCACTTAAACAATGAGCTGATGGCGCTGCAACGGGAAATGGCGAAAACGAACGCCGAATTGATCGCCCAGCGCGAACGTTATCGGCTTATTTCGGAGAGCATCTCTGACTACGCCTATGCTTACCGCCTTGGCGAGAACGGCGAAATCGAATATGAATGGATCACCGGGGCTTTCTTGCATATTACCGGCTATCAACCTGAAGAAATCATCCCCGGTGTGGGGATGCAGCCCTGGATTTATGCAGACGATCGGCCTTTGCTGGCAGAACGGGCGCAGCAACTGGCCGCCGGACAGGTCGTGGTCACAGAGTTTCGCCTCGTGACCAAACAAGGAACCGTGCGCTGGTTGCGGGACTACGGGCGGCCGATATGGAACCAGGCGCATACCCGTGTCGTGCGGGTGTACGGCGCCGTGCAGGACGTTACCGAACGCAAAGACATGCAATTGCAATTGGCGACTTACACGACTAACCTGGAAGCGCTGGTGGCCGAGAAAATCCGTGAATTGGAACTGGAACGTGCCAAGGTCATCCAGGCGGGCAAAATGGCCTCGCTGGGCGAGATGGCGACCGGCGTAGCGCATGAGCTGAACCAACCGCTGACGGCACTGCAATTTGAGGCCGATTATCTCAAGACCCTGGCGCGCCGGGCTCTATCTTCCGGCGACCTGAGTCTACACCTCAAACCAGAAGAATTATTGCAGGTTGCCGAGAACATTGCCAGCGACATTGCCCGCTCCCGCCGCATCATTGACCATTTGCGCGCCTTTGGACGGATGAGCCATGAAGCCTGTGGATTGCTCCTTATCAATCGGTCCATCGAAGACGCCTTTATTTTCACCGCCGAGCGTTTACGCCAACGTGACATCCTGGTCATCAAAAACCTGGCGCCCGATTTGCCAGCGGTTTGGGCGAACACCCACAAGCTGGAACAGGTTTTCCTCAACCTGATCAGCAACGCCGAATATGCCCTGACCGAGATGGCGCAGCGTATGCGGCAGGCCGGACGCACCGACTATCAAAAGACCCTGACGATTACTTCCTACGCCGATGCTGAAAATGTATACGTCAGTGTATCGGACAATGGCATCGGCATCTCACCAGAAAACCAGGCGCGTTTGTTTCAGCCATTTTTTACCACGAAACCGGTAGGCGAGGGCACAGGTTTGGGGCTTTCGATCAGTTATGGTATTATTGCTGAAGCCGGGGGTGAAATCACATGCACCAGCGTCGAAAACGAGGGAACGACCTTCCTTATCCGCTTGCCCCGTGCTGAAAATCGCAATGAATAAAAGTATTTATTCGTTTTCCCGTTCGTTTGCATCCGTGGTTTTATTCATGGTTATAGAGGTGGGATATGATTAAGAGCATTTTGATTATTGATGACGATGAAAGGGTGACAGAAACTTTTGCACGCAATTTGAAGCTGTTGGGTTATCAAGTCTCCACGGCGGTGGACGGCCAGACCGGATTGGCGCAATACTCCGCTGCCTCTCCCGATGTGACCCTGGTGGATGTCCGCATGCCCGGTATGGACGGGTTCGCGGTATTACGTGCCATCCATGAACGCGCGCCGGAAGCCGAAGTGCTTTTTATCACCGGCCATGGCGATATGAACCTGGCGATTGAGGCATTGCGCGCCGGCGCTGCAGATTTTGTACCCAAGCCAGTGGATATGGAGACGTTGGAAGCCGTGTTGCACCGCGCCGAAGCGCGCCTGCGCTTGAAACGTCGCCTACAGGCCAACATTGCCCGTTTCCTCTGGGTGGTGGAACACGCCGAGGTAGGATACGTGATGATAGACGCCGCCGACCATATCCTCTACGCTAATCCCCGCGCGCGGTTATTTTTAGGCCTACCGGAATCTGCGCCGGATTCGCGCATGCCGCTCACGCCGCTCGCCGAGACCTTCACCGGCCTGGCACAGGCGCGTTATACCCTCTACCCGGAGTCGGCATGGGCGGACTGGCCGGCATTTTCTGCCGATATGGCAGCCGACGTCCCCCTTTATCTCGTGCAACCCAACACCTCAAAGCGCGAAGCTTCCTGGTTGCGGGTAGATCGAACTGCAATGCAAGCCGAAGACGAAGCCCGCTATCTGATTCGACTTAAAGACGTGAGCACCGAAGTAGCCGGCCGCAGCTTTGCATGGTCTTTTGAACGTATGCTCGGCCACAAGATTAAGGACCCGCTGGGCCAACTGACCGGTTTTCTGGAACTGCTGGAAGAGGATTTGCCGGGTCTTTCACCGGAGACCCTGGCCGCCGACTTGACCGAAGCGCGACAGGCAGCCCAGATGTTACAAGAACGCATCATGAGCATCTTTAAGTATCTCGAAGCGCCCGGATTAGGCCGTGGAACTTGTGTGCTTGCCGGTCTGCCGGATGTGGTGGCCCAAATAAAACAAGCGTTGCAACTGGAAACCATCACCTTGCAGATGGACGGCGCGCTTGCCGAGTGCGGCGCCTTGCCGCTGGCCCCGCAGGCGCTGGAATTGATCCTCTGGGAATTATGTGAGAACGCCAGGAAATTTCACCCCACCCACACGCCGACCATTGCCATTACAATCGCTGAAACCACCGCCGGCGTCAATCTGAGCGTGACCGATGATGGCGTATACCTGTCGCCCGAAGCCTTACGTCGCATCGGCACTCCTTATTTTCAGGATGAGGCAACCTTCACCGCCGAGATACCCGGCATGGGCCTGGGGCTGGCCATGGTAGCGGCATTGGTATGGGATGTGGGGGGAACCTGTCGCGTGCACAATCGTGCCGACAAACCCGGCGTCGTCGTCGAACTCCTCCTGCCCCATACCTGATTCGCCGATTCGCTCAGTCTTCCATTGGCTGATTCTTTCATTCGCTGATTCTTTCATTCGCTGATTCTTTCATTCACTGATTCTTTCATTCGCTGATTCTTTCATTCGCTGATTCTTTCATTCACTGATTTGCTATGATCAAGAACATCCTTATCGTAGATGACGACGAGCGCGTGTTGCAAACCTTTACCCGCAACCTGGAACTGCTGGAATACCACGTCTTTCCGGCTTCGCGGGGTACCGAAGCGTTGCGCATTTTCCAGGAATTCCATCCTGACCTGACGCTGGCAGATGTACGGATGCCGCAGATGGATGGGTTTGCGCTGCTATCGGCGCTCCGCGCCCTGGACCCGCAGGCAGAGGTGATCCTGGTCACCGGCCATGGCGACATGGAAACGGCTATCGAGGCGTTGCGCGCCGGCGCCTCAGACTTTGTGCTTAAGCCGGTGGAGCAGACGGTCTTGGAGGCCACGCTGCACCGTGCCCAGGCGCGAGTGCGCCTGAAACGCGCCCTGCAAGCAGCCGAGGATGCCCGCACTTGGGAATCCCATGTCAACGCGGTGATGGCCGAGATGGCCGAAATCATGCTTTCACCGGCTTCCCTGGAGGAAATCTCCAATGTGGTCCTGGAACGCGCCAAAGCATTGACCGGCAGCCGTTTTGGCTTCGTCGGCTACATTGACCCCCATAGCGGCGCTATGATTAGTTCCACACTGACCCGCGACATTTGGGAACAGTGCCAGGTGCCGGACAAGTCATTCATCTTCAAAAAATTTGGCGGCTTGTGGGGTTGGGTGTTGGAACACAAGCAGTCAGTGCTCGTCAATGACCTGACGCGCGATCCGCGTTCGACCGGTACCCCTCCCGGCCACATCCCGATTGAACGTTTCCTCGGCGTGCCGGCGCTCCACGGCGAATCGCTGGTCGGCGAGATCGCATTGGCGAATCCTCCCCGCGACTATGAACCACGTGACCGGTTGGCCGTTCAACGCCTGGCCTCGCTGTACGCTCTGGCCGTGGAACGTCGGCGCACCCAGGCACAATTGCAAGCCAGCGAGGCGCGGTTTCGCCAACTGCTGGAAATGGCGCCCGATGGCATCTTCAACATTGATGCCCAAGGCAACATCGTCATGGTCAACGTGCAGGCCGAGAAGTTGTTCGGCTATCGGCGCGACGAGATGATCGGTCGGCCGATTGAAATGCTGCTTCCTGCGCCGTTTGCGCATATCCATGCCCAACAACGTGTGGACTTTCTCAAGCAGGCCCGTGCTCGTCCAATGGGGGCGGGGAGAGACCTGGTGGCGTGGCGTAAGGATGGCACCGAGTTCCCCGTGGAAGTCAACCTGAGTCCGGTAGAACTGGAAGAGGGGATGCTGGTGATCTGTACCATCCGTGACATCAGCGAACGCCGCCGGGTTGAGGAGCAATTGCGCCTGCAGGGGACGGCATTGCAGGCGGCCGCCAATGCCATTGTCATCACCGACCGTGACGGCGCCATCCAGTGGGTCAACCCGGCTTTCACGGCCTTGACCGGCTACACGGCTGAAGAAGCCCTGGGACAGAACCCGCGCGTGCTCAAATCTGGGTGTCACCCGGACGATTTTTACCGTGAATTGTGGGATACGATCCTGGCTGGTCAGATCTGGCACAACGAGCTGATCAATCGCCGCAAAGATGGTACGTTATATACCGAGGAAATGACCATCGCGCCGGTACGCGACCCACGTGGGGAAATCACCCACTTCATTGCCATCAAGCAAGATGTCACCGCGCGCAAGCAAGCTGAGGAAGCGTTGCGGCGGGCCCGCGATGAACTGGAACTGCGGGTCCAGGAGCGCACGGCGGAACTGGCGCAGGCCAACCTGCAATTGCAAGAGGTCAATGCGCGCCTGGAAGCCACCTTGAGCGCGCTACCGGACCTGTTGTTCGAAGTGGATCGCCGGGGAACCCTGTATGACATCCGTACAGTTTCCCCAGATCGTTTACCTCTGCCACTCACCCAACTTATCGGCCGGTCGCTGGAGGCATTGATCCCCCCAGCAGTCGCCGGCGTCATCCTGGAAGCATTGGAACGTGCGGCGCAACAAGGGCGCGATACAGGCGCACTGTTTGCGCTGCAATTTCCAGAAGGTCCCGGCTGGTTTGAGCTTTCGGTCGCCCCAAAGGGCGATCCGCAGGCCGAAGACGCCCGTTTTATTGCGCTGGCGCGGGATGTCACCGAGCGGGTGCAGGCAGAGCAGGCGCTGCGCTTGAGCCACCAACATCAACGCGCGTTGAATACACTGCTGCGTATCGCGCTCGAAGAGGCTCCGTTAGAAACCCAGCTTCGGCAGGCATTGGATGAACTGTTGACCCTGGATTGGATTCCTTTCATACCCCAGGGCGCCATCTTCCTCGTCGCGCCGGATGACCCCATACAGTTAGGCATAAGTGTGCAGCGCGGCTTGAGCGCCAAGGCACAGGCGTTGTGTGGGCACTTGCCTTTCGGGACATGTTTGTGCGGGCGCGCGGCCGCGACGCGGGAAATCATCTTCGCCGATAGCGATGATCCGCGCCATGAATTGCGGCCTGCGGATATGCAACCTCACGGACACTACTGCGTGCCGATTCTCTCCGGCGAGCAAGTTTTGGGCGTTGTGACCCTGTATCTGCATCCTGAACATTTACCCAAGCCCGAAGAAACGCGCTTTTTGTATGCGGCGGCGCAGGTTTTGGCCGTGTTGATCGAACGTAAACGCGCTGAAATGGCCCTGCGGGAATCCCAGCAACAATATGCCGCCCTGGTCAACTCTGTAGAAGGGATTGTATGGGAGGCCGATGTCCGAACCGGAAGGTATACCTTCGTCAGTCGGCAGGCCGAGTCCCTGTTTGGCTACCCGTTGCAAGAATGGCTTACCCGGCCTACTTTTTGGTCTGAGCACATTTATCCCGATGATCGCGCACGAGTGCTGGATTATGCCCAACAGGCCGTCGCCGACCGGCGTGATTATAGCCAGGAATATCGTATGCTGACCGCCGATGGCCGGCTGCTGTGGGTGCGGGATATGGTCACCCTGGTCATCGAAGACGGACAGGCGGTTCGACTGCGTGGCTTGACGATTGACATTACCGAGAACAAACGGCTAGAACAGCGCCTCAGCGCCGTCTACAATCTGGGACGCGAATTGACTTTGCTTTACGATGAAAAAACGATCATCAGGCGCATTCTGGAAATAGGCGAACATGTTGTTCAGGCCGACTTGTTTGCCTGTGGATTGGTAGACGAACAGGAGCGGGTCCTGTATCATTATAGTTTGAACAAAGATACGACGAAAGAAGAAACTTTTGATACGATTGTCTTGCCGCTTGATGATACGCAAGGCGTATGTGCTGCTGTCGTGCGGACCGGCGAGAAAATCTATATCCCCGATACCACATTGTATCCCGGCTATATTTCGCCCTCTGAACAACGTATCTACCACACCGAACTGTGCGTACCGTTGAAAGTCGGCGCACAAGTGTTGGGTGTGTTGAACCTGGAAAGCCGCATGGTGGGGGCCTTCGACGCTGCGGATGAGCAATTGATTCAAACTCTGGCAAATCAAATGGCAGTCGCATTGACCAATGCGCGTTTTTACGCCCGCATCCAACGCAGCAACCGTGAAATTGCGGCGCTCAATGCGGCCATGCATGCTCTGGCCTCCAATTTGGAAATCGAGGTTGTGCTTCAACAAACGCTGCGTGAGATTCACACCCTCTTAGAAGCCCGGGATGCTTCAATCTGGTTGCTGAACCCCGAAAAGAGCGCATTGGTCTTTGCTGCTGGCGCCGGCAGTACT
Organism: Chloroflexota bacterium; assembly: GCA_019873645.1. GTDB lineage: Bacteria > Chloroflexota > Anaerolineae > B4-G1 > SLSP01 > DSWT01. The sequence goes on along the minus strand of JAIOAX010000026.1, from coordinate 39,869 downwards.
ACGGCAACCGCTCTGGCAGGCCAACAGATTCCCCTGGACCACAGCATTGCCAGTTGGGTCATCCATAATCGGCAATCGGCCCTGGTTTCTCATCCTCAGGAGGATCCGCGTTTTTATAAAAAGGTAGACGAACTTATCGGCGCGAAGACACAGTCGCTGTTGGCCGTACCCATTCTTGTCAAAGGCGAGGCGATCGGCGTGATTGAAGTCGTGGATAAAAAGCAAGGTGCTTTTGATAACCATGACCAGGAATTGCTGGAGGCGTTGAGTAGCTCTGCCGCTGTTGCTCTGGAAAATGCGCGCCTGTATCAGGACTTGCAAACGCAATTCCGGCAATTGCGTGAAACGCAAGCACAGTTGATCCAGAGTGAAAAAATGAGCGCGTTAGGACGTTTGACAGCCTCCATTGCTCATGAGATCAATAACCCCTTGCAGTCCATTCAAGGCTGTTTGACTTTGGCGATGGAGGAACTGGAGGAACAGCAACGCCGGGATAGAATGGAAAAGTATTTACAGATGGCCGAAAGCGAGATTAGACGCATCGCGGCCATTGTCCGGCGCGTGCGTGAATTCTACCGGCCGGCCAAACAGGAATGGCAACCCACTGACATCCATGCGATTCTGGAAAATATTCTGGAGTTAACCGGCAAACAACTTCAACATAGTGCCATCGCCGTAGAACGTGAGTGGTGCGCTGAGCCGTTGCTGGTGCAGGCCAACGCCAACCAGCTTAAGCAAGTGTTCTTGAACCTGGTGCTCAATGCGATTGACGCTATGCCTGAAGGAGGAACTTTGACCCTCAGCACAGCTCAAAGAGAGGGTCAGGCCTGGATTGCTTTCCGCGATACCGGCGTGGGGATGAGTCCCCAAGTCCTGGAGCAGTTGTTTGAGCCGTTCTTCACGACCAAACCCCACGGTTCGGGACTTGGCTTATCGGTCAGTTATAGTATCATCGAAGCCCATGGCGGAAAAATTAAAGTTGCAAGTGAAGTCGGCGTAGGCTCAACGTTTACCGTTTCTTTACCTTTACTTAAAGAGTGACACTATGGATACTTCTGCAACGCAGTCAAAACTTCCCTGGCTCACCAAAATTATTTACGGCACCGGCGACTGGGGCATGGCGACCTTCAATACCTTGCGGCAGATCTTCTACGCCATCTTTTTAACGGACGTGGTGGGGCTTGAGCCGCGCCTGGCTTCCTTTGCCGCGTTTATCGGCGTGCTGTGGGATGCGGTCAATGACCCGCTTGTCGGCACCCTCAGCGACAAAGTGCGTAGCCAATGGGGACGCCGTCGGCCTTTTCTACTCTACTTCGCCATCCCCTACGGCCTGGCCTTTTTGCTGTTGTGGTGGGCGCCGCCATGGAAAAGCCAGATCGCGCTGATGATTCACGTGATGCTGGCCTACGCACTCAGCGACACCTTTCAAACGCTGGTGATTGTACCCTTCCACGCCCTCACGCCGGAAATTACCGCTGACTATGACGAGCGCACCGCGCTTGCCGGTTACCGCATGTTTTTCAATTTCATCGCCTCCATTGTGACCGCTGTGGCCGCGCCGATGATCGTAGATGCCACGCTGGCCGGCGGCGGCACGCAACAGCAAGGCTATGTGATCGTTGCGGCCCTCTTCGGCGCATCGGCAGTTATCCCCTACCTGCTGATCTTCTTCGCTGTGCGCGAAAGATCGAGCCGTGAGCGTCCGCCGGAGGTTTCGTTTCAGACCACATTGCGTACCGCCTGGCAGAACGTCCCCTTCCGCTACGCCGTCGCACTCTACATGCTCAACTGGGTGACGTTTGACCTGATCGGCGTGGTGCTGCCGTACTTCCTCGTCTATTGGATTGCGCAAGGCGACCTCTTGGCAACCGTGCCGGGGATCGGCATGCCTATCGAATCGGTCGTGTTGGGCGCGATGTTACTCACCGCCGTGATTGTCCTGCCTTTGTGGACGTGGCTGGCCTATCGTTTGGGCAAACGTAAGGCGTACATCCTCGCCATTGGCTGGTGGGTGGTGTTGTTGCTGGCGCTGAACTTTGTGCCGCCGCAGCAGTACATCCTGGTCGTGGTGATGGCAGTGTTGATCGGCGTCAGTGTCTCGGCGGCGCATGTGCTGCCCGACGCCATCTTCCCGGATGTGATTGACTGGGATGAATTGCGCACCGGTGAGCGTCATGAAGGCATCTACTACGGCGTCAAGAACTTCATCCGCAAACTGACCACCGCTGTTGCCATTTTCGTGGCGTTGCAGGTGCTCGGCTGGTTAGGCTACCGGGTTCCGCCGGAGGGAGCGACCCAATTCGCGCAACCCGAAGCGGCGATTTGGGGGATTCGCATCCTTACCGGGCCGGTTGGCGCGCTGTTGCTGATCGGGGTGATGGTTGTCGCATGGTTTTATCCGTTGGATCGCAAACAACATGAGCGCGTGCGTCGCCTGCTGGTCCGTCGTCGCCAACGCGAAGCGCGTCTCCGCGCCCGGTCCGCCGTTGTGACCCAGGAACCCTGACTTGCCGATTTTGGATTTTCGATTTTGGATTTTCGATTCTTTGATTCGCCGATTCGCTCATTCGCTGATTCTCTTATTCGCTCATTCGCTCATTCGCTGATTCTCTTATTCGCTCATTCGCTCATTCGCTGATTCTCTTATTCGCTCATTCTTTGATTCTTGATTCTTAATTCTGGAGATTCTTTATGAACCCATCCCTCCATCGCCGGCAATTCTTAAAACTAAGCGCCGCCGCCCTTGCCTGGTTGCTGTGGCCGAAGCTACCTGTTCAGGCCAGCGCGATAGAGTTTGATCCCTTGCCGGAATTCTTGCTGCCGCCGGCGTCACTGGGGCGCATCATCAGCACCCGCGAGGCTATCCGCAAGGCACCTTCCCCTACGGCGCAAGTCGTGGCCTGGAAAGCGCGCGACGAGGTCATCCCCTTGAAGGCCATGCTGGTCGGCGATGCGCCCTGGCCGAGCAATCCCATCTGGTACTATACCGAAGGCGGCTTCATCCACAGCGGCTATGTGCACCCCTCCGAGAACATCCTCCAACCGGTCGTCACCGAGGTTACACCGCCTGGCTTTTGGGCCGAAGTGACCGTACCTGTCGCCATCAGTCGCCCGGCGCCTAACTCACCATACGCTGTGCGTCGTCTGTACTATGAGACCACGTATCGCGTCGTCGCTGCGGTGCAGGATGAAACAGGCATGTGGTGGTATCAACTGCAAGAGGGAATCGCCTGGGCCCCCGGCCCCTACGTCCCAGCGAATATGCTGCGTCCCATCACCCGCGAAGATCTGACACCTATCTCACCCGGCCATCCCGATAAGTGGGTGCAGGTTGACATCAGCGATCAAATGCTCACTTGTTTTGAGGGGCAGACGCCGGTTTTCTCTACGCCGGTCGCTTCCGGCCTGTGGAACACGGCCACGCCGCTCGGCGAATTTCGCATCCTGTACAAGCGTCATACGCAGCGGATGATCGGTGAGGATTACGACCTGGTGGGGGTAGCGTTCCCCTCTTATTTCACCGAGTCCGGGGTGGCGATTCACGGCACGTACTGGCACAATGATTACGGACGCCGTCACAGCCATGGCTGTCTGAACGTGCCCAGTCGAGCTGCCCGCTGGGTCTTCCAGTGGGTCGAACCGGTCGTCCCTTATGAGTTGTATACCTACCGCTGCGCAAAGCCCGAAGAGGGCACGCGCGTTGTGGTCGTCGCATAACCACCAACGTACACGCCGGCTTTAGCCGGTACCCAGCGTACACCCCGGCTTCAGCCGGTACACAGCGTACATACCGGCTTCAGCCGGTTCTTCTCAGCCGGTTACAGCGTACATACCGGCTTCAGCCGGTTCTCTCAGCCGGTTACAGCGTACATACCGGCTTCAGCCGGTTCTTCTCAGCCGGTTACAGCGTACATACCGGCTTCAGCCGGTTCTTCTCAGCCGGTTACAGCGTACATACCGGCTTCAGCCGGTTCTCTCAGCCGGTTACAGCGTACATACCGGCTTCAGCCGGTTCTTCTCAGCCGGTTACAGCGTACATACCGGCTTCAGCCGGTTCTCTCAGCCGGTTACAGCGTACATACCGGCTTCAGCCGGTTCTCTCAGCCGGTTACAGCGTACATACCGGCTTCAGCCGGTTCTTCTCAGCCGGTTACAGCGTACATACCGGCTTCAGCCGGTTCTCTCAGCCGGTTACAGCGTACATACCGGCTTCAGCCGGTTCTCTCAGCCGGTTACAGCGTACATACCGGCTTCAGCCGGTTCTTTTCAAAGCCGGTCTTTCCAAAGGAGAAGACAATGTCAGAAGAAAATATGACCATCCCAGAAACTGAGAACCGTGTTGAGCAAGAGACTCAGGATTCTCGTGCCGCGCAGATCGAGACGCTGAACCAGCAGGCGCGCGAACACCTGGCCGCCAGCGCCTGGGAAGCGGCGCTCAACGCCTACCGGCAAGTCCACGCCTTGCAGGAAGAAGCCGGCGACGTCGCCGGGCAGGCCGAGGCGCTCAATAACATCGCCAGCGTCTACCTGGCGCGCAAGGAGTGGGCGCAGGCGCTGGAGATATTGGAGCCGGCACGCCGCATGCTTCAGGAACGCGGCGACCAGGAAGCCGAAGCGACCACGCTCAACAACATCGCCTCGGCCTACAACGGCCTGGGGGATTGGCCCAAAGCGGCCGAAATCTACGAGGCCGCGCTTGCCATCCGTGAAGCCCAGGGGGACCTGGAAGGCCAGGCAAAGACGCTCCGCAACCTGGCGATCATTTATGCCCAGCATGGCAACCCCACCAGGGCGAAATCCTATCTTAACAAAGCCTTACAGCTTGCCCGGAAAGCCAAATCCCGCGACCTTGTCGGCATTATCCGCGCGACGCTTTCACAATTGCCCCGATTCAAACACTGACCTCTATGACAAATATCCGCTATCCGGTTGACAAGTCTCATAGAGTCATTATAATTTTTTCATCAAGCACCTGCCGATCTCCCATCCAAATCAACTTCGGAAGTTGTGTGTGAAAGGAGGTGCTGATCCGAAGGGATGGCCTCGGCGCCCGGTGCCCGAACAGTTTCATTCACACGGTTCATATTCAAGGAGGAGAAGTATGAAACGCCGATCACTGTGGTACGTAATCATGTCCCTCTTTACCCTGATGACCCTGAGTCTAGCTGCCTGTAAGGCCAAGCCAACGGCTGCACCAACCCCCGCCGTGCAGCCTACGGCGACTGCCGTGCCCAAACCACCTTTTGTGCCGATGAAAATTTCCGTCCCGGATTGCAGCTACGGCGGCAAAATGAAGGAAATTGCGGCAGTGGATGAACTGACGGTCAAGTTCAGCCTGTGCAAGCCCGATCCGGCTTTTATGGCGAAAGTCGCTTTTATCCCCTTCGCCATTCAACCCAAGGAATGGATCGAGAAGAACGGCGGTGCCGGCGAGCTGTTGTCCAAACCCATCGGTACCGGCCCGTATATGCTGGAAAGCTGGAACCGCGGCGACAGCATCGTGATGAAGCGCAACGATAACTATTGGGGCAAGAAAGCGATTACGCAAAAGCTCGTCTTCCGTTGGGCCACCGAAGGCGCGGCGCGTTTGTTGGAATTGCAATCCGGCACGGTGGATTACATCACCCTCATCAGCCCGGATGACTATGAAAAGGTTGAGAATGACCCCAATCTGCAACTTCTCCATTCGGAAGTCCCCAACATTTTCTATGTAGGGATGACCAACACCTTCGAGCCGTTCAACAACGTGAAAGTACGGCAGGCCATCGCGATGGGGCTGGACCGCAAGCGCATCGTGGATAACTTCTACCCCAAAGGTTCGGAAGTGGCCTCGCACTTCACACCATGCAGCATCCCCAACGGTTGCGTCGGCGATCCCTGGTATGAGTTTGACGCTGCTAAAGCCAAGGCCCTGCTGGCCGAGGCGGGTTTCCCCAACGGCTTCAAGACCAAGATCTACTACCGCGATGTGTTCCGCGCCTATCTCCCCGAACCGGGGCTGGTCGCCGTGGAAATCCAGACGCAACTCAAGCAAAACCTGGGCATTGACGCCGAAGTGGTCGTCATGGAATCAGGCGAGTTTATTGACGAATCCACGAATGGCCGGCTGGACGGTATCTATTTGCTCGGCTGGGGCGCGGACTATCCGCACATCACTAACTTCCTGGACTTCCACTTCAGCAAAGAAAATCCGCAGTTTGGCACGCCGCATCCCGAAATCTACGAAGCGTTGCTGAAAGGCTCGCAGATTGCCGATCCGAAGGAGGCCGAATCCTATTACGTGACGGCCAACAATGCTATTCGTGAACTCGTGCCGATGGTGCCCATTGCCCATGGCGCGTCGGCCAACGCGGCGCTTAAGTCGGTGAAGAACGCGCATGTGCCGCCCTTCCGTTCGCCTAAATTCCAGCTCATGGATCCCGGCAAAGACACGCTCGTCTTCATGCAGAACGCCGAGCCGATCAGTCTCTACTGCGCCGACGAGAGCGATGGAGAATCTCTGGCCGCTTGTGAGCAAATCCTGGAACCGCTATTTGACTATGCCGAGGATTCAGGCGAAGTGATCCCGGCGCTGGCGACCTCTTGTGAGCCGAACGCTGATCTCACCGAATGGGTGTGCAAGCTCCGCGCTGGCGTCAAGTTCCACGATGGTTCGGATTTCGACGCCAATGATGTGATCGCTTCATGGTCGGCGGGCATCAACGCGGCCGACCCCAACCACAAGGGCAACACCGGGGCGTTCGAGTACTACAGCTATCTGTGGGATGGGCTGATGAACGCGAGCGAGTAGGCGTTCGGAATAAGACGTAAAACGTAAAGACGTAACGTAAAAGCGTAAAACGTAAGGATGTAAGTGTAAGATGTGAAGCGTGAAACGTGGACCCGCGGTAAGCCGGTGTCTCACGTTTCACGTTTCACGTTTTACGTTTCACGTTTCACGCATCATTGCGAAATGATATCCTGCCTGGAGGGCTTCTTAAAAGGCTAATCGCATGTTCCAATACACCGTTCGCAGACTTGTATTGGCAATTCCGGTCTTATTCGGCATTCTTTTGGTGACGTTTGTGCTGGCGCGCTTGATCCCCGGCGACCCCTGCAAGGCTATTCTGGGTGAAAAGGCGACGCAGGAAGTGTGTGCGCGTTTTATCCGTGAGCATGGTCTGGACAAGCCCATCTATGTCCAGTTCGGCATCTACATGCGCGACGTGCTCAAAGGTGATTTCGGCGACTCGATTCGCTACAGCCGTCCGGTCAGCGTAATCCTCATCGAACGCTTGCCGATGACCATCGAATTGGGTTTCATCGCCATCTGTCTGGCCGTGCTGGTGGGCATTCCGCTGGGGATCATTTCCGCCGTGTACAGCAACTCGTTGGCCGATATTATCACCATGATTATCGCCAACATCGGTGTTTCCATGCCCGTTTACTGGCTAGGGTTGATGCTGGCCTATGTGTTTGCGCTGCTGCTGAAGGATACGCCCTTCTGGTTGCCACCCTCTGGACGTCTCAGCGCCGGCCTGGCGGCCGTGCCTTTCTATGAGGTTTATCATCTTGCCAGCGATCCTGAATCATTGAAGTTTCACATCTACGAGTTTATCTCCAATATGTACATTTTGAATTCCCTGATTACCTTCGACTGGCGAATTCTTTGGGACACCATCCAACATCTTATCCTGCCCGCCGTGGCGCTTTGTACGATCCCGATGTCTATTATTGCGCGGATGACGCGCTCAAGCATGCTCGAAGTTTTAGGGTTGGACTATATCCGCACCGCACGGGCCAAAGGTCTACCCAAGCCTAAAGTGGTATTCAAGCATGCTTTCCGCAACGCGCTCCTGCCGGTTTTCACCATCATCGGCCTGGAACTGGGAACAGTTTTCGCTGGGGCGGTGCTTACCGAGACGATCTTCGGGTTAGCGGGTGTGGGACGCATGCTGTATGAAGCCATCACTGCGCGCGACTATCCCATTGTCCAGGCGTTTACGCTGGTGATTGCCATCGGCTACGTGGGGATGAATCTGTTGGTGGATCTCTCCTACGTGTTCATTGATCCCCGCATCAAACTTGACTGACGAGGCGCACTCCCCATGACCACAACAACCGAAGAACCTCCTTCTCCAAAAACAAAGCTTGATTCCTACAAGCAAGCAGACCTCGCGGCTCTCAACCATAGTTTTCAGGATTACCGCGCCAATAGCCTGTGGCGTTTGATGTTGCGCCGTATTTTCCATCAGCGTTCGGCGATTGTGGGCATGGTCGTCCTGGGACTGTTGATTCTGGTCGCCATTTTCGCGCCGTTCATCGCACCCTACGATCCCGAACAGGTTTTGATCGGCATCGAGCCGGTGAAGAAGCGTCAGGCACCGTGTATTCATCTGTTGGGGTGTCCCGCCGACCAGCCGCAGCATCTGATGGGGATTGATGGCAATGTGCGCGATCAGTTCAGCCGCGTGATCTACGGCACGCGCGTCTCACTCTTCATCGGATTTACGACCATCGGTTTTGCGATTCTCGTGGGGACGGTGCTGGGTGCGGTTGCGGGGTACACGGGCGGCTGGGTGGACAACATCATCATGAGGTTGATGGATGTACTGATGGCTTTCCCCTCGTTGTTGCTGGCGATTGCGATTGTCAACGTATTGGGGCGCGGCTTACAGAACGCTCTGTTAGCCATTGCAATTGTCAATATTCCCATCTACGCGCGGGTCGTGCGCGCCAGCGTCCTTTCGCTTAAGGAGCAAAGTTTTGTGGAAGCGTCGCGCGCGCTCGGCGCAAGCCCGGCCTGGCTGTTGTTTGCCCGCATCTTACCCAACGCACTTTCTCCGCTGATCGTTCAGGGGACGCTCGGCATTGCGGGGGCGATTCTGGAGGCGGCGGCCCTGTCATTCCTGGGCTTGGGGGCGCAGCCGCCAACGCCGGAGTGGGGTTCGATGCTCGGTTCGGAGCGCAATCAGGTCTTCACCGCGCCGCACCTGGTTTTTTACCCCGGCCTGGCGATCATGATTACGGTGTTGGCCTTCAATCTGCTCGGCGACGGGCTGCGCGACGCCCTCGATCCCCGCTTGAGTTTCACCAGACCGGAGCGACCGGTGTAGCGTCCCTTACTTCCACTCTACCTGCTGGAACTCGCCGTTGACCACCTGATAAATCCAAATCTGCGGATCGGTGAGGTCCCCGTTGGGCTTGTAGCGCAGGCTGTTGAGCAATGTGGGAACGGCCTCTTTGCGCAAGGTATCGGCGATCTTGGGCGCGGCGAAGCTATTGGCCCTGCGCACCCCCTCGGCCAATACCTGCATGGCGACGTAGCCGTTCACCGAGTAAGTATCGGGGTTGCGATATTCCACCACCTGATAAGCCTCGAACCACTTCGCGTCGGCCACGTAGCGCGGGCTGGGCGCAAAGGCGCTGACGTACATCCCCTCAGCCGTGCCGTCGGAATCATCAATGGTGGCCGCCAGAAAAACGCCGTCGCTGCCCAACATCGGGACGGCGACGCCGGCTTTGACCAGGGCGTAACGCAGAAACGGCGCTTCGATCTCGTAGCCGGCGTAGAAGATGGCGTCAGGATTGGCCGTCTGAATCTGCTGCACTTCCGCCTGATACTGGCTCTGGCCTTCTTCGACCTCGATGCGCGTGACGGCCTGCGCGCCGCGGGCCTCCAATTCTTTGATCAGCGACGCTGCCAGACCGCGTCCATATTCAGTATTGTTGAAAATCACCGCCACCCGTTTGGCCTTGAGGTACTCGATTAAAAACCGCGCGTCTACCGCTGCCTGTACATCGTCGCTGGCGTTGACGCGAAAGAAGTTGGTGTAGCCTCGCTGGCTCAGACTTTGCTCGGAAGCCGTCGGCGTGATGACGATCAGCGGCAGATCTTTGTACAATTCCATCGCGGCCAGCGTTTGCCCGCTGTTCAGATGCCCGATGACGGCGATAACCCGCTCGCCCTTGTTGAGCGCATCCCGGATTTGAGCGACCTGCGAGACGGCGACCTCGCTGTCGGATTCGTCATCCAGGGGGCGGACGACGACGCGGTAGCCGAGCAGTCCGCCGCGACGATTGATCTCTTCCGCCGCCAGGCGCACGCCGCCCAGTACCGTCTGTCCACCATTGGCCTGAAAACCGCTGAGCGGCACAGCCACATAGACGATCACATCCCCTTTGGTCGGTTTCTTGCCGCTGCCACATCCTGCCAGCAACAAAGTGACGAGCAGTATCACGATCAATCCTAAACGTTTCATCATGGTCAGGCTTCTCCTTACTCCCTAATCCCTAACTCATTGGCAGACCGGCGCCCTGGTAATCGTAAACCTCATTAATGCTGCTGACCAGGTCGTTGAGTCGCGCGATTTGATCCTGGATATCCTGGCGCAGGCGATCCGAACGTCCACTTTCGATGTCCTGGGCGTTGATCAACTGCACCTGACTGTAGATGGTTGCCAGGGCCGTGTTGCTCTGTTCAAGCTGCAATTCGGCCTGCTCCATACGGTTGTTGAGCGCGTTCAGAGAGTCCCATTGTTTGCGTTTGCTCTCGATGACCGCATCCAACTGCTTTTTGACCTCTGGATTGGGTTCCAGGTTACGCCGTGACGTCAGGGCTTCCAGTTCCCTGGGTACCGCAGCGCGTTCCTGGGCCAGCAGTGGATCGCGGCGATAGACATCCAGGCGCAACGCCAGTTGATAGATATTGTTGACCCAGTCGCCGATCTGGCCGGCGGTATCTTGTAACCGGTCGCGTAACACACCAGCGCGTTGTTTGCTGATATAGGCGGCAATGCGGCGCTGGTATTCGAGAGCCTTCTCAACCTCCTGACGCAGTTGTGGGTCTACCACTTTGCGCGGATTGAAGTTCTCTTGAGCCAGTTCAATCTGCACCTTCACGCCGGTTTCAACATCGGTGAGGGTAGCGACCACCATAGCCAGCACGCCCAGGATTCCTAGCGCCGGCCAACCCCATACGGGCCATCCTGGAAGCGGCTGAGGCAGAAAGAACCACAATAACACCATCAGACCGATGATGACGGCGTTTTCCCAACGGAAGAAAGCATATTGGATGATGGCGCGGCGCGCCTGCTTTTCAACTGTTGTGCGCATTTTTATCACGAATGATGAACGAATTACGAATTACGAATTACGCTGATTTGCCGATTCTTGATTTGCCGATTCTTGATTCGCTGATTCTTGCCCCGCTGATTCTAAAAATACGTCGAGATGATCTTGTACAGCTCCTCGATATCCGTTTCGGTGGCGCGGCGGAATTGCCCCCCGCCCATTTCAGCCATCGAACGCAAGAGTTCTTCGTCGGCGTCGCTGCCAAAGGCGATGGTGAAGATAACCACCGCAGTCCCCTTTTCGCGTTGGATGCGCTGTTGTAGCTCAGGCAATGAATGATCGCTGTTGTTTTCCTGACCGTCGGTCATCACTACAATCGCATTGATCGCTTCCGGCGTGCCCCGCAAAGTCAGTTCGGTGTAGGCTTCCCACACCCCGTCAATGAGAGCCGTGTTGCCTCGCGCTTGCAATTGGTCAATGGCGCGGTTGAGGGTCTCGCGGCCGGCGTCGTCCAACGGTTGCAACGGACGCAACACATTGACATCGCTGGCGAAGGCAATCAATCCCACCTGGTCGCGGTCCCCACGAATTTGCTCCACGAAAGAACGTAACGCCGCGCGCGTCAGTTCAATTTTGCTGCCTTCCATACTGCCGCTGGTATCCACGACCAGATAGATGTTGGTAGGACGCTTGGTGTACCACCATACATTCTGCACCACCTCCACCACACTTTCGGCAGGAATCTGCAATGTCGTCTGCGGCTGCCGCCAATCGGTGGCCCCATCGGCGGCGAAGGGACTGCCGGCTTCATCCAGGCGGATGTTCAGATCCGTGGGGCGATAGCCGGCCGCCAGCAATTGACGTTGAACGTCAGGGGAGGTGAGGAACGCCGCCAGAGCTTGATAGGTGCGCCGCTGATTGGCGGTCAGCGGCGTTTCGCCGAGCGCGCCTAGCTCCAGCAGCGCCAGGGGATGATCGGCCCACAGCGTCCCTTCTGCCGGATAGATGGCGACGAGCCGCTCGCCGGGTTGCGACTGATTCCACGCAATGACGACCTGCTCTTGCGCGACGAAAGCGTCGAGAAAGCCACGGCCCTCCTCTGCAAGCCGTTGCACGATGACGTCTTCCCCTTCACCGTAGAAGCGCACCGTCGCCTCCACGGCACGGACGTAATCCAGCGTGGTTTGCGCGGTCGCCGCTTCGGGCGTGAGCCCGCGCGTCAACCCGGCGCCAGCATAGAATTCGGCCAGCGTCGCCAACAGGCCGCTGGCATGGCCAGTGCTCGGATGGTTCCATTTGAAAGTCGAGTCTGCCGTAGCCTTCCGTTGAATGTCTTTCCAGCCGATAGCGCGCTCCGGCCACCCCAGTCCACGCGCCACACTCTCCCACGCAACGACGACTACCGGGCTAGTAGCGTAGCGCACCGGCTCACCGAAGCGGCGGTTGCCGATGGGAATCTCGCCTTCGGTGGTGCTTTGCATCGCCGTCCAGCGGCGGTCTAATTGATTGAGCCACAGACTGCTATCGGGCGCGACTGCCTGGAACGGTGGATTTGCCAGGCTCTGCTCGACCATCTTTTCCGGCACCACCGGCAACACACGCACCAACATCGGCGAGCCATCGGGAGTTTTGTAAGCGCGCGCGTTGAATTGCTCGGCCAGTTTGGTGAACGTGGCGGCCATTCCCGGCGAGACGGCAACCGTTAACTCGGCGGTATTCGAGTCCCATCCCGCAGAGGGGGTTCCGCCCTCCTGCTCGCGGAGGGTATCCCATACGGCTTTTCCCCCCCACAGAGCGACGATGGTGCACAGACATGCGATGAGGATGCCCACAATGCCGACAATCAATCCGGTGCGTTGTTTGGCGCTCAATTCGGTGTTCATAAGGCCCGCCTTACTTCGCCACGTTCAACTGGAACCAGCGCAACAAGGCCAACAGCACATCACGGTCGGGATTGCGCATCGCATCGCTGCGCGGAACGACCATTTCCACGCCCCGGTCTTTCCACTTCACAAACAGGCTTTCGGGCGTTGCATCCAGAGGGACGTTGGGGTTGGCCGGCCGCAAACCGTAGGCCAGGGCGGCTTTCTGTTGTTCTTCGCCGAGCAAGAAGCGCTGGAATTGCAGAGCGGCGTTTTTCTCCAGGGCGCTGGTTTCCGGGCCGACCCAGATGGTGTAAGGGAATTCAAACCAGGTGACGTATTTGGGGTAGTAAATTTTCAGTGGATCGGCCCAGCGGGTGAGGATCCCCTGCATATTCTGCAACAGGTCGCTTTCGAGCAATTGCCCGCCGTCGCCGACGCTGTAGCCGAAGAGTGCGAAATCCTCGGCGGTGTAGGCGCTGGCGCTGCTGAAGTCGGTCACAGAACCCATCAATTCACGCAGCCATGTCTGAAATTGCGGGTCGGTGAAATCGGCGACGCTGATGTCGGTGCGCCCGTAGTATTCGCCGGCTGCCGCCACCATCGCCGCCAGCCCTCCGGCGTTCTTATTGGGATTAGGCACCACCAGCTTGAAGAATCCCCACGCCGGGTCGCCGCCCAACTCCGGCCAGCCGCCCTTGGCGACCGCCGCATCATGGATAGCGTTCCAGGTGATCTCGCCAAAGCGTTTTGTCAGCACATCGGCTCGACTTTCGTAAATCCCCCAGGTGAAGAGGCTGATCGCAATCGGCCGCGCGCGATACTCGCCGTCGGTCAAGAATACGTCGCGTCCCAGGCGGCCTTTGTAGGCGGCGTTTGCCAGTTCCACCAGGTAGCGGCTATCGGGAATCCAGACGGTGGGGAAATTTTCCAGGGTCGCCTTTCGCGCTTCAGTCAGGTTCTCCATTGTTTCCCCGGGTTCGAGGGCGCCGAAATCGTTGCGATCCCAGCGTCCCAACGCCGTCAACCCATCCATAGGGATAATTTCCACCTTGATAGGGACGCCGTCCAGCGTGGGGTTTGAGGCGTTGTAGGCATCTGCCGCGCTGCGCACCCACGGCTCAATCGGCAGGGCTGTGAGCACCCGCACCGTGATGGTTTTGGGTTTTTCGAGGACCAGCTCGGTGTCGGGTGTATTTCCGCCGGTAACGGCGCGCACCACCAGTGAAACGCCGATAATCAAAACAACGACGACCAAAATGCCTATAAAGACCCAGCGTGTGCGTTCCATGCTGTTTTTTTATGCCTCCCACATCATGCTCAACGGATTGCACGGAGGACGATAGAAGATATGTTATCCGTTACAATGAAATGTCAACCGCTAATCCCGCCAGTCTCCGCCGGTCCAACGCGCGCGTAGATGAGCGGGATTAGCGGTTTGTCTTGGGCACAAGTTATGCTGATTTACTCGCCTAAACCGAGTTTCTTGCGTCGCTCGGACAATTGGGCGTTGATAGCCTTGCGATCCAGAACGTCGTCAATTTGCTGATCGAGGTTGGTGGCGCGGATTTCCGCCGCAGTAGAGGCTTTATCCAACCGCGCATAGACGCTCGCCGCAATACGGCTGATGTCAGAGTCGCCCGATCCCATCAGGTCATCCAGACCCTTCATCGCCTTGACGGAGATTTCTTTGCTCTTCGCCAGTTCCAACAGGGCCTGCAATTCCTCGCGCTGTTGCTTCATCGTTGCCAGGCGCGCCTCCAGTTTGACCTTGGCGTCAAGCAACTTCTGGTACTCGGCTTCCTGGCGCGTGGCCTGCTCGCGGTAGGTTTCGATGAGCCGCTGGGTGCTGTTGAGTTTGCTTTGCACGCCCACGGCTGCGGCCTCGTTGCCTTCAAGCAGAAAAGCATCAATGGCGCGGTCCAGCTCGCCGGCCTTTTGCTCATAGTCGCCGAGTTTGCGCTTGAGCGATTTGACTTCCCCGCCGATGGTGGCTGCGGCGTCCTCCAAATCCTCCAGGCTGTCCTCGACCTGCCGGATGTACTGGTCAATCACCGCGATGCTGTTGCTTTTCAGGGCCTTATCCACGAGCGCGTGGAGATTTGCCGAAATCAATGTGGATACTTTTTCCAAAAGACTTGCCATTTGATTACCTCCTTAAAAATAGTTTGATAGTTTTCAGTCCGGTAGCTAGATAGTCCGATAGTCAGCGTACTTATCTCACGAACCGGCGCGCGACAGGTTATTTTACAACTAGATGTTGACTGATGTTTTCAGTGTATAGCCGAAAATCTCCTTTGTCAAAGTTGTCTATTCGACTTAGACAGCGCAATGCCACTTTTGACATTCTCATTACGTTACTGGTGGAGCAAAGTTGCACCAATCCCCCTTCCCCTTCCCGTCTACCGTCTACTGTCTACCGTCTACTCAATCACTTGCCATCTACACAGTTCTGGATATAATAAGCCTCGTAACTGCCACCCTAGCTCAATCGGCAGAGCAGACGCTTCGTAAGCGCCAGGTTTTGGGTTCAATTCCCAAGGGTGGCTCTCTCCGGCCCCGGAGTCAACGGGGCTTTTTTTGTAGATTGGTACCGAAGGGGCCTATGCGGGCGCAGCAAACACTCAACAAGGTATGGGCATGGCTCGGCGAGGATCGCAGGCTACTTGAAATCCTGCTCGCCCTGCTCATACTTCAAACCCTGGTTGTGCTTCTACCGCAATCCCCCGTTGCCGGCTCCGCTTATTCCCGCTGGCTTGCCGAACAGCGCACTACCCTCAAAGAGTGGGCCAATCCCCTCTCCACTCTCGGCGGTCTCACCTTACGCACTTCTGTGTGGATGCGCATACCCCTTGTCTTCCTGGCTCTAAGCGTTGCGGCCCGGGTCGGAGAACTGTTCGAACACTGGGCGACGCTGTCACGCCTGGACCGTCGGTTGCGGACGCTGGCATGTGCAGGCGGTGTGCTGGTGATCGTCGGATGGGGCATGCAAAGGCTATGGGGCTGGAAGCAGGCGAACGTACTCGTATGGCCGGGGGAACCTGTGGCGATAACGGATGCAGGGCTGACGTTGCCGCCGCGCAAGAGCGCCGCCCTGTTGTTTACAGAGCGTTATGGACTATACTTGATTCCGCAGGGAAGCACTGTCGGATTGAATGTGCAGGCGGTTGATTCGCAAGGGCAAGTTTTGCTCCTGTCGCCCTCGGCGCGTGACGAGCCGCAGGCGGAACTGCGCGTCGTGTTAAGCGATGAGACGCCGGATGCCTACTTCGCGTTGCCGCAGGTCGGGTTCGTCTTTCGCCTGAGCCGGTTCCGCGGAAACGGCATGCCTGTCCAGGCGCAAGTCTATCGTATCGCCGATGGAGAATTGCTCGCCGAGACTACCTTCCAGGGGGACGGGATTCTGGCGGCGAACGATGTGCGCCTGCAACTGAGTCGTCAGGTCCTGCTGCGTTTTGAGGCCGTTTACAATCCCGGCGCACCGGTCGAGGGTTTGGGGATGCTGATGCTGGGTATCGCCGTCTTTACCCACTACCTTTCCCATCGCAGAACCTCCGCACCGACGCCGACAGAGCCGCCAGATGCCAGCTCGTCAACAGACTGAGCGAATAACGTTCAACTCGACTACCAGACTAAAGACTACCTGACTATTTCTAAGGAGGGTGTATGCGTTCGATCATCATTGGCGTAGCCGGGGGAACAGGGTCCGGCAAAACCACGGTTGCCAACAGTATTCTGCAACGTGTGGGGGCAGAACACATCACCTATATTCCTCACGATGCCTATTACAAAGACCTGCGTCATCTCTCGTTGGAAGAGCGCAGCCGGATGAACTTCGATCATCCTGACGCGCTGGAAACCAGCCTGATGATTGAACATCTCAAGCGGCTGCGCGACGGACATCCCGTTGAAATCCCCGTCTATGACTTCACCCGGCATGCGCGCACCGATAAGACCATTCACGCCGAGCCGTCCCCGATCATCCTGGTCGAAGGCATCCTCATCTTTGCCGAACCGGCGTTGCGGCCGTTATTTGATGTCAAGCTGTTCATTGATACCGACGCCGACATCCGCCTCATCCGTCGCCTGCAACGGGATATGCAGGAACGTGGACGTACCTTTGAATCGGTCATCGAGCAATACCTGACGACGGTGCGTCCGATGCACCTGGAATTTGTCGAGCCAAGCAAACGTTATGCCGATGTCATCATCCCCGAAGGCGGCTTCAATGAGGTGGCGATTGAGATGGTGGCCGCGCGGATTCGGGGGCTACTGGCAGAACGCGCGTAATCTCTGTCAGCAGATTAAGCAGATTGAGCAGATTTATGCGCCAGTTGAAAGTTAATCCGTTCAAATCCGTTTAATCCGTTGACATGCATTTTCATTCTGGGTGGAGCACGTAGCTCATGATGTCTGCTGATCAAAGTGAAGGAGAGAAATAGGATGCATGACAACGTAAGAATTCACCCAACGGCGGATGTGTCGGACAAGGCAGTTATCGGTCCCGGAACGAGTATCTGGCATCAGTGTCAGGTGCGCGAGGACGCGTACATCGGTCAGAACTGCATCCTCGGCAAAGGCGTGTACGTGGATTTCGGTGTGCGGATCGGCAACAACGTTAAAATCCAGAACTACGTCTCCATCTACCACGGCGTGGAAATCGAAGACGGCGTTTTTGTCGGGCCGCATGTGTGTTTTACCAACGACAATCTGCCGCGTGCGGTGAACCCCGACGGCTCGTTGAAGGCCGCCGACGATTGGGTATTGGGGCGGATCGTGATCAAGCGTGGGGCGGCGCTCGGCGCAAATGCCACGATCTTGCCCAAAGTCGTCGTCGGGGAATGGGCGATGGTGGGTGCGGGTGCCGTCGTCACCAAAGACGTCCCCGCACACGGGCTGGTGGTCGGCAATCCGGCGCGGCTGATCGGGTTCGTGTGCGCCTGCGGAGCGCGCCTGTTGCCGGGAGAAACGCAGGCGGAGATGATGCTGGCGCAATGTCCTCGTTGTCATCACACGGTAGCTATCCCACTCGAAACCTGGAGGAAGGTCGCATGATCCCTATCGCCAAACCCTTGATCGGGGATGAAGAAAAGCAAGCGGTGCTTGAAGTTTTGGATTCTGGCATGTTGGCGCAAGGCCCGCGGGTCAAAGCCTTTGAGGAAGCCTTCGCGGCGATGTGCGGTGTGGAGCACGCTATTGCCACCAGCAGCGGCACGACGGCGCTGCACGTGGCGCTCCTGGCGCACGGTATTGGCCCTGGGGACGAGGTCATCACCTCGCCGTTCACATTCATCGCCTCGGCGAACAGCATCCTGTATGTCGGCGCCCGGCCGGTCTTCGTGGACATTGATCCGCCAACATTCAACATTAACCCGGCGCAAATCGAAGCGGCCATCACGCCGCGCACGAAGGCTATCTTGCCGGTGCATTTGTTCGGGCTGATGGCGGATATGGAAGCCATCCAGGCCATTGCCGACAAGCACGGCCTGGTCGTCATTGAGGATGCATGTCAATCCCATGGCGCTGCGCTGCACGGTAAACGCGCTGGCGCGTGGGGCACGGGGACGTTCTCCCTTTATCCTACCAAAAACATCACTTCGGCGGAAGGCGGCATGATCACCACCAACGATGCGCGCATTGCCGAGAATTGCCGGATCATCCGCCAGCACGGGATGCGGCGGCGTTATTACCACGACGAACTGGGCTTCAATTTCCGTATGACCGATGTGCATGCCGCTATTGGCCTGGCGCAACTGGGAAAATTGGAGCCGTTCAACGCAGCGCGGATCGCCAATGCGCGTTATTTGAATGAACACCTGCGCGGGGTCGGCGTGCCGGTCACGCCTGAAGGCTACACGCACGTCTTCCATCAATACACCATCCGTGTCCCCGATGGTCGCCGCGATGCGCTGGCCGAACACCTCAAGGCCAACGGCATCGGCTTCGGTGTCTACTATCCGGTGGCAATCCATCAGCAGACGTATTACACGCAACAGTTAGGCTACAACCAGCATTTGCCGGAGGCCGAACGCGCCACGCAGGAAGTGCTCTCCTTGCCGGTGCACCCGGCGCTCTCTCAGACCGACCTGGAAACCGTCGTCGCAGTGGTCAATGCTTTTAGCCAGGGAGATATATTCCGGTCAGCAGATTAAGCAGATTTAGCAGATTAAAATCTGCTCAATCTACTGATCTAACATGAGGTATAGATGAGCAAAGATTTGAAAGCCGCGGTGATCGGCGTAGGGGCGATGGGGCGCAACCACGCGCGCGTGTATACGGAAATCCCGCAAACCCGCCTCATAGGCGTGGCGGATGTGAACCTGGAGATAGGACAACAGGTCGCGGCGAAATACAACGTCCCGGCATACACCGATTACCGGATGCTGCTGGAGCGTGAACGGCCCGATGTGGTCACCGTGGCCGTTCCCACCCGCGATCATCGGGCGGCGGCGGAAGCAGTCATGGCGGCCGGCGCGGATGTGCTGGTGGAGAAACCCATCGCGGCGACGGTGAAGGAGGCGCAGGCGCTCATTGATTGCGCCGCGGCGCTGGGCCGACGTTTGATGGTCGGCCACATCGTGCGCTTCAGCCCCTCAATCCAGGCACTCAAAGAGCACTTGGCGGCAGGAAAGTTGGGCAAAATCTTCCAGATCATTTGCCGGCGCGTGGGGCCGTTCCCGCCGCGAGTGCGTGACGTGGGTGTGGTCGTCGATCTGGCTCCGCACGATCTGGACGTGATGCGCTTCATCAGCGGGGCCGAGCCGTTGCGCGTCTATGCCGAGACGGAACAACGCATCCATACCGAACACGAGGACTTGATGACGGCGTTGCTGCGTTTCGACAACGATATGACCGGCCTGCTGGACATCAACTGGCTGACGCCGCAAAAAGTGCGCGAAGTGCTCGTCCTCGGCGAGCAGGGGATGTTCCGCGCCGACGATTTGACGCAAGACCTCTACTTCTACGAAAACAGCGAGGTCAACGGCGTGGCCTGGGGACCGCTGAGCATTCTCAAAGGCGTGAGCGAGGGACAGATGGTGCGCTATCCCATCCGCCGTTATGAGCCGCTGCGCGCGGAACTGGAGGCGTTCGCCGCAGCCGTGCTCAACGGCGCGCCGGCGCCGGTCAGCGGTGCAGATGGCCTGGCGGCTCTGCGGCTGGCGCTGGCGATTGTTGAGTCCGGCAAGACCCATCGGGTGATCGAGGTGCGGGCGTGAGTCTGGCAACTTTACAACAAAAAATCACCGCGAAGACGGCCGGCATCGGCATCATCGGACTGGGGTATGTCGGCTTACCTGTGGCCTGTCTGTTCGCCGAGGCCGGTTTCCCCGTGACCGGCGTAGATGTGAAGGCGGAGCGTGTGGCGCTCATCAACGCCGGTAAGTCCCCCATCGAAGGCCGTGAGCCGGGATTGGCGGAATTGCTGGCGGCGGTGGTGGCGGAAGGGCGTCTCCGGGCGACGATGCAATACGCCGATTTGCAAACCTGCGACGTCATCACCATCAACGTCGAGACACCGGTGGACGAGCAGCATATCCCGCGTTATGCGGCCTTGCAAAGCGCGCTGCGCGCTTTGGGGCCGGTGTTGAAGAGCGGCGCGCTGGTCATCGTGGAATCCACCATCGCGCCCGGCACGATGGCGCGCCTGGTCAAGCCCTTGCTTGAAGAGACATCCGGCAAACGCGCCAATGCGGATTTCTACCTGGGGCATTGCCCGGAGCGGGTGATGCCCGGGAAACTGCTCGCCAACTTACGCGGTGTGAGCCGCGTCTGCGGCGGCGAGACGCCGGAGACGGCGGAAGTGATGATGGCGCTGTATCGCCATATCGTGCAGGCCGAGCTTGACCCGGCAGATTGCGTGACGGCCGAACTGGTCAAGACGGCAGAGAACGCCTATCGCGACGTGAACATCGCCTTCGCCAACGAAGTGGCGTTGATCTGTGAGGCCGTCGGTGGGGATGTGTGGAAAGTGCGCGAGCTGGTCAACAAGTCGCCGGGACGCAACATGCTCCTGCCGGGCGCCGGGGTGGGCGGACACTGCATCCCCAAAGACCCGTGGCTGCTGGCGTATCAGGCACAAGCGAACGGCGCGCCCGTGCGACTGATTCCGGCGGCGCGTGCAGTCAATGACGGGATGCCGTTCCACATCGCGGCCCTGCTGGAAGATGCGCTGCGCGAAGCCGGCAAGCCGTTAGCCGGCGCGCGCGTCCTGGTGTTGGGTTACGCCTATCTCGAAGACTCCGACGACACGCGCAACAGCCCCAGCGCAGCACTGGTCGCCCACTTGCGCGCGCGCGGCGTGGAGGTCGTCATCCACGATCCGTATGTGGCGGAATATCAGGGCGATGTTTATGCACTGGCGGAAGGGTGTGATGCGGTGGTGGTGATGGTTGCCCATAGCGCGTATCGTGCACTCGACCTGGAGGCGCTCAAAAACGCGCTGTGTGGTCCCATTATGGTAGCTGGTCGGCGCGTGTTTTCGCGACCGGCAGGTTGGATCTATCGTGGCGTAGGCGAGGGCACTAACCAGGCATGAAGATTGTCACGGTTGTGGGCGCACGTCCGCAATTCATCAAGGCTGCGCCGGTAAGTCGGATCTTGCGGCAAACGCACACCGAGATTCTAGTGCATACCGGCCAACACTACGATGAGAACATGTCGGCAGTGTTCTTTGCTGAACTGGATTTGCCACAGCCGGACGTCAATTTGGGCATCGGTTCCGGTTCGCACGGCGCACAAACCGGGGCGATGCTGGCCGGAATTGAACAGGTGCTGTTATCCGAGAAGCCTGACTGGGTCCTGGTCTATGGCGATACCAACTCGACGCTGGCGGGGGCGCTGGCGGCGGCCAAATTGCACATCCCCGTGGCCCACGTTGAGGCGGGGCTGCGCTCCTTTAACCGCCGGATGCCGGAAGAGATCAACCGCCTGCTCACCGATCATATCGCCGCTTTGCTTTTTTGTCCGAGTCAAACCGCCGTGGACAATCTGACCGCCGAAGGCATCACACGCGGCGTCCATCTGGTCGGCGACGTGATGGCCGATGCGCTCCTATGGGCTGCCGAACGCGCCCGCACCCACAGCGCTATCCTGGAGCAGTTGGGACTGCAGGAAAAAGGGTATCTGCTCGCCACCGTCCACCGCGCCGAAAACACCGACGACCCGGCCCGCCTGCGCGCCATCCTGGATGCTTTTGCCGCACTAGATGAACCCATCATCTTTCCCGTCCATCCCCGCACCCGCGCCCGCATCGAAAGCCTCAATCTAAAATCCACAATCCACAATCTAAAATCCATCGCCCCGGTCGGCTACCTGGATATGGTGCGCCTGGAGCAATCCGCGCGGATGATTTTGACCGATTCTGGCGGCATCCAGAAAGAAGCGTACTGGCTCGGTGTGCCGTGCGTGACTATGCGCGATGAAAGCGAGTGGGTAGAGACGGTGCAGACAGGGTGGAATGTCGTGGTAGGAGCCGATACGGCGCGGATCGTGGCGGCGGTGCGGGAGTTTGTGACGCCAGAGGAGCGTCCGGCGTTGTATGGGGATGGACGGGCGGCTGAGCGGATCGTAGATGGACTACGGCACCGGAATGTGCAATCGGCTTGACTGTGGCAAGAATGATGGGGAAGTGAAATTTGAGCCAAAACATGGTATCATAGGGCTAATAACGGCGTTAGAGCCTTTGTGCTGAGTAGAGGTGGAAGCAATGGAGGTCGAAACGATGGATGCACAAAAATATACGCCACGTACGGAGAAAAAGGCCCATTTACAGCTATCTATTCCTGATTCTGTAGCGCAAGCCATCCGTATGCCGGAAAAATACCGCGAGCAAAACTTGCTGATTGAGTTGGCCGTGGCTTTGTATGCGCAAGAGGCGCTCTCTTTTGGCAAAGCGCGCGAGCTGGCCGGGATGTCGAAATATGAATTTGGGCAACTCTTAGGGCGGCGTGAGATTCCACGTCATTATGGGACGTCAGAATTAGAGGATGATCTGCGCTATGCCCGTGGTGAGTAATACGTCACCGGTGCTGAACTTAGCCATTATTGGCCGGCTATCGCTGCTTCAACAGCAGTTCGGTGAGCTATGGCTTCCCCCAGCCGTGCTCGCCGAATTGCGGATTGATGAGGATCTTCCCGGCGTTCAGGCTGTGCGAGAGGCATTAGCCGCACAGTGGATTCATGTTCAAGCCGTTGAAGATATGAAGCTGGTAGAAGTGCTCCGGCGAGAACTGGACAGTGGCGAGGCGGAAGCCATTGCCCTGGCCGTGCAATTGAAGGCCGAACGTGTCCTTTTGGATGAAAAAGAAGGGCGGCGTGTTGCTAAAACCTTAGCGTTGCCCAGTACCGGTGTATTGGGTATTTTATTGCGGGCAAGAAAGGAAGGCTATTTGCCCTCCATCCGTAAAATGATACAGCAATTACAGGTACAAGCTGGCTTTCGTATAGGCGCGGAGTTGCTGATTGAAATTCTGCGTGAAAGTGGCGAGTTATGACCTCATCCGAGTCAATCGGGGCGGGGGTGGCTGATTGCTGATTCTCACCGACTCCGGCGGCATCCAGAAGGATGCATCTGACGTTGTATGGGGATGGCAAGGCAGCAGAGCGGATTGCGGAGCATCTATGTTGAACCTGGTCAAGGCGCAGCCAGAGTCGTCTGGACGGCGCTTGAAAGTCCTGTTTATGACCCCCTGGTATCCCTCTCAAGACCAGCCGGTTTCCGGCGTGTTTGTGCGTGAACACGCCAAAGCCGTCCACCTGTACGATGATGTCGTTGTGTTTCACAGTCGGCGGCAAATAGGTCTCCGTAAATTGTGGCAGGTCATCCCAGAACTGGACCCCAACCTGTCTGCCGGATTGCCTACCTGGCGCATTTTACACCGCCAGCTCAGACTCCCTAATTTGTCTTTCTTTCTTGAGCTGGGAGGCGCGTTGGCGGGCCTGCGGCTATTACGACAGCAAGGATTCCGGCCTGACATCATCCACGGCCATACGTATACCTCCGGCGCAGTGGCGGTCTTGTTGGGGAAACTCTTGCGTGTCCCGGCAATTGTGAGTGAACACTCAAGCGAGTTTCCCAGGAAGCTGCTCAAAGGCGCCGGTCTATGGAAGGCGCGTCTGGCCTTTGGGCAGGCGGCGCTGGTGTTGCCGGTCAGCCTGGCTTTACAACGCGGCATTGAGGCTTATGGCCTGCGGGCGCGTTTTCAGATTGTCCCTAACGTGGTGGATACGGCGTTGTTCCGGCCGACGCCTCGAACGCCTGATTCGACAAAGCGGTTGCTCACTGTAGCCCTGCTTGATCCCTCACACAACAAAGGGATTCCGGTTCTGTTGCGCTCTCTGACGCAACTCCAGGGTCAAGATTGGCAATTAGACATTGTGGGAGATGGCCCGGCCCGGGCCGAATATGAAAGTCTGGTTAAAGATCTGCATCTGACGGACAAAGTGATCTTTCATGGTATCAAACCCAAGACAGAAGTAGCGCAGTTTATGCAAAAAGCTGATGTATTCGTGCTGCCGAGCCTGTGGGAGAATCTACCTTGTGTTTTGATTGAAGCCATGGCCAGTGGTTTACCGATTGTTTCAACATTGACCGGGGGAATACCTGAAATTGTGGATGACGAAATCGGCTATCTTGTTCCTCCTGGAAATGCGCAAGCGTTAGCCGAAGCTTTAACGAGAATGTTGGCTAACGTTCAAGGCTGGGATCGCCAGCGTATTGCAGAAAAGGCACAGCGGTATACGCCAGCATCCATCGGCAAGGCCATAGATGCTTTGTATCGGCAGGTGCTCCACCTATGAATCCGTATATTAGACTTCCCCACGTCCCTATTGTGCGAGGGCGACAAGAGATTATTCTGTCCCGATGTCATGGAAAGAAAGTGTTACATCTGGGTTGTGTGGATACCGGGCTGTTAGAGGAACGATTCATACACCAGGAGTTAATGCATCAAAAATTGGCCTTAGTGGCCGATGGCCTGTGGGGCGTGGATATAAACACTGCCGGTATTGCTTTTCTCCAAAGTAAGGGATTTAATAACCTCATCGCCGGCGATATTTGTGATGTCCATACCTTTGATCCATTGCGGGGGATAGCCTTTGACGTTATCCTGGTGAGTGAAGTGCTGGAACACCTGGAAAATCCGGGGTTATTCCTGGAGGCCGTAAGCATTTTAATGACACCTGAAACAGAACTCATCATCACCGTTCCCAATGCTTTCCGCATTGATACATGGCTTCAACTCTTTCGGGGTATTGAGTATATCCATCCAGATCATAACTATTGGTTTTCTTATCATACTTTGGTCACCCTGATTCAAAAGAAAGGCTACAAGGTTGGTGAATTTTATGTCTATTCCCTTCAACCTTATGGTCTATTCCCAACATCTTTGAGGAAATCCTTCAAACGTGACCAGGCCAATACTGTAATCGCTCCTTCTGCAATGTCTCAACGTTCGGTTGCTCTTGGAAACCGGCTCTACAAATATTTACTTTCATGCCCTAAGCGCATACTGGTCACTTTGCTTTACAAGTTAACCCCATTTTGGGGAGACGGGCTGATCGCCATAGTTCATCGTGATGCGTAAGTTCTTCGTCGGACAATTTCGCCGCCATGTGGGAACAACCTTCGTTGCCCAGATATTGAGCGCCTTGTTTGCGATCATCAACGCGGCGCTTGTCGCCCGCTGGTTGGGTGTGGAGGGCAAAGGTGTTTTATCGCTGCTGCTGCTGGTCCCCAATATGCTCGGTCTATTCCTCGGCGGCGGACTGGGAGTCGCCAATGTATACTATACCGGCGCACGCCGCTGGGATGTGCGGACCCTGGCTCAAAATTCGGTAGGCATCACTTTTCTCGTCGCCGTTTTAGGGTTTATCGGCGTAGGTATCGCCGCGCTGACCGGAATCTTGTCCCGCTGGTTGCCGAATGTCCCTTTGTCTCTGATATGGGTAGCTTTGCTTGTCTTTCCCATCAACTTGTTGAGCGGCTATCTGGCGGCCATCCTGCAAGGATTACAACGTATCGTCATTGTCAATCTCGTCACCGTGCTGCAAAGTGCGGTGACCCTCGTGTTGAATATCCTCCTGGTCGTCATACTCCATGCAGGACTGGTCGGCGCCCTGACCGCCTCGATTTTGG
Source organism: Chloroflexota bacterium (assembly GCA_019873645.1). Classification (GTDB taxonomy): domain Bacteria; phylum Chloroflexota; class Anaerolineae; order B4-G1; family SLSP01; genus DSWT01. The sequence goes on along the minus strand of JAIOAX010000026.1, from coordinate 13,820 downwards.
CCGGTGTGCTGAACCTGGCCGTTGTCGGATGGTTGTTGTACCGCCTGGGGGCGCGCTTCCGTCCAACCTGGAATCCAACCGTGATGCGCTCGACGCTTGGCTATGGACTACGGGGCTACATCGGCAACGTTTTGCAGTTTTTCAACTACCGGCTGGATATGTTTCTCGTCAACTATTTTCTGGGTGCTGCGGGGACCGGCATCTATAGCGTCTCTGTGGCTTTGGCCGAATTGTTGTGGTATCTTCCCAACGCCGTCGGGTTCGTTATTTTCCCTAAAGCCGCGGCCAGTAAGCCGGAAACGATGAACCGTTTCACGCCACGCGTGTTTGGCCTGACGCTGGCATTGACTTTCCTGGGGGGCTTGGGATTGGCGGCGATTGGCCGCCCGTTTATCCGCATAGTCTATTCGGAAGATTTTCTCCCGGCCTATATGCCCTTGCTGGCCCTGTTGCCTGGCGTGATCCTGATGGGCAGCGCCAAAGTGCTGACAAACGAGATTGCCGGACGCGGTTATCCGCATTATAATTCCATCAATTCTGGCCTGGCGCTGATTGTGACGATTGGATTAGACTTACTGTTGATTCCGCGTTATGGCGTATTGGGCGCGTCCATTGCCTCTAGTGTTGCATATACCTTGATTTTCTTTACCGCTATCGGCTTTTACCGCCTGGTGAGCCGTCGCACAAACAATGAAAGGCTGGTTCAATCACAACTATGAAACGTGTCCTGATCGTCTCCTTTGATTTCCCTCCCCAAGGCGGCACCGGCGCGATCCGCGTGACCAAATTCGCCAAATACCTGCCGGAATTCGGCTGGCAACCGGTGGTCGTGGCTTCGGATACGCTGTGGAATCCCGACGAGAGCCTGGCGCGAGATGTGGCCGGGGTGCCGGTGTATCGGGTGGGGTGGCCGCGATGGGTGAGCAAGTTGTGGCCGCAACAACCCTCATTGTCAAACAAATCCGGCACAGTATCCTCGGCGCAACCAAAGCGGACTTGCTTTCGTTCAAAGCTGGCATCGCTGGTGCGCGAGTGGCTGATTCCCGATCCGAATGTATTTTGGGTTGCCGGCGCTCTCCGACAGTGCCGCAAAATTCTTATGGAGGAAGATATCGCTGCAATTTTCACCACTTCTCCTCCTCATTCGGTACAACTGGTAGGCTATTTTCTCAAACGCCGTTTTCCGCATATCCCCTGGATTGCCGACTTGCGGGATTTGTGGAGTCAAAGTCATCTGGTTGTAGACAAAAAGCTGCTCTATCCTATGAATTATCTTTTGGAAAAACGCTGCCTGAAAAGAGCTGATAGAGCGTTGGTCGTAACAGAAGGCATCCGCCAACTGACCCTGGAAAAATTTCCCCGTGATGTCATCTCTGAGGCTAGACTAATTACGCTAACCAACGGCTATGATCCGGCAGATATGGCGCTGTTGCCGGCAGTGCAACCTGATGACCGTTTAACGCTGACCTTTACCGGAACCCTTTATGAAGTGCGTAGCCAGACCGAGTTCATTCCGGCCCTGGAAGAACTGATGGCCGACGAGAAATGGCGCGACCGGATTCGGGTTCGTTTAGTCGGCTTTATTCCGGCGAGCATTCAACGGCAAATGCAAAAGCTATGTGAATGGGGAGTAGGGGTTGTGCGTCCGCCGGTTCCCCGCCAGGAAGCGCTGGCAGAAATGGCCCAGGCAGATGCGTTGATCTTGCTTGAAGCCGATATTCCCGAGTTGCGTTTGAACCACTCGAATAAGCTCTTTGAGTATCTGGCGACGGGCAAGCCAATTCTGGCCATTGTTCCCAACGGTGAGGCGGCACGGTTGATTCAAGAGGAAAATGCCGGAATTGTGGTGCATCCCAACGACCGGGAAGGCATCAAACGGGCGATTTTGCAACTTTATGACAATGTTGAACCGGGCGGAGAAGCATCGGTGCCGAATCCTGCCAGGTATGCACGTTACCAGCGGCGCAACCTGAGCGCCTCTCTCGCCCGGATTCTGGATCAATGTGTGGCCGAGGCTGATGCGCGATGAACGTTCTTGCTGAATCAGATATAAAACGTAATGAAGTTCAAGGCTATGAAAAGATCATCGCCCATCTACGCTCGTTGCCGAACGGCGAACAGATCATTCAAGATAATTACCTGGATGAAGATTGGAACGTCGCCTTTGAGCATTTCTGGCATAGCACCGAGTGGCAAAACACCGTCTTGATGGTGCGCCCGCAGCCGGGGGAATGGGTGCTGGATTATGGCGCGGGACGTTGCCTCTCATCCGCAGCTTTTGCTCGCTGTGGGTGTCGCGTTATAGCTCTGGATATGAATCCCAGCCCCTATGTTGGATTGGGCGTTTTGCATCAGATCGCTTTACAACCCTATGCCGTTACCGGCATTCTGGGAGATGCGGAGCATATGATGTTTCCACCGGCGACTTTTGACATCGTTTATTGCCGCGAAGCCTTGCATCACGCCTATAATTTGGCCGAACTGGTCAAAAACCTGGTCTCCGTTTTGAAACCCGGTGGCCGCTTCTATGCTTATGGCGAGCATCGGCATCCCTGGTGGAGCAGTGACCGGAAATTTCGGGAGCAGCATCCGGCCGTACAGTTTGGGGTCAATGAACATAGTTATCGAGAATCTGTCTATCAACAATGTCTTAAAAACGCCGGGTTACATCACATTCGCCTTTTGCCGGTCGTTCCTGCTCATGATCCTTTGTGGGATAATGCCTGGCATCATCGGCTGATGAAACGGTTGGGTCATGGGGCAGGCATCGGAACGACCATTTATGGTTTGTACATCCGATTGCGGCTTTATCAGATGACAGGAAGTCAGGTGATCATCATCGGCCATCGGTAAGTCCATAGTACAAGGTGTTCTGATGAATCAATGCCTTAGGATGGCGTGTTTGACGCCTTTTTTCCCCTATCCCCTGGATCATGGGGGCGCAGTACGCATCTTTAATCTGTTGCGTCATCTGGCCGCCGACGGATGTGAAATTACCCTGTTGGCGCTGGCCGATTCTTCTCCCGCACCCGATGCGCTTGAAGCATTACGGCCTTATTGCCGGGATATACGGGTCTTTTTGCGCACCCGGCCACGCCAGGCCTATACACCACGCCTGGCCCCGCCGGCAGTCTTTTTAGACGACGTGCCCGATCTTCATCGCACACTTCAGGGACTGCAAGCCCAAACCCCGTTCGACATCTTGCAAATCGAATATCCGAGTATGGCGCAATACTTGCGACACCGCCAGGATAGTGTGACCTTGCTAACCGAGCATGATGTCACTTACTTGAGTGGCTACCGGCGCTTCAGGCTAGAACGTTCGTGGCCGCTCAAAATTCGACGCTTTATGGCATTTATTACCTTTTTTTACTACGAGATGCGTCAATTGCCTCGCTTTGATACCGTGATTACCATGTCGGACTATGACCGGCAGGTTTTGAAGCGTTGGCTGCCGCATGTGCCGATTGAAGTTATTCCCAACGGTGTGGATTGCACTCACTTTGTGCCATGCCCGCACCCGGCTACAACCGAAAAGACGTTGCTGTTTGTGGCTAACTTTCGTCATCCGCCGAATGTTGATGCAGCGTTGTTTCTGCTTGAGCAGCTATGGCCTGCATTGAAGCAGACTTTTCCTGCCTTACGTTTAATCATCGTCGGCCCGGAACCGCCGCCGGAGGTGCAGGCAGCAGCCGATGCCCGCTTGATCGTCACCGGTTGGGTCCCCGATGTGCGTGATTATTATGCCCAGGCGGATGCCGTTGTTGTGCCGCTGCGGTTTGGGTCGGGAACGCGCCTCAAAATCCTGGAAGCCTTTGCAACCGGCGTCCCGGTCGTCAGCACCTCCCTGGGCATTGAAGGCATTGACGCCGCACCGGAGCGACATTTTCTCCAGGCCGAAACGCCGCAAGCCTTTGTGCAGCAAATCGGTCGGCTATTGAACACCCCTTCTTTAGGCATGGAGTTGGCGCGTGAGGCCCGTCGTCTGGTCGAGGAACAGTACGATTGGAAAGCGCTGGCAAAGCGCCAATTCGATCTGTATGGACGTCTCATCTCAAGGCGGAGAAGCCAATCGTGAGAAAATTTTTGCTTGTTTGCGTGGTATTATTCACCCTCTTCTGCCTCTACCTCTGTCCGGCCACTCTGGGCGGACGTGCCCTCCTACCGGCGGATGTCTTGTTCACCGACCCGGTCTGGCAAGCCCAGGCCCCGGCCGATTTTGTGCGCCCGGCCAACGCGCTGTTGGTGGATCAAATCTACCAGTTCTACCCCTGGCGCGTCTTCGCCAAACAAGAATTGCTCCAAAACCGCCTGCCGCTGTGGAATCCTTATGTGTATGGTGGCACGCCCTTTATTGCCAACGACCAGTCGGCGGTCTTTTACCCCATTAACCTGCTCCTTTTATGGCTGTCCGCTCCTCTGATCCCCGGCTGGAGTGCCTGCCTGCGGCTGTTTGTGGCGGCGCTGGGAATGTACGTGTTACTGCGAACGTGGCAGAAATCGGTCATGGCGAGCCTGGTGGCCGGTATCGCCTTTGCCCTGGGGAGCTTTATGATCCCGTTGCTGGGCCATCCCCACACCAACGTCGGCGTCTGGCTGCCCTGGCTGGTGCTGGCCGCCGACCGGATTGTTTTCTCCGCTCATCCCTGGCGCTGGGTAGGCCTCGGCGGGCTGGTGATCGGCATCCAATTCCTGGGTGGGCATGCCGAAACATCGTTCTTTGTGCTGATGGTCTGGGGATTGTATAGCCTGGTGGCATTATGGCAAGTATCCAGAACCCAAAATCCTCTAAAATCTGCTTCATCTGCTCAATCTGCTGATAGTCCCTCAGCCTTAGCCTCGCCGTATCAGAAATGCCGACCTGGACTCCTTGGGCAAAAATTCGGCCTGCTCTCGCTGTCGTTTGTGCTGGGGACGGCGCTCGCGGCCGTACAGCTTGTGCCGTTTCTGGAATTGCTGCCCCAAAGCAACTATTTTTTGCACCGTTCGCAGGTGGCACAGACGCAGCCGCTCATCTACACCGGCTTTTGGCGCAATTCGGCGATGCTGATCACCATGCTCTTTCCCAACTTTTTCGGCAATCCCGTCACCGATAACTGGTGGATCGGCACCGGCTTTAGCAATTACACCGGTGTCTTATACATGGGGATTCTGCCCCTGTTTATGGCCGGCTTGGGCGCATGGCGACAGCGCAAAGAATGGCGCGTGGCATTTTTCGCCCTGTTGGGACTGTTCTGGCTGGGCGTTTTGGGACGCTGGCCGATCATTGACTGGATCCGGCGGCTGCCGCTACTCAACGTGACCTCATTCAGCCTGGTGGTTTACACCTTTAGCGTTGCTGTTTTGGCCGGCTTGGGCTTTGATTGGCTTTGGCGCAGTGACGAAACGCCACAAAACCTTCGCCGCCTGGCTTTGCCCCTGTTCGGCTTTGCCGGGTTGGGGGGATTGGGATTGAGCGGCGTTTATCTGGCCTTGCGTGTCTTCAAAGATACCTTTTTGGGCTGGGGACGGCATTACATCGAGACACAGGTTTACGGACACCCACCGCACCCTTACCCGCTGGAATATTACCTGGCGCAATTGGAAGCGCGTTATCGGCAAATCGTCTCGGCTTTTGACCCGCTGCGAGTAATGCCTTTTCTGCCTGTTTTGGCCGCTCTGGCCGGCGCACTCGTCCTGTGGGCGGTGTGGAAGAAATATCTCCCCCTGCGTTGGGGTAAAATGCTGTTTGCAACGGTGATCCTCATTGACCTGTGGGCTTTTGGATGCAACTTTAATCCCACCTTGCCGGTCGAGCAGCTTCTGCCGTCCACGCCGGCGCTCGATTTTTTGACAGAACGCCTGGGTTATGACCGAATGGCTGCCATCGGCCAGGGATTGCCGCCCAACACCGGCATGCCCTTTGGTTTGTTCGACATTCGCGGCTATGATATATTTGTCGAACGCTACGATATTGTGTTGAACACGCTGAACAAAAATCCAGACGGCCTGACGCTTTCAGACCGTAATGCTCGCATTTTCGATCTGCTCGGCGTGCGTTATCTGCTATCGGCAGAACCGCTGCCAGAATCTGAACGCCTCAGGCTTGTCTATGACGGCGAAATCTATATCTACGAACGCGATCCGCTGCCGCGCGCCTACCTCACCGGCGCGTATCAAGTCATCGCGGATGATCGAATCTTGCTGGCGCAGCTAGGTGACCCGGAAACCTCAAGCAAACGCTTAGTGTACCTGGAAACTACCCCCGGCATTCCCTCAGACACTCAAACCCTGCCGGGCGAGGCGCAAATCGTCATCTATCAACCGGAGCGGGTGGAGGTGCACACGGCGGCGCAGTCTGCACAACTGTTGGTGCTCTCCGATACCTTCTATCCAGGCTGGAAGGCTTTTGTGGATGGACGCGAGACGCCGATTTACCGCGCCAACTATGCCTTTCGGGCCGTGGAAGTGCCGGGTGGAGAACATACGGTCGTATTTGTTTACCGGCCGTTCTCTTTTTACGTGGGCCTCTGGGTAAGCCTCGGCTCTCTAGGAATTATGATTGTCGTTGCAGGAGTTTCCTGGTGGAAAAGCAAAACCCGCCAAGAGATGTAACCCTTGCCATCATCCTCCTCTCCTGGAACACCGCCGGCCTCCTTGCCGACTGCCTGCGCACTATCCCGGCAGGCGCGGCGGGTATAACTTGCCATATCATTGTCGTAGACAACGCCTCCACCGACGGCAGCGCCGACATGGTCGCCCAAGAATTCCCGACTGTTCAGCTCATCCGCAGCGCGGTCAACCTGGGCTTTGCCGGCGGCAACAACCTGGGCATCCGGGTTGCCGACCCCGCCATCCCTTACGTCTTGCTGCTCAACAGCGACACCCTGGTCAAACCTGGCGCGTTGACCGCGCTGGTGCGCTTTATGGATGAGCACCCGGAGGCCGGCATCGTCGGACCGCGCCTGCTGCGCCCGGACGGTACGCCGCAACCCTACGCTTTCGGCAGCGATCCCACCCCGCTCTACCTGCTGCGTCGCGGCCTGAAGCGGCTTCTTTTTCGCCGCTATCTCCACGATTGGGCAACAGACAAAACGCTGACCGTAGATTGGGTTTCCGGCGCGTGTATGCTCGTCCGCCGGGCCGCGATTGAGCAAGTTGGACTGCTGGACGAAAATATGTTTATGTACTTTGAAGATAACGAGTGGTGCCTGAGAATGCGCAAAGCCGGTTGGAAAGTGTACTACAACCCTCAAGTCGAAATCGTACATTTTGGGGGGCAAAGCTTGAAGAAAAATCTCAAAGCACAACAGGCCTATTATCACAGCCTGGAGTATTTTTATGGAAAACACTACGGGACGCTCACCCGACTGGCACTCAACGTGATGCTACCAGTGTACCATAGATTCCAGTAGACACCTTGCCGAATTCTTTCAACACGTTACAATACACTCCGTCTGACACCACATTACGTGTGGGAAAGGTAACAAGATGAAAACAGCTGTCATCGTCCCAACCTATAACGAAAAAGAAAACCTTGAATCGCTCGTCGCCCAATTGCTCACGCTGCCGTCTGCCGTTGACATCATCGTCGTAGACGACAACTCGCCCGATGGCACCGGCGCCATCGCCGACCGGCTGGCGGACGAGCACCCTGGTCGCGTACACGTCATCCATCGCGCCGGTAAGTTAGGCCTGGGCACGGCTTACATTGCCGGCTTCCACAAGGCCATCGCTGCCGGATATGATCTGATCATCACAATGGACGCCGACTTCTCCCATCCGCCGAAGAACATTCCCGATATGATCGCTAAGATTGGGCAAGGCTACGATTTGGTCATCGGCAGCCGCTATGTGCCGGGCGGCGCCGCCATCGAGTGTACGTTGCCCCGCAAGATGCTGAGCTGGGGTGCGAACGCCTTCGCGCGCGTGTTGCTCGGTCTGAAAGCGCACGACACCACCGCCGGTTTTCGCTGTTACCGCCGCCAGGTCTTGCAATCCATCGCCCTCGACCAGATCTTCTCCAATGGCTATTCTTTCCTCATTGAGATGCTCTACAAAGTTCAGCGCAAAGGTTGGAAAGTGGGTGAAGTGCCCATCGTCTTCCAAAATCGCCGGCAAGGCGTATCCAAAATCTCGCGGAACGAGATTGTGAAAGCTCTCTACACCGTGTTGCGCCTCTTCCGCGCGCGCCTTTTGGGGAAGACGGCATGACGTCTCCGGCATCCAAGCCGCCGCTGGAACACATCCGCTGTAACCTGTGTGGCGCGGATGACTATGAGTTACATATCCCCTCTACCCTTGAACGCCATAAACAGGCAGACTGGAACGCGTATGCCTGTACCAACAGCGGGTATGGATGCCACGGCCCGATTGTGCGATGTAAACGGTGCGGTTTTGTCTACGCCGACCCGCGCCCCCAAAGCGGTGACGTTCTGGACATCTATGAAGCCGTACAGGACCCGCTGTATGTTGAAGAGCGCGACGGGCGTATCTTGACCTTTGAGCACCATCTGCGCCCGCTGGAACGCTTCACCGGTCCCGCCAATGGACGCCGGTTGCTCGATGTTGGCGCGCACACGGGCGTCTTTGTGGATATCGCCACCCGTCATGGCTGGGACGCCTGGGGCGTGGAGCCGAGCACCTGGGCCGTCGAACAGGCCCGCGCCCAGGGATTACAAATGCGCCTGGGGACTCTCGAAAACGCCGGTTTTCCCGATGCCTACTTCAGCGTGGTGACCATGTGGGATGTGATCGAGCATGTCCCCGATCCGTTGAGTACCCTGCAGGCCGCCTGGCGGATACTCGAACCCGGCGGCGCCCTGATCGTGCATACTATGGATATTGATAGTCTGTTCTCCCGCTTAATGGGTCAACGTTGGCCCTGGTATATGGAAATGCACCTGTTTTACTTCTCGCGCCGCACGCTGACAGCCATGCTGGAACGAGCAGGGTTTCGCGTGATGTGGATGGGCGCACAGGGACGCTATCTCCAGGCCGGCTACCTGACCAGTCGGGTCACGGCTTTGCTTCCGAGCCTGGGGCGCCCACTGGAAAAGCTGGTCACCTGGCTACACTTGCGCCGCATGGCCTTACGGATCAATCTCGGCGACCTCTTTACCACGTATGCCCGGAAAAATGGTTCATAGGGCTGCCGCGTTCTGGGGATGGTTGACAACACTTACCGCTATGTTATAATTTTTCTTGTTCGCTCTTCATTCATCGTATGCCGCCGGCGCTGACATGTTTGCAACGCTGGCGGTTGTGTTCTTTATTAGAGAACGAAACATTCACATGCTGGACGGTGAATTAACTTGAGGAGGCACAAAAACTATGAAATCGCAAAAATTGAAAGGATTAGGGGCGCTACTGCTGCTAGGGCTAACCTTATCCACCTTAGTTTTAGTCCCGCAGGCAGCCGCGCATGAGGCGCAGAGTCCTGTGCGTCAGGAAGTCGGCACGCAACTGCTGGTCAATCCCGGTTTTGAAGGGATTGGCAAGCCGATAGATAACTCGTTGCCAAACTATAATAACTGGACGCGCGACACGTTCAACGGGGTGCAATATGGCGAAATCTACACCCCTCAAGGCTGGGTGACATGGTGGCAGGAAGGCGAGTTTGGCCGACCGGAATGTAAGGTCATCCCTAATGAAGCGCCGTTCAACCAAAATCCCGTCCGTATCTACCAGGGATATTATGCCGGTATGTGTTTTACTTTCTTTAGAAAGCAAAATTCCGGTTATTATCAGGTGGTACGCAACATCGCCCCTGGTACTGTGGTTGAGGCATCTTATGCGGCCCATGCCTGGTCCTGCGGTGAAGATACCACCACATCCTGCGGCGACCCGTATGCCTTCTACTTCCGTGTGGGGATTGATCCCAACGGCGGCACCGACCCTTTCAGCCCTAACATTATCTGGAGTCAACCCTATTACTACTATGACAAGTACGGCATTGTGGGGCCGATACAGGCAACCGTTGGGCCAGGTGGTACGGTCACATTCTTCACCAACTTTTATGGGAAATGGCCCAATAAGCACAATGACGCCTACGCTGACAACATGAGCTTGAAAGTTGTCGCCACGGGCACACCGGCAACGCCGACGCCTGAACCGCCGCCGCCAACCTCTTCGGCGCCTCCCACGCCAATTGTGCCGCAAAACACCCCCACGCCGCGTCCCGACGGGGCCATCGTGCATATTGTGGCGGCTGGTGATACCATGTGGGGACTGGCGATACAATATGGCGTAGATATTGATGAGTTGCGCCGTCTCAATGCGGGCACCGTCATCAACGATTTCCTGGTCGTGGGGCAGGAAGTGATTATTTCCCCCGGGCCGCTGGGGCAGGCTACGCCGACGCCACAACCGACAACCCCTGAAGCCGCGCCCACAACGCCGGCAGCGGCGCAGACGCCCGCGAACACCGGCGCTTTGCCGGCCGCTCCGGCCTCCAATAAGGCTTCGTTATGCGTGTTAGCTTACTTCGATGCCAACAATGATATGTTCCGCCAGGCCGATGGGGGCGAAATGGCGCTGCCCAACGCCGAAATCAGCCTGGTCGGCGTAACGGGCCCGGCCGGTACCTATAGAACCGATGGGATCAGCGAACCCTACTGCTTCCAGAATCTGGAACCGGGGAACTACATTCTGCGGCATACGCCGCCGCCGGGGTACAAATTGACCGATACGGGGCAATGGAATATCCTGCTGGGGGGAGGACAGGTTTTGTCACTCAATCTGGGCTACGCGCGTGATGAGAGCGCTGCTTCCACTCCAACAACCACCACGCCGAATGAAAACCCCAAAGTGACCAAGACGCCCGCTGCCAGCGAAACTAAGCAGAGCACTGGTGGCGTGACCAAAGTGTTAAATACAGTCTTGCGCATCACGGGCATCATTGTCGTGCTGCTGGCAATTGCTGTGGGGGTGCTTTTCTTCCTATCGCGGCGCGCGATGTAACGTCACCCTTAGCCACAAAAACAGGCCATCCCTAAGAGGCGATGGCCTGTTTTTTTATTTTTCTACCTGGGCTGCTACCGAAGCATTACCACTCTTCTTCTTCCTCTTCCTCGTCTTCTTCGGCCTCGTCATCCCATTCCAGATCTTCCTCGTCTTCCTCTAGCTCGTCCAGGGCATTATCGTCATCCTCGAAGTCGTAGACAGCCTCCAATTCCAGGGGATTGACGTCTACGACTTCCAGTTCGATGCCACACGCCTCACAGAAAACGCGATCCCAGCGTTCCAAGTCTGGGGGCACCACAATCTTTGCGTTACATTCCGGACACCTTGCCATTTGCCCTCCCCTCTAAAAATGCCGTTTTCACTTACAATATATCTAAAATCTTGAGAATGTCAATACTTTGACTTTTCTTATGACTGTGTTAAGATCAAGCACAAATAGATCAAGCATCTACTCATTCTGGTTCGATAAAAACGACATGCGGCGCAGCCTCGTCCGAAAATGCGTTTGATGCTGTCTACTGACATTGTACCTTTATAAGCGAATCTAACATTAACCTGCGGTTCACCATTTATTTTTTATCATTTATGGAGAAATTATTATGCAGATAACTCTTATTCTTCGTCTTATCGGTATTATTGTTTTTGGTTCCGCCGGTGTAGCGCTGGCCGCGCAAATTGTGCAGATTCCTGCTATCCCCGAAAATATTCACATTTACATCACTGTTTTCGGCGGGGTGTTGGGCGGCATCCTGGGATTGATTTATACCCCGCGACTTACGATCAAGCCCTTTAATCGCTTTCGCCATGCTGTTCAAAACCTGCCTGCAGATGTGATTTTCTCGGCAACGGTGGGCTTGTTCGTGGGATTGGCGCTAGGCGCCATCTCTGCTTACCCCTTGTCTTTACTGCCCCGCCCGTTGGGGCAATTTTTGCCGTTCATCGTTGCCGCCGCGTTTGGTTACGTGGGATTGACTTTAACGACCATCCGCCCGGATTTGTTGCAGGGTCTGCGCACGCGCCTCTTTTCCAAAGAACCACGCGTGCCGGTTGAGGGTTCTGAGATAGAACCCAATAAACCGGTTGTGCTTCTGGATACCAGTGTGATCATTGACGGGCGCATTACCGATATTTGCCGCACCGGCTTCATCCAGGGCGAACTGGTTGTGCCCTTGTTCGTGCTGAACGAGCTGCAACATGTCGCCGATTCTTCCGACACGCTGCGCCGCAATCGCGGACGCCGGGGCCTGGAAATCCTGCGGCAACTTCAGGATGATTCCCCGGTGCCGGTGCGGCTCACCGATGCCGAGGTGCCGGGCGTGCGGGAGGTGGATGACAAACTGATCGCCTTGGCGAAAGAATTGGGCGCCGCGATCCTCACCAATGATTACAATCTCAATCGGGTGGCCGAACTCCAGGCAGTTAAAGTGCTCAATGTCAATGAACTAGCGAATGCCGTCAAAACGGTCCTGCTTCCAGGGGAAAGTTTTATGCTCCATGTCTTACAAGAAGGCAAAGAGCAGAACCAGGGGGTTGGCTATTTGGACGATGGGACAATGGTAGTCGTTGAAGAGGGTAGCCGTTACATCGGCAATACCATCGCCGTCACCGTGAGTAAGGTTTTGCAAACTGCCGCTGGCCGGATGATCTTCGCCCGCCCCGAGGTTGAGGCAGCGTAACCCCAAGACGCAAGAACCGTCAAGGAGCATCACGTGGCTCTCAAAGTGTATAACTATCTTACCCGTGAGGTTGAACGTTTCAGACCGATCCAACCTGAATATGTGAGTCTCTATGCCTGTGGCCCTACCGTGTATAACCACGCGCACCTGGGACACGCCAAAACCTATATTACGCTGGACCTCGTTGTGCGGTATCTGCGCTATCGCGGCTACAAAGTGCGGTATGTACGTAGCCTTACCGACATCAATTACACGCCCCAGACAGGCAAGGATCGCCTTGTCAGGAGTACGCGCCGTGAGCGCGTTGAGCCGTTGGAACTCGCGGAGACTTACATTAACAGTTTCAACGACGATATGGAGACTTTGGGGGTCACGCGCCCCAACATCGCCCCGCGTGACACTGCGCACATCCTGGAGATGATTACCTGGATTCAAGACTTGTGTGATCGTGGCTACGCTTACGAAAGCGGGGGCAACGTCTATTTTGCGGTAGAAACTTTCATGGAATACGGCAAATTGTCACGCCGTCAGCCCCAGGAGTGGCTATCTGGGCCGCCCCTGGAAACCCAAGCAGATAAACGCCATCCTGCTGATTTCATACTCTGGCAGCATGCGGCTTCCGAAGATCCTTTACATTGGCCCGCGCCCTGGGGAGAAGGGTATCCCGGGCCGCACATCGCCTGTCCTGTGATAGCTACCCGCTATTTAGGGTCAACCTTTGACATTCACGGTGGCAACCTGGAAGACATTTTCCCCCACCATGATTGTGAAATCGCCCAGGCCGAAGCCCGATATGGAACACCCTATGCCCATTATTGGCTTCTCGTCGGCGCGCTTACCGTCAACGGTGTGCCGATGAGCCAAAGCATGGGCAATTTCCTGACCATCAAAGATGCCCTCAGCCTGTATTCGCCGGAGGCAATCCGTTATTTTGTGTTCGGCACGCACTATCGGGAACCACTGGATTTCAGCCGCGAGGCACTTCAGGCGGCGCAACGCAGTATCAATCGTTTGCACGATGCCGTCCACAAACTCCGCCGGGCGATGAAAAACACCACCACCGTTGCAGGTACCGCCGTTCTGGCGCAAGTTGGCTCGCTTGAAGATTATCGCGAGGATTTTCAGGCCGCGCTGGATGACGATTTCAACACCCCGCAGGCCCTGACGATCCTCGAAGATTTTGTCAATGAGGTCAATCGT
>JAIOAX010000025.1 GCA_019873645.1 Chloroflexota bacterium | reverse complement strand
ACTCTGCTCCAATTCGCTCACGGGCAACTTGTCCAAAATGGCTTTTGCGGTTATATCTAGCATGGCTTCATCTCCTGGTTGAGTTTTGGTTGTGCTAACTCAAGCTTACCATGGAGATGAAGCTTTTTCCAGTCTCTCTGGAGTTATGGGTAATCACCAGCTACCCGCGAGGGGTGAATCTCGGGACGGAAGCCGTCCCGGTCAATCGGGTTTTTTGATATCCACGAGAAGCGGCCTATACTCGAAAGACCTTCTATCTCCTTTCTCTCGCCGAGCAGCGGGAGATTGCGCGCATCTGGCAGGCGGTGGGTCGGCGCATCGCGGCGCGAAGAGGCGTATGCCCGTGCGCTAGAGGAGGTGTTCAAGTCGCTGCTGCATGAATTGATGGCCGCCCGCCGACGGGTGCCGCCCGATGTTGTGGCACAATTTTCTGTTCATGCTGGCGAGCATGCCCGGCTCTCCCCTGCCCAGAAGGAGGCTCCGTAATGCCTTACGATCCACGCCGTCATCACCGCCGTTCCATCCGCCTCAAGGGATACGATTACACCCGACCCGGGGCGTATTTCATCACCATCTGCACGCACGACCGGGCGCACCTGTGCGGTGCGGTGGTGAACGGGACAATGCGGTTGAGCGACGCCGGACGCATCGCCGCGCAATGTTGGCGCGACATCCCCGCACATTTTCCGCACGTGGAATTGGATGCGTTCGTGATTATGCCCAATCACGTCCATCAACGCAATTATTACGAAAGCATCTTCCCTGATGACCGCGCCCTCTATGCCATCCGACGCTACATCCAGAATAATCCCCATAGAATAAGCCATCTAACGCTTCAGCCGCTTTTCAAGCAGAGAGCACGGAGGCCTACCCCAAGGCTCTCCGTGCTCTCTGTGATCAATCAAACTGTCTGCCTGAATCGCTCTTTCAGCCGTTCTCAAGCGTGCGGATTTCGAGCAGCGTCACCCCGAACGGTTGCACCTCGACACTCCACTCCAGCCGGCCCTCCGGCGCGGCGACGCGCCGCACGTCCATATCCAGCTCCATGTGGCGGCGCAAAACGTCCAGGTCGGCGGGGAGGATGTGCGAGGGCGCGCCCATCGCCACCCAGGCATCGTAGGCGCTGCCATGTTCGCGGTCAAAGCGCGTCGTCTGCACGCGGACGGCCGGCCCCATCCCCTCCAGGTTCAAGGTAAAGCGGCGCGGTGGCCGGATGTCGAACAGGTTGTAGATTTCGCCCGGCTTTGCCGCGGCCATCAGCCGGCTATCATTGGCGTCGGCGCGATAGTGGCAATAGTTCCACAGCAAGACGGCCAGCGTGCCGTCGCGGCGGCGGGTGACGGCATAGCCATCGCCTTCGGCCAGCGCTTCCTCGCCCAGGCGTGACAGGAACCAGTAGCCGTGGTACGAAGGCTTTTTCAGGCCCTGGACGTTGACCAGCCCAAAGCCGCCGTGAAAGGGCGTATCCCCCACCCGACACTCCTCAAAGATGTCGCTGACCACCCAAAAGGAGAGCGAATCCATCAGGCCGCGCGCGCGCCAGTTGTTGTCCACGATAAAAGCCGTTTCAAAGGCGGTATCATGCACCGGATCGCGCGGGCTGGGGCTGGAGCTCCACTCGGTATAGTGGCGCTCGATGTGGGGAAAGGCCGAAGCGCGCAAGAGTTCATCGCAGCCGCGCGCGTCCTTGAGCAGGCGGTCCGGCCCATCCCAGGTCATATAGCCATGGCCTTCCAGGTCAACCGGATAAAAGGTGGGGTATGGGTGCGTGGAGAAAAAGTCGAGCGGCAGTTGACGCTCGGCGCAAGCGGCCAGAAATTCCCTGCCCCACGGCGGCTCGCCCACCGCATCGCCAAAGCCGTGGCTGGCCGGCCCGCCGACGCGCAGGTGCGGATCCACCCGCTTGATCGTCCGCGCAGTGCGCGCGTACAGCTCCATATAGGCCTCGAAATCGGCGTCTTTCCAAAACACCGTCAGCCCCGGCTCATTCCACACCTCAAAATACCAGCGCCGCACCTCCTCCAGGCCGTAACGTTCGATGATGTGACGGATGAACTGCTCGATGAACCACTCCCAGCGTTCCCAATCCTTCGGCGGGGTAATGTTCCCCTTCCACCAAAAGACGGTCTCCGGGCCGCTGGCCAGGTCGTAGGGCATAAAGCTCAACTCCACAAAGGGGCGAATGCCGATGGACAGCCAGTGGTCGTACACCAGGTCCACGTATTGCCAGTTGACAATCGGCCGGCCGTTCTCCTCGCGGTAGACCATCATATCTTCGTGGAACAGGCCGTGCATGCGGATGTACTGAAAGGGCATCTCGCGTTGCACCATTTCCAGGTGCTTTTGAAAATCGGCGCGCAGGGCTTCGCCCACCCGTCCGCCGCCGACGCACACCCGCCAGTAAGGGGTAACGGGTTGTCCGGGCTGTTGGTTATGAATGTTGATGTTCATCTTGCACCTCAAGCCGGCAGTTGCTTCAAGAAGGCCCACAAGGCTTCCATAAAGACTGGATATTTGTCAAAGCGGATCAGATGGCCCACATCGGGGATAGTGACGACGGTTATGTTGGGGTTCAATTCACGCGCCCGCGCGATGACCTCCGGTCGCACCAGCCCGCCCAGCTCCGGGTTGCCGGCAAAGAGCAGCAACGGCTGGGTCACGTTCTGCAAGGTGTTTTGCCAGCTCCATTCCTGAGAGCGGATTTTGGCATTCACCACCTCAAAAATCCGTTGGTCGAGCTGTTTCTTGGACTCGCACATCGGCTGCAACAGCTCTTCGGGCCAGGTGGGATGGTCCTTGCGATATTGCGTCAACAGCTCTTCCAGCGTCTGGGTGGCCAGGCTCTTGACCCAGTTGGCGATGGGGTTCTCGCCCGACGGAGGGGGGAGCGGCCGCTCGAGCCACCAGCCGGGGTCTTCCAGGAACAGCGCACGGACCAGTTCGGGAAAACGCACGACAAGCTGATAGGTCACCCCGGCGCCCATCGAGTGGCCGCCCACGATTGGGCGATTCAACCCCAGGGTGCGGATGAGTGCGGCGACGTCGGCGGCCATGTCCACATCCTCGCCCGGCTGCACGCGCGCCGAAAGACCGTGCCCGCGCATATCCGGCATGATCACGTCATACTCGGCTTCAAGTGCGCGCGCCACCGGTGTCCAGCACAGGCCGTTGTCCGAAAAACCGTGGATCAAGACCATCGGGGGCTTGTCACCCCGACCGGTGCGGTAATAGTGTATCTGCACACCGTTAAGCAGTAAATCATCTTGCGTCCAATGTGAAAGCATGTTTTTTCTCCTTACGAAAGTGACAGGGATAAACAGGATAGACAGGATGTACAGAATATATTGAAAATCCTGTATATCCTGTACATCCCTGTCAAAAATTTCATTGACAGCGTTGTACTTGAACGGGCGCGGTCAGGCGCCCGGTCCAAACATTTCCCGATTATTGTTTACGGGGATCAATGCTGAATCGGGCCTTTTTCTCGGCCAGATCGAGAATGGGACCGGCTACCCGTTTGCCGCTCTGATCCACATTGCCAAAATAATCGGTGCACACTTTGGCGTCGGCGTTGACTTCGGGCAATTCGCCCTTGAAAACCACCTCCATCGTCAGATCATCGCTGTTGATGTCAATCTCCAGATCGCCCACACAGCCGTTCAGGTCAAAGCCGCAGAACTCCTGCCAGGTCGCCAGATCAAGGCACATTTCCGGTTCGGGATACATCACCCGCAGGTAGCCGGGCGGCATCTTGACATAGGCGTTGCCCTCGGCCTGATTGTGCTGATTGGGCAGGATGATGGCCGCCTCACCGCACTGATAGAACAGGTTGTTGAAGAACTTGTTCTCCCGTGAGGTTCCGCCGCGCTTGGGCCAGAGCCGGAAGGCCACCACTTTGGCGAAAAAGCCCGCTTTATCGCACTTGCCGATGAGGTTGTTGACCATTCGCAGCCGGTCGGTGCCTTCCAGATAAATGCCGTAGCCGTTGCGGACCTCCGACTCAGTGGTTTTGTACCAGCCGGAAGAGCCGGGTTCGACGGGGAGCGCCTGTTTGTCGTAGCGGCCTTCGACGTTCCAGATGATGTTGTTATCAATCAGATTCTCGGCGTCCCGCGAGCACTCGATGAAGATATGTTCGCGCGACTGGATACCATCAATGAACAGATTGGAGGTGATGCGGCAGTTTTCGTTGCCCACATCCAGCCATAGCGCGTCACAGCCGATGCAGCCCTTGATGACGTTCCGGCGGATGAGGGAATCCACCGCATGGTGGAGCTTGATACCGCCCGCTTCCCAGGAAAGCTCCATACGCTGCCAGCCCGTCCCGACGATGAGATTGTCCTCGATGAGCATGTTGCGCACGAACATGCCGGCGATCCCGCACACGCCCGCGTCTTTGATCGTAGTGCGGCGGATGATGGTGTGGCCGATAATCTGGCCTTCAATCACGGGATGATGCCAGCACTCGTTACCGCAGTCTATGCCGACAGCGTTGGACCAGTCAATGGTGCAGTCTTCAATGATCCAGTGATGGCCGCGATAACAGGAAAGCGCGCCGCGTTGCGGCACAGGGGCGCCGGTCGCGGCATGGGCCAGCGTCAGCCCCTTGACCCGAATATAGGACAGGAAAGGCACTTTGGGGGCGAAACACTGTTCGCGGTTGGTCAATTCGATGACGTGGTTGTGAGGGTCATCATCCCCGGCAAGCCGGATATGCACTTTTTGGCCGTTGGCTTCCACCCAGTACGCATTTTCGTTTTGGCTCAACTGATAATACAGGGGCACCTGCTTCAGCGGCTTGCCGTCTACGAACACCATCCCTCTGCGGTTGAGGTAGGGTGTCATATCCGTTTTGTCATATTCGATGAACAGCCGGTCGTGCAAAATGTTCACGGCGCAAAACGGGTTATACCCCTTAAAGTCCTCCGGGTTCAGTTCGATTTCCCATACCCGGATTTTTGTCGCTTCGGGAGGAAGGTCTCTAAACCCGTGAAACAGGCGCCAACCGACGCTGGGTTTGAAGTCCTTGACCTCTACAGAGGCTTTGATGATGACTTCTTCTCCCGGATAAGCCTCATAGCTGATCATCTTATCCGGTCCCAGGCCGCCCATAGCCGGCTGAACTGTCTCGCGGTATGTCCCGCCGTGGATCAGCACCCTGGTTCCAGGCGTCGCTACCTGGGCCGCGGCGTTGATGGTCTTGAAAGGCCGTGTGGGCGCGCCGTCATTTTCGTCGGAAGCCTGTGGATGGTTGGCATCCACGTGGATTTCACGCTCGTATACCTGGGGTACCTCCCAAAACACAAACATTTGTCCATTGGGAAGTTGGGCGGTAAAGTCTTCTTGTTGTTCTTTCATGTCCTGGTTCCTTGGGTTCTCCAAAACCGCGGATCTGGCGATCCGCTTCAAGCATCCTGGCGATCCGCTTCAAGCATCCTGGCAATCCGCTTCAAGCATCCTGGCAATCCGCTTCAAGCATCCTGGCAATCCGCTTCAAGCATCCTGGCGATCCGCTTCAAGCATCCTGGCGATCCGCCTCAAGCATCGCTCACCAGGGCAGGGTTTCTGCCACAATGCACTTGGCTTCATGCCGGCCCGTAAAACGCCTGGGGATCATAACCGGCGTAGGTGTCGGTCAGGTCATCTACCGGCTTGATTTCCAGCATTAGCAGATGGTTGCAAGGGATAGCCAGTCTCACATCGTACATCCCATTTTGCGCGCAGAGTTTGGCATCGGTCTGGCAGGGTTCGGCGGACGCCCGCAAAATCTGCAACTGTTCACCGGTCAGCGTGCGCGGCTTGCCCAGGTTACTCCAGGTCTGCAGAGGATTGCCGTGCGCACCGCCCACGTCCTTCTTTACCAGGATTGCCTGTTCGCCCAACGAGGGCAAGGATAGCGCGTAAATCTCATCTGGGGGTGTGTTCTGCTCCGGCGCGGTCTGCCAGTTCCAGCCGATAATCACATAACGATCGTCATCCCTGGTGACGATCAGATGCTCATCGCGGTAAAGCAATGCCTTCCCGGCCCGGGCGAAAAACTCGAAGGCATAGAAGGTCGGTTTTTTAATCCCGTTCAGGGCGACCAGACCAAAACCGCCATGAAATACGGATTTGGGCACATCCATTTCCTCAAAAACATCGCTGAAGGTCCAGTAGGAATAAGAATCCGCATACTCTCCGGCTTCGCTGAGGATGCGCGCGATATAGGCCGCATGGAAATCCGTATCATGCACCGGACAGATCGGCATATAGGAGCTGTTAAATTCGGTGATGTGCAGCGGCATGTTCGCAATGCGCGGATAATCCGCCATAATCTTGCGGGTTTCCTTCAGCTCCTCGATCATGTAGGTGGGATCGTTGAGTGTATGGTAGAAGTAATGTCCGCGCCTGGTTGGAGAGTTCGCCGTATAGCAGTGCCGGGTGATGAAATCCAACGGCGAGTTGTTTTGGATGCAATGCTCAAAGAAAGCCCGTAACCACTTTTCCGTCTCGACGCCACAGATGGCCGGCCCGCCGACTTGAATCCGCGGATCAACGTGCTTGACGGCCATGGCCGAAACATCGTACAACTTAAAATACTCCTCCATCGTCCCGGCCCAGAAGGGGATATTGGGTTCATTCCACACTTCAATCGGCCAGGTTATCACTTCTTCACGGCCATAGCGCGCGATGAGGTGCTGAAGCGTGGCCTTGATGAGATCGCCCCATTTCTCGTAAGAGACCGGGGGTGTCACATTGCCTTTCCAGTAGAAGACCGTCTGTTCACCCGTCTTCAATTTTTCCGGCATAAAGCCGAGTTCCAGAAACGGCCGGATGTCATGGTCAAGATAGGCATCCATAATCCGATCCAGATAGGTGAAATTGTAAAAGGGGTGGGTCTCGCCGTCCAGTTCGTACTCACGGTAAATGCCGACATCGTCACAAAACAAACCGTGCCCACGGATGTGCTGGAAATGAATGGCCTCTTGAACGATTTTCAGATGGTCAAGATATTCCTTTTGCAGCGCCAGCCCCAACCGGCCGGTTCCCACACAGTACATCGCATTGTTTTTGAAGGGTTTTCCCGAAGTCGGAATCTTGATTTCTTTGGTCATATCACAATCTTTCTGAGCTTCATCAAGGCTTACAGTTGCATGACGCGCCGAAATCCTCCGGCCCCAGGCTTTTAGGGAGGGTCAGTGCGTCGCGCAGCGCAAAGTATGCCGGTTTGGGACGATATAGCTTGTCGAAGATGAGCGCGTGATCGAAACCGGGATTGGCATCGGGAATCCACGAATAGCGGTCGGTGAAGCCCCACATCACCAGAGCGGTACAATTGGTTTCGGCCAGGCACACTTTGAGATACTCGCGATACATGTTAGCCTGCGCGGTGAACAGGTCGTCGGAGGCGTTGGCCGGCAAGCGGATATCCATCTCGGTGATGTGCACCTGCAATCCCAATTCGCCCAGGCGACGGATATTGCGCTGCACGTCCTCGGGTTTGGGCGCCGTACCGAGGGTCAGGTGCATCTGCAAACCTACACCGTGGATTGGGATGCCGCGCTCCACCAACCCCTTGACCAGAGCATACACCTGGTCCGACTTGGCGCCCATCCCCTCGGCGCCGTAGTCATTGTAGAACAGTAACGCCTCGGGGTCGGCCTCATGCGCCCAGGTGAAGGCTTTGTCAATGAAGTCGGGGCCCAGACCGGTAGACCAGTTCGTTTGGCGCAGCGGGCCGCCGGCGGCACTGTCGCTGATGGCTTCGTTGAGCACATCCCAATAGGCGACGCGCCCTTTGTAGCGGCCAACGACCGTGCTGATGTGCTCATGGATGGCTTGTTCCCATTGCTCCGGTGTAAAGGCGGCGTTTTCGATCCAGGCGGGCATGGATTGATGCCAGAGCAGCGTGTGCCCGCGCACCTTCATCTTATGCGCTTCGGCAAACGCAACTACCGTATCCGCCCCCTCAAAGGTATAGCGTTCCGCCTCTGGATGGATGGCGTAGAATTTGAAGGCATTTTCGGTGACCAGGATGTTGAACTCCCGGCCCAGGACCTCGCCGTAGACCGGATCGCAGCGCAGATGCTGCGGTTCGACCGCAGCGCCGATGTAGATGCCGCGCGCATCGGCCAGGTCGCGCAGCGGTGGATCGGTGGGCGTATACGCACTCTCCGAGCCGGTGCGGATCGCCACGTTGGCGTTATCGGGTGGGGCGACGACGCTGAGTTTGTGGATATGCAGCGTATTGTTCGGGCGCACGCTCGCCCCGAAGTAGGCCCACCCCTCCGGCAAAATGCCGGGGTCATCCAACTGCCCGACCTCTTTGCCGTTGGCACGCACGACCAGCTTGTCGCCGACACGCCGCAGTTCCAAGGTCACCTGACCCGACAGCCCCTCCGCCGGAAAGGTCTGCTTCACACGCGGCATAAAACTTTTCCCATCGTAAAAATAGACGACGACGTTGCCCTCTTCCAGCCCCACATCGAGTTTGTTTGTCTCGTTCCACCAGTTCCCCAGGCCCGGCTTCCCGATCAGTGAGAAAGCTGCCAGGTTAGCGGCATCGGCGGAGAGCGTCACGCGCACACCAAAGTCGCCTTCCGCCTGCAGGCGCGGCCCGTAGGTATTCACGTAGGCGCGGAACTCGTTCCCGGCGCCGATGTCGAGCACCCCGTTTGCCGCGCCGATCCAGCCGGTGCAGGCCCACGAGGGATCAGCGGTGAGATTGTCGCCGCCGGCGACCGGTTTCCAGGCATCGGTGGGCACGCAGGCAGCGAGGATGAGTGCCATCCCCAAAATCGCGTAGCGGATATATTTTTTCATCATCACATCTTTCTTGGGGGATATTTTTCAACCCAGAGAGCACAGAGGAAGACCCGAAAAATTCTCTGTGCTCTCTGGAGTCTGTGTGGCAAATTAACCTTTGATGGCGCCGGCGAGCGTGGAGACAAAATACTTCTGGCTATAAGCGTAGAGGGCTAACGGCACCAATGCGGCCACAATGGAAGCCGTGCGGACAACCGGCAGGGCAAACACATCGGCGACTTGTTGTTGATTCAGATTGGCGATGGCGGGCATCAGCAGGCGCTTGTTCACATCGCTGATGATGATTTGCGGCCACAACAGCGAGTTCCAGCTCCCGCGCAGGGAAAGGGTGGCAATGACGCCGATGCCGGCTTTGGCGTTCGGCAGCACAATTCTGAAGAACAGATCGAATTCATTGGCGCCGTCCATCCGCGCGGCTTCGAGCATCTCGGTGGGAATGTTGAGCATGAATTGGCGCATCAGGAAGATACCGAAGGCGCCGCCGCCCACGCCGGGCAAGATCAGCCCCCAATAGGTATTGACCAGCTTGAGATCGCGCATCACCACGAACTGCGGGACCAACATCGTCGTCGTGGGCAACAGCATAACACCGATGATGAAGGAGAACAACAGATCGCGTCCCGGAAAGCGCAGCTTGGCTAAAGCATAACCCGAAAGTGTACATGCCAGCGTGCTCAGCGCCGTCGTGGCCACGGCAATCCATACCGAATTCAGAATGTAATCCTGAAAATGGTACTTCTCACTGAACATTAACTGGTAGAACTGCAGGCTAAATTTAGCCGGGATTGGGCTGAGCGGGTTCAGTACCACATCAATCTTGTTGAACGTGGAACCCAGAATGCACAAGAAAGGCCAGATGAAGATCAAGGCCAGAATGGCAGCCAGGATCGTGGTCAGAATGGCCCGCAAGCGAAACATGCCGATCCTGGGGCGCACATTGGGATTTTGTCCAGAGGGGGCATAGCGTACAGCAGCCGACGTGGTCATTGTGCTTCCTCCTTCCCCAGTCTGAATTCATATAACCGTAACTGCAAAACGGTGATGACGACCGCGATGAAAAAGACCAACCAGCCGATGGCCGTCGCATAACCCATACGGAATTGCCCAAAGGCCATCTGTTGGATGTGGGTCATAAAGAACCAGCCTTTTCCGCGCGCCCCACCGCCTGTCCCCAGGAAGACATACGGCACCTCAAAATTCATCAGGGACCCCGCCGCAGCCGTGATCGAAATATAAGCGAAGACCGGTTTGAGCAGCGGCAAGATGATATACCGCGCGCGTTGCCAGGCGGATGCGCCATCCACAATCGCCGCTTCGATGATTTCGTCGCCGATACCGCTCATCCCCGCAATAAGGAACACCGCGTGATTACCCATCCACTGCCAGAAGGCGATCACCAGCAGGTTAGGAATGATGTATTGCGCATAACCGCCCCAATCAATGCGCGGACCACCCAGAGAGACCAAGAGGGCATTGGCAAAACCGTGGGTCTTGCTGAAGAACCAGCCACCGATGACGCCCATCGTCACCCCGGGAAGGACGGAAGGGATAAAGAACAGTGTGCGCCACAGCCCCTTCCCTTTGAGCGCCGGCGAGGTCAGCAGCAAAGCCAGGAAGAACGCACAGGGCAATTGGGTCGCCAGACTGCCGGCGGTGTAGTAGATAAAGTTCTTGAGCGCAATGCCCATGCGCGGGTCATTGGTCAACGCCTCGACAAAGTTAGCTAATCCTACCCATTCCCATTTGCCAGAGTAGCCCAAGGATTCCTGGAACCCCATGACTACGGCGCGCAACATTGGGTAGAGCGTGAAAATCGCAAAGGTGATGAAGAAAGGCGCCACAAACAGATAGGGGGTCCATTTAGTTTGATCAGAAAAGAATTTTTGCAGAGAAGAACGCTTCTTTGTCGGTCCTGGTATAGCAATACTGGTCATCCAATGCCTCCTCCTGAAAGTAATCTGGTAGTCTTTAGTCGAACAAGCTTACACTCGTTATTTTAATCCCTTTAAGGAAGATTTTCAACCCTTGATGGCACCTGCCAGGGTGGATACAAAGTGACGCTGGCTGTAGGCATACAAGGCCAGGGGGACCACTGCCGCCACAAGCGAGGCCGTGCGGACCACGTGGATCGCCCAGACCTCAACCATCAGGTTGTTGTGCAGCGCAATCGCAGGCATTAAGAGCTGCCGGGCCGGATCGGTGATGATGAGCTGCGGCCATAACAAAGCGTTCCAATTGCCGCGCAGGGAGAGAGTGGCGATAACGCCGATGCCGGCTTTGGCATTCGGGAGCACGATCCTGAAAAACAGATCGAATTCATTGGCGCCGTCTATCCGTGCGGCTTCGAGCATCTCGGTGGGAATGTTAAGCATAAACTGGCGCATCAAGAAGATGCCAAAAGCGCCGCCGCCCACACCGGGTAGGATCAGCCCCCAATACTTATTCACCAGATTGAGCTCGCGCATCACCACAAACTGAGGGACCAGCATAGTTGCGGTCGGCAGCAGCATAACGCCGATGATGAAAGAGAACAACAGATCGCGTCCCGGAAAGCGCAATTTGGCTAAGGCGTAACCCGACAGGGTACATGCCAGAGTGCTGAGCAGCGTCGTGCTGGCACTCACGACAACCGAATTCAGAATATAATCCTGAAAATGATACTTTTCCCCAAACATTAGCTGGTAAAACTGCAAGCTGAATTTAGCGGGAATGGGACTGAGTGGATTCAGCACCACGTCGAGCTTATTGAACGTCGCCCCCAAAATACACAAAAAGGGCCACACAAACACCAATGCCAGGACGGCGGCAACGAGGGTCGTCACAATCGCCCGCAGGCGAAAAAGGCCGATGGTTAGGTGCATTTGGGAGCGTTGAACAGATAAAGCCGAGGTTGCCATTTCAGTTCCAAGTGTCCTTAGTGTGCAGAGGATTGCCTAAAAAAGGGGGGTGTCTTGAGGTGTCAAGACACCCCCTCTGCTTATCGTCCCCTTTGGGGACGGGAGGAAGAGCCAACAAGAGGCATCGCTAACCGCTACGCATCTGCCGTTCCGCTTTAGAATTTGTTCTTTTCAATATCCGCGACGGCCTGCGCATAGGCTGCGTCAATACACTCATCCAGCGAGATCTCGCCGGCCCAAGCCGCGCTGAATTGCGAACCCCAGGCCGATGTGACCAGGCTGGTCGTCCACTGCTCGGAGTAGCTGGGCAAGCGGTTGGCCGCATCAATGAAGATTTCACCGGCCACTTGACCACCCAGGTATTCAACCGGCTTGTGGAAGACATCATCCTTCCAGACGCTCTTGACGGGCGGCAGGATACCGGTATCCACAAAGCGCTGCGCCAGTTGCCCCTGCGTGTTATCAAAGTACAGGTACAGCAGCACGTTGATCGCCAGATCGGCAATTTTGCTCAGTTTCGGGACCGAGGCGCTGGTGCCACCCCAGGATGTGGTGCGGGGCGAATCTTTCGTCATCCCCGGCAGGCTGGTCATGCGCATCGGCGAATTGGCCAGCCACTCCTTATCCTGCGCCGTGCCCTGGAAGTGAATACCGTACAGCCAGTCAGGGCAGAACTGGGTCAACACCTGGCCCTCTTTGACCATCGCCACCTGGTTGCCCCAGTCAATCTCCATGTGATAATCGTGGAAGAGCATCCAGTTGGCGGCGGCCTCTTTCATGCCCGGGTGCTTCAGCATCGGCTCGCCGTTGGCGTCGGTCCACCAGATACCCTTGTCCATCATCCGCGCCGGCAGGTTGGTGCAGCTCAAGCAGTCCATAATGACGGCGCGCGGGCGGCCATCGGGCATCTTCATGTCGGTCTTCTTGGCGACTTCCTTGGCGGCGTCGAGGAATTTGTCATAGGTGTCCACGGTCGCCAGGTCAATGCCGAATTCTTTCCACGCGCGGTCGTTATACAACATCACCACCGGATGGACGTCATGGGGGGCGCCGTAGTACTTGCCGCCCTTGCTGTAACGGTCAAAGCGGCTCGTCAGGACATCGTTAGCATAGGGGCTGGCCGAAAGCGCGGGTTTCAGGTCAATGAAGGGGATGATGCTGTCGTCGCCCTTCAAGAACTTAACGACGTCATCCGCGTTTTGCTCGATGATGTCCGGGAAGCCGCTGCCGGCCATCAGGGTAGCCGGGAACTTCTGGGTCATCGCATCGCGGGACATCAGCTCGTAGGAGAATTTGATGTTGAACTTTTCGTTAAGCTCATTGATACGCCGGTCATACTCCGGCTTGTGGTTTTCGGCCTGGAACCAGAACAGGAAGGGCACAGGTTCTTTTTTGGCGGGAGCAGCGCTGGGAGCGGTCTCCTGGGTCGCCGGGGCCGGAGCCGGGGTCGGTTTGCTGCACGCGGCCAGGATTGCACTTGCGCCTGCCAGACCGGCAAGCTGCAAAAACTCACGACGGCTCAAAAGTTTCTTTTCCATTTGTTCTCCTCCATGGGTGAATAGAATAATCATTGGGTTACAACCGTAAGGTGCTATGTGATACTTAAACCTGAGCCTGGTCACGGCTCTATGCCATGTTTTACCTCCTTTCGTTGCCAAAGGTGGACTTTTATTTTGAGGAAGACACAGAACATGCCGGCCCTCACAGGTGATTGCAGTGATCAGGAAAAACAGATTTTAAGGTTATATCGCCCCTCTGCTCCAGGGTGATTGTGAAGGGTCACAATTTAACTATAGCACAATTTTTGCATGGAGTCAATACCCAATTTGTTAAATCCGGGGAATTTTTTCACAATTATCCCCCTGAATCATCCCGTATTTCCCCCTTTTGAGGCTCTACACCAGAAAAATGCCCCAATATGGGAAAAAATCTCCCCAAACCTATTGCATCCTGCACAAAGTTAGAGTATAATATTAGAGTGTTATTGTGACGGGTCACAATTATAACCCCAAAAAGAGCCAAAATGTCCGATACCCAAACCAAGCGCGCTACACTTCATGATGTCGCGGCCCTGGCCGGCGTCTCGTATCAAACCGTGTCGCGCGTCATCAACAATCATCCCAATGTCGCTGCCAAAACCCGCGCTAAAGTGGTACGGGCGATCCGTCAGCTTGAATATCGTCCCAACCAGGCGGCCCAGGTTCTCGCAACCGGCCGCTCCTACATCTTGCAGCTCCTCATGTTCGATATCCGCTACAGCGACCCCTTTCCGGCCATGCTCTACTGGGCAAAAAAGATGGGCTATACGCTGGTGATCTCGGAAGTCAGTCCTGCTGCCAGTAAAAATGAGATTCACAGTTTTTTGGAAAACTTAGCCACGCGCATGGTGGATGGTCTGATCGTCTATACGCCATATCCGTTCCTTTCCCATACAGAGATGGATGAGCTTTGTCATGGCGTACCGTTTGTCATGGTCGGGGCCGAACCGGGGGTCAAGGCCCCTTCGGTGGTGTTCGATCAACGTCACGGCTGCCGACTTGCCGTGCAGCATCTGCTCGACCTGGGGCATCGCCAGATTGCCGAAATTACCGGCCCGCTGGCACACATTGACGCGCGCTTGCGCCATGAGATGCTCACAGCTATCTTGCAGGCGCGAGGATTACCCCCCGGCCCAAGTATAGAGGGAGATTTTGAAGTCCCCAGCGGGTATAAGGCAGCGAAGAAATTGCTGGAAAGTGGCGAACCGTTTACGGCGTTGTTTGTCGCCAATGATCGGATGGCGTTGGGGGCTCTGTGTGCTTTGCATGAGCAGGGACTCCGGGTGCCCGAGGATATCTCGATCGTCGGGTTCGACGATATGGGCGAAGCCGCTTATTTCACGCCCCCCTTGACTACCGTGCGGCAAGACTTAAACGCGCTGGCACAGCAAAGCGTCGAATACCTTGTGTCCATCATCAAGAATCCAGATACGCCCGTGCAACAGCGGATTTTGTACCCGGAGTTGATTGTGCGCAAGAGCACTGCCCCCATCGCCAGGAGCCAGGGCCGCTAGGACATCGTGGTTGAAATCCTGCGCTGGTTAGCTATGCTTGGAGCGGATCGCCAGATCCGCGGTGTTTCAGGATTTATGCCGCGCGGTACCGGCCCATCCGCCCCCCCCCGCATGGATCCCGCACTGCTCGCCCCCTATGTGAACACCAGCATTTCATGATCCACGATGGCCGGGAGTTCCACGCCGGCCCACCCATCCGCACAGTGGACGGGGAGGATTTGCATACCCACCTGCAAGGCCACCCGCTGCGGTGCGAACTCATCGGTCAGCCGCAGGGCGACGTGTACCGGCCCGACCGGCAGCGTTTCTTCGACGTAGCCGGGCCAGGCGCGGCAGCCGCTCAAGTTGACGATGTGCAGGATAAAGCGCCCCGGCTGACGATAGAGATGACAATCGAGGTAGCCGGGGCCATCAACGCGGAGGGGCAACATATCCCGCGCGGCCCAGCAGACAACATTCGCTAACAGGTTGCCGTGATCCGGCAGACGCTGGCGTCCATAGCAGCGGTCGAGGTCAGCGGCCAGGTACACGATTCGTCCGCCGGCCGGATGCTCGCGGATGAGCAGCGCCGGGATGTTCGTGTGGGTCTCGCGCATCCAGCTAAACTCCGGCGGGTAAATGGGAAACGGCGGGATATAGGTCGCCAGGACATTCACGCTGACTTCTGGAGCCACCCCTTCCAACGTCCCTCCAAAGGCAAGAATGTCGGTCTCGTCAAACCCGCTCAGGATCGGATGTCGGGCCATATCAGCCGACGGCGCGCCCGGTTGGTGCAGTTCCGGCAGCAGCCGCAAGTAGGTGTGCGCGGTGTAGACATCCCAACTGGAGGTGTGCTCACCTTCCACACCGAAGCGTTTATCGGTGCGATAGACGCCGAGAAGATCATCCAGCGCCGGCGTGGGACGCGGGTTCCCCCAGGCGTCGAAACAGCCGCTGCGCCCGGTGACGACCAGGCTTCCCCCCCTGGTGACAAAAGTATGGATGGCCGCAGCCTGCGCATCGGTCATGACGCCGAGATCAGGCAGGATCAGCACGGCGAAGCGGTCAGCGTCGCGCCTCACGTGATCGGCATGGACAGGTAGATAAGGGATGCGCGCCCGCGTCAGCGCCGCCGTGAACCCGCGCCAGGGAAGCTGCACCCTTTCGCGGACCTCGTCGCGTCCATAGAAGTCCAGGTTTTCCTGCGACCAGAGCAGGCCCACGTTGGCAACCGGCTCGCGGTCGTAGAGATAAGCCTCGTTGTCGGCATGCCAGCGCATCAACGGCTCAACCGTCTGAAATTGCCGTCGGTCGTCCTGGCGCGCGCCGATGTGATGCCACCACGGCGACACCCCGCCGGCAAAACCTTCGATCATCCAAAAGCGCGTTTCCAGAAATGGGTTGGCGGCCTTGCGGAAGGTGTGCGCACCCCGCACGTAGGTTGCCATGCTTTCTGGAATCAACTTATCCCATCCCAGCACGCCATGCAGCAGCTTACCGCTCAGCCCATTCTGCTCGAACCCTGTCCATTCATCCCGTGATTGTTGATCGCTCAGCAGCGTTGGCGAGCGCATGGCGATTTCTTTGAGATCGCAGAAGGCGGTATGCGGACGGATAGGGTCGCCGTTGATCATCCCCAGCCAGAGACAATCAGGGCCGCCGCGCGCCTGGGTGATACGGTTGTTCAAATCCCAATTCTCCAGACGACAGCGATAACTCCACTTGATCCATTGCCGATAAGCCGGATCGTACCAGTTGGCGACGGTGGGCAAGGTATAGCCGGTTTCGTCGCGGAACTTGCGCTGACAGGTTTCACATTGACAGATCACATGGCGTCCCACGCCGGTCCAACTGTTGTCGGCAAAGCCGTCGGGCGAGTAAAAGTCAATGATTTCTTCCAGAACGTTGGGCAAGTAGACCTTGTAATAATCGCTGTTGACACACGCGATATAGCGATCATCCACCCGACATGGCTCGCCATTGGTATCCACGACAAACCAATCGGGATGCATGCGGTAGAAGCGTTCATCGGCACGGTTGGAGTCCATACGCGCCAGCACGGTCAGACCTTCGGTGCGCGCCAGGGCCACGATCTCACCGAACAGGTCGCGGTCGCCCAGAGAAGCAGCGCGATAGTGCAGCGCGAAACGGCTCGGGTAGAAGGCCACGATGCCGCCGGCATTGACGATGAGGCCCTGCACGGCCGTGCGGCGCCAGTAATCGCGCCACCATATCGCATCATAATCGAGCGGATCCAATTCGCTCAGATTCGTTTGTCCCCAACGACGGGTATATCGGTACCAGGGTGTTTGCATATCCGTTTTTTCCTCTCCTGTATTCTACTGTGGAAAGTCCATTTTGCAACAGGTTGGGCAGGAAGATATATCTACACCTTGTATTTCCTCCAAACTTCACTATACTTCACTTGTAACTGGTGACTGGCGATTCGTGAGTGGCGATTGGTCATTGGTGATTCATGATTCGTGATTCATGATTCGTGATTCAATCAGGAGAACCGCTATGCAAAAACAAAGTCTTAACGAACAATGGCGTTTTCACTTTGGCGATCCCCATGAGTGGTGGGGCTACGTGCCGGATGTGACAGGCTGGCGGGTGGTGGACTTGCCCCACGATTGGAGCATCGAACAGGAGCGCGACCCCGCCAATCCCTGTGGTGCATCAGGCGGCTTCTTTGTTATGGGCCGCGGCTGGTATCACAAAACGTTCGACGCGCCGGAGAGCTGGCGCGGGAAGAAAGTTTTCATCGAATTTGAGGGCGTCTATATGAACGCCGAGGTGTGGCTCAACGGCGCCTTGTTGGGGCGCCATCCCTACGGTTACACCAGCTTTGTGTACGACCTCACGCCCTGCCTGCATATCGGCGGTAAGAATGTGCTGCGGGTAATGGTAGATAACAGCTATCAGCGCAACAGCCGCTGGTATTCCGGTTCAGGTATCTACCGTCCTGTGTGGTTGATGGTGACGGAGCCGCTGCACATCGAGCCGTGGGGTGTGTATATCACGATGCCGGAAGTACGGTCAGACATAGCCCTGGTGCGCGTCGAAACGACCGTGGTAAATGAGATGGACATAGCCCAACCTGTGATGGTGCGCAACAGCATTGTTACCTGGGATGGAACAATCGTCGGCGTAGCTGAAACCGGCGCGCCACTCGACCCGGATGGGGAGAGCATCTACGCCCAGGATGTGTGGGTAACGCAACCGTCTTTATGGTCGCCGGACACGCCAACGCTGTACCGTATGGAAACAGTCGTGACGGTCGGCGACCGGATTGTGGATATGGCTACCACACCGTTCGGTATCCGCAGCCTGCGCTTCGACGCGCAAGAAGGCTTCCTGCTCAACGGACAGCCGCTGCTCCTCAAGGGCGGCTGTGTGCATCACGACAACGGCGTACTGGGCGCGGCAGCCTATCCACGTTCGGAGGAACGTAAAGTGGAACTGCTCAAGGCCAGCGGCTTCAACGCCGTCCGCTGCGCCCACAATCCTCCGGCGCCAGCGTTCCTGGATGCTTGTGACCGGCTCGGCATGCTGGTGATTGACGAAGCCTTCGATTGCTGGCGCGTGGGCAAGAACCCCGGCGATTATCACGTGAGCTTTGACGATTGGTGGCAGCGCGATTTGGATAGCATGCTCTACCGCGACCGCAACCATCCCAGCGTCATCATGTGGAGTATTGGCAATGAAGTGTACGAGCGCGCTGGCGAATCCAACGGCGTGGCGCTGGCGCGCATGCTGGCCGATCACGTGCGCACGGTGGATCCAACCCGTCCGGTCACCTCGGCGATCAACGGCGGTCACAACGCCTGGCCCTGGGAACAAACCGACGAGGTGTTTGCGGTGTTGGATGTCGGTGGGTATAACTACCAGCAACGTCAGTATCGCCCGGATCACGAACGTTGCCCGCAACGGGTGATATACGGGTCGGAGTCCACGGCCAAAGAAGCCTTTGAGCACTGGATGGACGTGCTGGATTTGCCCTACGTCATCGGCGACTTCGTGTGGACGGCGCTGGATTACCTGGGTGAGGCCGGGATCGGGCGGACATTCTTTGAAGATGAACCGTTCACTTTCCTCGGCCAGTACCCCTGGCACCAGGCCAACTGCGGCGATCTGGATTTGTGTGGCTTCAAGCGTCCCCAATCCTGCTACCGCGACGTGCTGTGGGGGAGCGGCGAGCCGCTCTACATCGCCGTGCATTATCCTGTCCCCGCAGGCAAGACGCCGAAGACGACGTACTGGGGCTGGCCGGACGTAGATGCGAACTGGACATGGCCGGGCCGCGAGGGTGAGACGTTCCAGGTGGATGTCTATTCTGCCTGCGAGCAGGTGGAATTGTTCCTCAACGGCGTGTCGTTTGGCGTGCAACCGACGACGCGCGAGCAGCGCTTTATGGCGACGTTCGCCGTCCCCTATGCTGCCGGCACGCTCAAGGTGGTAGGGTACAACGGTGGGCAACCGATCGCGGAGCGCAAACTCTGCACCGTCGGCGCGCCAACCGGCATCCGGCTCACCCCTGACCGCAACCGGCTCAAGGCGGAAAGGGGAGATTTGAGCTTCGTCACCGTCGAGGTGGTGGATGCGGAAGGGCGGATGCACCCCCACGCCGACCACCCGATCTTCTTTACGGTGCTGGGCGCAGGGACATTGGCCGCTGTGGGCAACGGCAACCCGGTCAGCGAGGAAGCCTACCAGGGCAACCAGCGCCGCGTCTATCGCGGGCGCTGTCTGGCGGTGGTGAAAGCCTCCGGTGAACCCGGGGAAATCCGGCTGCGCGCGCAGGCCGACGGGTTAGAGACGGCGGAGGTTGTCATCCAGGTGGGGAAATAAGCATGTTATCCGGAGCTGCTTGTAGAAACGCCTCAATCTCCTCCCGCCAGGGGATCGAAGGCTGTGCGCCCATCCGCTGCACACACAACGCACCGCCGGCGCTGGCGAAGCGCACAGCATCCGTCAGACTTTGTCCCTCCGCCAACGCGACGACGAGGCAGCCGCAGTAGGTGTCGCCGGCAGCGGTGGTATCTACGGCCTCAACGGGGAAGGCCGGGATGTGTTGCGCGCCCTCTTCCGTCGCCACGACCGACCCGGCTTCACCCAGGGTGATGATCGCCGTCTGCGCGCCTAACTCGCGCAGCTTCTGCGCCGCCGTCTGCGCCGAAGCCAGGTCTGTGACCGGAACGCCGGTGAGGGCCGCGGCTTCTACCTCATTGGCGATGACGATATTGACCTGCTTGAGCTGCGTCGCATCGAACGGCAGAGCTGGGGCGTAATTCCAGACGACCGGCGTGCCTGTCTCGGCGGCGATGTCGAGTGCGCGGGCGATAGAGGCGGGGGGAATCTCGAACTGCATCAGCACGTAGGCAGCGTCCGCGATCAGCTCGCGCACCGCATCCACGCGCTCCGGGGTGAGGCGGGCGTTGGCTCCCGGCGCCACCGAGAGGTAGTTGTGCCCCCCCTCGCCGATCATCACCAACGCCGCGCCGCTGGCAATGCCCGTCTCGCGGAAGATATAGGCGGTGTTGATGCCGCTTTCACGGAACCCGGCCAGCATCCGCTCCGCATACGGGTCATCGCCAACACAATTGACGAAAATCACATTTCCACCGGCGCGTCCGGCCGCCACCGCCTGATTCGCCCCCTTGCCGCCGAAGGTTTGCATGAAGACGGCATTGACCACAGTCTCATCTCGCGCAGGCAGGTGATCCATTTTCATGATAAAGTCAACGTTCGAGCTACCGATCACAACGATAGGTTTGGACATGCCTTCCCTCCAGTGAACCCTACTGCACGCGACTCCATTCGTCGCCCCACAAGGCCAGAAAACCCTGTTCACGCGCCGCGCACAGGGTTTCCGACCACTGCTTTCCCTTCACGCCTGTTGCCCGGCGGCCACGCTACCATCTACTGTCTACCGTCTACTTTAACCACCGCTTCCGTCTGCAACGACTCAATCGCCGCCTGCAACACCTTTTGCGCAGCGAGGCCGTCGGCGCCGGAACCGTCAATTTGATCGGGAGGAACGCCGTTGGTCACTTCTTCCAGGAATTTGTGGATGCGGTTGCGGAAAGTGTCCTCAAAATCGCGCATGCCGCCGAAGATGGGGTTGGTGTAGACGCGCTTCACATAGTCGCCCGCCGGGTAGAGCGTTACCTCGCGCCACATATCTTCGATGACCAGACGTCCGTTGATGCCTGCCACTTCGCAGCGTTCCATTGGATGGCCGCGTTCGATGTCATAGGAGGCGGTTAAACCGCCGACCGCACCGTTTTTGAAGCGCATGCTGAAGTGCGCCGTCGTGATGATTTTGCGCCCCGGTGCGGTTGTGCCGAAGCACTGCACAGCTTCGATGTCGCCGCCGAAGTAACGCATAATGTCTACCGAGTGCGGGTTGAGGGCCTTGATCATGTAGTAGGGCGAACTTTCCGCCGGATTTTTGATCCACAATGCCATGTTGATGAATAATAGGTGTCCAATGCACCCTTCATTTTGCCACTGTTTAGCCAGATAGGCGGCCGGCGTGAAGCGATGATTAAGGTTGATTGCATAGCACACGCCTTTCTCACGCGCTTTGGCGACCATTTCCGCGGCTTTTTCAATCTCGTTGCTGATGGGTTTCTCACCGAGGACATGGCAACCGGCATCGAGGGCCTGCATAGTGGGTAGATAGTGGTCGCTGGCATACTCGTAGCCACCTGTGGTGATACTGCACAGATCAGGCGCGAGCGCACGCAGCATCGTTGGTGCGTCGTAGAATGCGGGGACGCCCAGGCGTGCTGCTGCCGCGTCGGCACGCTCCTTGATAATGTCGCACACGCCGACCAGTTCGGCCAGCGGGTCTTCCTTGTAGATCGTGGCATGGCGATTGCCGATTGGGCCCATGCCGATAACACAGACTCGTAACATCGTGTTTTTAAGTCCTCCTTTGGCAAAGTCAACGGATTCAACGGATGAAACGGCTTGATTTTAGGAAAGAATCCGTCACAAACGGTTTTGCGTCTGCGGCACAAATGTCCTTCAGCACATCCCGCCCAGAGGCAACGGAAAGTTCGACGTTGCCGCCTGGCTCCACCCATTGCCCGATCATATAGAAGTTGTGCAGGCCGGGAAGCATTTTGCGCATGCCGCCCCCCATCATCATGCTCATTTTACGGGTAGTGAGCGCCCAGCCAGCAAAGGCGCCGCGCCAGTTGGCCGTATACCGCTCGTAGGTGATCGGCGTCGCCACATCCACCACTTCGACGGCTTCGCGCAGGCCGGGGAAGCGTTCATCGAGGGCGGTGATGACCTGTTGCGCGACCAGTTCTTTGGCCGCGCGATAATGCTGGGGATAAGCGCGCATGCTCTTCCAGTAATCGTAATCTGCCTCACACCACACGCTCAAGACGGACTTGCCCGGCGGTGCCATTGTTGGGTCGAAGCTGTAATGCTTGACCACCAGTCGCTCGTGGCGCACATTGCCCAGATAGATGGGATGCGGCAGGGGGAAGTTGAGGGCCGGCGGTTCCTGGGAGAAATCGCGGTTCACGCCGAGGGAAATTTGCAAGATGGACTTGGCAACCGGCAAGCGGCGATAGTAGGTGCGGATGCGCTGGTTGACATAGCGTCCTTCCAGCAACTCAAAAATGGTGCTGTGCCCATCCGCCGCCGAAATGACGATGTCGGCGCGATATTCGCTGCCATCTTCCAGGCGTACACCCACCGCGCGGTCGTCCTCAACGAGGATTTTGGCAACCCGCGACTTGTAGTGAATCTCGCCGCCGAGCGCCAGGTAACGGCGGGCCAAATCCTCTGCCAGACGCAGCGATCCGCCGATGGGATAGCCGGCCTCGTGGTCGTTCATCAAGGCGATGGTCGTCAGGAGCAGCATCATCGGAAAATCCGGGGGCGCGAACTGGAAGAAATCCGGCAGGGCGGCGCGCAACAGGGGATCCTTGAACCGTTCGGCAAACTGACGCACGCTCACATTGCGCCACCACAGCGCCGGCCACAGCACCGGCAACATCCCCTGTCCCAATTCCAATGCTTCGAGCGGCTCGGAGGGGGTGAGATCAACGGGCATCTCCATTTTGGTAAACTGGCGCAACGCCTTGATGAATTCGGCGGTCACGGCTTTATCATCAGGCGCAAGCTCCAGCATGTGCTGTTCCAGCCGGTCAATGTTCGTGTAGAGGGTGAAGATGCGGCCATCCGCACCCTCGTAGCGGATGAATTCATCATAGTAGTGAAATGTGCGGCCTTCTAGCAGCCCTAACTCCATCCACAATTCATGGATTTTCGTCTGGGGATCGGTCCCGCTGAGGTAGCGGATACTGCCGTCGAAGACGTAATCCTTGCGCCGCCACGACGTACACAATCCTCCCGGAATTGTGTGCAGCTCGAAAATCTGCGAGCGATAGCCATTCATCTGCGCGTAACAGCCGGCCGAAAGTCCGGCCATGCCGGCGCCGATGATGAGAATTGTTTTTTCAGGCACCCTTCACCCCCTTATGGGTTGACATTATTTTTTAACTCCGCGCTGGTTTACACTGGCGGTTATAGTCCGCCGGCTTGTGCCTGAGCGCCCCGAAAAAGTTCACTCTGCTTTCTCAAGTTTTGCCGCGTACACCCCTATAAAACGAAATGGTTTTGGAGGAACACCTTTGTAACAAACTACCGGTAAATGTACACGGTTTGGCTTCCGCCCCCAAATGACGCCGAAAGGCCGAGGAAGAAGCCAAAGTCGTACCATCTGCCGTTATTGTTAGTCTCATAGATGCCCACGTTGGGATTGAAAAGCCGGATAAGGAACGTGAGGGGCAGAATGAGACCATGCCACAGCCCGGCCCAGAAACCCGCCGGTTTCGCGTCGGGCTGCTGATACTGTGAGTTTGGACCTGCAATAGCCAGAATATTAGTCATGTTCACTACCTCCCTTTTCATCAACTATGGTAAGCTGAAACCTAAAATTCGGCTGGAATAGGCATCGGCCACGTAGAGCACGTCGCCGGAGACGGCCAGACCTTCAGGAAAGGTTAAGGCGGGGGACGCAGCAGCGGCACTCAGCGCCCAGCGGAAGGCCCCGTCAGTCGTGAACGCCAAAACACGCTGGTGTGCCGGGTCACTGACGTAAACCATGTCCCCGCCGAGAGCCAGGAATGGTTTTTCATCAGGGCTATCCTTACCCCAGACCGGTATGCTCCACTGGCGCAGAAAGATGGCGTCGCCGGTAAAGACTTGCACACGGCGGTTCCAGGTATCTGCTATGTACACCGTCCCCGTGACGTCTACAGCCATGCCGACCGGCTCATCCATTTGTCCCGCCCATGATCCACCGCCGCCGAACTGCCGCAGGAAGTTGCCGTCGGCGTCGAAGACCTGTACCCGCTTGTTGCCGGTATCGGTCACGTAGACCATCCCCGCCGGGCCGATGGCAATGCCGCGTGGACCGAAAAAACGGCTATAGCCTGCCGGATCCCCGACCACGGCTTGCGCCAATGCGCCCCAACTGGTCAGATAGCGCCCGCGCGCGTCGAACTTCTGGATGCGATGGTTCCAGGTATCGGCGACGTACACCGTCCCATCGGGGGCTACAGCAATGCCCCACGGCTCATTGAATTGCCCCGGTGCGGCGCCGTACTCCCCCCACATCTCCAGCACTGCGCCCTGCGGCGTGATGTGCCAGACACGATGGTTGGTCGTGTCCGCTGCATAGAGCGTCCCGTCGGGCGCAACGGCAATGCCGCGTACCGCCGCTCCCGGCAACGTGGCGCTGCTGACCAAAGGCAAAGTGCGCGCCCCGGCCTGGTAGGGATCGGGCATCTGCGTGGCTTGTGGACTTGCAGCTTGCACATTCGTCTCGCCCAGGCGGTAGCCCCACACTTCCTGGGCCAGGTCGCGCCGCACGTAGAGGCGGAACTCCCTGCGGAAGGGCCAGGTCTGTAAGGTGAAGGGGCTGGCAGGGTTTTTGAGCTGCGCATAGCGCGTGTAATCGCGTCGCCAGAGGATGTCCCACAACGCCGCGCGCATGGCCGGATCTGCCAACTCATTCCGCAGCCGTTGCAAAGTCAGGCCAAAGTAATCCTGAATCGGCCACCAGAGATACTTATAATCGAAATGGAGGTAATCATTGCCCAGAATCTGCTCAACGACGCCGTACTGCGCGCTGCCGGCGATCACCGCCGGACATTGGAGCAGGCTTGCGGCGTCAGGACTGGTGCTGTAGAAGTAGTTGTTGGGATAGTCCACCATGTACCAGGTCAACGGCCACGAACCGTCTTCGCTGTAGGCCACTTTGATATCGTGCGGCGCGCCGGTCACGCGCCACGAGATGTCCTCAATTTGCCGCAGGGCGATTTTGATGTCGGGGGTGCCGTGCGCGTAGACCAGCATTTCCGTCGCCAGGTCGTAGGTGACGAAGTTCACCCGCGCCATATCGCGCAGGGTAAGCAAGGCCAGAAAAGCCGCCAGCAGCAGAGCCATGACGCGCGTGATCTGGCCGGGACGGAATCCAGCAGAGAGCCAGATAAACAGGGCGCCAAAGGCGGCCACGCCGAGAAAGCCGCCGATGAGTTTGCCGAACGGTTCCAGTTGCGTCAGTGAGGGGCCGGCGGTGGTCACGCCGGTTTGCAACGCTGTACGCAGGTCTGCCGTCGCGCCTCCAAAGACGGCCAGAGCCATCACGGTCAGTATGAACGCGAGTAGCAGCAGCCAACCGCGTTGGATGACAAAGGCGCGCCAATCCACGCCGGTGATGAGCTTCCCCAGCCCCCATCCCGCCAGGAAAATGCCCGGCAGGGTAATATGCACCACCAACCAGGGCATTTTCTCGCCCGCGTAGCTGTAGCCGAACCACGCCAGCAGCGTCCAGCCGAGCAAAAATAAGGGGAAAAGGTAAGCGAAGTCCAATGGGGGAACGGCATCACCAGCGGGCGCTTTCTCGCGGGGCGCGCGGAGCCGCCGGACGAAGCGCACCAGCGCGCCTATGCCGCCGACGGCGGAAAAGAACACCACCAGGTATTCGTACAACGGCGTGAGCAACAGATAATAGTACCACGGTTGTCCGCCGCGTTGGACGCCATGCTGCGCCAGCCAGTACGCCAGGCCACCCACCAGCCCGGAGAGCGCGCCCCATCCCCAGGTAAAGAAGGTCGTGTAAAGCACAAAGAAAATCGCATAGTGGATCAGGGCGATGATGGGCCAGCGCTCCTTGTTCCACCACAGGCCAAGCGCGACAGAACTGCTCAGCGTCAACAAAACAATGCTAACGATGCCGAGCACCACTGCCATGGAGACTATCGCCAGGTTGCCACTGATGACGGCCTGGTAGACCACCCCCATATTCAATCCGGCGACAAACTTGATCAGGAAGGCCGAACCGAGGGGCAACGTCAACGTGCCGATGACCATGAGCACATCGAAGAGGCGGATCTGGCGCATCTTTTCTTCGCCAACGCCGTAATAGCCAACCACAACCACGCCCAGGAGCATCAGGAACGCCAGCCCGGCCGCCAGTCTGCCCCAGACCGGTACGGCGATGTTCGCCATGCGGGTGTTGCCGGCTTGATCCAGAGATTGTTCGCTGACCTGCGCCTGGGTGAAGGAGTACACAAACACACCGCCCATCAGCAAGGCAAGGAGCAACATGAGCACAAAGACGGTAAACAGATGAGAACGCTGCCAGCGCGTGGCGAAGACCTGCCAGGCAAACGGGAGGAACAACAACGCGCCAAAAATGGCAGTGTAGATGTAAGAGGCCTCCATCGTCGTGTGCATTAGAGAAAACCACACCGCCATCCCGTAAAGTCGGCGCGGTTGACCGTCGTCGAGATAGGCGAGGATGTTCCAGAGGAGCATGACCGCCGTGAACATCAGGGAGACATCGTGGCGGATGTAGCGTGAATAGTAGGAGATGGACGGCGATAGCAGCAGCAACAACGAGGCAGCCAGCGCTCCGTAACGGCCCAGCCACTTGCGGAACAACAGCGGCGTCATCACCAGCGCAATACCGGTCAACGCCGGAAAGATGCGCGAGGTGAAGTCGTTGGCGCCAAAGAGGAAGTAAAAGAGAGCCGTGACTTCAAACAGCGAGGGGCCATGCATCATGGGGTTATGCTGAAAACCTTGTCCGGCGTAGAGATTCCACGAGAATTTGGTGTGGATGCTCTCATCATGGCTTATGGCGCGGTCGCCGAGTATATAAAAGCGGCTGAAGATCGCCGCAATCAAGATAAGAAGGTAGAGTATAGTTTCCCAACGCTTCAAACGCTCACCGAACATAAAAATCCCCCTTGCCACACCAACGATGGAGAAGATATACTGCAAGCAACAATCACAGCCCGAAAGCCACAGCTTTCAATTTCGCTGCACACTCACCCCCAGGTTATCGGCATGGTCGCTGATGCGCTCTAAGTTGCGTAACCACTCGACGAAGAGCACGTCCGCTTCGGGTGTGCAGACCCCTTCCTCCAGACGGCGGATATGGCTTTGACGCGCTTCGAGGTAGAGGTGATCGAATTCTTCTTCCAGGTCGCAGGCGCGGCGCGCCCTATCTTTATCCTGGTCGCGCAAAGCTTCAAGAGCACACATATACGTTGTGTGGGCATGGCGACATAAGCGATCAATATCGGCTAACGCCTGGAGACTGAAGACTACCTGGTGTTCAATACGTTTTTGCGCCGCTTCCGCCATGTCTTCCGTCAAATCGCCGACTCGCTCAACATCGGTGATGAGATTTTTGATCTGAAAGCAACGCCGCTGTTGCCCAACACTGAGATTGCTCTGTAACAAGGTGTTGATGAAGCCATCCAAAGCTTTGCATACCGGATCCACAAAGCCATCCTCGTGATTCAGCACCCATTGAATGGCCTCCACATCCTGTTCCAGCATAGCGCGGCGGCTACAATCTAACATCTGCGCCGTCACTTCTCCCAAGCGATGTAGCTCACGGAAGGCTTCCTGGAGCGCCACCTGCGGGATGCGGAATTGCCGCTCATCAATGTAGGCCGTCAATTTCGGCGGTGTGACGGTTTCATGCTCCGGCACCAACCATTTAACCAGTTGAGCAAGCTGTCGGACAAAAGGAAATAACATGACGCTAACGATGACGTTAAAAATGGTATGTGCATTGGCGATTTGACGGGGCAGCAGTGTCGAGGTTATGCTGACGAGGGTTACAAAAGGTTGGAAGAAAGGAAGAAACACCAGCACGCCGAATACGTTGATCAGGATTTGAGCTATTGAAGCCCGTCGTGAGGCTCTGGAAAGGCGCAACGCTGCCAGGAGGCCGGTGATGCAGGTGCCGATGTTCGCCCCCAACAGAATGGCAACCGCGGCCGGCAGGGTAATCACATGGCTTATACCCATGGCTACCACCAGCCCGGTGACCGCCGAACTGCTTTGGACGATTGCAGTGGTCACAAAGCCGGCCAATACCCCGGCGAAAACGTTCCGTCCCATCAGCGCCAGCCATGAGGCCACACCGGGAGATTGCGTCACCACCTCAAGGGCGTCAGACATCAAATTCATCCCCAGGAAGAGCACGCCAAAGCCCAAGATGATCTCCCCATAATCCCGCCAGCCATCGCGGGGCACAAATTCGCTCAGGATGAATCCCAGCGCAATGAATAGATAACAAAGATCCCCCACTTTGAAAGCTACAATCTGCGCCGTCAGTGTCGTGCCGATCTCCTGTCCCATCATCACGCCAATGGCCTGCTCCAGAGTCATCAGATTGGCGTTGATCAGGCCGATCATCGTGACCATCAGCAGGCTGCTGCTCTGAATCAATGCCGTAGCCACAACGCCGAAAAACGCACCTTTGATGGGCTTATTGGTCATTCGGTCAAGCCAGACCTGAATCTGGTTACCGGCCAACTTTTCCATCCCCTGGCTCAGCTTCGCAACACCAAAAAGGAACAGGGCCATGCCGCCGAGAACTTGTAGAAAGTGAAACACCCCATCCTCCATCATAGATAGATTGATAAGTTTTAAGGGGTCCCGTTGAGCCTGCTGATGATCCCCTCCGCGACTTCAAACATCTGGGTCTTTTGGCGGAAGCTCGCCGGGAACATCTCTGCGTCGGTGGTGCAAAGGATGGCCTGCTCAACATCGCCGAGCAAATTCAGCAGATAGGCGCGCCGGGCGCGATCCAGCTCGGCGAGAACTTCATCTAGCAACAACACCGGTGATTCCCGTGTTTCCTGTTCCAGCCAACGCAATTCGGCCAGCCGCAGCGCCAGAACGACCGTGCGCTGCTGTCCCCGTGAGCCGAATGTGCCCATATCCACCCCCGCAGAGATAAAACGCAGCTCGTCGCGGTGTGGGCCGATAAGCGTCATGCCGCGTTCGATCTCGATCCGCCGCTGGCTGTAAAGCATTGTGCGGTAGGCTTCATACAAGGTGTCCAGGTCTACGGGTGATTCCCCCAGCATTTCCGGCAGCAGCCCAAGTTGATAGTCCACCGCCGGCGGGCGCAGGGGGTCAAAGTTGGGTTCGTACTGCAATTGGAGCCAGGCTTTCTCACTCCCCGCCAGCTCCTGATGCAGCCGGTCGGCATAGAAGGTGAGAGCCTTCACCAGACGCCGGCGA
Organism: Chloroflexota bacterium; assembly: GCA_019873645.1. Classification (GTDB taxonomy): domain Bacteria; phylum Chloroflexota; class Anaerolineae; order B4-G1; family SLSP01; genus DSWT01. Next base: position 46,047 of record JAIOAX010000025.1, on the reverse strand, counting down.
TAAAGGGAAAGCGTCACACCGGTTTGCACAAGCGTCTCTTCCAGCGGAACAAGTTGCGCGGGGTCGCCACCGAAATCGCGGAGGTGGCGCAATAGCGCGTTGCGCCGTGAGAGCGCCGTTTGATATTCATTGAGGGCCTCTACATAAGCCGGATAGACTTGCGAGAGCAGATCATCGAGGAAACGCCGCCGTCCGGCAGGCGCGCCACTCACCAGGTCCACATCTTCCGGCAGAAAGATGACCACGTTGAGATGCCCGGCCAGGTCCATCTGGCGGATGGGATGTTGGTTGAGTTTGATTTGTTTTTCGAGCCGTGTGTTGCCGTTGGAGAGCGTCTTCTGCTCCAGAGCGATCTCGATCAGATCGGTGCGGTTGCGCTGGACAACTTCGGCTTGCAGGTAAGCGAAAGGCATCGCCGCTTCGATGGCGCTCCAACGGATCAAGTGTTGATCGGTGCCGGTAAGAGGGGAGCGTCCTACCGCAAGATAGGCGATGGCCTCCAGCAGGCTTGTCTTTCCCTGCGCGTTCGCGCCCAACAGCAAAATGGGCGAGGCTGGAAGATCCAGTTCCAGCCGATTGTAAGTACGAAATTGGCGTAGACTGAGACTTCGGATGTGCATACGGCGTATTTTACCACGAATCTCTATGAATCTCCGCGAATTGAGTTTTCTGGGTGCGTTTCAGGATAGGAGCAACTTATCAGATACGGTGACTGGGCAATGCTCAGGCCGGTCTCCGGACCGCGCCTGCGCAGCACTTCGGTGGCGCGGTCAGAGACTGGCCACAGTGAGATCTCCGCATCACCGCCAACCCGGGCCGGTGAACAGGGGTGTGACTAATCAGGCGCCAACGCCGGTAGCCAGACTGTAAAACTGCTACCGACATTCACCTGACTGGTAACTTCGAGTGTGCCGCCGTGCAAGGCGAGGATTTCTTTGGCGAGTGCCAGCCCCAGTCCCATGCCCACAGCCCGCAGGGATTGCGCTCGTATACCTCGGTAGAAACGCTCGCCGATGTGGGGGAATTCTTCATCAGAGATGCCAATACCTGTGTCGGTCACCTTCAACCAGACCCACTGACGCTCCTCACGTACGGCGGCACCGGTAGTGACGAGCACTTCGCCGCCCGGGGGAGTGTATTGCAAGCCGTTGCTCACCAGAGCGCTGATCACCTGCCGGACGCGCCCCTGATCTACCAACACCATCAGACTTTCTCCGGAAAAGCGATAGTTCAGGTGGACATTTTGAGCTTCGGCAAGGTGCACAACTTCGGTCGTAATGCTTTTCTTGATCAAAGCATTGAGGTCGGTGCGCTCCCGCCGTAGAACGAGTTGTCCGGCATCAATACGCGACAGGTCCAGAACGGCCTCGATCAAGCCGATTTGATGATTGGCAGTCTGCTCCAAGGCTGCCAGGTATCGCTCGATCTCGTTGGGTCGTCGCCGCAGCAGGTCAACGTAAAGTTTAATCGCCGTCACCGGGGTGCGCAGTTCTTGGGAAACGTGGGAGACGAAACTGGCCTGCATCCGCGCCAGGGCTTTCAGATGGCTGACATCATGAATGGCAACCACGACCGCCGGCAGGGAGAGCGCCTGAGCATCTTCTCCTGTGAAGGTCTGAGCCATACCGACATTCTGGGATTCCGTCAGTCGCGCGGCATTGAGTTCCAAATCCAATCCGGTCAATTCCAGCACCGTCGTGGTATCCGTCTGCTGAACAATCTGGCGCACCGCTTCGCGCAATCGGTCGGCATCTTCGGGGATCAGGGATTGTGTGAACCAGGTTTGGGCGACCGGGTTCATTTGCAGGATTGCGCCGTCGTCCGCCGCGACCACAATACCATCGGTGGTGCTATGCAGGATGGCATCCAGACGCGCATACTGCAACCGGAGTTGTTGAGTACGTTCCGCAACCAGCGTTTCTAACCCTTGGGAATAAGCGCGCAGGGACGTTTCCGCACGCAATTGCTCCGCGCGGGCATGTTCGAGCGCCGCGAGCATCGTGTTGATGGATTTTTCCAGTCTGGTCAACTCGTCTGCGCCGGTCAGCGGCACGCGCCGCGAAAGGTCATCGAGCGTGCTGATTTCGCCGACTGCGGCGCTGAGGCCCGCCACGCGCGCCAGGAGCGCACGATTCAGAAAAACCATCGCCGCGATACTAAATGTGATGCTCACTCCAAGCAGCGCCAGGGTGAAATACCGCAGCGTCATCTGCCCTTGCCTGTAAATATCACGGGACATCGTCGTCCCCAAGATGAAAGCCGGCTCGCCATAGAGATCTTTGATGAGGGTGTATCCCCCTATAGTATGCGCATCAAGGGCCCGGACAAGCAAGGGATGGGCGTCATCCAACTCGACAAGCAACATCGGGGGAATGTGAGGATCATCCAGCCGATAGATCATCATCTCCAATTGGGTGGTCCGGGACATTTTTTCGAGGAGTGCCTGATCCAGATACCGGCCCATCAACAGCATCCCGCAACGTGGTTCTCTTCCTGAGGTGGGGAAGATGGCGTGCGCCGTGATAAGCATGATCTCTTCCGGCAAAAGCACCACTCCTCCCAAACCGTCCCGCAAGTCGGAGTATGGCATCCGCAAAATGCGGGTAAGATACGCTTGCACAGCATCCGGGATGGGGATTTCCTGTTCGGTCTCCAGGTCTACCATTTTGGCAAGTACAATCTGTCCCGAAGCGTCGGCAAATACCATCAGGTTGAGGCCCAGGTGCACAAAAGAAGAATCTGCCAGATTGGCTTCGACATACTGGGGGTTGGTACCCATAACAAAGGCGCATGTATCGTCCCAGATAGCCCAGTCGCTCAGGCTCGTGTGGATATCGAAGAGCTTGTCCTCCAGAGCGTTGACGATGCGCCGGGTATTCTGCTGCATATAGGTCGTTTCGAGTTCCAGATAGTTTCCCAGCACAATGGATTGTGCGATGATGGCAATCACCATAGCCGCACAACTCATAATCAAAAGGACGAGCAACAAAACCTTTTTTCGCAGCGTCATTGTATGATGCCTTCACAAGGATATCCTAAACCCGCCCCTCAATTATATACCCTTTTCCAAACAACACAGCGTCAGCCGAACATACTTGATAGGGCTATCGCATTTGGCCGCTTCGGGCAACTGAATACGGCCTAAAGGCCGGGGAAAGGGGGATTTCTGTGGCGGGGCGAAGCCCCGCCACAGAAATCCCCCTTAAAAACGCCGCTTTAGCGGCACAACAGACAGCACGACGGGACAAAGTTTTCCAAATGCGATAGCCCTAACATACTTGATTTGCTTTTTCCGGTAAACCGTGATACCCTATTCATAAAGCATAAAGTAAGTATCAGCCCCGCGCCGTACAACGCATACACCGATCTGCTTAACGCGCTTTTTATCACCAACACATCAGAGAAGAACGTCTATGAAGCCAAAACCGATATGTACCTTCTCCATCCTGCCGGCGCTGCCTGAACCTCTCAAGCCCCTGTGGGACCTGGCCTATAATTTGCGATGGGCCTGGAAACACGACATCATCGAGCTGTTCCGGCGACTGGATAGCGAGCTGTGGGAAAAGACCAACCACAATCCCGTGTTAATGCTGGGGACGATCGAGCAATCCCGTCTCGAAGCTGCCGCTCAGGATGTCGGCTTGATGGCACACCTCAAACGGGTGACTCAGTACCTCCACGACCACCTCGACGAGAAATCCACAGCCTGGTTTGCCCGCACCTACGGCGTGACCCAAGACCCGCTCATCGCCTACTTTTCCTTTGAATTCGGCATCACCGAATGTCTGACCATCTTTGCCGGCGGCCTGGGAATTTTGGCCGGCGATCACATCAAATCGGCCAGCGACCTGGGATTGCCGCTTGTAGGCGTGGGATTGCTTTATCAACAGGGGTACTTCCGCCAATATCTCAATCAGGCCGGATGGCAGCAAGAGGCTTATGAGGAAAACCGTTTTGACAATTTACCGTTGCAAGCCGTGTTTGACGCCACCGGAAACCCCTTGACCGTTAGCATAGAACTTCCCGGCCGTATTGTCACCGCGCGCCTCTGGCGCGCCGCTGTGGGACGTGCGACGCTCTACTTGCTCGATACCAACATCCCCGCCAATGCCCGCCCTGAAGACCGCGACATCAGCGATCAACTGTACGGCGGCGACCAGGACATGCGTATCCGCCAGGAAATTCTCCTGGGGATCGGGGGATATCGGGCATTGCAAGCTCTCGGTCTGAACCCGACGGTGTACCACATGAACGAGGGCCATTCGGCCTTCTTGAGCCTGGAGCACACCCGCTATTTGATGGACAAATACAAGGTTTCCTTTTATGAAGCGCAAGAAGCTGCCTCTGCCGGGCTGGTGTTTACCACCCACACGCCGGTACCGGCCGGCCATGACCGCTTCACACCCCAGATGATGGAATACTACTTCAGGGATTATGTTGACAGACGCCTCAAAATCCCCTGGAATGACTTCCTGGCCCTGGGACGTCAGAATCCCGACGATCCCAACGAACTTTTTTGTATGACCACGCTGGCGTTGCGCATGTCCGCCTACAGCAACGGCGTCAGTCGCCTGCACGGCGTCGTTTCGCGGCAGATGTGGCAGGGTCTATGGCCGGGCGTGCCGGAAGACGAGATTCCGATTTCGCATGTCACCAACGGCGTACATATCCTCTCGTGGATTTCGCGGGATATGAAAGTCCTCTACGACCGTTATCTGGGGCCGCGCTGGCGCGAAGAACCGGCGGACCAAACTGTCTGGCAGCAGGCGAAAAACATCGCTGCAGAAGAGCTGTGGAACACACACGAGCGGCGGCGCGAACGGCTGGTCGCCTTCGTGCGCAATCGCCTCAAGCGGCAACTTGAACAACGCGGCGCCACGCCAAGCGAAATCGAAGCCGCCGGCGAGGTACTGGATCCCAAAGCCTTGACCATCGGCTTTGCGCGACGTTTCGCCACCTACAAACGCGCCACGCTGCTGCTGCGCGACCCGGACCGCCTGAGCCGCTTGCTCAACAACCCTCAATGTCCGGTACAGATCATCTTTGCCGGCAAGGCGCATCCCCACGACAATCCCGGCAAAGAATTGATCCAGAAGATTGTCAGCACGGCGCGTCAGGGAGAATTTCGCTCGAAAATGGTCTTCCTGGAAGATTACGATATGAACATTGCACGCTATATGGTACAGGGCGTAGATGTGTGGCTGAACACGCCGCGCCGCCCGCGCGAAGCCAGCGGCACAAGTGGGATGAAGGCGGCCGCCAACGGCGTCTTGAATGTAAGCACCCTCGATGGCTGGTGGGATGAAGCCTATACGGCGGACGTCGGTTGGGCCATTGGCCGGGGCGAAACCTATGCCAACGCCGATGAACAGGATCAAGTGGAAGCCGAAGCTCTCTACGAGCTGTTGGAACGCGACATCATCCCTATGTTTTACGAGCGCGGACGCGATAAATTACCGCGACGGTGGATCGAGCGAATGAAAAACAGCATCGGCGCGCTGTCATACTGCTTCAACACCAACCGTATGGTGGCGGAATACACCGAGCGGTTCTATATCCCTGCTGCGCATCGCTTTGCGGCTTTGGTAGATGACAATCTGGCCCGCGCCAAGGCGCTGGCAAGCTGGAAAACACATATCGCACAAAGCTGGTCAAACATCACCATCAAGGGACTCGACGGCGCACTGCCTGCTCAATTCAAAGTAGGCGAAGAATTCGTCGCCCAAGTCGAAGTGCACCTCGGCCAGCTTATGCCGGAGGAAGTCAAAGTTGAATTGTATCTGGGGCTGCTCAACCCCGCCGGAGAGATCATCGCGGGCCGCGCGGTGCCGATGGCCGTTGTCGGGCGCACCCCCGCAGGCGATTATCGGTTTGAAGCGCGCACCCATTGCACAATGAGCGGTCTGCATGGCTGTACCGTGCGCATCCTGCCTTACCATCCCGACGCGGTGACGTCGTTTGTGCCGGGATTCATCAAGTGGGCGGATAACGTTTGAACGTTGGAACGTTAGAACGTTCAAACGTTCTAACGTTCCAACGCAATACTGAGGAGGCGGTCTTTTCCGGCAAGGTCGGGAAAGACGACGATGTGAGCAGTGGGGAAAGCAGCCTGGGCGAGTGAGCGAACGGCTGTGCCTTGCCGCTCACCGATTTCGACGAGCATCCGTCCACCGGGTTTGAGGCAGGTTTGGGCCTGTGTTAGCAGTCGGCGAATGGCGTCCAATCCCTCTACGCCGGCAAGCAACGCCGCCCGGGGTTCACGCTGTACAGAGAGGGGCAAGGTGCTCCATTCGCCCTCGGCAACATACGGTGGATTGCTGAGGATGAGGTCTACCGGTTCGGGCAACGGCGTGAGCAAATCGCCTTCGAGAAACGCAATGCGCTGCGCGACAGTGTGCCGTTCGGCATTGGCGCGCGCCACCTGTAACGCCGCCGCTGAAATATCGGTCGCGTAGAGTCGCAGCGTCGGCGCGTGAACCGCCAGCGCTACAGCGATACAGCCGGACCCCGTTCCCACATCCACGGCGACGGCGTCGGGATGCGCCTTCACCCAGTTCAATGCGGCTTCCACCAGGATTTCGGTCTCCGGTCGGGGGATGAGCACATCGGGCGTCACGGCGAACAGCAACCCGAAAAATTCGATTTGCCCGGTGATGTAAGGGAGTGGCTCGCCGGCCGCGCGGCGTTGCACATACGCAACATAGTCAGCGGCCTGCTGTGGGGTCAGAATGGCCTCCGGGTGCGCCCGCAAGTAGGTGCGTGGCTGATGCAGGAGATGGGCTAACAGGAGTTCCGCTTCTGTCTGCGGACGGTCGGCGTGCGGCGCAAGCTGGTCGCCGGCCCACCGCAGCGCAGCGGCAAGATCATCGAAGGGCATACGCAACCACTACCATCGCTGGTCATAACGGCTAGAACTGTAAAGTTACCCGGGACAAAAATTCAAGAAACTCCGAATCATCAACAATCTGTATTCCATCATATTGACCGATCCGCAACAAATCATTGTCTCTGGAGACAAGGTAAGCCGCATGCCCTTCCACGGCACATTCAATAAACTTATTATCATCAGGATCATCTGGTACCACATTTAACGGACGAACAGGAAAAACGATCTCCGAGTTTTCACCTATTCGGCAATACCACTCATAGGCTTCATCGTCAGACAGCCGGAAATGTGTTCGTAAGATCCACATAATTTCTGTCAGGATAGCCAATGACAGCACCGAAGTAAAGGCCCCTTGCTCAACATATTTGCGAATCTGATATGGTTTGCCTCGCCAGTGTATACTTGCGACCCAGATATTGGTGTCTAATACAGCCCGGGGCAATATCATTCCTTCCTCCGTGCGGCAGCGACACCTTGTTGCACCAATGCCATAAACTCATCTTCGGAAAGCGCGTCATAGTCCAGGCCTTGGGATTCAACCCAGGCGCGTAGATGCTCTGCAGTACGGCGTTCCAGATCGCTTATACCTGACCCAACGTCTATTTGCTGCGCTAATCGCTGATCAACACGCGCGATGGCTTGTAACGCCTGCTCAAATTCTGCCCCGGTTACACCTGCGTCTAACAAACTCTGAATATAGCTCTGGCGTAGCCAGTCACGTTTGTCAAGCTCTTTAAACTGCGCACTGACAACGCCGGCCGGTGAAATCAAACGGACCATCCCACTTTTGAAAACTTCGACATAACTATTGTGGGGCACGAAACGTACCACAACAGCCAGATCACTATCGGGTACCTTTTGAGTCAGATCTTCAACCGCGACCACCGTTTGTTCACTCATAAAAGCCTCTCCTTCAATCACTTTACCTTCATTATGCCATCAAACGCCCCCTCATGCAATACCCCAAAAGCCCTCCTCAACTGACAATCCGCGCGCGCCGCAAATCCTCCAACAACATCCGCCGCAGAGGAACATCGGTGCGCAACAGTCCATAGCGTCCGCCGTGCTTGCCGACGAGCGCGCGCAATTCGGCTTGCCAATCCGCCAGACGGCGTTGATAGGCGTCCAGAGCCGCGCCGTCTACTGTGACTTCACGTTTGGCGCCGGTTTCGGCATCCACCAGGCGCAGGTCGCCGCGCAGCGTGGGATTGAGTTCCTCGGGTGTGAGCAGGTGCAGGAGGACGACTTCGTGGCCGCGCCCGGCGAGCAGCGCCACGCCAGCGCGCAACCCGTCGAGGTCGTAGCCGTCGGTGAGCAGCAGCGCCAGACCGGGCCGCCCGGCAAGATTGCGGAGTGCGTTCGCCAGCGAGGCCGCGCCGCCGGGGGTCAGACGCGCGCACCAGGCTTGCCAATCCGGCAACACGCCACGTCCCCGCTCAGGCCCCCAGGATGCGCCGAGACGCCCATCCTGTAAAACCGCGCCGTAGAGTCCATCCCCGCTCAGCAACGCCAGCGCGCCCAACGCCACCGCCAGCCGCTGCACGGCCGGCCAGCGGGCAGTTTCACCTTCCCCCCAGCCCATCGAAGTGCTGCCGTCGAGCAACACCCACACCGCCAGGTCTTCTTCTTCCTCGAAGAGGCGTATGTAGGGGCGGTCGAGTCGTGCGTAGAGGTTCCAATCTACCCGACGGGGGTCGTCGCCGGGCGTGTAATCGCGGTAGTCGGCAAATTCCAGGCCCGCGCCGCGCCGCGTGGAACGCCGTTCGCCCCACGTCCCGCCGCGCTTGCGCTTGCGCGTCACAAAGCGCAGGTGTGAGAACCACGCGAGGTCGGCATCCAACGTCATGTCACGGCTCCGGGACAGCGTCCAGAATGGCCGCAATGATGGCGTCTGCCGTGATGCCTTCGGCTTCGGCTTCGTAAGTACGGATCAGCCGATGCCGCAGGGCCGCCGGAGCCACGGCGCGCACATCTTCCAAAGCGACATTGTAGCGGCCCGCCAGCAGCGCCGCGACCTTCGCGCCCAGGATGAGGGCTTGCGCGCCGCGCGGACTCGCGCCGTAACGCACGGCCCGGCGCACAATCTCCGGTGCATCCGGGTTGTCGGGATGTGTGGCGACGGTCAAACGCGCGGCGTATTCACTCACCGGCGTCGCTGCCGGGACGCCGCGAATGAGAGCCTGCATCGCCAGAACTGTATCGCCGTTGGCGACGGGCTGTACATCGGGCGTAGTTGCGCCGGTCGTGCGGGCCATGATTTCCACCAGCTCATCCGCCGCAGGATAGCCCACGTTGATCTTGAACAGGAAGCGGTCGAGTTGCGCTTCCGGCAGGGGATAGGTACCTTCTAACTCAATGGGGTTCTGCGTCGCCAGCACCAGGAACGGCTGTGGCAGCCGGTAGGTCGTGCCGCCCATACTCACCTGGCGCTCCTGCATGGCTTCCAGCAGAGCAGATTGCGTCTTGGGCGTGGCGCGGTTGATCTCGTCGGCCAGCAGCAGGTTGGTGAAGACCGGCCCGCGATGGAAGCGGAAGTGACGTTCGCCCGTTTCGGTCACTTCGAGGATGTCGGTGCCGATGATGTCGGCGGGCATCAGGTCAGGCGTGAACTGTACGCGGGTGAAGTCGAGCTGTAACGTCGCGGCCAGGGTGCGGACAAGCATCGTCTTGCCCAGGCCCGGCAACCCTTCCAGCAGCAGGTGCCCGTTCGCCAGCAAGGCGATGAGCGTGTGGCGCACCACGTCGCGCTGTCCCACGATCACGCGGGCGACTTCAGCCTCGATGGCGGCGGCCAGATCACGAAACCGGCTTGGAGAAAGCTTTGAAGCCTCAAGGTCCATTGTTCTTTTCCCTCTTTGCAAATAGCCACAGAGGACACAGAGTTCGCAGAGAAAGAATAAAAAACTCTGCGCTCGCCGCGTGCTCTGCGATGAAATTTTAATTATTGGGGCTGTACTCGGTCACACTCTTCTGAAAATGTCAACGGATTTAACGGATGAAACGGAAAGGAAAATCCGTTTAGTCCGTTGATACCCCATCCCACAAGCGACAGAAATTACACAGCTCGGCGGCGCTGGTCGGCTGCCCGCATTGCGGACAGGAATGTAATTCTGAACCGGCTTCCTCAATGGCGAACAGGCCGGCGGCTTTGGCCTTAAGGAAATTGGTGTAGAAGTGCATTTTCGTGCCGGGGACGTCGTGTTCCATCTGTGTCAGGGTGGCTTTGTGCGCCAGGCTGGTCGCACCGCCGGCATAAGGACATTCATCCGCGATATAGTCAATGCCCTGGATGAGCGTGTAAGCCGCCGTCTCGCGCTCGTAGAAACGACAAAACGGCTTGACTTTGCGCGCCAACCCTTGCCCATCGGCAGGCAGAACGGGGAACTGATGCCGCAGATAGTCCACCTGCCAGTGCAAGACGTTACCGAAGAGCGTCGCGGTCTCATCGTCGAGGTTATGCCCGGTCGCCAGGACAGCATAGCCGCCTTCAAACGCCACACGGTTCATCTCGTGGCGCTTGATGAGGCCGCAGATCGAGCAGGGACGATGGGGACGCCGCCGACGCTGCGCCACCTGCGGAACACTCTCCCCATACAGGCCGGGGATGTCTACGATGGTCAGATGGGCTTCAGGATGCTGCGCCGCGAATGCTGCGGCCTTGTCCCTGGAACGCGCCGAGTAGCCGGTACCGTGATCAATGCCCAGGTCAATATAGACGCCGTCAGCCCGGTAGCCCAGACGCAGCAACACATCCCACAGGGCCAGGCTATCCTTTCCACCGGAGACGGCAACCAAAACACGCTCATCCGGCGTGAACATGCGATACTTGTGAATGATCCGTTGGGTCTGTTCAAGAAACCATTCGGGGAAATGCACGGTGCACAGCGCCAGCCGATGTTGGCGCATATTAATGGCGGCCGTGTCACCGCATCTGCGGCAACGCACGTTCAACCTCCAGAGACGACGGCGACAATTTTGACTTCATCGTCAGGGTGCAGCTTCTGATCCTCGGCCACCAGTTTTCCATTACGCACCACCAGTACGCTTTCGGGGAGCAACTTGAGGTACTTTAACATCTGGTTGACGGTCAGTTCCTGATCCACAAACCATTCTTTGTCACGGTAGACGATGTGCATAGGGCTTCCTCAGTAAAACAATCCGCAGATATTGGGTGAACAGATAGAGGAAGTTATTAAAGGGGGTATTTGGGGTAGCAAGGCTACCCCAAATACCCCCTCTCTCTTCTGAGGATTATTCCGCGTTGAAGCGTCTTTCCAGTTCTTCGAGCAGTTCCGCTGCTTCCACGAGTTTGTCGAGCGGATTTTGTGCGCCGGTGAAGTAACGATAATCGCACGGCATAATATCAAGCATTTTGACCAGAGTAGCGTTGTGTTTGCGCACCGTTTCTGCCGAGACGCCGTACAGTTCGGCGAGCTTTTCCAACGGCACATCGCGCAGGTTGACCTTGCGGACGGTATAATCAAGCGCCGCGGCCCAGGCTTCGGGCTTGGGGATACTGAGCGGTTCTTCGCCAAGGGCAATACGGAACTCCATCCACATCTGGATTGCTGCGCCGATCATGTCAATCGGCATCTGCGCTGCCGTCATCCGATCGGTCAGGCTTTCTTCGACGGGGTCCATCCCGCTGGCGAAGAGTTGTTCCACACGTCCGGCAACCGGCGAGTCCGGCGCCAACCGGAGGTAATTCGCCAGGGACCGCAACGCGCGGTCGAAATCTCCCGCGCGCGAGAGAATCTGCGCCAGGTTCATGTGGTAAGAAGGGTTGTTGGGATAGATTGCCAGAGCGCCTTCGAGTTTTTTGATGGCAAGTTCAACATCCCAACGTTCGTAAGCCTCGAGCGCCTCCTGGTACAAAGTCTCTGCTTTTTTGCGATCTGCCGCACTGGGCTGTGCTGGACTCATGCGTAGCCTCCGTTTGACGAGAACTTATACTTTATTATAACATTTTTGACGACCCTGCCAACATGACGAAGGTACTGGTCAATCTTGATTTACCACCATGGCTCACTTTTTACGTCAATTCCCCATTCTGTCAACAGGGTACGCGCCTCATCCCAATGTTTCGCATCCACGACGGCCAGACCCGCCGCCTGCGGCAATGGATGAATCCAACGACTCAGACGCCGGTCGGCGCGCCGCAGTTCTTGCAGCGCCTCGTCGCTTGCCATACGCAGGAGGACCACCGAGGCTACGTGCGCATCGCCGTAGTGGTTCCCCCAGGCTTTAAGCTGCTTCTGCCATTCCGGCGCTAACGGCGCACCCGTCATCTGTTCCAGCAGAGCGATAACCGCCGGGACATCCATGCCGGAAGCTACGGCGAGACGGAGGCTTTGGGGGGTCAACTCCCAATGGTCGCCGCGCTGTTCGGCAATACGGCGCAACGTGCCGGTGACATAGAGGCTGGGCATAGGATGGCGCGGACGCAGGGTGTCTTGTTCCCAGCGTAAACTGTGAGGCAGATCCGCTTCCGGCCCCTGCGAATAGGCGGGCAGCATCTCCTGCTGCCGTAAGTAGGCCTCAAGTTTCGCTGTATCTTGCGTGCGCATCCAGGCGGTGTGATCATCCAGACGGTGCAACAGGCTACCGAGCTTTTTATCGTTCAGCAGACGCTCAAGTATCTTAACGTCATCGGTTTGCAGGATCGTGACATTACGACGGATGACGATCCTTTCGTATTGCTCGCCCCACTCCTCAAGGGTACGGACGACGTTCTGGGGCGCCGGCTGCCCGGTGGCCTCTTCAAGAAAGGCGTGGATGGTTTCCGGCGATTCTCCACGCTGCAGGGCCTGGTAAATCCCTTCGCGGGTGATCCGGTACGTGACGACGCTCTCGCTGAATTTCTCGCGTATGGCGAAACGTTCGAGGTTGGCGAGAAGGGACAACGCCACCGGCCCCATCGCCAGGATTTGAAAGTCGGGTTGCAGGATCACCTGACCGCCGTTTTTTGAAGCGGGGAAGGGCTGGCTGGTGAAGTGCGCGCGCGCCACAGGTGTAAGTTGCAGCGCCACAGGCGGCTGACCGGGCGCGGCATATCCCAATTCTACCATACCCAACGCCTGGAGTTCTTTAAGTGTGGCGAGAGCCGCCTGCCGGTCTAGCTGGCTTAACGCCGTTGCCAAATCGTCACGGCGTTCTGCAGGATACCAGCGCAGATTGTTATACAGCAAATTCAAAGTATAGTCGCTCAACGCCACGCTTCCGCTGCGCCCCTCGCTCAAGAAAGCTACAAAAAGAGCAAACGGAAACCATTGCGCATTGGCAATCTCCTTGAGCAAAGCCAGTACCTGTCCCCGGATTTCTTTGGACGGACGCACCGAAACAGTTGCGTAGTAGGCATATTGGGAAAGGGGCTGAAGATCCAAAGGCAGATTGTACGCCACGTTAGGATAGCTTTGCAGAATGTTAGCTAACTGGGCGCGCGGCGAGGCATTCCAAAACAATTTGACAGCGTCATTGTCAACCGCCGTGATCGTTGTAGCAGAATCTAGCGTCACCCCCAGGGCTTGCAAGACGTTCAGCATCCATACCAGGCGCTCGGCGTCGCGTTCTTCGTCCAGCAGCAGGCTTTTAGCCAGGCGGCGCACGTCGCGCTTGCCAACGCCGCCGGATTTGAGGCGGCTCACCGGTTCGCGGCGCAGTTCCGCCCACAGAAAGAACATGTGCCGCATAAACAGCTCCACGTCGGCGCTTTCAACGTGTGGCGGTGGAGCGACGGTCTGGGCGGCGGTGGAGGGCGCCGGCACCGTGAGCAGATTGTGCGGCAGCAAGCGGCTCACTTCCGGCGCAATGCCGATTTTATTGAAAGGTTCAAAGGTGCGCCGTGTAGCCGTTCCTTCCACATCCTCAAGATTGAGCACCAGGCCCTTGAGCATCAGGTTCAAGAGCACATCGCGCAGCCGGGGCCGTTCTGCTGTGGTTTCCTGGCCTTCGATATAGATCAAGCCGGTTTTCATCAACGGCAGTGTAACCGTGCGCTGTGTGCCGACGCCGCCGGCTTTGAGCAGCAAGCCCAGCAGGGCGCGCTCGGCCTGTCCCAGACTACCGATAAAGGCAGCGGAGGCGGCAATCTCGCAGATTTTATCGTGAACCGCATCTACAATCCAGGCCTTGCGCACCGCACCTTTGGGGAGGCTGATGTTCAGATGTTCGGCGATCTGCTTGAGCGTGTCCATGTGGTAGAGATCAAGCGATTGTTTGAGCTTCTCGGCCATCACGCCTCCTCCTTGGGCATATAGCCCTGGCGTTCCAGGTCACTCAGAATACGGTTGACCTGCTCCGGTTGTAGCAGCGCGACCCGCGGCGTGAGCAGGCCCATGATCCCCTGATGCAACGTCGGCAGGGCGACCTGGAGCTCCTGCATCGTGAATTCATCCCGCGTCACCAGCGTCGTCTGGCCGGTATACAGCCGGATATGGCCGTAACGTTCCCACCAGTATTCCCACCAGCGCTGCACATCCGGCAGAGGAGGAAAGCCGGCATGCTGTTCCCAGGCGGCGGCCAGCGTCTCCGGCGTCTCACCTTGCTCAAAGGCTCTGTGCAGACGAGACGCATCCAGCCGGTAACGCAACTGGTTGTCAACCAACCCTAGCGGCTCGCTCCACCGTTGCACGGCGATCAGAAATTCTGCTTTGGCCGGCGGCTTAATCGCCAGCGCCTGTTCGCGCGGCCTGAAGGCCACATCGTCACAGCTAAACCGGGTTGTCGCTTCGATGCCCCAGGCCGCGGCGCGGTTCCAATGCAGGCTTTGAAGACGCCGCAAGCGAAAGAACTGGATGTTAGCCAGATCGGGCGCAGCTTCAACAAACCCGAAGGTGTATAACATGCCCCGTAGCATCGCTCGTAACACCTGCCCCAGGAACCCTTTCCAGTGGTCCTGGGCGTCTTTGCACAGCAAATTCTGCAGATAAGAATGGGTCTTTGGCTCAGGATACAGTCTGGTGAAAAATTGAGCAACTTTTTCCACCGAAAGCCAGACGTCGTGCGGCAGATAAGCAAGTCCATCGAGTATGATCCAACGCAAAAGGTAGAACGCGGTCTTCAGGCTTTGATCAATCGCTGTTAGCGTCCAGTAGTTCTGATAATTCCACTGCACTTTAATATCGCCAGCGCGCCAGGCCGACCACCAATCGGCCCAATCGGCAAGATTACGATAGGTCTGGTAAACGGTCGTCAGTTGCCGATCGGGCGTCTGTGTCATCCACGCTTGAAGCAATGCGGAATTCAACGTCACCGGCTCGCCCGGCAGCAAAAGCCGCGCCTGGATCAATACATGATAGAGACATTCGACATCGGCCGGCGCAAGGTCCAGGTTAGCCGACCACGCCGCGATAGTTCTTTCATCCAGGTAAGGCGGCGACGGACAAAGGGTGATCATGCCTTGTCGGTTGGGATCGTTCAACAAACGCTGCGCATCGTCCGGCGCAGGCGGCCAAATGGGGGATTCATTGCTATAAAGGTAAGCAGTACGGGGCATACGCCAGCGCGGGCGCGGACGGAGATGATAATGACCGGCCTGTACCAGCCCCAGCAACTGTTGGATCTTCGTGAGCAGCAAACGAGGATCGGCAGCCGGCGTAAAAGTTGGCGGCGGCGGTTCTGTATCGAAGGGCAGATAAACCGGCGGGAGCAGTTTGAACATCTCATACGGAACGAAGAATTGCCCCTCTTCATCCTTTAATCCCAAACCGGCATCCAGAATCCGCTCCATTAACATACGTGATGGCCGGGAGAACGTTGCGATTTGGTCAAGCGGGGTCGGTTGAGTGCGCAAGACCGTCAAATTATCGTAAAGGAGCAGGTAGAGATAATAACGTTGTTCTTCGTCGTTCAACGTTGCAAACTGACGGCTGAACCGTTCAGGATCCAGAAAGCCTTCAAGGAGCTGCCGCAACAGGTCGCTACGCCGCACCCCTTTAGGTTTGAGTTTGAGGCGTATGATTTCCTGGCGAATGTAATCGGTCCGCCATTGCGACTCCGCCAAACTCTCAACCAGATTGGCGATCTCATTCTTATCGGGGAGTATCCAAAAAGGCGGCTCGACCGGCGGCACGGGCTTGCCGGGTTCTAACCACACATAGTTGAGTTTCGACGTGAGAAACTCCGGCGCACAAAACACCGTTGTAGCTGGTAGGTTCGCGCCCCACCTCATAAGACTCATAGGCAACCTGCATCAGGGTCAACGCTGCTGTGTATGTGGCAGCGCCGCCGGGATCTCCTCATCATAAAAGATCAGGTAACGATAACCCTGTTCGGTCAGGAAACGCTGCCGGTTGGCGCTGTATTCCTGATCCACCGTTTCCTTCGTAACAATCGTATAAAAATACGCCTGGCGTCCGTCGGCTTTGGGACGCAGGATACGCCCCAGTCGCTGCGCCTCCTCCTGGCGAGAACCAAACGTGCCCGAAATCTGAATGGCGACGCTGGCATCCGGCAGGTCTATGGAGAAATTGGCGACTTTGGAAACGACCAGCGTTTTAATCTCGCCGGTGCGGAACTTCGCATACAGCGCCTCGCGCTCTGCCACTTTCGTGTCGCCGGTGATGAGGGGAAAATTGTAGTGCTTGGCGATCTTCTCCAACTGTTGCAGATACATCCCGATAATCAAGATTTGGTCACCCTGATGGTAACGCAACAACCGATCCAAAACGTTGAGTTTCGTGGAATTGTCGGCGGCGATGCGGTATTTCTGACGTTCCTCAGCGACGACGTATTCCAGCCGTTCGGCCTCCGGCATGCCCACGCGGATTTCGTAGCAGATCGCGGGCGCAATCCAGCCCTGACGTTCCAGGTCGTGCCACGGGACATCGTACTTCTTGGGGCCGATGAGCGAGAAGACATCTTCCTCAAGCCCATCTTCGCGGACAAGCGTCGCCGTCAGCCCCAGGCGGCGACGCGCCTGCAATTCTGCGGTGATGCGAAAGACCGGCGCAGGGAGCAAATGCACTTCATCGTAGATGATGAGGCCCCAATCCCCCTCGTTAAACAGACCGAAGTGCGGGAATTCCTGCTCCAGCGGCAGGTGTTGATCCTTCGTCCCGCGCTTGCGGTGGGTGAGAATCTGGTAGGTGGTCACGGTGATGGGGCAGATTTCTTTGCGCAGGCCGGTGTATTCGCCGATCATCTCCGGGGAGACAGTGGTTTTGTCGAGCAACTCTTCGCGCCATTGTCGCGCCGCGACAGTGCTTGGCGTGAGGATGAGGGTATTGGTCTGCGCCTGTGCCATCGCCAGCATGCCGACGATGGTTTTCCCGGCGCCACAGGGAAGCACGATCACGCCCGCGCCGCCGGCGTCGGAGCCGTCGGCCCAGAAGACCTCACTGGCGTCCTTCTGGTAATGGCGCACCACGAAAGGCTGACCGGCGGCCGTCACGTCGCGCAGTTGGAAATGCAGCGCGCCGCCTGTCACATAGCCCACCAGGTCCTCGGCGGGATAGCCGGCTTTGACAAGTGCCTGTTTGACATGCCCGCGCCGCGAGGCCGGTACCTGCAACGTATGCGGCCCCACCCGCCCGATGATGTAATGTTGCACGGCGCGGTTGCGTTCCAGCTCCAGCAACAGCAGTGGATCGTCGGATGTCAGGCGCAAGCGGGTAGGATCGTTGGGATCGCGGGTGAGCCGCACACGCCCGTAGCGTCCGATGGCCTCCTTGATTTCAAAGACGACGTTATCAGGCAGGGGATATTTGGCGTACTGGCGCAGCCCCGTGAGGATTTCGTCGGCGGTCATGCCGGCCGAGGCCGCGTTC
The DNA here is from genome assembly GCA_019873645.1 of Chloroflexota bacterium. Classification (GTDB taxonomy): domain Bacteria; phylum Chloroflexota; class Anaerolineae; order B4-G1; family SLSP01; genus DSWT01. The sequence continues at coordinate 28,395 of JAIOAX010000025.1, read as the reverse complement.
CACAGCGAGAGGGACGAAATGCGGTAGGTGTGAATATACTCCGGGCTTTTTTCCAGCTCGGCAAAGCGCGCCAGATGATCTCTGGCCGCTTCATAATGGGCATTATTCACTTCCAAGAGAACCGTACGGTCCCCTTGCACGATTAAAGGCGCGTCAATTCGGTACTCCATAACCGAGTTATTTTACATTACAATAGGCATTTCGTCAATGTGTGGTAGAATTTGTCGGGGAAAGAGTTATAGAGTAAAGAGTTAAGAGAGCGAATTCCATCGCCGATTCTTGATTCGCTGATTCTCTTTTCGCCGATTCTAAATACACGGAGGGAACACCATGCAACGGTTGATGGTCACGGGAGGGGCCGGGTTCATCGGCTCGAATTTTGTGCGCTACATGCTGGAAAAGTATCCCGATTATTTCATCGTCGTCTACGATAAGCTCACCTACGCCGGACGGCTGGAGAACTTGCAGGATGTAGCGACGAGGTTTGCGGGACGCTATGCCTTCGTGCAGGGCGACATCTGCGATAGCGTCAAAGTTGAGGCAACCTTAAAAGATTACGCACTCGATACCATCGTCAACTTTGCTGCCGAGACACACGTGGACCGCTCGCTGATGGAGCCGGGGTCGTTTATCCAGACGGATGTTTTCGGCACGTATGTGCTCTTGGAAGCCGCCAAAAAGCTGGGGCTGGAACGCTATCACCAGATCAGCACCGACGAGGTCTACGGGCAAGTGCTGGAAAACCGCTCCGTCGAGACGGATAATCTAAAGCCGCGCAGTCCCTATGCTGCCAGCAAAACCGGCGGCGATCTGATGGTGCTGGCCTATTACGAATCGTGGGGCCTGCCCGTCACCATCACCCGCGGATCGAACAACATTGGCCCTTACCAGTATCCGGAAAAAGTCGTGCCGTTGTTCGCCACCAACGCCATAGATGATCAGCCGCTGCCGGTCTACGGCGACGGGCTACAAATGCGCGACTACCAGTACGTGCTCGATCACTGCGAGGGGATTGACGTGGTGCTGCACAAAGGGAAAATCGGTGAAGTCTACAATGTCGGCACGGGCAGCGAGATGACCAACCTGGAGATGACCAAAATCGTGCTGGCGACGCTGGGGAAGCCCGCAAGCCTGATCAAGCACGTGGAGGACCGCGCGGGACATGACCGCCGCTACGCGCTGGACGTGAGCAAGCTCCGCAGCCTGGGATGGGAGCCACGCCACACCTGCGCCGAAGCCATCGAGAAGACGGTGCGCTGGTATGCGGAGAATGAGTGGTGGTGGCGTCCCATCAAGAGCGGCGAGCTGTACCAGACTTATTATGCCGCGCAGTACGGCAAGCGTCTGGCCCAATAGTCCGCTCAGGGCCGGTTAACACAGTTGGCGCGCCGCTTCACGGCGCGCCAACGGCTATTGCGCTATGCCAGCATCGGGCTATGGCACGACGGCCTGAACCTGTTCAACCACCGCACAGGTCGTCCCTACGAGGATGGTCACCTTTGTCCCCTCTTGGGTCGCGTAGACACAATTGTCCGAGGCCAGCCAGCGATAATCCTGCATCTCACCGATCAGGGCCGGCACTTCCAGGACAAAATCGGGACGGTGCTCCATCATCGTCCGGTAGAGCTTGAAAAATTCGGCGGCTTCTTTGTCGCTGTCCCAGGTGGTACTAAAGACGGTCACATACGCATCGCCTGTTTGCAACAACGCATAGCGGTCGCCCCCCCAGCCTTCGGCGGCCTTGCCGGCTAAAGCCGGCCCGGCATGCGTCGCCAGGATGAGACGCAGCCCCAGTTCTCCCATCACGTCATTGTCCAGCTCTTGCCACGTTCCGCCCAATTTGTTCGTCAAATCGTCAAGCGTAACGCTCACGGGCACATCTTCCTCCCAATAACGTTCAGGGTGCAGGATCTGTTCGGTAGATTGGGGTGGATTTTCATAAGCCGCATTGACCTCTTCCCAGCCGCCACGATCATGAAGGGCTTGCACGAATTCCAATCCTGCCGCATAAGGGAAGGCCAGGGTTTCTTGAATGAACATCGGTGTCGTTTCCAGCACCTCATTCTCGACGCCGCCGACGCTTGCCATCAGGTTGAGCATATCAATTGCCGGAACATAGTCGTTGGCATACAGAATGGTGGACATGGTGGCGTCGCCCTCCACCAACGCGCGGAAGGCCAGGCGCCGGTCATCATCGAAGGCCTCATCATCCAACAGGGCAAGGTCAAAGTGCTGATCCTGCAAGGCATGCACGTATTCGTGGGCGATCACCGTCTGATCCGCAGCGGTTTGTTCTTCGGTTTCCAGCACATAAAACCGGTCGTCTTCCGGCGTGTAGAACCCGGCCGTCTGCTCGGTTTGCACGTCCACCAGCACTTCTTCCAGGTCTAAGGCCGGGTCCATAAGATCGAGAAGCTCGAACATGGCCTCATCGTTTTTCAGGGCCTCGTGCTCTTCGTAATCAATCCCCTCTACAAGACGATCGCGCAATTCATCTTTGGTCATGGCTTCTGAAGGTACATTCGCCTTAAAATCCAATTCACGGACTTTCGCGATGTGACGCTCGACCTCGCGCAAGGAGGGCTGCGTTCCAGAAGTCAATATGCGCGAATACTCCAACGCCGTGACAAATTCCTGTCCCCCCGTCCAGCCGTAGAAAAAGCGTTTCAAGTCATCGAGAGCGGCGCGCACGGTGAATTGGGGTTTTCCGGAACGCACGTACCGCATGAGTACGCCGCCTGCCACAGGCGGATCAATTTGCGGGACGCGCAGGGCGGCAATCGCGGCAGCTATGCCGATCTTCCGATAGAGTTGGGACGTGTTGTCGGCCTTGAGGTCCTCGGCGGATAAGGCTATCGTGATGGTCATCATACGGGTGGCGGCGCCGGTCCCGGCAATGACAATCTCCGGCTTGTCATCCATAAACTGATCGAATAACTCCTGCATTTCCTTGATCGCCTTATCATCTGCCAGCTTAAAGCCTTTGTCCAGCGCCGACATCAAGTTTTGTAACTGGTAGTTCTGTTGCGTGTCGGCTAAGGCCTGATAGGTCTCGAAGGCTTTCTTAGCGTCGCGATAGCGTCCCATTTCACAATAAGCGATCCCCGTGAGGTAATGCGCATACGTATTCTCCGGTTCTTCATCCAGCACCTTTTTCAGGATCTCTGCACCTGCTTGGGGTTCACCTTGCAACACGGTTAAGAGTCCCAAAAAGTATTGGGCATTCTTGTTGGAGTCGTCAAGTGCGATGGCTTCCTTAGCAAGGCTCAACGCCTGGGTTTCTTTACGTTGGTTCAACATAATCTGTACCAATCCAAGCAGCGCCTCCTGCGAATAAGGGTTCAACTTTCTTGCCAGTTGATATTCGGCTTCCGCTTGATCCACTTTTTCCTGGTTCAGATACGACCGCCCCAGATCAACGTGAAGTGTTGCCGGCGCCGGGCTTAAATGTATAGCCTCGATATAAGCCGCGTCAGAATCCTCCCAGCGCTCTTGCGCCGCATAGGCAATCCCCATACCGCGATAGGCCGAGGCGTTGTATGGCTCGAGCTGGAGCGCTTTGCGGAAATAGGTGAGGGCTTTGGCGGCGTCGCCGCTGCACAATTTGGCGAATCCTAGGCCGATATGCGCTCCCGCAAAACGCGCTTGGGCTTCGGTAAGATTTTGGAATTCGCGTTCAGCGCGCGTACATTCTTCCTTGCCCAGGTACACAAACCCGATCCACATGCGCGCATCATAATCATCCGGGCGCAGTTTTAACGCCTGGTTCAAATGCTCTAACGCCTCATCATACTTTTGCTTCTGATAGTAAAGATTGCCACGCTCGGTATGAATGGCGGCCTTCTCGGCTTCCGTCGCCGATGCCTCAGCCTTTTCCAGCCAGTTCTCGGCAGACTCATAATCGTGGCGCTCAATACAAATCTCCGCGAGGCCAAGCAACGAGTTCATATTTTGCGGTGACAGCTCCAAAGCTTTGTTGAAGGCGGTCTCTGCCTCGGTATAACGTTCGCGCAGCAACCAGAATCGGCCCAACGTCTCGTATACGCCAAAGAATTCCGGCTGCAAAGCCACCGTTTGCTCGTAAATGACCCGCGCACGCGCAAAATCGGCCGTTTGTTTATAAAACTGGGCCAGCGTGTATCTGGCCTCCAGCAATTCGGAATCCAGGGTGTAGGCTGCTTCGGCGGCTTTTTGAGCTTCGTCGTAACGCCGATCCGCCAGATAAGCCGCAGCCAGAATTGATTGGACGTAAGCATTTTGCGAGTCGAGGGACGCGGCTTTTTCGGCAGCCTCAAGCGCCTTTGTTATCTCTTCTTGCATCAGATAAGCATAAGCAAGGGCTGCCTGGGCCATAGCATCCTCCGGGGCAAGCTCAACTGCCTTCTGCGCATATTCCAGAACTGGCTCAAAATCTGTTGCCGAACGCCAGCTCGCCATCCGGCTCAATCCGACATAAGCCGGCGCGTAATCGGGTTGCACTTCAAGTGCTTTTTGATAGAGCGCCTCCGCGCCTTCAAGGTCACTTTGCCAAAAGCGGGTTTCGGCTTGCTCAATAAAAGTCGCCGGATCAGGCGTTGGCGTAGGGGTGGGGGTTGGTGTGGGCAGCGGCGTAGAGGTTGGTGCAGGTGTAGCCGTTGGCTCCGGCGTGGCCGTGGGCGGTTCGGGGGTTGCGGAATTACATGCCACGAGCAGTAGAGAGAACACACATACTATCAACAAAATGAACACAAAACGGTGACGCGCTATTTTCATGACCTCTCCTTTCTGTAATATGGGATCAAAACGTGGTGTAACATCTATGATTCTACAGTCAAATTTCAGAATGGCAAAATGTTGCCGTCTTTCTTGACACAAAGTATGATTCGTGTTTAATCAAGGTATGGTGAGAGATGGCAAGTTGTTGCAATCCGTCAACCGCACGGTGCGCGAGTACAATCTCATCGCGGATGGCGACCGCATCGCGGTAGGCGTCTCCGGCGGCAAAGATAGCCGCGTGCTGCTCGAAGTGCTGCGTGATGGCATAGACTTCCCCGGCGCCTATAGCCTGGTCGCCGTGCATGTGGATGGGACAAACGTGGGCCTGCCCAACCTGGTCCCTGTTCTGGAACCGTGGTTCCGTGAACTAGGCGTGGAATACCACATTGCCCCTTTGGCTGTAGCCGACGATGAACCTTTGCCGATGGCGTGTTTTCGATGCGCCATGAACCGGCGCAAGGCGTTGTTTCTCGCTGCCGCGCATCTGGGATGCAACAAGGTGGCGTTAGGACATCATGCCGACGACGCCGCCGTCACGGCCTTGATGAATATCCTGTATGCCGGGCGGATCGAGACCCTTGAGCCATATCGCAGTTTCTTCGGGGGACGAATAACGGCAATCCGCCCTTTAATCCGTACACCGGAAAAGGAAATCATCCGCTATGCCCGCACGCGCGGTTGGGTGTTTCCTGCGGAACTGGCCTGTCCGCGCGAACAGACCAACCGACGCCTTCATCTTGAGCATTTTCTGGCGACCTTTAAGGATAAGGAACGCACGCAAATCCGCGCTAATCTATGGCGTTTAGGTCAACGGAGTCAATTTATGTCAACGGATTTAACGGATGAAACGGAGTTCAGTGAGGTATGATGATGCAAGATCGCCATTATGAGGCCCGATTACGCAAGTTAAGCCGCTTTCTGGCACTGCTGCTGCGCCATCGGCCGGAGCGTTTCCCCATCTCTATGGATGCCGAAGGCTACGCCGAGCTTGACGCGGTGATGAAGATTCTCAAAGGGTTGCCGAACTTCCGCTGGGCCACACGCGCCGACATCGAAGCGGTACTCGCGCTGCCGGGGCGTAAGCGTTTCGAGATCGTCGGAGAACGCATCCGGGCATTGTACGGTCACAGTGTCATCCGCCCGACATACACGCCGGTTGCGCCACCCGCGGTGCTCTATCACGGGACTGCGCCGGAGAACCTGGAAGCCATCCGTTGCGAGGGGCTAAGACCGATGCAGCGGCAATACGTCCACCTGGCGACAACGCCGGAAATGGCGCGCAGTATCGCGTTACGGCATACGCATGAGCCGGTCATCTTGCGTATAGACGCAGCGCGCGCTCATGCAGCGGGGGTAGTTTTCTATCATCCAGAGGAGAATATCTACTTGTGCGAGGCCGTTCAGACAGAGTTTATTACGCTTATGTAGGATAATATCAATAGTGGAATCTACAGGAGACAATCACTACTTCCTCTTCGGTAACTTTGTACACCAGCCGATGTTCCAGAATAATACGGCGTGACCATAAGCCGCGCAATTCATGTTTTAGCGGTTCTGGTTTCCCCAGGCCTGCAAAAGGTTGTCTTTGAATATCTTTGATAAGGTCAACGATCTTGGTATAAATTTGGCGATCTTCAGAAGCCCATTGGGTGAAATCAGCAAAAGCCTGAGGGAGGAAGGCAATATTTCTCATAACTTGTCAGGGTTAACAAATGTGTAAAGGGCACGGTCATTCAGGTCTTCCATGGCCTTGAGTAGATGCTGTCGGTTGGCCGACGTGGATAGAAGATATTCCGTCGTATCCTGTTCCGCCGCGTCCGTAAGCACAAAGACTTCTACTTTCGCACCGCGCGGCAAGTCTGGGGCTATAATTTCAATTTTGCCACCATCCCCTACGATTGCCTTTTGCCTGAAACCACTGATCACTGCAATTCCCATTCCTGTATCTCCTGACCTCAATTCCTGATACCTGGTCGCTCTACTGTGCGCGTCAAATCATCTAGCCATAACTCGTTCTGCTTACACTATACCATACCCCATCATAATATACCTAACAGAACTCACCGCGTCTTGGCTTTCGTAGCTGCCCGCTGTTTGCGTGTGCGCTTTGCCACAAACACGCCCAGCAAGAGCACCAGCATCACCCACGAGACCAAACGCAGGCCGGGATGAACGAAACTCGTCCCGATCATCTGGGCGTGAATCGTGCCGAGCGCGAACGCGATGTAGTTGAGCCAGTGGATCACCTTCCAGTTTTTGCCGATGGCGGTGCGGAATAATGCCGTCAACGATGTAATGGCAAGCAGCCAGAACGCCGGCCGGCCGCCGAGGGCAAAGAACAGCCGCACAGAAGAGAAATTCGGCAGAAAAGCCGTCAAAGATCCCAGTTTCCAGGCTACACTGACGGCATGAATGGTCAATGCGATCAACGCCGTCACCGAGACAAGATGATGGACTTTGATGAACGACCGTCCGAAAAAGCGCGTTAACTCCCGCATGTAATTGGAGGAAAGGGCGGCCAGGAAAACTGCCAGGTATCCCAACAGCGCACCTGCGCGAATCACGCCATCCAGCGGTTCACTCAGGCTATCCAGCGCAACGATTCCCACCGTCAACAGCAACGCAACGACGCCGCAAAGGATCAGCACCCACGTATTTTTCGCGTTTTTGCTTGTGGACATTCTCATTTCCTCGTTTGCTGAAAATCTCATTGCGGCGCAAAGAATGGGGGGTAGCGAAGCAAGGCGAATAAGAAAAAGACGGGCCGATAATAAACCAAAATCTGATGCAGATACGGGCGCAAAAACGCCCCCAGGTAAGCATATCTCATGTTGTACCAAAGTTGGAGATTGTTCCAGCGCACACTGACCATCACACCCCACGTGTTGTAAAGCACAGCCATGATCAGCGTAGCCAGGATGACGCCGATCAACAGTCCCAGGATGTTGTCGAGCGCATGGAGTTTAGGCAGCGTCGTGTCAGGGAAAAGCAATTTGCTCAGCAAGTAGATGCCGACAGATAGCGGAACAGCAAGCCCTAGAAACACAATCGTCTCGGTGATGGTTATACTGGGCACGCCAAGACCAACCGCACGACTCAAAGATATAGCGATGTCGTGCAGGGCATCCGTCGCCAGTGTGACCATGCCGGCGGCCGTAACGGCGATGTAGAAACCCACCAACCCGATCAGCGCGCGCAACAGCCCTTCCATCGTACAAAGAATGATGATAAAGACCCCGATTAAGATTAAAAATCCGTCCAAAATGGTCATAATTTCCCTCCTGACTGCCGTGAATTAGTCTGGTAGTCGTTAGTCGGATAGTCTTTAGTCGGATAGTCGTTAGTCTGGTAGTCGGTTCGAGAACGGGCCGATACACAATTGCCGATGATAGACTGCAAATCATCTGATGATCTTTAGTTTAATAGTTGGGGGGGGAAATGTCAACCTGCCTTGACGGCCATGATCAGAAAGAATGGCAGATGGGCAATTTGCGCCCATGGACTCCGAAGCTCTAAAGCCTGTTGCTCAATGCGCGCCAATGTTGCCATTTCTTCTGCATTGAGCGGCAGATCTCGCAAGAAGTCAAAACGCGCCGCAGCGGGGGGGTGGAGGGTATCAAACAACCCTACGCTTACCCGCAATCCTTGTGCTGCGAGCAACCCCGGCAATTTGCGCCCGACGCGCGGGTCAGCGCCGGCGCGCGCCAGTCCGTTCAGCCACAACTCGCGCGCAGCCATCTCCGGCGGATATTCGATCAGCCCGCCGTAATCGGGTTCCAGCGACACCAACGCCCCGTCTTTTGTCAACACCCGCGCGATTTCGCGCACCGCCGCAGCAAGCGGATGTACCCACAGTAACGTCAGTTGCGTGAAGACCAGGTCGAATGTCCCGTCGGCAAAGGGCAAACGCAGCGCATCTCCGGCAACGCAATAGGCTCCATCGAACGCTCCGGTGGCTGTCTGCAACGCCACGATGGCGCGATCCAGCGCCACAACCGGCCCGCCGGCACGCCGTACCAGTTCGGCAGTTGCCGCCCCATACCCGGCGCCCAAATCCAACACACGCTTGCGCCGCGCGATGCTCACCTGCCGCAACAGCCGCCCACGCGCCGGCGCCAACCATTCCGCCTGTTGCGCCAGCAACGCCCGCGCCGGTAAAGCATACGTCGCCAATCGGCCAATCTCCTATATAGCCGTCAGCGGTCAGCTATCAGCTGTCAGCGTTATTGTTTCCGGCTGAAAGCTGATAGCTGATAGCTGATAGCTAATTGCTAATTGCTGATCGCTGATCGCTATCTCCCCCCACCCGCACAAGCGCACGCACAGGCACACCCGGCACAGGCACAGCCTCCCCCACCGCCGCCGCTGCCGCTGGACTTTGCCAGCGCTGTGAAGATGTCGCCCGTGACCTTGTCCGCACCGCTCAGGTCAATGAAGCCGCCCTTCGCGCCGGGGATATTGAGTGAACCAGGCATAATTGTCGCCGCCAAACCGCCCATCGTGGATTCGGCCCAACCCGCAAACGACCCCGCCACATCGCCCGCCCGCGTGCGCCCACCGATGGACGGGGCGCTGGGCCGCGCCGACGAACTGACGCCGCCGATAGGCCGCGAGCTGCGCGCCCATATCGGCCAATAGTTGTAGCCGCGATGCGTGAGCACGGTAGGATAGTTGTCGTTCAGCATCACCCAGGGCAAGTATTTGTCCAGATACTTCTCGCGGGCCTCGATTTCACCCAACGCGGATGCCTGCGCCATCGCCCGATCAATCACGCGCCGATAGTATTCTTGCGTGTCCGAAAGGTCGAAGTTTTTCATTTTCATAGCCGTGGACTGGATGAGCGCCTCGGTGGGTTTGCTGAAGTCAATGTCGCGCACAGGTTTGCCGGCGTGACGCTCCAGCAAGGTCAGGTAGCCGTCTTCGTAGTTGTGAATGATCGTCCCCTTGGCCTGCGCCACCTGGCGGCGATAGTCGCGGCGTTCCTTATCGCTGGTCAGATGCGCCCGGTTGAGCACCTGAAAGTCTTTGGTGACGGCCACCGTCAGGGGATTGTCTTTGACCACCTCCACAATGCCCTTTTCGAGCAGGCCGAAGATGACCAGCGTGAGCACTTTATTCAGCGGCATTTCGAGCAAGACGGCCGCTTCGGGGGCCGTCAGGCCGCGTTTGATGCCGCCGCCTTCCACCTGGGCAATAGCGGGCAGATAAGTGTGCCGCTTTTTCTTGAGCGAACTTTCGTTGAGGATGATGAGCGGGACGATTCCCACCGGCGCCAGCAAAGTCATAAAGGGGATGTTGACAAAGAGAATCACCAGGACGATGGTGAAGATCACAAAAACCGAAATGCCGGTGCCGCCCGAGAAGCGGAAGAAAAGGAAAGCGAACAGCACGACAGCGACAAAGCCGATGGTAAAATGCGTCCCCGGATTGTCCTTCAGCCACTTGTTCGTCAACTGGATGAGCGACATCTTGACCACGCGCGTCATCCCGCGCTGCGGGAAGGAGACGCCGACGCGATAGGCCTTCGTCGCGCTGCCTTGCGGCCACTGCCACACCGCGACGGCGCGTCCCTGATAGAGCACTTTGTTGGTGAAGGGCACATCCTGGTACAGCATTTCGTCCGGCTGGATGCCTTCCAGCATGTAAATCGCAATCTGGATGTTCGACGTACCGCGTACAAAGTCACTGTCGAACCAGGTCGGCGTGATTTGCAGAGAGGCATGGTCTTTCTTGGTCGTATCCTGAAACACCAGATCGGGCATCGTGAACTCGAAATGCAGTATCCCCTGTGCTCCGCGCGGAATTGCCTGAGTATCCAGGTGCACTTCGACGCCAGGGTTGACATATTCGGATTTGCGGATGTCGCGCAGGTTGACGCCGTTGACGGAAGCGCGCATCGTGCTGATGTCGTAATGGCTGTGCGGCATGCCGATATCCACCACGTCAATCGCGCTGCCGTAGTTGGCAAAAGTGATGTCATAGACGATTTTCACCGAAGCATCCGGCTGCACATAGACCTGCATCTTCAAATCCGGCACGGCAAAGCTGTAACTCTGCGCCAGCGCCGGCCCGGCGGCAGCCATCGACAACATCATCAATGTCACGAGAGCCAAGACCCGCACGATATGTTTATGTTTCATCGCATCCTACCTCTATGCAGTGAGTTATCAGCCATCAGCTATCAGCTTTTTCGTTCTTTGATTGCTGAAAGCTGATAGCTGATCGCTGATCGCTGAAAGCTAATCGCTACCGTCCTCCCCCCGCACACGCACACGCACACGCGCAGCCGGCGCAGGCACACGCACAACTGCTACGGAAACCGCCGCCGCTCCGTGAGGACGACGACGTACTGACCGGCGCAGGTTTTTGCAAGGCTGTGGGCATGATTGCCGCTGCCATCCCGCCCATGGTGGTTTCCGCCCAACCCGCGAAGGAAGCCGCGACATCGCCGAATTTCGGGGTGGGACGCCCACCGGCAGCGCCGGCCGCACCCGCCGCGCCACCGGTTGCCGCAGCGGGATGCGCCGTTTGCCGCGCCCACCGCGGCCAGTAGTTGTAACTGCCGACGGTCATCACCGAGCGGTAATCCCTATCCAGCATCACCCACGGTCCATATTGGTCGAGATATTGCTCGCGCTGCTGAATGTCGCCCAGAGCGGCGGCCTGCTGCATGGCCCGTTCGATAACGCGACGGTAGTAATCCTGGGTGTCCGAAAGATCGAAGCCCTGCATTTTGGCAGCGGCGATCTCCACCAGCTTCTGCATCGGTTTGACCACGTCGAGTTGCTTCACCGGTTTGCCGGGATGGGCCTGAATCACGTCCAGGAAAGCGTCTTCGTAGTTGTGGATCACCGTCCCCAGCTTTTGGGCGACGGAACGACGGTACTGCGCGCGTGCATCGGCATCCTTCAGGTCGGTGCGGTAATCTTCGACGACCTCGACTGTCAGGGGATCATCCTTCACCTGCCGTACCAGCCCCTTTTCGAGCATGCCGAAGATGACCAATGCCAGCACCTTGTTCAGCGGTACTTCCAGGATGACGGCAGCTTCGGGCGCCGTCAATCCGCGCTTGATGCCCCCGCCCTCCACCTGCGCAATCGGCGGCAAGTAATTGGGTTTGCTGGCTTTAACGATGCCACGGATCACCATCCAGATAAAGAAAACCGGGAAGATAAACGGCAAACAAAAGCCGATCGCTCCTACGAACTGCCCGGCCCAGCGCCAGAAGAGGTCCCAGGCGGTCACTTTGGCAATGCCGGTAAGGCCGCGTTGTGGGAAAGAGACCCCCACACGGTAGGCTTGCGTCGGCGCCACATTCTCAAAGCGCCAAACGGTCACGACGCGCCCGTTCTCGGTGCCTTTGTCGCTGAACGGCACATCTTGATAGAGCACCTCGTCAAGCTGAATGCCTTCAAGCATGGTGATGGGGGGCTGGATCGTCCCCGTGCCGCGCACCAAACTGCTATCGAACCACGTTGGCGTGATCTGCAAGGAGGCGTTCTCTTTGTTCGTCGTGTCGGTGAAGATCATCTCCGGCATCGTCATCTCGAAATGCAGCGTGCCTTTCCCGCCTGTGGGAATGGCCCTACTGCCCAAATGCACTTCCACGCCGGGATTGACGTACTCGGACTTGCGGATGTCGGTCAGGGCTACGCCGTCAATCGAGGCGCTCATATTGCCGATGTTGTAGCGGCTATGCGGCGTCCCGATGTCCACAACGTCTATGGGACTGCCGTAATTCTCAAAAGTGATGTCGTAAACGATCTTCGCGGAGCTATCCGGCTGGACGAAAACTTGCATCCGCAGCTCCGGCACGGCGAAGCTGTAGTTCTGCGCATAAACCGGTACACGCAAAGCCAGGCCCAGAAGCGCCGCGATCCCCCACAAAGCCAATAGTCGCCTAAAATATTGTTTGTTCATCTCACTCTCCCGGAAAGGCCGTTGGAACGTGTGAACGTTGGAACGTTGGAACGTTTGAACGTTCAAACGTTTAAATCCATTAACATACTGTGCCTTTCGTCAAGCAAAACATTATCATCCTTGCGCCCAGCCACGCGGTTCGCGGGGGCAATCGGCGGCGCAGATGACCAGGCCCGGACAGATGTTGCAATGGGTCGGGGCTTCCACCCGCTCGCGGTACACACGGAAGACTTCGTGATTCCAGATGTCGTCCCAACTCGCGGTGAGGATGTTGCCCGCGCTCTGGTAGGGGCCGCGCGGCGGGATGACGCTGCCATCTGCCTCGACGCGCACCGCTACATCCCCGGAACAACGGGGGCCGCGGTGAACCTGCTCGACCAGTGAGAGCGCGGGGTTGCGCTGCACCGGCGGATCCCAGATAAAGCGCGCGTGCGCGTTATCAGCGATCTCCTCAACAATCGCCGCCACTTGCGGCATCGCATCGGCATGGAAGACGCCATCGCGTTCGGCCAAAGCGGCGTCGGTAGTCGCATAGGCCACAAAGGCAATGTTGTCCGTCCCCGCAGTCAGCAGCGTGTCCAGGGTGGCCGTGAGCACACCAAGTGTAGCCTGAAGCAAGGGGATTTCGGCAATGGCGCAGACCCGGTTCTCCTCAAGCCACGCCAGCAACGCCGTCGCCGCTGTATGGTCGCCATCGCCGCACAGCGCATCATGGACGGCCGGGTTCGTAGAAGCGTAGAGGAAGGTGATGTGATCCACACCCGCCTGGGTCAAAGCTGTCAACAGGCCGGCATCCCACAGATCGCTGGCGCGCCCGCGCACGCCGGCAATCATCCCCAAATCCTCGGCATGCTCGACGGCGCGCACAAGGAACGCCGGGTCCGGCTGCTGCGGCGCGAGCAAGGTGACGTGGGGGATGCCAACTGCCCACAGTCGGTCAAGAATCGGGAGCAATTTTTCCGGCTCGGCGAGCGGCAGGGAGGCTTGCAGGGGCGCAATAAGCTGCGCCGCGTAGGGCGACAGCGCCGCGTCGTCGAGGTTGAAGACCGGGTATGTATCGCCAGGGGTCGTGATTCGCTTGATGAGCGACTCAACTTCGGCAATGTCGGCGCGCATGGCCTCGATGCTCCCCCCACGGAAATTGGCAATCAGATCGGCGAGGATGGCGTCGGTGGTCTTGCCGTCGAGCAAGCCTTTGACGATGAGGACGCCGGAAGGCGACAGGCGCGCCGCAGCTGCCGCATTGGCGATCAACATGCCGGTTCCGTCGCGCTCCACCCGCAGGTGGAAACGGGTGTAAGCGCCGTCGGCCTCTTGCATGGCGTGGTAGATGCCCGGCGGGACGGTCGGCGGACGTCCTGCACGCTTAACGCTAAACAGGTTTTTCAGCCATTCCATTGCCATAAGGACCTCCTCCTCGTTGCTTGTTGCTGGTTACTGGAAGCTAGATACTGGAAACTGGAAAACGGTACTTGCGATCATACAGCGTGTCATCATAGGGCATACGGCGGCCGGGGCAGTTTTCACGTGGACAGAGCTGACAACTGGCGAAGTCCTCCTCGGTGGTGAAGCGCAGCCCCGAGACGCTTTTGTTGGGGATCATCAAAAAGCTATCGGTAAGTTCCACCCCAATCATCGCCTTGACATCGCCGAGGATGGTGAAAAGAGGCTGTTGTTGTGGCAGCGGCCAATCAGCGAGCGACCCCGGCGACATGACCGCCGTTTTTCCCAACCCGTAACGCGCCGTCATGGCCTCAAATGCCACCTGCATGGCAACCCGCACGGCCATCTCCTTGATGACGTCAGCCCAATAGCGAAAGAGCATATCGTCCTGCGCATGCGCCCAGGCATCCAGTTCCACACCACACGTGGCGACGTAGGGGAAGACGCGCTGAACGTGGTCCAGGTTTACGCGCAAAACGCGGCTTGTTAGCGTCACGCCGTCCACGATAACATCATCGCCGTTTCTGGCGTCAATGAAGGCGACCTTGTAAACCGCCTTGGGTCTGGCGATACATTCGGCTTCGTCGCGCAACCGCTGCAAGTCGGCCAGGTAAGGGCTGTTTTCTTTGACCCGCAAGCGCCGCGCCAGATCTGCAAGCTCCGGCTGGAAAGGAATCGCGTCTATGATGTGGTGGTTCATCGTTCTCTCGATCGGGACAGCAAGGGGCGTAGCAGCATGAACCCACCCAAGAGAATGAGCAGGATGCCCCACCCGGCCGGCCCAAAATTGAGGCCGCTGATATTGAGAAGCAGTTCAAAGAACACAAATCCGACGGCAAACATCAGCAATCCGATGCTGATCAAGTCTCTGCCGGACTTGACCATGCCAGGCCGTCCATTGGCCGTCCCGTAGAGCCATTGCCCCAGGCCCACCCCGGTAGGAGCAACCAGTGCCCAGGCATAGGCCCAGCTTGCCCAGTGTCCGGTGAGATTTTGATAGAACAGTAACAGTCCCGTCAGCGTGACCAGGCTGCCCAACATCACAAACGGCTCACCGGTATCTCGTTCTGTCCGCAAAGTCAAGACGATCAACAGCACCCCCGGTACAAGGATAAAGAACGGCCAGATGAAGCGTCCCAGCCGGATGTTGAAGAACTGGTCGAACAGGCCCAGAACGCCCAGGACAATCAGAATAATACCGAACCAGCGCATCCCCTGAGAATAGGTGCGTCTTTCGATTGTCATAGTTCACCCCTTGAGGAATCGAGAATCAGCGATTACGGATTACGGATTACGAATTACGGATGAGAGGGTTCTCCAGCACGGCAACCAGGCCGCAAATATCATCCTGGAGCAGGTTGCGTTCAATGCGATAGCCCAGGCGTTTGTGGAGATTGATGGAGCGCGTGTTGGTCGCAATGATGCCGCTCAACAAACGCGGCAGCTTGAGGTCCTGAAAAGCATAGCGGATCATCGCCTGACACGTCTCAAACGCCAATCCCTGTCCCCAGTAAGCCTTGCCGATAGCAAAACCCATTTCTACTTCAAGCGCGTTAGTGGGCGTCGTCGGTTCGCCCGGCAGCCGGTAGTAGCTGTTGACGAACGGCGTTAGATTGATCTGCCCGATGACCCGCGAGGTCTTTTTCAACACGATCGCCAGGTATCCGAATTCCGCATAACCAGACTGATAGGCGCGATGCAACAACCGTTGGTGGACCTGCGCCCGGCTCAACGTTTCCCCACAATACATCCGATAGACTTCGGGATCCGCATAAACCTGCGTATAAATATCATCCAGGTCCGTTAATCTAAATCTACGTAAATACAGGCGTTGAGTTTCAAAAGGTCCCATTTTCCCATAAGGACGCCAGCGCGCCAACGGCTAACAGGATAAATGTCAAAATCAGGGTCAGCAAGCACAGCGCCAGTCCCGCCCATGCCAGGCCGCGCCGTTGCTTTGATTTGATTCCCAGGATGCTGACCACAATCCCGATCAACGGTAGGGGCAGATTGCAAAGCGGCAAGAAGATCATTGTCACCAACCCTGCAATGCCCAGAATAAATGCCGTTATGGACGCTCGTCCTTCACGGCTATGACGAATTCTGGATACAAGCGCAGGACGAGCCTGTTGCAGCGTCGGCACAGGCTGCGTGATCTGCGGAACCGACGTGGAAGGCGTGGTTTGTGGGGTAGTCGCCGATGCCTGTGTGACGGTTGACACTCTCTGCGACGCGACTTGCGGCGCGGGAGTTGCCGTAGACTGACGCTGAAATGGCTGGGACAGGGCATTTGCCATCTCGCGGGCGCTCTGAAAGCGATCAATAGGCCGCAACTCAAGGGCGCGCATCAGCACCGCTTCGACGGCAGGATCAATAGCGGGGGCCAATGCCCGCAGGGGAAGCAACGCCGCCGGATTGACAATGCGTTTGGTGGCCGTAGGCGGCGCCTGTCCTGCAAGGGCATGATAGAGCGTCGCACCGAGCGCGTAGATGTCGCTGCGTACATCGGTGAAGCCGGATTCCGCCTCGTATTGTTCCGGCGGCGCATATTCCGGCGTCCCCATACCGCGCACCACCGTCACCGTGCGGGGGTCGCGCGGGTCCCACAGCTTCACCAGGCCGAAGTCCACCAGCACTGCCTGATCGTCGGGACGAATGACGATATTGGTAGGTTTGATGTCACGGTGAAGCACATTCTGTCCGTGACAGTAGGCCAGGGCGTCGAGCAACTGGTGCGCCCACCGCAACACGAACGCTTGTGGCAATGCTCCATCGCGCACGATGCGGTCGGCCAGGCTCTCACCCTGAACCATCTCCATCACCAAATAAGCGTTGCCGCCCTCCTCAAAAGAGTCGAGGACACGCACCAGGTTATTGTGATTCAGCCGCGCCAGTGTCATCGCCTCGCGCTTGAACTGTGTGCGCAGTTGGGCCAGCATTTCCGGGTCGAGATCGGCCTGCGGCGTCAGTTCCTTGATGGCGACGGGAATTTCCAGGCTCAAGTGCCATGCCGCATAGACCGCGCCCATGCCGCCTCTGCCGAGCAGATGGGTGATGCGATAGCGATTTTGTTGAAGGATGGTCCCTTCTCTCAGCATAGTCACCTCGAAAAAAACCACGAATCGCACTAATCTTCACGAATAGAAAGAATTAGTGTGAATTCGTGGAGATTAGTGGTTAAAGTTTTTATCCAACCGTTGACGACCAGCCCAGGCGATGGCACGCGTCGCACTGGCGGGCGGGGTGAAGCCAATCCCCCCTCAGCCCCTTCCGCCAGGAGGAAAGGGAAGGCGCACCCGCGCGCGGGCGCAACCATGTTCAGCAGCCCGCTGCCCGGCGCGCGCCTCGCGTTCCAACCGACAACCGCCGCCGCACATTTCCAGGTCAGGACAATCCCAACACGCTTCCGGCAGACCGGCCGCAAGCGGCTCCTCTTCACGGTTGCGGAAGCTCAGAAACAGGGGGCTGTTCCAGATGGACTCCCACGGATCGGTAAGCAGATTGCCCGCCGCCACATAGTAGGATTGACAGGGCAACACATCGCCGTTCGGTTCGATACAAATCGAGTATTCGGCGGCGTTGCAGCGTTTGGGGGCCAGCCCCAGTTCCAGCGGTGAAAGGCGGCAGTAGTCGGTGACGGTATACCAGAGGAAGCGCATCTCCAGCGACTCGGCGCGGTCGCGCACGGCCACCAGGGTTGCCGTCATCTCTTCGGCAGGGATAGCATCGGGAGTCGCAAGCCCGCCGCCCGCGTAGATCATCCCATTCATCGCAAAGGTGCGCAGGCCCAGGCCGTGCAGGAATTCGACGATGGCGACGGCGTCCCGATAGTTTTGTCGCGTCAGGGTGCTGTTGGTGATGGTGTGGATGCCGCTCGCCAGCGCGTTTTCGATGCCGCGCACCGTCTGGGCAAACGCGCCCCGCGCACCGACCATCGCGTCATGGACGGCGGCGTCGTGGGTCTCCAGCGTGATTTGTACATGGTTCAGCCCGGCTTCCACAAGTGCCGTCATGGTGGGAGCATGGGAGAGCATGCGCCCGTTGGTGTTCATCCCCACAATCAATCCCAAACTGTCGGCGTGGCGGATGATGGCGGGCAAATCAGGATGCAGGGTTGGTTCGCCGCCGGTGAGGATGATGTGCGGGATGCCGATCTCGGCGAGTTTGTCGAGCACGCGGAACCAGTCCGCCAGCGCAAGAGACGGCATGTCAAAGCGCCCCGGCTCGTTATAGCAATGGGGACAGGCGTTGTTGCAACCATAGGTCAGCGCAACATCGGCTTTGTAAGGCGCCTTGACCGGCATGCTGAACAACGGGCGAAAATCTAATTGATCGGCCAGGGTGCAGACCGGACAACGGCCATCGTTCTCGCGGAAATGTGCGACCATTGTGTAGATGGCCGTCAGTTCACGGGTGAGCCGGTTTTTGTCCACGCCGTTGAAGCGCCGCAAGAAATGGCTGCGCGCCTGCTTGATAGGGACGTCATCCAGGGCCAGCTTCGCCATTTCCACAGCGGTGGCGTTGAGATGCAACACATCGGTCACGTCAATAAAGAGCAAGCCGTTGCCATCCGCTTCAACGCGCAGATGGATGCGTCGCTGCCCGCCGTCCAGCGCGATGGGATAGGTGTACAATCCCGGCGCGGGCGGCGCAAACGGTGCGTTCAAGACGCGCATCACACCCCGCCGCAGCCCGTTCCAAAGACTAGCCGCTTCGCTCATTCGCCGATTCACTCATTCCTCTACCGTGGAACGACATGCACCGTGAGTTTTGCGGCTTGACGCACGGCGTCGTAGTCGCGTCCACGCAGGGTGAGGTTGACCATTTCGCCAGGGCGGGCGTAACGTTCGTTTTTGCGCGCGATGACCGTTTCGCCGTCACGCACCTCGACGCGCACGGGCTGTTCCAACGGGCGTGTCACCCGCATCTGGAGCATCACCGTGTCTTCCGTGAGTGTCTCCGGGTTTACCTTATGCGGCACGACATAGCGCACATTCTCCCCCGCTTGCGTCGGCACGTAATTCGTAATTCGCAATTCGTGATTCGTAACTTGCTGCGCCGCGCGTTTTCCGGCGGTCATCCCCGCTTGCGTGACCCAGTCTACCAGGTCGTAGACGTGGACGACGTTGCCGGCCGCATAGATGCCCGGCACGCTCGTCTGGAAGCCGTCATCCACATACGGCCCGCCGGTGACCGGATCGAGCGCCACGCCGGCCTTGAGCGAGAGTTCGTTTTCCGGAATGAGACCCACAGAGAGCAGCAGTGTGTCGCAGGGGATGATTTCCTCGGTGCCGGGGATGGGTTGCCAGCGTTCGTCCACCGCCACCGACTCGACGGCCTCGACGCGATTCTTGCCGATGATACGCTTGACGGTGTGCGACAGATGCAGCGGGATGTCGAAATCCAGCAAGCACTGGACGTAGTTGCGGCTCAGGCCGGTGAGATAAGGCATTACTTCAAGCACCCTTTCGACCTTCGCACCTTCCAGGGTAAGCCGCCGCGCCATAATCATGCCGATGTCGCCGGAGCCAAGGATGACGAAGCGTTTTCCGGGCATGTAGCCTTCGACGTTGACCCAACGTTGCGCGGTCCCGGCCGTGTAGACGCCGGCCGGGCGCGGGCCGGGAAGGCGAATCTGGGCGCGGGTGCGCTCGCGGCAGCCCATTGCCATAATGATCGCCCGCGCCTGCAATTCCACCAGCCCGCTGCGTGAACTCGTGACGAAAACGCGCCGGTCAGGCGTCACATCCAACACCATCGTATCCAGCAAGTATTCCACGCCGATGGCCTTGGCCTCATCCGCGAACCGCTGCGCGTAAGTGGGGCCGGGCAAATCTTCTTTGAATGTCTCCACGCCGAAGCCGTTGTGGATGCATTGCAGCAAAATGCCGCCCAGTTCGATGTCGCGTTCCAGCACAAGCACGTCATCCGCCCCACCCTTCTTAGCCGCAATGGCCGCCGCCAGGCCGCCGGGGCCGCTTCCGATAACGATAACGTCGTAGATAGATTTGAGTTTTTTCATAGCCTTCACTTATTTATCTCTCTGAATGTCAGGAAGCGTCAATCCCACCTCGTCATGCAACAATGCTTATTCCAATAGCGCCTTTAATTTGTTCAGTGTTTGCGTGACGATCGGGGCTGGCAGGGTCACGAAAAACTCTGCTTGACGAATACGCCAATCCAGACTCTTGACCTGATCTGCCAGGATGGCGCCCTTGACCGGTAAACCGGCAGGCAACAGCACTTCAAAGGGATAGCCCTTGACCTGGGAGGTAATCGGACAGAGCAATGCAAGACCGACTTTACCATTATAGGCTGCCGGCGAAAGTACGAGCGCCGGACGCCGCCCTGCCTGTTCGTGTCCGGCCTGTGGAGTGAAGTTGAGCCAAATTACATCGCCGCGCTCCGGGATGTAGGCTTCGTTTACCATATCTCCTGCCCTTGCGCCGGTCCGGTTTCGATTTCATGATGGATATTGTCCGGCGTAATCTGTTCCAGCAAGGCTTCCAGCCGCGGCGAGGTCGGGGTGATGATGGGGGTTATGATCAATTGCCGCCCCACTTGTTCAATGTTGACCGGCATATTTTCCCGCAACCCTACTTCTCCTGCAAAGATTTTAGGAATACGCACAGCCAGACTGTTTCCCCATTTCTGTATTTGTGTTTCCATGGCCCTTATCCCCTTAATCCGTGTTTATACTTTGTGTATACATTATAATCCTGTCGTTGCCACTGTCAAGACAGCCGATGTGAGACGCTTCCCATATATGCCGAATCTTGTGTCTCACGCCTTTGTCGTGCGATATAAGAATTCGGAGCCTTGCCCCTTCTTGCTCACTTCCAGCGGCGATACGCCTAACTCGCGCGCCAGGATGTCCACGACGCGCGGCATGTCGAAGCCGCCCAGACAGCGTCCCGTGCCCAGCCACGTGCGACGTTTGATGGCGTCGTAGGTGGTGGCAGGGATGGGCGCGTGGATTTCGGCGACGATCTCCCCCTCGGTGACGGTCTCACAGCGGCAGATGACGCGCCCGTAACGTGGATCGCGCGCGATGAGCGCCGTCTGCGCCTCGCGGTCGAGGTGGCGGAAGACGGGCCGCGCCGGACGGATGGGATTCCAGTCCGCTTTTTCACGCAAATCTTCGCCGGCGCCCTGGAGTAATGTCACCACCCGTTCGGCGATGGCCGGCGCGGCGGTGAGCGCCGGGGACTCCATCCCCCCCAGATTGACAAAACCGGCCACACTGTTGGGGATTTCGATGATGAAGTCCTTGTTGTACGGCGTCGCGCAGGTGAGACAGGGCGCATTGCCGCCCGGACGCAGACCCGCGAACGTTGCAATCACGTCGCGCTGACTCAAGCCCGGCACGAGCTTTTGCGCGCCCTCCCAGATTTCGCGCATCCCCGCGGCGGTGACGGCGGCGTCGGTCTTGTCGGCAATCTCCTCGGCATTGGGGCCGACCAGGGTGTTGCCGTGCAGCGTCGTGGTGACGAGGATGCCCTTGCTGACTTTGCTCGGCACCGGGAAGAGCACCGTGTTGATCTGCACTCTGGCGCGATCCAGCACAAAATACTCGCCGCGCCGCGGCGTGATGGTGAACTCCGGGCGCACCCCGGCCTTGTGCATCACCTCATCGGCGAACAACCCGGCGGCATTGACAATCCAGCGCCCATAAAAGTCCCCCTGGTTCGTCTTGATCCCGATGATTTTGGATTTTAGATTTTGGATTTTAGATTTTGGCTGATTTGCCGATTTGCTGATTTGCTGATTCGCTGATTCGCCGATTTGCTGATTTGCCGTTTCGCTGATTTGCTGATTTGCTGATTCGCTCTCCCAAATGAAATCCTCAAAGGCGGTGTTCAGGCGCAGTTCAACGCCGTTCATCACAGCATTTTCGGCGGCGGCGATGGTAGCGGCCCAGGGGTCGCAGAGGCCGCCCGTAGGGCAGTAGAGCGCACCGCTCACGGCGGGGGTGATCGCCGGTTCGCGGCGGCGCATTTCCTCGCCGGAGATGATCTCGGTGGGGACGCCGCCGAGGTCGCCGCGCTGCTTTAGCTCATTGAGTGCCGCCAGTTCCTCTGCGCCGACGGCGACGACATACGTGCCGGTACGCGCGAAGGGAAACTGCAATTCGGCGGCAAGCCGATCCCACATCGCATTGCCTTTGATGTTGGTCTCCGCCTTGAGCGATCCAGGCACGGCATCGTAGCCGCCGTGGATGATGGCGGAATTGGCCGCCGTCGCTCCGGTGCAGATGTCGGATTCCTTCTCGATCCACAAAATATCGAGGTCGTAGCGCGCGAGCGTGCGGGCAACCATAGCTCCTACAATCCCCGCACCGATAATGATGATGTCGTATTGTGGCATAGTTACCTCTTCGTTTCTATTGTTTCTCTACATACCTGACGCCGGCCTTGCCCTTGAAATCGGCATCTTGCGTCCATAAAGTGGCGTCGTAAGCCCATGCGGTTGCCAGGATAATACTGTCGGCCATAGGAAGTTTTTCTTCAACAGAGATCCAGAGCCAGCCTCATATCGAGTTCTATGATTTCTCCCTGGGCCATAATTGCGACAGCCTGCAATGCATCGTTTTCTCCGCGTTGTTGAAGGACCCGTTTGAATACCTCAAAGAGACAAATCGCCGGAACGAGTAAGGTTGCAGTGTTTTCGACAGTAGATGCAAAAAACTCAGCATTGGGGCCGTCCGCGAAGTACTCCAACCAGCTCGATGAATCCACGATGTTCATACGCGATCAGGTTCTCTGTCTACAGAGGTATCAATGCCCTTCAAGAAGCCGCGCGATTGTTGAATGGGTAGAATCGGGATCATCTCGATGCGATTGTTGTAGAGAAAGACCTGTATTTTCTGCCCAGGTTTGACGCCGAGTGGATCACGGATGCGGCTTGGGATGACAACCTGATATTTGGGTGACACTGTGACGGTTTCCATACCTTTTTCCTGTCGATATGTTATTCATAATACTATTTTACCATGTTCGAGGATTTTCGGCGACAGGCGGCATAGCTTTATAGCTTCACCATGCATAACTCCAATGTGCTGGCAACTCAGGATTATCAACTGATATACTACAGGTTGTTCATTTGTTGATCTAGTGCCTCAAAAAACGGCAATACCACGGGCAGGTAGAGTGGGCTTTCCTCGATGAAATAGATAAGAGGCGCGGTGTCTATGGCGATAAGTTGGCCTTTTATAGTATCTAGCCATCCCATGAATCGCGCTCCTGGTTGATGTAAGCGTCCACATCAATGTTTTGCCAAATATCTTTACCTAATCCCCGTAATTCCATAATGCTACGTGCGGTTTGTATTTTTGGAGTATGCTGTAACCATTGGGTAAGCGTTTCAAGCAATTGCAACTGCTCTCCGCGTCCCAGCCTTTTTGTCAAATTGAGAATCTGATTATAGGCAATATTGGGTGTGGTCATTGCGTACCTCCCGATCTCTGATGCTCAAAGTATATCACGTTTCCACCCAGTCCAGCGTGCGTTGTACGGCCTTTTTCCAGCCCGCATACAGCGCCGCGCGCCTGTCCGCGGCCATCTGCGGCTCAAACACCTGGTCCACACCCCAGTTTTGCCGCAGCGCATCCAGGTCTTCCCAGAAACCCACAGCCAGTCCGGCAGCATAGGCCGCGCCGAGCGCCGTCGTCTCGGTGACGGTGGGCCGCACGACCGGCACGCCGAGGATGTCGGCCTGGAACTGCATCAACAGCGTGTTGGCGACCATACCGCCGTCCACCTTGAGCGAGGTGAGCGCGACGCCGGAATCCTTCTCCATCGCCTCCAGCACGTCGCGGGTCTGGTAAGCGGTGGCTTCGAGCGCGGCGCGGCAGATGTGGTTTTTGGTGATGTAGCGCGTCAGCCCGACCATGACGCCGCGCGCGTCGCTGCGCCAGTAGGGAGCGAAGAGGCCGGAGAACGCGGGGACGATGTACATCCCGCCGGCGTCCTCGACCTGACGCGCCAACGCTTCGATCTGTGGGGCGCGGTCGAAGAAGCCCAGGTTATCACGCAGCCACTGCACCAGCGCGCCGGTGATGGCGATGGAACCTTCGAGCGCGTAGACGGCGGGCGCGTCACCGAACTTATAGCCCAGGGTGGTGAGCAGCCCGCTGGTTGAGGGGACGATCTCCGTGCCGGTGTTGAGCAGCATAAAGCAGCCCGTCCCGTAGGTGTTCTTGGCCTCGCCGGGCGTGAAACACGTTTGCCCCACGAGCGCCGCCTGCTGATCGCCCAGGTCGCCGGTGACGGGCAGACTCTCGCCGAACGGTCCTTCTTTGCGCGTGAAGCCATACGGACGGGGCGCGCTTGAAGGGCGGATGTCGGGCAACATCGAACGCGGAATGTCCAGCGTGCGCAGGATATCCGCGTCCCAATCCAGCGTTTCGAGGTTCATCAGCAAGGTGCGGCTGGCGTTGGTCACATCGGTGACGTGCGCGCCGCCATGCGGCCCGCCGGTGAGCCACCAGAGCACCCAGGTATCCATGGTGCCAAAGAGCGCGTCGCCCTTGTCGGCCGCCGCGCGCACGGCGGGGATATTGTCCAGCATCCACTTGATCTTCGGCCCGGCGAAGTAGGTCGCCAGCGGCAGCCCGGTGACGGCGCGGAAGCGATCCTGTCCACCCTCCAGCGCCAGCGCATCACAGATGCCTTTAGTGCGCGTGTCTTGCCAGACGATGGCATTGTAGAGCGGCCGGCCGGTGCGCCGATCCCAGACTACGGTTGTCTCGCGCTGGTTGGTGATGCCCACGGCGGCGATGGCCCCGCTGGGGATATTTCCCTGGGTCAGCGTCTGGCGGATGACTTTTTGCGTCTTCTCCCAGATTTCAAGCGGATCATGTTCTACCCAGCCGGGTTGGGGATAAATTTGCTCGTGCTCCTCGTAGGCCCAGATGATGGGGCGTCCGGTGGGGTCGAAAAGGATGCAACGTGTGCCGGTTGTGCCCTGGTCAATCGCAGCGATGTATTGTGTCATGGGTACCTCCTGAATAGTGTTAGAACGTTTGAACGTTAGAACGTTTGAACGTTTGAACGTTCCAACGTTTCGACGTTATGGTGCGGATTTGAAAATAAGGTCGTCTATAAAGAGATGGCTGATCAGACTGCTGTCCGTTGTGGCCGAAATGCTGAGGGTGACGGTCAAGTTGCCATACGCCCGTAGATCCAGCGTTTCTGTGACCCATTTGTTCGTCTTATTCGCCGAACACAGGTCGTAGGTTTTGAGCAGCGTGTTGTTGATGTAAACTTTGCCGAAGTCGAAACCGCAACTGTCCGGGGAATCAATCCAGTACCAGTAGCGCAGATATGGCGTGCCGGCCGGAACCACCAGTGGCCGCTGGATGTAAGCCTGTTCTTTATTGTCGCCGCCAAGCCACGCAGCCCAGATGCCGCCGTGCGCCGTCACCGTGCCCGTAAACGTGTTGGCGATCACCACCCGTCCCTTCGCAGAGTAGGCAGTCCAATGGGTGAGGCCGCTCTCAAAGCCACCGTTGGGAATCTCGGTCGTGAGGATCGGGGGGATGTAGTTTTTGAGCACCAACGGCAGATGGATGTAGCTGGTCACGATGACGGTTTGGGGTATGCTCCACGGGCTACGTCCGGCAGGCCCGCCAGCGCGGACGCGATAATGCCACTGTCCGCCGGCTTGCCCGGTGACAGTATAGATGGATTGCGCGCCTGTGTAAACAATGAGCGGGTTGGTGAAGTAAGGATTGAGGCTCTCTTCCAACGTGTAAACCGTTGCGCCAGACACGTCCGACCAATCCAGCGTATAATTGCCGTCGCGGTCGTCGCTGAAGACGGTGATGGTCGGGGCCGATAACGGCGCGGCGGCTACGGTGGTGGAGACGGCTGTGCTCCACGACCCAACAAGAGGTCCGTGAAGCGCGCGCACGCGATAGTACCATGTCCCGCCCGGCTGTCCGGTGACATTGTAAGCTGCGGCTGCGCCGATATAGCGAATGACAGGGCCGGTAAAAGTAGATGTGGCATCCTGCACCAGCTCATAGCTGTAGGCGCCGGAGACTGCCGACCATTGGACGGTGTAAGCATCGGCATTTGTGGGATTGGCGATGGGCGTCATCACGGGGGCCTCCGGCAGCACGGCGACGGATTGGACGTTGCTCCATTCGCCGGCGATATCGGCTGCATTGACCGCGCGGACGCGGTAGTACCATACCCCGACCTCGCGTCCGGTCACGAGCACCTGGGTGTTGGGGCCATCGTAGCGGATGATCGGTGCGTTGAAGGTAGTGGAGCTGGATTCCTCAAGCCGGTAGCCGGCCGCATCGGCGACGGCGCTCCAGGTCACGGTGTACGTGTGGTCGCCATCCACATTTGCAATGGCATTGAGCGTTGGCGCAGCCGGCGGCTTTAATGTCGCGATAGCCCTCTGGGCGTTGATGCGCCCCCAGCCGTAATCCGGGTCTTTTCCTTTTGGCCCCAAATCGTCCGCCGTTTGCTCGATGAGGCTTTGCACTGCGTCGGGCGTCAACGTCGGGTTCATAGACCAGATCAACGCGGCCAGGCCGGAGACGTAAGGGGTGGCCTGTGACGTACCCTGCAGGAAATCGTAGTTGTTTTTGTAGCCATAGTACGTCGTCAAATAGACGGCATACGTGGGCATGGTGCTGTAAATGCCGTCGGGGTCCTGATAAAATTCAAGTTCTCCCCCAGGCGCAGCGATATCGCAGTGCTCGCCGTATTGAGAATAGTAAGCATAGCTGTCGCCCCTATCCGTTGCCGCGACGGCCAGCACATGCTCAAACGCGGCCGGGTATTGGGTGGGATTGACGCTGGTACAGCTGGAGTTGCTGAGGCGACAATTGCCCATCGCCGCAACCACCAGGCTACCTGCAGCATGCGCGGCATTGATGGCATCCTGCATCGCCTGTGAGTAGTACGGCCCTCCCAGGCTCAGGTTGATGACGTCCGCGCCGTTCTGATAAGCCCAGGTAATGGCATCGGTGATATCCGAGTTCAGGCCGCTGCCTTTGCTGTCCAGCACCCGCAACGGCATAATTTTTGCCCCCCACGCCATCCCGGCCACGCCTACGCCATTATTGGTGCTGGCGGCGGCGATGCCGGCAACATGCGTGCCGTGGCCGTTTTCGTCAGATGGCGTGTTATCGTCATCCACAAAGTCATGCCCGCCGAGCAGCTTGCCGGCCAGGTCAGGATGGGTCAAATCCACGCCGGAGTCTATCACCGCAATCACGATGTCGCTGCTGCCGGTGGTGATCCCCCATGCGCCAGGCGAACCGATGACCGTGTGCGCCCATTGATTGCTGTAGCCCGGATCGTCAGGTATCAGGTCGAAAGCGCGATAGATGTAATTAGGTTCGGCGTAGACCACATCAGGATCGGCGCTGAGGGCCGTGGCGATTTCCAGTTCCCGGCCTTCCGGCACGCGCAGCAATTGGACGTCGCCGTTATACAGGGAACGAATAGTATGGAGCGTGTACTTTTCCAGTGTGAGCTGTCTGGCGCTCGCCGTGACCCCGGCTTTGAAGCGCACCAGTAGTTCGCCCGGTACAAAGGCAGTGTCGGTTGGCGTAGTACGGGGAAGGGCTTCCTCACGCGCAGCCCGCACCGGCGCCATGCCGGTCGTGATGAGTAAACTGATCAGCATCAGCCATACCATTGCACGGTGATTTTTCATGTTCCTGTATACCTCGTTACAAAGCAAAGAATCAGCGAATTGGCGAATCAGCAAATCCCCAATCCCTACTCCCCAATCACCAATCCCTATTCACCTCCTCCCGATACACCAGTTCCCAGCCGTGATACACCAGCACCACGCCCTTGAGTGTGACGCGCCCGGCCACTTTCTGCACGCGCTCGTCGGCCAGATACCCGCGCAGTTGCGCCGCCGCCTCGGCGACCAGCCCCGGCAGCCGCGCCTCCTTGTCCTCCCCGCGCGGCAGGTACTTGAGTTCAATCAGGTAGCCATACTTGATGTCGGGATAGCGCGCCAGGAACGGCTCCAGGTAGATGTCGGCAAACCCGCCGCCCATCTCGCGCTCCGACCAGGGGATGAAA
Source organism: Chloroflexota bacterium (assembly GCA_019873645.1). GTDB lineage: Bacteria > Chloroflexota > Anaerolineae > B4-G1 > SLSP01 > DSWT01. The sequence continues at coordinate 217 of JAIOAX010000025.1, read as the reverse complement.
AAGTGGGTCACGTTGAGATAGGCCAGCAGGAAGCCCTGGATGACCTTCTCCCCGCCCAGGTAGTCGCGCACCGAGGTTTGTTGCCGGATTTGCGCGGCGATGAAATCAAAGAACGGCTGCCACTCACCGCTGTAGGCCATCCGTCCCAGCATCTCGGCCAGCCGCCCCAGGTCAAGGCGGAAGATGTCGGCGTCGCGGTAGCCATCGCGCAAAAAGC
>JAIOAX010000024.1 GCA_019873645.1 Chloroflexota bacterium | reverse complement strand
GGTGCGCTATGGCGGCGACTATAGCGCCGCAAGCTCGGCCAGCAGCAATGTGGCCATCCTCGACACGGCGCAGGTAGAGATCGTCAGCAGCCGGATTCTCAGCGCGAGCAACGCAACCAGCGCAGACTATGGCTTATATGCCTACGGCGGGCAGGTTGTGGTCAGCGATACGCTCGTGGCCGGCAACGGTGACAGCGCAAGCGACTCTGGGCTGTATGCTTGGGGCAGCAGCAGTGTCAGCATTCTCAACAGCGCGTTCCGCAACAACAGCGGCTATCCCATCTACTTTTACGTGGCTAACCCGCTCCGACGCATCGCGGGCAATACCTTCAGCGGCAACCATCCCAACCGCATCAGAATTGGCAGTGGCAACCTGGCAGATTCGGTCACACTGAGCAACGAAGATGGCTTGGAAGCGTATGAAAACGGCGGTATCAAAGTGCCGGCCGGCATCACGCTCACGGTCGAGCCGGGTGTCACCATCAAGTCGCCCAGCCGGGTAGGAATATGGGTCACCAGCCTGGTCGTGAACGGCTATCTATCGGCCATCGGCACGGTGACGCAGCCCATCACCTTTACCTCGCTGCTGGATAGCGGGCCGGGGCAATGGGGCGGCATCGTTTTTGACGGCAATGGCGCCGGCGGCCATCTGCGCCATGTGCTGGTGCGCTATGCCGGGGAATATAACAGTTGGAGCGCGGGCAATATCACCATCGACGACACCGGCGTGGGCCTGACACAAATCGAAAATAGCCGCATTTTCGACGCCAACGGTTACGGCGTCCGGGTAATGCACGACGAAGAGTGGGGCCCGCGGCAGCCAACCCGCGCCATCATTGACGAGACCCGCTTTTCCGGCATCATCACCAGCACCGCCTACCCCAACGGCTCTTATGCGCTCTATGCGGACAGCACCTCGGTGGTGACCGTCACCAACAACCTGTTCATCGGCAACGGCCAGGACGTCTGCCCGCTGTATATGCGGCCGGCCAATCTGCCCTGGATGCGCAACAATCTCTTTTTGGGCAACGCCTGCAACCGCATCGTGTTGTGGGGCGAGGAGACCCTGCCGGCCGACGCTGTGCTCGAATATGCTCCCGGCCACAGTTACGAGATGGCCTGGAATCTAACCGTGCCGCCCAGCGTCACGCTGACGGTCGAGCCGGGCGTGACGGTGCTCTGGGCCGGCAGCCGCCTGGACCTGAACGGCCGTCTCATCGCCCGCGGCACGCCCGAGCGCCCCATCCTGTTCACCTCCAAGACCAATACGGGACCGGGGCAGTGGCAGGGCATCAATGCCCAAAACGCGCAACTCGACCTCGCTTACATCACGCTGCGCTACGCCGGCTCGGCCGATTTCCGGGCTGCCTTGCGCATGACCGGTGGCCGCGCTACCATCCGCGCTTCTTCCATCATCAGCAATACGGGATGGGGCGTTGACCTGAGGATCAGCCCAGACGCACCCGAACTTGCAATCCATGGCTCCACCATTAGCGGCAATAGCAGCGGCGGCCTGTTCGCTTTGTGGTATCCGGTGGACGCGCGCTATAACTGGTGGGGCCATCCCAGCGGGCCTTATGCAGTTAGCAACCCCAGCGGCCAGGGCGACAGTGTGTTTGGTACAAGCGTGGCGTTTGCGCCGTGGCTGGGCCAGCCGGCGGAGGGCCAGTTTATCCTCAACCTCACGCCCGGCGATGATACCTTTTTGACGTATGATGAAGCCACGCAGACCTTTACCCGCCACTATCCCGATGGCTCGCGCGTCCATTTCAACCCTGACGGCACGCACGATTACACCCTGGACGCCTCGGGTAACAAGACCGCCTACGTCTACACCACCGTCCAGAGCCAGACCCTCCTCTCGCGCATCGAAATCTATCCCGCCGGCAGCGCCCAACCGCGCTGGGTTTGGACCTTTGCCTATAGCGACCAACGACTGACGACCAACGACCAACATTCGTCGTTCGTCGTTCGTCATTCGTCACTTATCACGTCTCACGCATCACTCATCACCATTACCGACCCCGCCGGACGAGTAACCACGCTCACCATAGACGAACACGGCAACCTGGTCAGCCTCCACCAGCCGGGCCAGGCTACGCCGATGAGCTTCCTCTATGACTCCACGCACCGCATGACGCACAAGCAGGACGAGCGCGGCAACGTGACCACCTATGTCTATAATGCGGCCGGGCGCATCCAGACCACCATCCAGCCGCCGCGCCCGATCTATGACCCGCTCACGGACAGTTTCGAGATGGCCCAGGAGGTGCAGGAGTATCTCCCGCGCGATAGCATCTACCCGGTCTTTAACGGCCTGCCCTCGGGCAGCCCGACCGCGCCGCTCACGCCGACCATTGCCGCCGGGCAGACGCTTTCCAGCTACATCATCATGAACGGCTATACCTACACGCTGCGCCTCAATCCGCAGGGCGCGCTGACGGGCGCAGTAGACCCGCTGGGGCGCGAGACGCAGATCGAGCGCGACGAGCACGACCGCATCACGCGCCTGGTCACGCCCGAAGGCAACTGCCTGGAATACACCTACGACGACAAGGGCAACGTCACCAGCGAAAGCCGCATGGGGCCGGCCCAGTGCGCGCTCGACCCGCTGGAGCGCGACCCGGCCCAGATTCAGACGGTGCGTTCCACCTACGAGCCGCGCTTTGGGCAGCTCAAGACCGAGACCGATGCGCTGGGGCGCGTCATTACCTACACCTACGATTACGAGCTGGGCCAGGGCGAGCGCGGCCTGCTGATGCGCGTCGAGTATCCGCGCGTGCGGAACGAACGCGGCGTATGGGTGACGCCGGTCGAGACGTTTGCCTATAACGCCTGGGGGCAGGTCACGCGCTCGGTTGACCCACGCGGCATCGTCACGTGCTACACCTACACGCTGGGCACCGAAACCGATCTCTTTGCGCCGGGCGTCACGCCCGTGCCGGGCCTGCTCACCCGAATGGCGGAGGATTGCGGCGGGCCATTGCAACGCATCACCGAATGGCGCGCCTTTAACGCCATCGGCTTGCCGCAGCACATCCGCTACCCCGGCGGCGAGAACGCGCTCGAGGTCTGGCAGGCGTATGACGCGCGCGGGCGTATCATCTCGCAGACGCTTTCCACCGGTTTGACCACGCTCTATGCCTACGACGCCGGCGACAACCTGATTCAGATGATCGAGGATCCGGGCGGGCAACAGCGCGTCACCGAATACACCTATGACGCCATCAACCAACTGTTGAGCGCGCGCGTCAGCGGCGGCGGCGAAAGCGTGCAGACCTTTTACGGCTATGACCTGGGCCGCCATGTGACGCTTTACCAGGACGGGCGCGGCAATCGCACGCGCTATGTCTATAACGCCGCCGGCATGTTGACGCGCATCATTGACGCGCTGGGCAACGAGACCACCTATACCTACAACGACGAGCTGCGCGTGGAAACGATAACCAACCCGCGCGGCGTTGTGACCCGCATGGTCTATGATGAATTTGGCCGTCGGATACGGCAAATCCAGGATGTCGGCAGATTGAACCTGACAACCAGCGTCACGTACACGCTGAGCGACATGCCGGCCATTGTCACCGACCCGGCCGGGCGGCGCACGTGCCTGGAATACGACGCGCTCGACCGCCTGACCGCCGAAATCGCCGACTGCGGCGGCCTGGCTGCCACAACGCGCTATGCCTACGACTTGAACGACAACCCGGTGGTCATCACCGATGCGCTGGGCTATGCCACCCGCCTGGGCTATGACCGGCTCGACCGCCTGACGGTCATCACCGACGCGCTGGGCAATGTCAGCCGGGCCGCTTATGACCCGGCCGATAACCTGATCGCCGAAACGGACGAGCTGGGGCGCAGCACGCGCTACGCCTACGACGCGCTCGGCAACATGACCATTATCACCAACGCGCTCGGCCACACGGGGCGCTATGCCTACACGCTGTTTGGCGACCTCGCTTCGCTCACCGACGAGTTGGGCGCGCAGACCACCTACGCTTACGATGGCCTGGGCCGCCAGACCCGCGTCATCAACCCTCTGGGCGGTGTCACGCAATTTGCCTATGACCCCAACGGCAACGTCATCGCCACCACTGACCCGCTGGGCCGCATCACCCAATACGAATACGACGCGCTCGACCGCACAATACGCTCCATTGATCCGGCCGGCTATGCCTCAACATATACCTATGATGCCAACGGCAATCTGATAGCGGGACGCGACCCGCTGGGCCGCATCGTGCGCTTTGGCTATGACGCGCTCGACCGCCCGATTGTCTTTACCGACACGATGGGCTATGCCTCTTATCTGGCTTACGATGCGGTCGGCAATCTGCTCGCCAGCACCGACGCCAACGGCCAGACGATACGTTATGGTTACGACAGCCTCGACCGCAACATTGTCATCACCGACGCCAACGGCGCTGTGACGCGCATGACCTACGACCTGCTGGGCAACCTCTTGAGCGTCACCGATCCGCTTAACAATGTCACCCGTTACGCCTACGACGCACTGGGGCAGGTGATAACCGAGACCAGCCCGCTCGGCGCAAGCCGCACTTATGCCTATGATGCAGTTGGCAACATGACGCGCTACACCGACCGCAACGGGCGGGCGCGGGCATTTGCGTACGACGCGCTCGACCGGCTGACCGGCGAGACGTGGCCGGGCGCGGGACGGACGCTGCAATTCGGCTATGACGCTGCCAGCCGCCTCATCAGCGCCGGCGACGCTGATTCGACGTATGCCCTGGCCTACAATGCCGCCGGACGCCTCACTTCGGTCAGCGTTAGCGGCGCGCCGTCGGTGACGTTGGCATACGACTATGACCTGTATGGCAATGTCGTGGCCGTGCGCGAATACATCGGCGGGCATGCGGCGGGCATCGTCGAATACGCCTACGACGCCCGCGACCTGGTGACGCGCATCACCCAGAGCGGGCCGGGAGTTGCCCCCAAGCGAGTTGATCTGACCTACGATGCCAGCCAGCGTCTTACGGGCATCGCCCGCTTCCGCGATCTGGCCGGCACGTTGCCGGTGGGCGCCAGTGCATTGAGCTATGACCTGCGCGCCAATCTGACCCGCATCGTCCACATGCCGGCCGCCAGCGCGCCCTTTACCTACACGTGGGATTACGACCCGGTTGGCCGCCTGACCGAGAGCGCCGGGCCGGAGGGAACGGCTCAATTCACCTATGACAACATTGTTCAATTGCTGGGCGCCGATTATTCAGCCCAGCCCGATGAAACCTATACCTACGACGCCAATGGCAATCGCACGGGGGCGGGCTATGTGGTCGGCGCCGATAACCGCCTGCTGGCCGACGGCGTCTACTCTTACACCTACGATGCCGAAGGCAACCTCACCCGCCGTGTAGAAATCGCCACCGGCGCAGTGACCGAATACACGTGGGACTATCGCAACCGGTTGACCGGGCTGACCTTCAAGAACAGCGGCGGCGCGGTGACGCAAATCATCACCAACACTTATGACGTGAACGACCGGCGCATTGCTTATGCGGTAGACGCGGACGGCGCAGGCCCTGCCGCGGCACAGGTGGAGCGTTTCGTCTACGACTATCAAAACGTGGCGCTGATTTTCAATGGCGCAGGCGGGCTAACGCAGCGTTACCTGCGTGGCTGGGGGCCGGATGAAATCCTGGCTGAAGAGTCACCAGGAGAGGGGACGCGCTGGGCGCTGACCGACCGCTTGAGCCTTCTCAGCGATGTGCTGGACGACAGCGGCGCGCGGGTCAACCACATCACCTACGACAGCTTTGGCCGCATCCTGAACCAGAGCGCCCCGGCCCACAGCCTGCGCTTTGCCTACGTCGGGCGCGAATGGGATGCCGCCGCCGGGCTGTACTACTATCGCAGCCGCTACTATGACCCGCGCCAGGGCCGCTTTATCAGCCAGGACGCGCTCGGCTTTATCAGCGGCGACACCAATTTCTATCGCTACGTGTACAACAGTCCCCTCAACTATAGCGATCCAACAGGGCATGGCTTTGGAGATTGGCTAAACGAAAAAGTCAACACCACCCTCAACGCGCTGCCGCTGCGCGAAGCCAACGATCTGTTCAGGCCGTGGGCCGCGCAATTGACCGAATTCGGGACCTTTGGCAGTAGTGAAGATTGGGTCAAACGTCTGTATGGCAACGACCCGGCCCTGGCCCCCGATCCGAAAAGCCCTTACTATACGGCAGGCAATATTGCAGGCTTTGTCAATTCGATGTTCATCCCGGGCGCGGGGCCGGTCAAGATCGCTAAGGCGGCCAAGACTGCCAGGGGTCTCAAGGTCCTTGCAGCCCTCGAAAAAGGCGGCCAGGCTGTTCAATACGCCGAAATGCTGATCGAGTTTGGCCAAAAGATCAAGCAGGATTGTCCGCCGGCTTCGTGGACCGACTTGTTGCCTCTGTTGCCGCTCGGCTTGCGCGGTAAAAAGATGGGCACAGTGCTCCAAGCGGCCCAGGGCAAAGGGAAGCAAAGCGTGACCGAGTATCTCCGCAAGATGAAGCCCCTAGAGCTGACGCGCAAGCAGCAGGCGGCGCAGCGGACATTCCTGAAGCAGATAGACAAGCTCGTGAAGGAAAAAGCTAGAAAGAAAGCGGCGGAGGCGGCAGCGAGGAAAGCAAGAATCGCCAAAACGCTCGAGTTTTTGGACAAATTTACCCCCCCAAAGATAGGCAAGGCCGCGCTAGAGGAGCGAAGGAAACTTGGAAAGAGTAGCGGGACGGTCGTGATGTCCAGAGAGCCGCAAATTGATCCCCTCAATGTCGCACTGAAACAAGTCGGCCTGACGCGCGAAGAATATCGCGACATCAAAAACAACATCGTCCGGAGAAAGGCGGACCAGATGCTCAAAGACCTGGACAAAAAATTTGCTGCGCCACCCAAGCCGGCTGACGATTGGCGCAAGTTCTTTGAGGGAGGAGGAGGCCAGGGACAGATTTTCTTCCAGCGCCGGTGATGCGCACCTGACTGCCAGCCCTGACAGGTTTGCAAAACCTGTCAGGGCTGGTTGGGCACATTTCAAGCGTGACTTGCGCAATTTATGGCTGTGTGCAGCATAGCATTGGCCCAAATGTGGCTACTATCGGCAAAAGGAGGCGCAAATGAACAAGATTTTTTATCGCATGGTTGCAGTGATTGGCGTTACGCTGGCGCTGGCGTTCGGCGTCTTGATGCTGCCGGCGCTGGCCGCCGCGCCGCCCGCAAAACCCGCCGCCCCAACCAGTACCGAGGTCGGCGGGCTAATTACCACTAACACGACTTGGGGCTTGAGCGGCAGCCCGTATATTTTGACCCAGCCAGTTACGGTTGCCGCGTGGATCACATTGACGATTGAGCCAGGCGTAATCGTGAAAGGAAGAGACGGAACAGGCTTGTTCATCAAGGGTGAACTGGACGCCATCGGCACGGAATCGCAGCCTATCACGTTCACTTCAGACACGGATACCGATCCCGGCCAGTGGGCCGGCCTGCGTTTTTACGGTGGAGACGCGGGCGACCGGGGTTACGGCACGCTTGATCATGTCATCATCCGCTACGGCGGCCAAGAGTTGGATACCATCAAAGCCAATCTATCGGTGCGGTGGGGACAGGCGACGGTTACTGTTCGCAACAGTGAGATTTACTCTGTCGCCACTGACGCCAATGGCATTTATGCCTACCCGCGCCAGTTGATCATCTCCAATACGGTCATCAGCGGCGGCGGCTTGTATGGTTTGTATGCGCCGCAAGGGTCAACAGAGGGCATCACCTTGACGCACAGCACAGTGCAGGGCTTTACGCAAGGCGGTGTGTTTGGCACCGGCGGAACTTTTGGCCTGGAATACACCAACATTTATAGCAATGGCGGATATGCGTTCAGCACGCAGGATCGCTTGCTGCACGGCCTGGGCGTGGGCAACGCTTTCGTGGGCAACGAGTTCAACCGCATACTGATTGAAGGCACCACCTCCTATCTTGAGAATGACGCGACCCTGTACGATTACGACGGGCTGGATGGCTATGAACTCAAGGCCGGGGGAGGGGTACAACACCCTCCCGTCACCGTTGGCGATGGAGCCACATTGACTATCGAGCCGGGCGTGACTGTGATGGGCCGCGAAGGGACCGGCATGTGGGTCAAGGGCGCCTTGAGCGCGATTGGCATATCCACAAAACCGATTACGTTTACCGCCGTCACCAACACCGTCCCTGGCGGCTGGGTGGGCTTGCGCTTTTATGGCGGCGAAGGGGCCTTAGAGTATGCCAGCGTATGGTATGGCGGCGATTGGTTAGATAGCGTCTCGGCCAATATCGGCGCGCGCGGCAATAGTCGCGTCACCATCAGCAATACCCAGGTTTATTCTGCCAGTGGACAAGGCGTGTATGCGACCGGCAGCGTGCTGACGTTCACCCAGGCGACCATCGCTTACAATACCGTCAGGGGCGTGGATGCGAATACCGGTTCAACAGTCATGGCGCAGCAAAGCGATTTTGCGCACAATGGCGACGCAGGTGTAGCGGTTGACGTTAATTCCTATCTGACGGTGCGGGAGTGTAACTTTGACGACAATGGCTACTATCCGCTGATGGCGCCGGCCAACAGCATCCACAACCTGAGCGACAATGTGTTGAGCGGCAACACCCCTGACCGCATCGCTGTATGGGAAAGCAGCCTGGGCGTCAACAGCCGGTGGAATGCTACCAATCAGCCGTCCAGCTACGAACTGTTGGGCGACCTCACAGTAAATGGCGGCGTGACGTTGACGCTGGAACCGGACGTGACGCTGATGGGGCGCGACGGCAAGGGTCTGCTCGTGAATGGCAGACTGAACGCCGTCGGCGCAGTGACGCAGCCCATCACGTTCACTGCGGTCAATGCAGGCGCGGGCAACTGGGCCGGCCTGCGCTTTAATGGCGGCGCGGGAACGCTCGAATATGTCACCGTGCGCTATGGCGGCGATCCGCTGGATGGCGTCATGGCCAATATCGGCGTAAAGAATAATAGCAATGTCACCTTGCGTTACAGCCACATTCTCGCCTCCTCGGAGTATGGCCTGTACGCCGAGCCAACCGTCATTGTCCAGGATAATGACTTTGCTAACAACGTTTACTATCCGATAGGCATCGCCGCCAGCCAGGTCCCTAACCTGCGCAATAACACGTTCAGCGGCAACAATGCCAACCGCATTTTAATTATCGGCACGGCAGTCAATACGAGCGCGACATGGCCAGGCGCAGCGCAGCCCGTCTATGAACTGGCAGACAACCTCACCGTGAACAATGGCGTGACGCTGACGGTGGAGCCTGGCGCGACGGTGATAGGGCGCGATGGCAAGGGCCTGCTCGTGAATGGGACCTTGAACGCGATTGGTACGGTGACGCAGCCCATCACGTTTACTGCGGTCACTGCGGGCGCGGGCAACTGGGCCGGGTTGCGCTTTAACGGCGCATCAGGCAATGCCGGGCGCGGGACGCTGGAATACGTCAATCTCTTTTACGGCGGCGATGCGCTGGACAGCGTCAATGCCAATCTGGCGGTCAAGGGCGCCAATGCCAGCGTTGCCATTCGCCACAGCGCCATCTATTCTGAAACGGCGACAGGCACGGATTATGGTATCTACCTGGCCGATGGCACGCTGGTCATTTCCGATACGCTCATTCGCGGCGGCGGCGATTATGGGGTGTATGTTGCCGGCAGTTCGCTGACGCTGGCCGATAGCCGCATTGAAAAATTCTCCGGTTACGCCGCCCGCCTGACGCTCGGCGTCTTGCCGGGCCTGGGCGCGGGCAATGCGTTCAGCGGCAATAGCGTAAACCGCATCCAACTGCAAAGCGGCAGTCTGGCCGCCAACGCCACGCTGCGCTATGGCGCGGGGCTGGAAGGCTATGAGTTGGAAGACGGCGTTCTCACCATCAATGCCGGGGTGACGTTAGGTGTGGAAGGCGGCGCGCAAGTCTTTGTGCGCACTAATCGGTACCTGAATGTGAACGGCGTATTAAACGCTATCGGAACGCCAACGCGCCCCATCACGTTTACCTCGTTTGCCAACAGCGGACCGGGCCAGTGGGGCGGCATCATTGTTCAGAGCGGCGCCGCCGCTGACTTGCGCTATACCACCATTCGCTATGCCGGGCAGTACAACACCTGGGGCTATGCCAGCATCAATGTGGCTTATGGCACACTGCGCCTGGAAAACAGCCAGGTGCGCGATAGCAGGAACGCAGGCAACGCTGACTTTGGCGTTCACTTGTGCTGCAGCGGCTTAGGGGCCAGCGCTACCATCAGCAACACGCTGTTTGCCAACATTGGCGATGACGACAGCGCACTAGATTACGCCATATCCAGCGCCAGCGATCCCATTACCGTCGCCAACAGCACATTCCAAAACGTGATTGGTTATCCAATTCATGCAAGGGGCAATGACCTGCACCGCATCAGCGGCAACACGTTCATCAGCAACACGTTCAATCGCATCTTGCTCCAGCAGAGCAATGTGGCCGATAGAACGCACCTGACGGCCCAAAGCGGCCTGGAAGGATACGAATTTGCGGCAGAGTTGCAGGTTCCGGCCGGATGCACCCTGTTCATTGATCCAGGCGTCGCCGTAATGGCGCGCAGCGGTGTGCCGGTTCACGTTTTGGGCCACCTGGAAGCCATTGGCACACCGACGCAGCCGATTACGTTCACCTCGGCCGCCAACAGCGGGCCAGGGCAATGGTCAGGCATCTATATCCAGAATGGCAGCGGCAATTTTGCATATGTCACCTTGCGCTACGCGGGGCAGGCCAACACCTATGGCGTCGCCATCGGCGCGCTGCTCTTGCAGAGCACCGATGCAGGCCCCCGCGACCGGGTGACTCTGGATCACGTCACTTTGCGCGATAACGCCAATGCCAACGCGGAGTATGGCATCAATATCAACGGCAGTTATGTAACGCTCAAAGATAGCCTCATCACAGCCAACGGCAATGCCACAAATGATTATGCCATCAACCTCGGGGCCGGCATCCTGACTGTCACTCATAGCCTCATCCATGGCAATGCCGGATGGGGGCTATACGTAGGTCAAGCCACGCTGGTAATGTCCGGTACGACCATCAGCAACAGCGGCAATTACGGGCTGGACATTCGAGATTTTTCGAGCCTGGCTACCTTGACTGACAGCACGATCAGCGATACGGCCCGCCAGAACGCGGGAACGCTCAATCTCGATGGCGCCGTCACATTTGCTGACCTGGCGCTGAACGGCGGAACATTCAATGGCGGCAGCGCACAAATCAACCTGACGCGCCATTTCACGCGCACGGGCGGAACGTTCAACGCCGGGTCAGGCAGTGTCGCCTTTACCGGCGCGACGACGCAAAATCTGACGCTCAACACGCCGACCACGTTCAACAACCTGAGCGTTATGACCGATACACTGCTGGTCGAAACCAACACAGCCCAAAATGCCACGGTGAACGGAACACTGACCAACTATGGCGTCATCCGTAAGACACAGGCCATCGGCGGCACAGGCGTCAAGACCTTTGGCCTGACCGGCGTTGCCATCAACGTAACAACGCAAGGCACGCTTTCAAGCGTCCAGGTGGACCGCATTGACCGCCATCATCCCACCGCCACCGTTGGCATTCAGACCGGACGCTACTGGCGCATCACCCCAACCGGCGAGGGTTATACCGTCACGCTGACTTTGCCGCACAACAACCTGTCTGACCCCAAGGTGTGCAAGTATCCCGGCAACCTGGGCGGCGCGGGCTGGGACTGCGCCCGCGATGACAAGAACACCAGCACAGTCTGGCGCAGCGGCATCACCGCTTTTTCCGATTGGGCGGTGGGCAATAATGTTGGCCCGACGGCTGTTACGTTACGCAATCTGGAAGCGCACGGCGCAGACCTGGCAGATTTGCGAAACCTGTCAGGTCTGGCGGCGATGTTGCTGGGTCTGGTCGCGTGGCGCCCCCGCCGGCGCAACCGCTAGATTAAACACCTCCCGCAGGCTTCAGCCTGCGGGAGGATTTACCACTCTGCACAGACGGGCGGAACCCGGTGGCTCCGCCCGTCGCATTACGTCAGGATTACCGCTCCCGCCTGAACGTTGTGTACGTCCCGGCGCTTTGCGTGCGCAACACCAGCGGCAGATATATCCGATACTTCTCCACCGTAATCACCACGCTATCGCTGTGCGCCAGCCCGCCGGTATCCGTCACCGTGAGCGTGAAGGTGAGCGCGCCCGGCGACGCCGCAATGAACGTGGTGCGGCTCAATGTCGGCGTGAAGCTCACCGCCGCGCCGCCCGTCTGCCGCCAGAAGAACGTGAGCGGGTCGCCATCGGGGTCGCTGGAGGCGGAGCCGTCGAGCGTGACGAGCGCGCCCGGCGACACGATCTGGTCGTTGCCTGCGTCCGCATTGGGCGCTTGATTCGCCAGCAGCGTGAACGTCGCCGTCACCGTCTTGTGTGTGCTCATCACCACGCGCGTGGGGTTCAAGAGCAGCGTCGCCCCGCTCCAGCCGTCGAATTGCCAGCCGGGCGCGGGCGTCGCGCTCAGCTCGACCTCGGCGCCGGCCAGGTAAGAATGCGCCCCCACCGCCGGCGTGACGACGCCGCTGCCCACCATGCACATGGTCAGCGTGTAGTAGGTGGGCGGCGTGGAGAGGAAGGTCGCCGTCACGACCTTATTCGCATTCATCGTCACGTGGGTCTGCGTGAGAACGCCGCTGGCGTCGCCGCTCCACTGGCCGAAGTACCAGCCTGTGTCCGGCGTCGCGGTGAGCGTGACCACGGCACCGTACAGGTACGCCGTCTGGCTAGGGACGCGCGTCACCGTCCCGTTGCCCACCGTGTTCACCGTCAGCGTGTACGTCAACGCGCGGAAGGTCGCTGTGAGCACCTTATCGGCGTCCATCGTCACGGTGCAGGTGGGCGAGAGACCCGCACACGCGCCGCTCCAGCCATCAAACACCGAGCCGGCCTGCGCCGTAGCCGTGACGACTACGACCGTCCCGCTCAGGTACTCGTGCGCGCCCACCGTCGGTGTGACGACGCCGCGACCGGTGCCCGTCGTCGTCACTGTCAGCGTATAACTGATCGGCGGCGTTACAGTGGTATAGTAAACCGCCAGATCGGGCGCACCATGCTCCGCTTCCTGATTGCCTGCCCGGTCCACAGCGCGTGTGCGGAAGGAGACCGTCTGACCGGGCTGAAGGGCGACGGGCTGCGTGGGGCCAAAGGTCGGTGAAAGGTAAGCCGGACCGCCGCTGGCGTAATCCCACCCCGTCGTGCGCGTCAGCCAGTCCGTCCACGCGCCGCTGCCAATGCGGTACTGCACGAAGTACGCACCGACGCCGCTCAGATCATCGCCGCCGGCGAGGGTGACGGTGAAGGTGGGGCCGTAGACAATGGCCGGGCCGGTTAGCGTGGAGGTGGGCGGCTGGCGATCCACCAGGAAGACACCCGAGTCCACCAACGTGCCCAGGGTCACAGAGTAGAAATGCACGCCAGACGATAGCGCGCTCAGGCCGATAGTGGTCGTGTACAGGCCGTCACTCCCCGTCTGCCAGGTAGCCGCCGTCTGGCTGCCGTCCAGCCACAGGTGCAGATTGCCGCTCTGTCCGCTCACCCCCGCGCCGCTCTGGTCGCGCACGGTAACCCGAATCTCTGCCGTGCTATCGGCAGCCGGGTAGATGTCTTTGACGGATGCGCTGGTCAGGCTTTGGCCTGTAGCTACGAAATCGCTCCATCCAGAGGCGACGATTTTGTTTTCGGCGTCACGCACGGCTACCCACAGATGCTTGGTCCCCGGCGTCCAGTTTGTGGCGTTCAGGTTCCAGCCCACTAGACTGTTGCCTATGGGTAGGTTGACGCCGGCTAAGCCATCGCCCATGGACGTATCGGTGCCATCCTCCACGGCCCACAGCACGGTGCCGCTGAGCGGAATAGCGCTGTTCAAGGTCAGGCTTACCGGCACGGAACTGCTACCGACGACCACCGGATTGCCGTTGTTGACCAGCAGACTCTGGACTGTGACCGTGTTCGGGGCGTTATACGTTATACGGTAGGTCAGATTATCGTACAGCGTGACCTGCCGACTGGTGGGATTGTGCTGCAGGGGCAAGGCAACCAGGGAGAGGAACCGGCCGTCCAGGTCGTCGTACAGTCTGCTGTGCAGCAGGCTCTTGGGGTAAAGGTCAGTGTAGGTGAACGTGCCGGTTACCGGCCCAAAGGATTCGTCAAAGAGACCCATGGTCTGCAAATCCACGGTCTGGGTATAGGCATGGCTCTGACTGCTGACCAGGGTTACGGTGATCTCGGTGGCCTCCGCCGGTAGGGGATAGGTACGATAGACGGCCGGCAGGATGGGGCCGAAGGTTTCCGCCCATTCGCCGCCCTGGTGTGGGATGCTGAAGCGGGCCTGTCCGCTGCTGTCAAAGGAAACTGCAAAATGGGTGATGGTGACGCCCTCGGTGGTGGCGAAAGAGCTACCTGATTGCGCCAGTACCTGGAGCGGAGCATCGGCAAGAGAGAAAACATTCAGGGTGGTCGTTATCCGGTTGAGGATGGGTTGCGTGGGCAGCCCATACAGATGCATCGCATAGAGGGCGTAGGTGTCACGCTCCTTATCGCTTTGGGTATTGCCAGTGGCGCTGTAGAGCAAAAGAGCTCTATGTTGGGCCTGACCAGTGGTGAGGTTCTCGGGACCGATAGCCAAGTCCAAGAAATCCTTGACCACGCGCCGATGCCAGCGCACAGCATTGCTATTAGCGGGCGACATGCCGTAGGAGGCAGAGGCAAAGTAGGCAGCGTGGCGGTTGAGCAGACTGCGCACCAGACTATCGCGGTAGTAGGGATGAGCAGCATTGGTCTGTCGGTAGGCCGTGCTATAGCCAGCGTGGCAAGCGGTGGTCATAACCAGGTCCACGGTCGCGGAGACGAAATCGCTGGCTTCAATTTCGCTGTCGTCAGCGGCGCTAAGGGCCCTGTGATCGGCGTGGGTCTGGAAGATGAGCAGGTTGCTGTTGGCTGCCGCACGCCGCGTGGTGGTGATGGCGTTCCAGTTCGTCGTGGCGCCATCGTAGACGTAGACGTGGCCATTCTCAAAATTGATCGGCATGGTGAATGGTACATGGCGATCCAGGTTGGAAGCGCCATAGTAACCGGTCAGTTTTGGGATAAAGGCGGCGTCTACCAGGTCGCTCCATTGAATGCCATCAGTGCCTTCGTTGGCCAGGTGAAGCAGCGTGACCCTGCTCTGGGCGGCACGTAAGTCTATGGGTTGCTCATAGGCGGCAATGGCCTCTATTAAAGCCAGCGGCGTATCGTAAAAGATGCGTCCCACGCCCATGTCGGGCTTGGGGTAATACTCCAAAATGGAGGTGTAGGTTCCGTAGGGCACGTCGGTCATCAGCACACCTTTGTCAGTATCGAACTGAGTATCCTGCAAGGTGGGATTGTCATCGGCCTGACCACTCAGGTATTTGCGCTCATCAAAGCCGTGGTTCGGTACTTCCAGGCGGAGGAATGGCACTACGCTGTCATCGCCGATGATGGCCAGGTATTTCAGGGTCCTGGCCGGCTGACTCAGATGAGTGAGCAAGTTATTGTTGATGTCCGCACCCATGTCGGATCGGGTGGCCGTGTCGGCATAATAGTTATAGTCCTGGGTATAGGCGTCTTGGCGCACGTCCAGCACCACGCCTTGATGGTCGCTGGCGTACTGACGCATCCGTTCAACGGCGTCGTAATAGTCCAGGATGTGATTGGCGTTGACGTCGGTAATGGTAGAGCCGGGTGTGACCTGATTGAATTCCCGGAAGAGTTCCCGCAGGTCGGTCACGGTGGCCAACTTGGGTTTGGCATTGGGCGGCAGGATCAGGGTATTGGCCAGCGTGGCGTTGGTCAGGCCCATGTCAACGGATGCCGCGTAAAGGTCCAGGGTTTGCGTGCTGGTTCCCGTAGGCGTGAACCAGGCGGAATAGTGCAAGTCGTCGGCGTTAAAATCAGCCTGTCGGCGATTGGCCAGGCCGCTGCCGTCGTTGGTCAAGAGCAGAGGATGGTTGGCATCGTCGTTGACCACCACGTAGAGATCGAAGGCGCACTCTTGCCAGAGGGCGGCAGGCTCGTCGCTCTTGGGCACGGTGTAGAGCAGGATGGTGTGCTCCGGCGTAAAGACATCACGGGGCAAGAATGATGGCGAAGAGGCGCGCAGTTTGAACGGCGCTTTGAGAGCCGTGCGGGCAGACGGGGTAAAATGATAATCGCCGATGTCCACCTGCGCTATGTTCACAAGACTGCCCCATCTGTAAATATCACAGGTGGGCGTCACGGCATACGTGACCTGCGTGCTTAGCGGCGTTATTTCGCTGGCCGGGAAATTGCCCGAGCAAGTGATTTTAGCACTATAGGGGTCATACTGGCAATTATTGATATACGGGCCCCAGCTCAGGCTGTTCGGGACAAACTCTACCGGATCCAGGAAGAGACTATCTTTGACCTGGATGGCTGCGGACTTGTTCCCCAGCCACTCCAGCCGAACCGTGTACGTGATGCGCTCATAGGCGTACACCGCCGCCGGCGTGGCCGATTTGGTGGCATTGGCCCACGTACTCGGCCGCGGCCGCGGCCGCGCCCGCTCCACCGCCAGCGCGTTGCGCGTGTAGGAGCGTTCCAGCGCCGCGGCGTTCTGCCCGTAGCAAGCCAGGTCCTGCAGATCGGTGTAGGTATCTATCGTGGACGCCAGGTTGACCGGCGCAGAGGCGGCGCCGCTGCGGTCGCGGTACACGGCTTTCTTCTGGCCACTGCTGGCATAGAGCGTTTCCAGCCCGTCGCCGCGTATCTGTCGGTAGCGGCCGAAGTCGTAGCCCAGCAAACCCTGCGGCCCTGCCGCGCTCACCTCCGCCGCGCTGTCCGCGGCCGCCCCCGCAGGCAGCAGGCTGGTCGCCATCGTCTGTGCTGTGCCGTCCGCGGCGAGCCAGAAGGTGAGCTCCTGCGTGTTGCCCTCTTCATCGGCGATGACGGCCACCGCCGCTAACCGTCCGGCGCTGTCGCCCAGCAGGTAGTAGGTGAGCCGGTCGTTACATTGGCCGGTGAAGGCGTGTAAGGATTGCGTGCTCCACACGCCATTCGCCAGTGTTTTGAGTGTCAAGGTGACGGGATAATCAACCCAATCTTGATGCGCGGCACAGTTGGCGTAAAGCACATAGACCTTGCCCGCCTGTGCTACCAGTCTGGGCGATTGCCAGTGCAGCACCTCATCCGGCCCGGCGATGGCCAGCGTGGTGGTCGTCCAGGTCGTGGCAGTAAAGTGCCCGTAGCGCACCACCTGGTCCGCGCCCTCCAGCGCTATGTAGACCACGTCCGCCGTGCCCGCGGCGTCGGCGTCGAGCGCGGGATACGAGGCTGTGCCGGGCGTGTCAACGGCACGGACGGTCCACGCGCCGCCGGTGAGCGTGGCGTGATACAGCGGCGCGGCCAGGGCGCTCTGATAGACCACGTGCGGCGCATTCGCGCCATCCACGGCCAGGTCAAGCAAGGCGTCCTGCGCCACGCCGGCCACTGCAAGGGTCCTGGTCCAGGCCGTCGAACCGGCGGCGCTGTAGGCATAGCGTAAGCCGTTCGCCACATACGCCACGTGCGTGCCGCCATCCCTGTCCACATCCAATGCGGCATTGTCACCCAGCTCCAGGCTTTCATCCACGGTGTAAAACGTGAACGAGTTGGTATGAGCGGCGTGGCGCAGCGTGCTGTCGGCGAGGTAGTAGTAGGCCAGGTGCGCGCGGCCATTGGTTGTCAGCGCCAGCGCGGGGAGCGCCCAGTTCTGGCTCCAACTCTTATCCGTCACGCTATCCACACTCTCGGTGATCCAGGTTGTGCCGGTCAACGGACGATAGGCCACACGGACAGTCTCCGTGTGGGTGGTACTCCCCACCGGATACCAGCGCCAGGCATACGCGATGGCAATCTGCCCGCCGCGAACCGCCACTTTTGAAGCCAGGGGCGTGTTTTCGGTCACGCCGCTTTGCCAGGGGCTGAAATCCACCTGGCTCTTGATCCAGGTGCCGCTCCTGGTAGCGTAATACAGACCGTTGTTCTGGCGCAGGTAGGCAATATGCGGCACTGTGCCGGAATAAGCCAGACTGGGGACGTATATCGTCGTGTTGTTGTAGCTTAAACCGGAATCCACGTTTTCATAAGTCCACGCGCTACCGTCATACGTGTACAAGCGCAGATAAACAGACTCCGCGCACGCCAGGTGAGGGACATCGTTGCCGTCCAGCGCGAACGCACACGTGCTGGAAGCCACCGCCAGCGTCGGCGTGAGCCATGTTGTGCCGCTATAGACGGTGTAATAGTGGCCGCTGGGCGCATCGCCGTCGTAGTAGACCATGTGCAGGCGACCGGCGCTGTCCAACTGGATGTCCACTTTGCGCGTGAAGTTGCCTCCGAAGGCTTTGGTCGAGACCCGCTCCAGATTCCAGATATTGGCGGTCGGGCTGATTTCGCGCGCCAGCCAGATATAGCCCTGGTAGTCGTCATAAAAGGCAATGAGGGCGCGATCCTGCGGGTCAAGCACCAGCGCGGCTCGGGTGGAGCGGGTTGTGGTGACCGGCACGCTCGTCCATACGCCACTGTTGAAGGTGGCGTAATACAGGCCCGACGCGCCGGCGTAGGCGATGCGCGGCCGGCCCTGGCTATCCACAGCGATGTTGCGGTAACTGGCTAACCGGTAATCAAAGATGTGCCCCTCGGCAATCACCTCCGGCGCGCCCCAATCATCGGCCGGGCTGCTGGTAGCGCTGGCGGCCGCGGTAGCCAGGGGATGAGTGAGCACGGCCGTGTTGTAGATGTACTCCTGGGTGACCAGTTGCGCGGCGTAGGTCAGCGTGACCGCCGCGCCCGGGGCCAGATCCCCCTGCCAGCGGATCGTGCGTGGCGTAAAGAGATACTCGGCCGCGCCGGCCGTAGCCTGCAACGTGCCGCTGAGGTAGATCAGGCCGTCGGGCAGCGTGTTGGTCAGCGCTGCGCCTGGCGCGGCCGCGTCGCCCGTGTTGCGCATGACCAGCGTATAGGTGACGATCTCGCCCCACGCGGGCGCAGACACGCTCGGCGCGATACTCAAACTCAATGTGACCCCATTGGTCGCCGTCAACGGCGCAGCCGCAGGCGACGAGACGGACGCCGCCATCTGAATTGGCGGCGCGGTTACGGGATCTCCGGCCATCGCTGCCTGTGTCATCGGCGCCGAATTCAACGCCGCCGTCAGGCCGATAAGCGCCAGCGCGACGCCTATCACCACAACAATACGGGGAAAGACTCTCGCGTTCATATTAACCTCTTTGTAAATAGCATCGGTGACATAAACTTTAATTTGCTGCGCCCGCAAGCTGACAGCTTGCGCTACATTTTCACCCAAACGAATAGGCTACGAACGCCGCCAACCATCCAGCAACAATCGGGCGGCGACGGCGAAGCGCGTCTCCGCATCCTGCGTCTCGTGCAATGTCACCGTCTCCACCAAACCCAAGTACAAGGCCAACAAAGTATATGCCGCACCCACGGCGTCCAGCGGGCAAAATTCTCCCTGCGCGACACCCTGCTCCACCAAAACCGTGAACATAGCGAGGTACTGGTCGTAACAAGTCCGCAAGTAGGCGCGCATCTCCGGCGTGACCAACGCGCGCGTAGAGCGCATAGAACAGCGGCGCAATGGCTAAAGTACGATCCAGCTCAATGGTAAATATCCGCTCGAGCTTGCGCCGCGCGCTGCCCGGCGCTTGTAACAAATCGGGATACGTCGCCAGGTCTTGCTCAGTGAGAGCAAGCAGCAATTGATAAACCAGGTCATCCCTGTCTTTGAAATATTGGTAGAGGATGCCGACGCTCAAGCCGGCCTCGGCGGCGATTTGCTCCATGCGGGTGTTGGTCAGCCCTTCGCGGGCAAAGACGCGCTCGGCGGCTTGCAGGATTTGGTGTTTGCGTTCGGCGCTCACATCAGGACGGGGCATAAGGTTCCCTCTGTTGATAAATGAATCTGTATTCAATTATAGAACAAAAAAGACAGGCTGTCAAGAGGTGCAAGTTTGGCAGCGATGAAGAATAGGCGGAGGGATAGGTAGGTTGGGAGTGTGAAGGGACAGAGGTTGACAGCGCGTGTTCGCGGGCAAGGCGTGCGGGGTTGTTCCGGCCTGGGGACAAGCTGGTCAAAGGCTGGAGAAAGGGGGTAAGATTCAGTTGTCGGGGGCAAAGCACCAGAACACATACGCGAAGGTTTTTTACGGAGGCTGGAAGCGAATCTGGACGTGGGCGCTCAACATATGATCGATTTGTTGGGTACTCAGGCGTGCATTGCGCCAGGCCTCCAGGAGACGCCAGGCGAGGTTCTTGGCCGAGCCGACCCCTGCGGGGAAAGTCTGGCGGAATAAGCTGCCGCGCTCAATGAGCTGGGGCAGCTCTATCCGCCCTTTGAGGACCTGAGCGATGCAATCACGCCCGATAGCCTCAACCTGCCGGCGGTGCTGTGCCGCTATGAGGCGTATCTGCGCGCCAACCGCCACTGGCTGTTCAAGGAGGCCCCACGCCGGGCCGATATGCGGCTGTACGAGGCAGTCTATCATTTCAACCTGTACGCCTACCTGGATCGTTTTTTGCGCCGCCGCAAGGGACAGGTATGGCCCGAATTTCCCACCGGCAACGGCAAGGTTGACTTGCTGATTCGCTACGCCGGGCGAGAGTATGCGGTCGAGGTGAAAAGCTATGTGGACGAGTACGAGGCGGCCCTGCGGCAGGCGGCGCGTTATGGGCGGCAATTGGGCCTGAGTGAGGTGACGCTGGCCTTTTTTGTCGAGGCGCTGGACGAGGCAAACCGGGCGCGCTACGAGGTGGTCTATACCGACGCCGAAACCGGCGTGCGGGTGAGACCGGCCTTTGTAGCGACGGACGCGTAGCCAATGCATCCCGATGCATCGGCCGGGTGATAGAAAAAACGGGCGGAACCTGTAGGTTCCGCCCGTCGCATTACGTCAGGATTACCGCTCCCGCCTGAATGTTGTGTACGTCCCGGCGCTTTGCGTGCGCAACACCAGCGGCAGATATATCCGATACTTCTCCACCGTAATCACCACACTATCGCTGTGCGCCAGGCCGCCGGTATCTGTGACGGTGAGCATGAAGGTGAGCGCGCCCGGCCCCGGCGCGGTGAATGTCGTGCGGCTCAATGTCGGCGTGAAGCTCACCGCCGCGCCGCCCGTCTGCCGCCAGAAGAACGTGAGCGGGTCGCCATCGGGGTTGCTGGAGGCGGAGCCGTCGAGCGTGACGAGCACGCCCGGCGACACGATCTGGTCGTTGCCCGCGCGCGCTATCGGCGGCCGGTTGGCAACCGGCGCGGCTTCCACCAGAATGGGGTGGGTATCCTGCACCGTTACGCCACACGGACTTTCTACCGTCACCGTGACTGCCTGCGCTCCCGCCATTATCCACGTGAACGTCGCTGTGTTTTGCAAGCGATCACCGTAATTCGTTATTCGTCGCTCGCCACGTATACGTCAGCGGGAACGTGAATGGCAGGCTAGTCGTCTCAGTCAACGGCGTCACGGTCGCGGTAAAGGTCGTCGGGACGCCCACGGTCATGGTGACCGGGCCGGCGATTTGCACACTGGCCGGCGGATTGCACGGCGGCGGCGCGCTAGTAATCAGCACCTCCTGGCTCACCGTGACGGTGGTGTAGGGATTCTGCACGGTCACGGTGATGGCGCGCGGCCCGGCGCTCGTCCATGTGAACGTCGCCGTATCCGTGAGCGCGAAGCGGCGATGGACCTGAGGCGTCTGCCCGGTCGCCTGCCAGGTGTAGGTGATGGGCAATGTGGCCGTCGGCGGCGCGACGGCGGCGCTGAAGGTGAGCGGCTCGCCGACGTAGCCGGTCGCCGGCCCGCCCAGGTCAACCGTCAACGGGGGCGCGGCACCCTCCACGACAATCACGCCGCTGTGCCCCGCGCCATCCGTGTAGGGATAGACGCCCGGCCAGTTGAATTGCCGCCGGTAGACGCGCCCCGGCTCCAGATAGCCGGCGTCGAAGGCGCGCGTGTCGGCCAGCGGGTCGCGCGCGCTCTGGACGCGCAACGCCGGGTTCTCCGTCAACTGCACGTAATCGCTAAACGGGGTCGCGGCGGTGATTTCGGAACGCCATTCCACCGTGCTGCCCACGGGGATGGTCAAGACGGTCGGCGTGAGGATGTCCGTCCGCACGGTGACGCTGTAGGGCGCATCGTCGCCGGTCCAGGGAGTGTACGGCACGTTGACGTGGACAATCTGATTCGTGACCGTGATGGCCGGGCTGCGCCAGGACTGATAACCGGGCAGCCCTTGTACTTCCAGGTAATACTGCCCCGGCGGCGTATAAAAGGCAAAGTAGCCGGTGGTGGTGATGCCGTCGGGATACGTCGCGTCCGTCACCTGCGGGTTGGTCTGGCTATAGACGTGCGCCGGCCAGGGAATCCAGCCGCCGTGCAGCGGCGCGGAGACGTAAGCGGTGACGGTGACGCCGGAGATGGCCTGTACCGGGTTGAACATCCCGCCCGCGCCAGAATAATCCCCGCCCTGGTCAATGTCGAAGACAAAGCCATCAGGGTCAATCAGCACGTCGCCGAAATCCTCGGTCGGTTCGCCGACCGGTTCACCTGTTTCTGCATCAACGCACACGGTTTGGATAGACACCTCTCGATGCGCCGTCGCAATGTCAATGTCGAGCCGGCCTTCGCCGCCTGGTACGGTGTATGGGCCATAGGTCGTCCCGTCAGCAATCACAGTGACCTTGCGATCAACGTCGTCTAGTATCAAACAGCGACAGGTGTAGAGCGACAACCTGGTATCCCAGAAGCCATACGTGCCGGGAATCTGCCAGCCGTTGGTGCTGTAAGCGCCTTTAGCGTCGCGGAAAGAATACGTGAGATACTGTCCCGCCAGCGGCCCGTCTTTCACCGTGCCATGCCAGG
The DNA here is from genome assembly GCA_019873645.1 of Chloroflexota bacterium. GTDB lineage: Bacteria > Chloroflexota > Anaerolineae > B4-G1 > SLSP01 > DSWT01. The sequence continues at coordinate 55,909 of JAIOAX010000024.1, read as the reverse complement.
TGGAACGCAGAGGGTCCCAGCCGATATTCGGGTCCACCCACAACGTAAGCCACTGAGAGTAATCGCTGTACAACGTTTCTGTCGGCGTTGCTTGATAGGCGATGGCCTGGATGCCAGGAGAACGGTTCCAATCCCGACCAACATTTATCGTCATTGGAATCTTAAAGCGACCGTCGTCCCCGACCGGCACGGCCAGGTCCTGCTTCCAGCCACCGATAAAGTAACTGATGGTTGTGCCGGGTTGCGCGAGACCTTTGAGCGGTTGCTGGCTATAACAGATGTGCGCTATGGCGCCGCCGGCCGGCTCGGTAAAGTACGGCGGCGCCAGCGGCACGGAGGTAGTCAGGGGGGCATACTCGGTGAACCTGTCATCCACACCGGCGACATTGAACCCTATGGTTGCCTCAGCCCTAAAGGTTCCGCCTATCGCTAACGGCTCGGTCGTCAAACCGCGAAACTTGACAAACCCCGCATCGCCGACCGCCACCTGGGCCGGGTTTTCCCAAACTAAAGCGCCGCTTTCATGCGCATAAAAGGTCATCCTGGGCGAGGTCACAAAATCGTCCGAATTCCACTCCAACTCCGGCCAAAACCTATCGTAGATAGCCAGGGCGTGCGCGCGCGGTCTGGCGGGATTGAAATTGTTGTACCTGTACTTTAACTGATACTGGATTTCCCAATCCAGGCCCCGTAGTTCGCTCCACACCGGCTTGAGTGACAACAGAGTGTTTCGAAAGTCCATCGTCAAGGGATAGACTTGACCTTCACCCGTGTTGTCGAGCAGGTCACATTCACGCCATTGCTGCTTGTCCACCGGCTCCAACCACGCCGTGAAGACATTGGCCGCCTCGAGCCACCCTCTCACCAGCGCCATAACCTGCCCACTTTGCCCCACAGCCAGTTGCCCCAACTCCCACACCACACTTTGTCCGTCTGCGGCAACCCCCCGGGCTCATCCGCCTCCAAAAATACAGGACCGCCGGCGGTCTCCAAAATTAAGCGCGCCTCGACCGGCTTGCCGATGGCGCCGTACACCGGGTCTTCCAAAGATAGATTCGTGTAAGTCACCCACACGCCGTAGACCATCTCCTCAGGCCGCGTATCCGCCTGAAAATGCATATACTGAGGCACGACCACTTGTTCCGTCTTGAGCGCGTAGCAGTATATCGTGAGATTGCGCGCGGCGCTCCAGGGCTGTGGTATCCCCGGCAGCCTGACATAAGCCGTGTGCCGCACGCCGCCGCAGGAAACATTCTGAACCCCACAGGACTCTACCCTGGCTTTGTAATAGATGTGACCTTCCGCGCCCGGCGCGAGCAAAACGTCCCAGACAATTTTTCCGCTGGCGGCGTCATAGTGCGCGCCGGCCGGCGTGGACGTGACCGACTCTGGCAAAATCCTGGCAGAGGGGTAATTGGGTTCAACCTCAACGCGCGGATAGGGCTGCGTCTCCCCCACATTGACGACCGTGACGTGGAAATTGACCTCCTCGCCAATCGTGGCGGCTTCCATATCGGAGTTAATCGTCACCTCGAAAGCGTTGCCGCTCGTATCTGAAACGGTGGACGTGACCACAGCGTGGTTGTTAAGCAGGGTCGGCTCAGCGCTGCTGGTGCGGATGCCGGCCCGGTTGACCAGCAGCGTCCAGTTGGGCAGCCCGGCGCCGGCCGCGCCGGTGACGACAAAACTGCCGCCCGCGCCCACGGCGACGGTCCCCACATTCCACGTGAGCGTCTGCCCGTTCTGCGTGGGATTGCCGCTCGCCTGTTGATAGGTGACCCCGGCCGGCAAGGTATCGGTGACGACGACATTGGTCGCCGGCAGCACCCCCTGATTGCCCCACGTGAGCGTGTAATGCAGCGTCCCGCCCGGCGCGACGTAGGACTCGGCGACGGCTTTGGCAATCCACACATCGGGCAGCGGCGCCGTCACAGTGACGGCCACCGGCCCGGCGACGTTATCCGCCGGCGCGCTATCCATCGCATCGAGCGCGACCAGCGCCGCTGTGTTGGTCAGCCGCCCGCTATAAGCCAGCGTCGGTGTCACCCAGACGGTGAAGGCTTCCGCGCCGCCAACCGGCACATTGAGCAGCGTGCAGACCACCTGCGCGCCGTTGACCGCACACGGTTGACCCTGCGCGCGCGCGAAAAGCGCGCTTACTGCCGTGGCCGGCGTCACCGTATCCGTCACGACCACATCGGGCATAATCTCACTGCCCGTGCCGTTGGTGACGACGAGCGTGTAACTGAGGGGCGTTCCTCCCATCACGTTGGCGGGGCCGCGATAGTGCTTGGCAAGCGTCAACGCGACCTGGAACTGATACTCGTCCGCCCCCACATCCGGCGCCGGGCCGGTTGGACGTCTCTCGGCGTCTATGTCGGTGGTGATGGGGCTGCCAAGCGCGGCGTCAAGCGCTGCCGAACCGGCCGTGATGTGATAGCCATCTGCGCGCGGCCGTGGGTCGCCGGTCAGGTCATCGGCCGTGGTGAGAGCCGCGCCCTGCGTGCGCGTGACCACGCCGCTCCACAAAGTATGGTTCAGCGCGCCGCCTGAACTGCCGGTCTGGTTGACGCCCACCGTCTGGCTGTAGATGACGCTGTATTCCCAGTTCACGGCGGGATTGCTGCCGGTCCCCAACGTCACCGCCGCGCCGTCGCTGCTGGTATTTTGCCCCAGCGTGGTGTGCCGCCAGACGCCGTTGTACAGCGCACCGTGATAAATGCCGCCGCCCTGCCCATCGGCGTGATTGCCGACGACGGCGTTGCTGTGCAGCGTAAAACTGCCGTTGTAACCCAGCCCCGACACCCACAGCCCGCCGCCGTCGCCCGTGGCCGCGTTGCCCGTGACCGCGTTGCCCGCCAGTTCGCCGTATTTCCGCCAACTGTGTCGCGCCCGGCGTCTGCGTCAGTTGCAGCGCCGGCCCGGCGACTTCGTCCGCGCCGATGTCGTAGCCCAAGCCGGCCGGCCGCGCGTCGCCGTCCACATCCTGGAGAGGCAATCCCTGTGCTTGCGCCTTATCCACCGCCGCCGAACCCGCGCCCAGATGATAGCCATCGGCGGCGAAGGCCGGGTCGCCGGCCAGGTCGCCGCTGCGCGTCGCTGCGCCGGTCACGTCGGTCGTGTTATTGTGCCACAGCGTCCCGCTCAGCGTCACGTCGTTATCCCAACCGGTGTCAACGCCGACGGTATGGTTGGCGATGAGATTGTTCCGCAATTCCGCCTGAATCGTGCCATAGCCCCACGGGCCGCGCAAATAAATCCCGTTTGTGCCGGTATTGCCGTTGAAGGTGTTGTGCAGCAGCGTGTAGTGATAGCGGGTGTAATCGCTGCTGGAGCCGCCGCTGCGCGGGAGCAGATACAGCCCGCTGCCATTCCCGTCGGCGTGGTTAAAGGCAATGACGTTGTTGGTGAACGCGATGCGGTAGGCGTTGGCATAGACGCCGCCGCCGTCGCCGGTGGTGGTATTGCGCAAAATCAGGTTGCCGGTCACGGTGAAGGTCTGCCCGGCGGTCTGGCTGGCGCTGCCCTGGAGCGTCAACCCCGTCCCGTCCCAGCACCCGCTGATGACGTTGCCGGCGACGAGGCCGCTGCCGTTGACGACCATTCCCTGCTTGTTGGCGGTGAGCGTGTTGCCCTGCACCGTCACCGCCGCGCCGGTGAGCGTCAGCGCGTACTCGCCCTGATTGCGAAGCGTGTTATCGGCAATCCACAGCGAATCGCTGTACGCGACCACACCGCTATTGTCGTTGGCTTCCACCGTGTTGTTCGCAAAGTACAGCGCGCCCTGATTCAGATACACGCCGCCGCCATTGCCGCCCCAGGTCAGCGTATTGTGCGCGATGGCGTTGCCCGTGAACGTGAAAGTGCCATTTTGCGTCAGGTACGCGCCGCCGCCAGAGCGCGCGCGGTTGGCGCTGAGGTCGCTGTGGAGCACAGTGACCGTTCCGCCAAACGCATACAGCCCGCCGCCGTACTCGGTCGTGTAATCATCCGCATCGGCGGCGCGGTTGTTGGCGATGCGGCTGTTGGCAATGGTGACGTTCCCACCGTTGACGGCTACGCCGCCGCCGCGCCCATAAGCGGTGGTGACGGCGTTGGTTACGACAGCGCAGTTGGTCAAGGTGACGGTCGCGCCGGAGAGGTACGCGCCGCCGCCGGCATCCAGGCCCTCAATGCCCTGCAAGCCATTCGCGCTGCCGCCGGCGAGCGTCAGCCCTTCCACAATAACCGTCGCCGGGCCGATGACGGCCAGCGCGCGCCCGCCGCCCTGCGCGTCGAGCAGCGTCGGGTAGGCGTCCGGGTCAGGCGCGCTCCAATCGCCCAGGCCGCGATAGCCGCCGCGCAGCGTGAGCGATTTGCTGATGTAGGCCGTCTGTTGCAGCCCGCCGCGCGTCACCACGCCCCGGCACGCGCCCGCGATTTGCACCACGCCGCCGGACGGGGCCGCGTCAATCGCTGCCTGCGCGTTGGTGTAGACCGCGCCCGATTTGGCGCAACAGTCCATCCCGGCGGCGCGCTATATGCTGTTGGCTGGCGATCAGGCGCGCCTGGCGTATGCCCACGAACAGGCCATCGCTTTTTATCAGCGCGGGCTGGAATTGACCGACGCGCCCGGCTTGCGGTACGCCTTGCTCAACGGCCTGGAATCCTCGTGCGATATGGCCTGCCGCCGCGAGCAGCAACGCCGCGTTTTGGAGGAACTGGCGGCGCTGGTGGAAAACGGCCCGCCAGAGATCGCCACGCCGCAGCATCAGGCCGAGGTCGCGCTGCGGCAAGCCAATTACGCCGAAGTGAACAGCGACTATGCAGAGACGGCGGCGGCGGCGCAGCGCGCCATCGCTTGCGCGACGGCGGCGGGCGACGAGACGGCGCGCGCCGAGGGGCATTGCTGGTGGGGCTGCGCGCTGCGGCAGCAGGGCGAGATGGATGCGGCGCGTGTACAGTACGAGCAAGCCCGTGACATTGCCGAGCGAGTCGGCGCCCGCGCTACGCTGGCGACCAGCCTGGAAGGCTTAGCCAACATCACCTGGGCGCGCCGGGATTACGCCGCCGCGCAAGCCTGCCTGGAGCGCGCTCTGACTTTGCGCCAGCAGTTGGGTGACAAGCGCGACGAGGCCATCGGCCACAACATGCTGGGCATCATCTTGCAACGGCAAGGCCATTACGAGGAGGCGCGCCGCAGCTATGCGCGCGGCCTCGAACTGCGCCGCATCTCAGGCGATCTGCGCGGCCAGATTGTCAGCCAGAATAATCTGGGCACGCTGGCCTATGAAGTGGGCGCAGTCGAAGAGGCGCGGGAATCTTTTGCCCAGGCGCTGCGTCTGTGTCAGCAGGCTAAAGACATTTGGGGGGAGGCGATTGCGCAATTGGGGCTGGGCTGGACAGCGTTTGACGTGGACGATTGGGAGACCGCGCAGCAACGCGCTGAGGCCAGCCTGGTCGGATTGCGCCAGGCCAGCGACCCGCTCCGCGCGGGCCAGGCCGAATATCTGCTGGGGCGCATCGCGCAGGCGCGCGGGGAGAGCAAGGTTGCCGCAGAGCGATTTTCCGCCGCGCTGGAAATGTGGCGCAGCGCCAATCAGGCCGGACATATCACCCTGGGCGTCAGCGTGCTGGCGCACGCCTGCGCTGAGCAGGGGCAAAGCGCTCAGGCATACACGCTATTGGAGCAGGCCCTGGCTGCTTTGGAGCGCGAGCCGCTGCCGGCCGGCGTGGTGCGTCCGCTGCGCGCCCACTGGCACTGTTACCGCGCGCTGCAAATTCTGGGCGACGCCCGCGCTGATCAAGTCGCTGATTTTGTCCGTTGACATTCACGCATTCACGTGATACACTTAAATACGTGGAGGTGAGTTGTATGAATACGACAACAGAGACACAAAATATCACGCTGACGGTGCCAAAAGATATATTGAAGGAGATCAAATTGATCGCGGTGGAACAGGGACAATCTATATCCGGCTTGATGACGCAAATGCTTCAGGAATTGGTTGAACGCCGTTCTCAATATCGGATGGCTCAGCAGCGTCAGATGGCTTTAATGGAAGCCGGCTTGAACCTGGGCACCGGCGGGAATATCACCTGGTCACGGGATTCTCTCCATGAACGTTAAGCCGCGCCAATTTGTGGATACGAATATCGTTATCTACGCCTATGATATTCAGGCAGGCGTAAAACATACACTTGCGCGAGCGTTAATGGATGAACTGTGGCAGTCAAAAGTTGGCTGTCTCAGTATTCAAGTCTTGCAAGAGTTTTACGTGAATATCACCCAGAAAATCGTCGCCCCCGTGGAGGTCTCTGCGGCGGCCCAGATTATCCAGGATTTGTCTACCTGGACCGTGTACGCGCCTGTGCCTTCCGATGTGGTGAAGGCTATCTGTGTGCAACAACGTTACCAGCTCTCCTTTTGGGACGCGATGATCGTCTGGAGTGCGGCCCGGCTGGGGTGTCAAGTCCTGTGGTCTGAGGACCTCAATCCGGGGCAGGTTTACGAAGGCGTCTGCGTGCGGAATCCATTTGCCGCTGACGCTATTCCGTGAGGGTAATCTCGATTCGATCTTCCCCGGTGCGTAACGGCAAACGCCCGTGCTCAGTATATAGCCCCACGCGCAAGGTGCAGCCGGGACATTGACCGCCCGGCACATTGAGAAAAAAGCGGTCGCGCAATGCCGTTCCTGGCGCCCACCTGCTGGTGGGATAAGCATCCGCTCCGGCGATGTGATCGTGCTGCGCGACCAGCGCGCTATCCGGCCCGATCAGATGGACGAACACATGGTAATCCGCCGCCAGCGCGCCCGCTGTTTCCCACCACAGATCCACTTCCCACGTTTCGCCGGTCTTGATGAGATCGTAGCCCGCAAGCCGGATCGGCTCGACAAACTCAATCCCCAGCAGGTGCGGCGGCCTGGCTAACCGATCCAGCGGGCCGCAGGTGCTCAAGTCGAACAGCACGACGCCGATGTTAGTGAATTTGGCACTCACCGGCAGTCGGCGGCAGCTTTCGATGAGCAGACTCAACACCAGCGCCGTCGGGTCGGCGAGATGATCTTGCCAGAGCACCAGCCACAGCCGTTGCGCGTTCTCCGTCTGCTGTTCCAGCGTCGCCAGGGCGTGTAAGTCCAGCGGATGCTGCATATCCAGCAAGCGCGTCTCGAACGGCAAGCCGAATAAGTGCGCCGGGCCATCGTAATAGTAATCCAGCGTGTGCGCCGCGTACCCGCCGATGACGACAATCGCATCCCCAGGCGCATCGTGCGCTTCGATGTACCGCGCTACGCCGCGAAAGTCCGGGCGCGGATGCCACTCGTCCGCGATCCCCACCGCCCACGTCCCCTGCGCCTGCCGGGCCAACGCCGGAACCGCAAGCGCGAGCCAGCCTGTGAGTAAGAGGCAAGAGGCAAGAGGCAGGAGGCAAGAGGCAGGAGGCAAGAAGCAAAAGGGTGGGTGCTGGATTCGCTGATTCGCTGATTCTTGATTCGCCATTCGTGATTCGTAATTCGTAATTCCGTATTCCCACCCCATCCCCACACCGATGACGAGGGCAAGGCCGAAAGAGGGGAGCAGGTAACGCTCACTCCATTTGGCTTTGACGAAGGTAGCTGCCAGGAGCAAAGCGACCGGCATAATTAGGGTGATGAATAGCCAGGCTGCGCCATCCATGCGGCGGGCGCGCCACAGCCCGATGAACGCCGCAACGAGCGCGATCACCGCGACGAGCACAAACAGCGAAACCCACGGCTCGGGGAGATACTGCCCTACGCCGAACAACACCGGAATCCAGCGCAGCGCCGCCGCCGGAATCGCCGAGACCGCCGTCGCATCTACCCGCGCGCGCCACAGCGCCCACGCCGCAATCGGTAGCGCCGCCAGCCCTAGCCACAGGTTCGCCCGCCACCAGGCGTGATGCGTAAAACGTGAAACGTAAAACGTAAGTGGGGATTGGGGATTGGGGATTCGTGATTCGTAATTCGTAATTCGTAATTCGCCATTCGTTATCCGCCACACCACCACCGCCGCCCACAATAGTCCCGCGTAGAGATGCGTCATCATCATCGCCGCGCCGAGGATGACGTAGGCTACGCCGCCTTTCCCGCGTTCGGCGAGCCGCCAGGCGGTCCACGCGAAGGCAGCGGCGAGCGGCACGACGAGCGCGTACATCCGCACCTCTTGCGTGTAATAAACGTAGATCGGCAGCGTGGCGTAGGCCAGCGCCGCGCCCCATCCGCCATAGCGCCGTCCCTGTACCGCGCCGCCCAGACGCAGGATGAGCGCCGCCGCCAGCGTCCCCAACAACACCGAGAGATAGCGCGCCGCGAATTCCCCGCTACCCGCGACCGTGATCCACAGCGCTAGCAACAGCCCGTGGAGCGGCAGGGCGTTGTCTTCGCGCAACAGGCCCAGCGTCCCGGCGACCACGCCCTGCTGTGCGTGGTACAGCACGAACGTCTCGTCGTACCACAGCGAGGTCGCCGTCAGCCCCCACAGCCGCAGGCCGAACGTGAGGGTGATAAGGGCGATAGCGACGGCAAAATAACGTTGGGTTTGATTGCGTGGCAGCATAGTTTATTCCGCACCAGTATGATAACGCTAGCGACGGAAAACATTGTACCTGTCGCTTGTACAGATGTCAAACAAAAAGACCTGCCAGATTTCAGAAAACCTGTCGGGTCTATAGTTTTACAACACGAATGAGGGGGCAAAAGTGACAAGGCAACAAAATCAGATACAATAAGGATGCAAGGGGCAAGGGGCAAGGGGCAAGAAGCAAGGATTGCGATTGGCTTCCCCTGGTTACTGATTACTGGTTACTGGTTACTCATTACTCATCAAGTGAGGCGCGTATGGTCAAGCCCAAGACGATTTTGATTCGCGGTGGGACGGTGGTGACATCTCAAACGTTGTTGGATGCCGACGTGCTGATTCGCGGCGAGCAGATTCAGGCCATTGGCCATGATCTGACCGCGCCGCGTGGGGCGGAGAGCGTAGATGCCACCGGCTTGTTGGTGCTGCCGGGCGTCATTGATGCGCATGTCCACATCCAACTGAACACGGGCATCTACGCCTCGCCGAGCAACTGGCAGGTGGAAAGCCGCGCGGCCGCCTTCGGTGGGGTGACGACGGTGGTGGACTTCGCCACCCAATTCCCAGGACAGAGCTTTGCCGAGGCGTTGAAGGCGCGTCTGGCAGAGGCGGCGCCATCTTACATTGATTACGCCTTCCACATGATGGTGACGGATGTGCCGCCGGGTCAGGAAGATATGCTCGGCGACCTGGTTGAGTTGGGGATTCAAAGCCTTAAGTTGTACACCACTTATCGCCCTAATTATTATGCGGACGATGCGACGCTGCTACGCTTACTCGAAGCAGCGGGCCGCTATGGATTGATGACGCTTGTTCACTGCGAAAACGACGCGCTGGTGACGGCGCAGACCCAGTCGCTCATCGAGGCGGGGAATACCGGCTGGCGTTACCACGGCGCATCGCGCCCGGCGCTGGCCGAACGTGAAGCTGCGGCCCGCGTGTTACTCCTGGCCGAAGCCGCCGATGCCCCCGTCGTCATCGTCCATAACTCGATTGGGGCAACGGCCGCGCTGGTCGCTGCCGCCCGCGCGCGTGGACAGGCGGCCTTCTGCGAGACGTGCCCGCAATATCTGCTGCTCGACAACACCCTCTACGAAGGCAGCGAGCCGTGGCGCTACATCCTGCAACCGCCGCTGCGCGATCCCGGCGAACGCGAGAAGCTTTGGACGTTGGTGGCCGAGGGCGCAGTAGATATGCTCGTCACCGATCACTGCGACTACACGCTGGCGCAGAAGATGGCTGTGGACGACTTCACCAAAACGCCCGGCGGCTTGCCGGGTCTGGAGACGCTTTTGCCGCTGCTGGCGACCTTCGGCGTGGGCGATGGCTACCTGGATTGGTCTGACCTTGTGCGACTGCTGGCGACGAATCCGGCGCTGATCTACAACCTCTGGCCGCGCAAAGGTGCATTGCTTCCCGGCGCCGATGCCGACATCGTGCTGTACGATCCTGAACCTACAGATACACTGACCGTCGAGCGACTCCACTCGGCGGCGGGTTACACGCCTTATGAGGGAATACAGGTGCAGGGACGGGTAGTATCCACATTGCGGCGCGGAACATTTCTGGTGCGCGATGGCGAATTCGTCGCCGGGGATAACGTCGGCGTGTATCTCCCGCGCCGTCCTTTGTCTTGATGTAACGGACGGCGTCACGCATGGACATCCTGTACCTGCTTTTCGGCCTGGTGATCGGTGTTGCAGTGACCTATCTGCTGTTGCGGGGACGGGAACAGGCGCAGCACGGCGATCTGCGCGACGAGATTGCCGCGACCTATCGCGCCAGGGCCGAGGCTGAACGGGCGCGCCTGATACAGCATTATGAGGCGCGCATCCAGGAATTGGAAGGGCGGCATGCAGAGACGGTCGTTTCGGCGCGCCGGCAGAGCGCCGAGCAGAGCCGCGCCGTCCTCAAGGGCAAGCTGGCGGAACAGATGGCGCCCCTGTTGCCCGGCTTTACCTATTGGCCTGCCGATGCACGCTTCCTCGGTGATCCGGTAGATTATATCGTGTTTAACGGCTACAGTAAGGTCAAGGATGGTGGCGAGGTGGAGGAAGATGTAGAAGTTGTCATCCTGGACATCAAACAGGGCAAATCCATGCTCACCAACGGGCAGCGTCAGATCGCCAAAGCCATCGAGGCCGGGCGCGTGCGCTTTGAAGTCGTGCGCGTTTATCCCGACGGCAGCATACGTTCATACACCTGGGGCCCAAAATAAACGTTGGAACGTTCAAACGTTCCAACGTTTCAACCAATCTTAACCAAGGAGCACACAATGACAGCCATAAAATTTCCGTCCGACGAATGGATTAAACAACTCAGTGAACACCTCAATAATAGCCCTTCCTATGAACAATCGGCCAGGAATTGGGAGGGGGACTTCATCTTTATCATCGAGCCAGACGAGGCTTACCCGGAGACTGCCTATCTGTACCTCGGCCTCTATCACGGCAAAAGCCCCGACGCGATGCAGCTTAACAGCGTAGATGAGAAGGAAGTGGGCTATGTCATCAGCGCCCCGTTTAGCACCTGGCGCAAGGTCATCGAGGGCAAACTCGATCCCATCCAGGGGATGATGACCCGACGGCTGAAGCTACAGGGCGATATGAAGATGATCATGCGCTATCCCAAAGCCGCCAAAGAGATCATCGCCTGCACGAAACTCATCCCGACGGATTTCGGAGATTAGCGGTCAGCGATCAGCCGTCAGTGGTTAGCTATTTGTCAGTGAATTAAAGGGATTCTTCCGATTGCAGTGTAGACTATCCGACTGACGACTATCAGACTATCTGACTATCCCAGGAGGGTAACAATGTGGTACTTTGTTTCTCCGCAGATTGTGTTTGGCGAAGGGGCGCTGGATGCGCTTGACGAGATCCGTGGCCAGCGGGCGCTGTTGGTCACAGATCCAACGCTGATCCAGGTGGGCCTGGTCGACAAAGTGACCGCCCATTTACACAGGGCCGGCCTTAGCTACCGGATATTCGACACCGTAGAACCCGATCCGAGCATCGAGACGGCCCTCGCCGGGGCGCGTCTGGCGCTGCTGTACGCGCCCGATTGGATCATCGCGGTCGGCGGCGGCTCGGTCATGGATGCCGCAAAGGCTATATGGGTTCTGTACGAACGCCCGGACCTCGAACCGGCGGACATCAACCCGATGGTGGAACTCAACCTGCGCCGCAAAGCGCGCTTCATCACCATTCCCACCACCAGCGGCACCGGCGCCGAGGTCACGTGGGCCATCGTTCTCACGGACACCGCCGAGCAACGCAAGCTGAGCCTGGGCAACCGCGAGAATATCGCCGACCTGGCAATCGTTGACCCGGCCATGGTCATGGGGATGCCGCCGCGCTTGACCGCCGATACCGGCCTGGACGCCCTCACGCATGCAATTGAGGGCTACACCTGCACCTGGCACACCGACCTGACCGACGGCCTGTGCCTTGATGCGGCAAAGAAAATCTTCACCTACTTGCCCCGCGCCGTGGCCGATGGCAGCGACGCGGAAGCCCGCGAACGGCTGCACAACGCCGCGACTGCCGCTGGCCTGGGCTTCGGCAACGCGCTGGCTTCAATGGCGCATGCGACTGGCCACGCGCTCGGCGCCGTCTTTCACATCCCCCATGGGCGCGCGGTGGGCTTGCTTCTCCCGTATACCATCGAGTACATCGCCGCCGCAGCCCCGGAACGTTTCGCGGATCTGGCGCGTTACCTGGGCCTTGCCGGCGACGATGAGCGCGAAGCTGCCTTCTCGCTGGCAGCCGCGATCTGCCGCCTGTGTGAATCCGTCGGCAATCCCACCCACATCGCCGGCCTGGGGATTGACCGCGAAACATTTACTGCGCGCATTGATGATCTTATGGAGCGCGCTTTTAACGACGCCTCGATGATGACCGCTGCGCGTAGTCCCGATTACGCGGAGTTGCAGCGCCTCTTCGAGTACGCCTACGATGGCAAAAGCATAGATTTTTGAATGAGCGAATAAAAGAATGAGCGAATGAGGTCATTTGCTGATTTGCTGATTTGCTGATTCGCTGATTCACACATTTGCTGATTCACTCATTCGCCGATTCGAAGGGAGAGGGTTATGCACGGCTATATGGGCAAAATTCTACGTGTGGACTTGACGGCGGGGACGGTATGGGATGAACCGCTGAATGAAGCATACGCCCGTGAGTTCGTCGGCGGGAGTGGGCTGGCGGCGCGCTATGCTTATGATATGGTCACGGCGGATACCGATCCGCTGGGGGCCGAAAATCCGCTCATCTTCATGACCGGCCCGCTGGTGGGCACGGCCATGCCGTCGGCGGGGCGCTACAGCGTAGGCGCGCTCTCCCCGGCGACCGGCCTGTGGGGCGAGGCCAACAGCGGCGGCTTCTTCGGGCCGGAGTTACGCTTCGCGGGCTACGACGGCATTATCATTACCGGCAAATCCGCTTGTCCCGTCTGGCTTTCTATTATCGAGGGCGAAGCCACCCTGTATGAAGCGGCCGATGTATGGGGATTGGATAGTTACACGACGCAGAAATGTGTCCGCGAGCTGATGGGGGAGAGCCGCGCGCGCGTGGCCTGCATCGGGCCGGCCGGCGAGAACCTGGCGGCAATGGCGGCGGTGATGAACGATCACGGGCGCGCTGCCGGGCGTACCGGCATGGGCGCGGTCATGGGTGCGAAAAAACTCAAGGCTATCGGGGTACGCGGTAAGGCCAGGGTGCCGGTCGCCGACGCCCAAACGCTTAACGCGCTGGCGAAGGCAATCATTGCCGGTGTGGAAGATGACATGGCTGCCGCTTCGATCCGCATGGCCGGGACGGCCGGCTATGTAGACATGGCGTTGATGTACGGCGACATGCCCATCCGCTATTACCAACAGGGCACCTGGGACGAAGGCAGTAACCTCTCCGGCATCCTGATGCTTGATAACTACCAGAACCGCACGCTGGCCTGTTACCGCTGTCCCATTGCCTGTGGACGTGAGACGCGCGCTCCTTCTTACGGCGTAGATAAGGTGGACGGCCCCGAATACGAGACGCTCGGTGCGCTTGGCTCGCTGGTGCTGATCGCCGATCTGGAGGCCGTCATCTATGCCGGGCACCTGTGCAACCTCTACGGGCTGGACACCATCAGCGCGGGCGCAACCATCGCGCTGGCCTGCGAATTGTTCGCGCGCGGCTTACTCACTTCTGCGGATACCGGCGGCTTGGAGATTCATTACGGCGACGCCGCGATGGTACATCGCCTGTTGGAGATGATGGCGCGCCGCGAAGGGTTCGGCGCGTTGCTGGCCGATGGCAGTTATGCCCTGGCAAAGCGATTCGGCGCGCCGGAATTGGCGGCCGTCGTCAACAAACTCGAAGTCCCCATGCACGACCCGCGCGCGTTCAGTGCGATGGCCGCTATCTATGCGCTCTCGCCGCGCGGCGCATGCCACATGCAAGGGGATATGTACGGCGTGGATACCGGTCAGGGGCCGGCTTATGAATTGGGCATCACACCGGGAGAACGTTTTGAAGTCTCGGAGGAGAAAGGACGCATCGCCGCCCGGCAACAGGCATGGCGCACCCTGTACAATGCGCTAACCCTGTGCCAGTTCCAGAATCCTGGCGTGGAACGTTTGCTGGCCGCCTTGAACGCCGTCACTGGTTGGGGATTGACGCAGGATGATTTACTGCCGCTGGGCAAGCGCATCCTCGCCCTCAAGCGGCGGCTCAACCTGCGCCGCGGCTTGACCCGTGCCGCCGAACGCTTACCCGACCTGCTTCTGCAGCCCCTCGACGGCGGTACCGAAGGCAACGTCCCCGACCTGGAACCACTTCTGGCCGGCGCCTACGCGGAATACGGCTGGGATTTGGAGACCGGCGTACCGCTCCCCATTCCCTAATTCCTAATCCCCAATTACCAATTACTAATTACCAAATTACGGAGGCTCTCTATGTTAGTCGGCATTTCTCCTTTACTCAGTCCTGATTTACTGGCAACGTTGTACCGGATGGGGCACGGCGACGAAATCGTCCTGGCGGATGCGCATTTCCCCGGCGAAAGCTGCAACGCCCGCGTGCTGCGCGCCGATGGGGTGCGTATCGCCGATTTGCTCGACGCGATTCTGCCGCTGTTTGTGCTGGATACTTATGTGGACAGTCCGGTGGTGATGATGGCCCCGGTCCCCGGCGACATCCTTGATCCGGCGGTCGAAGCTGCCTATCGCGCCGCGATTGATCGGCACTGGCCTGGAACGCCGCCCATTGCCCGCCTCGAACGCTTCGCCTTCTACGAACGCGCTAGACAGGCATTTGCCGTCGTGATGACGGGCGAGACAGCCAAATACGGCAATATCATCCTTAAGAAAGGCGTCACACCGGTAAAATAAATTCGGATCGTGTTATAATCTGTCCTGGAAATGGTCAGCGGATTAAGCCGACTGAGCAGATGAGTCTACTGAAAAAACTAAAAAATCTCACTGCAGAGTCACAGAGGGCGCAAAGATTTTTATATCGAATTCAATAAGATTAAGTCTTTGGCATTTCGGGATTAATTCTATTGATTTGAGCTTTAATTTTTTCTCTGCGTTCTTTGCGTCTCTGCGGTAAATTGGACTTTTTTCAGGAGAGTCAGCGGATGTATGCAATCATTGAAAGCTCATCCGTTCAAATCCGTTGACATGCCTTTGCATGCTTCATGAAGCATATAGCTCATAATGTCTGGTGAGAGGTTAAACTTATGGACCCACAAGACGTTCTGGCGCAGTTACGCAAAGTTCCTCTGTTTCGCGGGCTGACCGATGCTGCTGCTACAGATGCTCTGATGCGTCTGGTGCCTTTTGTGCGCGAGCGGGTGTACGAGGCCGGAGAGTCTGTTCTCACCCAAGACCAATCACCGGATCGCCTGTTTATCATCCTGGCGGGCAAAATCCACCTGACGCGCGTGGATGAAGTCGGCAACGTGACGCCAATTGCGGAACTCAAAGCCGGCGAAGTTTTTGGCCGCACGACATTGACGGTGCAACAGCCTGAAAACGTCAATGCCGTAACGGTTGAGAAAACACACCTGCTATTTTTATTGTTCAGGGACCTGGTTAAGGTGTATGACCAGAGTGAATATCTGCGTCAGAGCGTGCCCGGGCCGCTGCAACTAACGCAGGCTGTGACGACACTGAAAGCCATCCCCCTGTTTCAAGATTTCCGCGAAGAACGCGCCGAACTGGAACTGTACCGTGTTGCGCCATTGCTGCATGATCAAGTTTACGGGAATGGCGAATGGCTTTTCCGTCAGGGCGAGATTGCCGACCGCTTGTTGATCGTGTTGGAAGGTCGCGTCCAGCTCACGAAAATTGATCCTGATGGCCTGGTCAAGGAGGTGGGATGGCTCAAAGCTGGCGACGTGGCCGGAGAGACCGGCCTGTTGGTCGGCGACTTCCACGATGTACTGGCAACGGCCGATGGGCAAACGCGGGTGCTCTACCTGCTGCGCGATGATTTTGCCGCTTTGTTGAAGGAACGCCCGCGTCTGCGGCGGCGTCTGCATGTCTCCGAGGCCGTGGATGTGCGCCGTAAAGCACGGGAATTCAACTGGTTGCGCGATGATGAATGGACCGTCTTTGTCGTTCAGCGTCACTGGTCACGGCTGTTTCGTCAGATCATCGCTCCCCTGCTCTTTGTCCTGTTGTTGACGCCACTGTTGTCTTTCCTTCTGACATTGGGCAGTTCGCTATGGGCTGCTATACCGACGGTGATCGTGGGGCTTTTGCTCGTGGCGTTGTTCGGCGTGATCGTCTGGCGCTACCTGAACTGGCGCGACGACTACTTTGTCTTGACAACGCAGCGTGTGGTGCACATCGAGCGTGAATGGCCGTTTGCCGTCCATTCCGAGGAGTGCGCGCTTGACAGCATCCAGGATATTTATGAAGTGCGTTCTGGACTATCGGCTAACATCCTCAACTACGGCAACCTGGCCTTGCAGACCGCCGGTGAAACGGTGAACATTGATATGGACAACATCCCGGACCCGTCGCGGTTGCGGGCTTTGATCTTTCAACAGATCGAGCGTTCGCGGGCACGCGACCTGCTGCGGGCACGTGGTCAGATCCGCGATCTGCTGGCGCGCCGGCTCAAAATCGAAAAATCACCCGCCCCGCCGCCGAGCAAGACCTTGCCTGCTTCGCCTGCTCCGCGCCACCGCTGGTGGTTTCTGCTGCCGTTTAGCTGGTTGTGGGAATACCTTTTCCCGCCCTCGTGGTTGGAGACTGAAGGTGGCGGCACGGTCGTGTTGCGACGCTTCTGGTTCCCCGGCCTGTTACGTTACCTGGGCGTTTTTATCCCTATGTTGATCATGACCATCGGCGGCGGCGCCTATCTTTTTAGGCTCCAGGATCATCCCCACCTGGATATATGGGTCGTGCTTTGGCTGGCCGTCGAGACCATCCTGTTGGGCGTCTTGCTGTGGTTTGTGGAAGACTGGCGCAATGACTACGTGCAGATTACACCAAGCCACGTAATTTTGGTTGAACAAAAACCGTTGCTGTTACGCGAGTCACGGCGTGAAGCGCGCCTGGATCGCATCCAAAACTTGAGCTTCCAGGTGCCGGGATTCTGGGGACAGTTCTTCAAATTCGGACATGTACAGTTTGAGATGGCCGGCAAAGAAGGGCGTTTCGAGCTGCGTTGGGTGCGCTACCCGGCCAAAGTGCGTGCGTTGATTTCTGACCGCCAGTATGCCTACACCCAACGGCAACGGCAGATCGAGGCCACGCGGCGGCAGGATGAATTGCTGAGCTGGTTCGCCACCTACGACAACCTGCGTAAAGAAAGCGTCTGAAATGTGGTAAAATAGCCGTGTTGACCAGCCCCTGAAGGTTTTCACGCTTCGAGGGGCTGAATTTTGGAGGTGTTATGGCTTTGCGAGAAATTGTTACTGTGGGGGATCCGCGTTTGCGCGTCCGCTCGCGTCCGGTGGAAAGAGTGACGCCTGAGCTGCGCGAGCTGATCCGCGACATGATTGAAACAATGGAGACCGCCAACGGTGTGGGACTGGCAGCAGTGCAGGTGGGCGAGCCGGTGCGGCTGATCGTGATCGAAACGCCGGAAGACGAAGACGATCCCAACAGCGGCAAGCTCTTTGTAGTTCTCAACCCGGAGATTGTCAAAACCGGCAAGGAAACCGAGGTCGGTACCGAAGGTTGCCTCTCCGTCCCCGGCTATGCCGGTGAAGTCGAACGCGCCACCGAAATCGTGGTGCGCGGCCTGGACCGCCACGGCAAACCGTTTCGCTTCCGTCCGCGCGGGTTCCTGGCGCGTGTCTTCCAACATGAGATTGACCATTGCAACGGCATCCTCTACACCGACCGCCTGGTAGCTCCGGATCGCATCTGGGAAGTCAAACCCGGCGAAGAAGAGCAAGTCGAAGCCGAGGATGCCCGCCGCCGCAAAACGACCGCCGCCCTGGAATAGGGTTGTGGGTTGTAGGTTGTGGGTTGTGGGGGATTCGCCGATTCGCTCATTCGCTGATTCGCTCATTCGCTGATTCGCTCATTCGCTCATTCGCTGATTCTTTCAGGAGGCTCTACGTGATAACCGAAAAACAAGTAATGGATGCCCTGCGCCAGGTGATGGATCCCGAATTGCGGCGCAACATCGTGGACTTGGGTATGGTGCGCCAGGTGCGCATCCGGGGGAAAAGTATTAAAGTAACCATTGCGTTGACGGTGGCGAATTGTCCGCTGCAAGATAGCATTGCGACCGACGCCGCCAAAGCTGTGGATGCCCTGGGCGAGGATTTGGAAGTCGAAATTGCCCTGACCACAATGAACGAGGAAGAAAAAGCGCGGCTGCGTGAGGTATTAAAAACCTCCCGCCAGCAGCCCAACTTCCCCGCCAGCAACCTTAACCGTGTCAAAACGGTGATCGCGGTCATGAGCGGCAAGGGCGGAGTAGGGAAATCCACCGTAGCTGCGATGATTGCCGTAGGCTTACGCCGCAAGGGCCTGCGCGTGGGTGTGCTGGACGCCGACATCACCGGGCCAAGCATCCCCAAACTGTTCGGCGTCCGCGAAGCGCCGGCCACTTCGCCGCTGGGCATCATGCCGCCGCAAACTTCCACGGGCATCAAGCTTATGTCCATCAACCTGATGCTGGAAGATGAAGATGCCGCCGTGATCTGGCGCGGCCCCCTGATCACCAGCGCCATCAATCAGTTCTGGAGCGATGTCTTCTGGGGCGACCTGGACGCGCTGGTGGTAGACATGCCCCCTGGGACCTCCGACGCCGCGCTGACGGTCATGCAAAGCCTGCCGGTCACGGGCATCGTGCTGGTCACATCGCCGCAGGATTTAGCGGAGATGGTCGTGCGCAAGGCCGCCAACATGGCTGCGCATCTCAACATCCCCCTCATCGGCGTCGTGGAGAACATGAGCTACGTCACCTGCCCCAAGTGTGGCGAGCGTTTTGAGTTGTTCGGCAAAGGCAACACCGAGGAAATGGCACACGCCTTCAACACACGCTTCCTGGGCAAGCTGGGTCTGGATCCCGAAATGGCGCGTCTCGGCGACGCCGGGCAGATCGAAGCGTACGCCAACGGCGAATTTGCTCCGCTGGTCGCGGTTGTCGGTGAGGTGATTGCATCTGTGCCGGAGCCGCATAAGCACTAGGGTAGACAGTAGACGGGAAACGGGAGACGGTAGACAGGGGAGCTGGCTACCGTCTTTTTTGTCTAGGGATGGTTCATCAGGGTTCCCAGGCTTACCCCGGCATCAACCGGCCTCCCTTGAGCGTTCACGACCGGCACACCGGTAATCTCCGGGAAGCTGTACATCCCGGCGTGCAGGTGATAGTCGCCGGCCTGGAGGTCGGCAGGGACGGGGATAACAAACCGGCTCAAGACCAGATCGCCACTGCGCCAGTAATCCGCCGGAAAGGCAGCGTGGTCATCTTGCGCGCGTAAATTGCCCTCTTCATCCAGCAACTGCACCGTGAAATGATAGTCCATGCCGGCCGGTGGCAGGCCGCGCAACCACCATGCCAGCCAGACCGTGAACTGTTGCCCCGCTCGAATGGTCATCGGCGCTTCGTATGCTGCAAAGACGACATTGTTGGCGAAGGGAATCCCCTCTGCCAACGGCTGCATTCCGGCGACGATCTCATCGCGTGTCGCGCTCTCACGGACGAAGGTGCGATACGTCACGCCATCTGCCAGCCGCGTGACCGGGCCGGCGCGCACAGAATCCCAGGCGGTCAGACGTTGCAGCACGGGCGCAAGCGCGCCGCCGGTTGCCTCGTACAGCGGGCCGACGAGATAGACAGTGCGTGTACCTTCGGGCACGGGCAGCGCCGCGCGTCCATCGGTGAAGCGGTGCGGCGTCCCGAAGAGCAGCGCCTCGAAAACTGTGGGCGTCTCGGTCACAAACGGGCGGTTACTCTCGCCGATGACGATGATTTCCGCGCCGCCCGCGAGCGCCTTTGCGTTCTGCGCCGCCGCGCGGGTGTAGCGCAACGGAATGCCATAGCCGCCGGTTGAAGGATGCGTGACCATAAAGTTGTGCAGTTGATAAGTCACGGCTATCTGCCAGACGCACCACACGCATAACCCCACGCTCAGGACGGCTACCGCCAGGCTGCATTTGAACGCTCCTAATGAGATTGTCGGTCTGGGCAGACGTTCCAATCCACGTGCCAGCAGAATGGCGATGAGCAAAAATTGCACCGGATACAGGATGATGAAGTAATGTGGCTGCGTCGGTGTACTGGGCTTGAGTTGTAACGCGACAGGGACGCAGAACCACAGCAGCAGCAATCCAAAGCTGCGCCGTTGCGCTTTTGTCTCACCTCGGAATGTCTGAAACAGCGCATAGAGCCACCCCAGGACTAATAGCCCAATCATCACGGCGTTCATCCACCACAAATTGGGGATGCTTGTCTGGAATTTGGTGTGGAACGCCCCGGCCTGCCCTGAAATCCCATAGCTTGTGGCGAGCATCAAGGCGTAACGTACCGCGTCCCAAGAAAATGTTCCGCCTCCACCGGCATAGTTGAAGGCGCGATGCAGATTCTCCCAACCGTTACGGGCATCATGAAAAAGATATGGACTGACGGCGAGCAAGGCCGCCAACGCCCCCAGCACCAGTGCTTGAGGTGAGACTTGATCCCGATACAACAGGATAGCCAGTCCCAAAATCAAAATGGCTGCCAGACCGCTGAGGTGCAGGCCGACCATGACAGCAGTGCTGAGGCAGGCAAGCACCAGGAAGCGTCGCCGACCTTTGACAAACACGGCGAATAGCGCAACAATGAAGATCAACGTGGCCCAGGGCATGCTTTCGCACCAAATTTTGCGGGCATAGAGCACGGCCCAGGGATTGACGGCAAAGAGCAATGCGGCCATAAGGCCAACGCGCTCGCCGAAATAGACTCTCCCGAAGGCGTAGCAGCCCCAGACGGCTATCGCGTTAAGTAACAGGGTGAACAGTACTACGGCAAGCGGGTCGGGCCACAGCCGGACAGGCAGCGCCATCAAGTATAGAGTAAGCGGAAAATTATCCATGCCCATCGAAGCATCCACGCCGACGGCCGGCCGATAGCCCTCGTAGGCAATTGCCTGCGCCAGCCGCGCCACCGTCGCCTCGTCGCGCTTGAATTCGACCAGTGTGGGACGCTCAAAACGGAGTCCACACGCCAGGATCATGATCAACATGAGAAGTATGTGTGAGCGGCGCCACGCTCGGAGCGTGCCGGCACCTTTGCGGGGGTTCTTCATAACCATTGCTACCTTCCTCGAGTATGCTTGCCGAATATAACCCAATCTTAACATCTGTCAATGTTCTACAAGACAGAGTGCAAATGTGTATTGCTTTATTTTGTGCTTGTTACTATAATAAGAGCATAGACTTGCTGAAGATTTATAGTAGCATCTTCCGCCATTCCACACCAAAAGGGGGCCTGCTTATGTTAAGCTTTTTGAAAGATGTCCTGGCTGTGATTATGGGAGGTGGGGCAGGAACGCGGCTTTATCCATTGACCAAACTGCGCGCTAAACCTGCCGTACCGTTGGCGGGGTACTATCGTCTGATTGACATCCCCATCAGCAACTGTATCAACTCCGGCATCAACCGCATTTACGTGCTTACGCAGTTCAATTCTGTTTCCTTGCACCGGCATGTCGTGCGCACCTATCAGTTCGACAGCTTCTCCGGCGGATGGGTGCGGATTCTGGCAGCGGAACAGACGCCGGTGAGCGAATCCTGGTATCAGGGAACGGCGGACGCGCTGCGCAAACAGCTCTTTCAGCTTCAAGTCCCGAATCCGCGCGACATCTTGATTCTCTCCGGCGACCATCTTTACCGCATGGATTACGGTGAATTCGTGCGCTTTCACAATATCCACGAGGCGGATATTACTATTGCCGTCAAGCCGGTCAAAGCCGAAGATGCGCCGGGCCTGGGCATCTTGCAGGCAGATAAGGAAGGCCGGATCCAAAAATTCCGCGAGAAGCCACCGCTGGACCAACTGGCCGGCCTGGAGAGCCTGGAAGGCGACCGCCCGTATATGGCCTCGATGGGTATCTACGTCTTTCGCACCAAGACGTTGGTGGATATTTTGCGCTCGGAAACCGGCGATGACTTCGGCAAGCACATCATCCCGGCGGCGATCGAGAAGGGACTGCGCGTGTTTGCCTACCCCTTTGATGGCTACTGGGAAGACATCGGCACGATTCGCGCTTTCTACGAAGTCAACCTGGCGCTCACTAGTCCCAATCCACCGTTTGACTTTTTCTCGGCGGAATGGCCCATCTACACCCGCGCACGCTTTTTACCCTGTAGCCAGATCATTGATTCCAGCCTGATGCGCGTGTGGATTGCCCCCGGCTGCCGCCTCGATCATGCCGCCGTGGCCGACAGTGTCATCGGGCTGCGCAGCATTATCAATAGCGGCGCGCATCTCCATCGCGTGGTGATGATGGGCGCGGATGATTTTGAGTCGCTGACCCAGAAAGACGAAAACCGGCGTTTGGGGTTGCCTGACATCGGGGTGGGGCGGGGCAGCGTTGTCGAGGATGCCATCCTGGACAAAAATGTGCGTATCGGGCGCAATGTGGTCATCCGCAGCCATGCCGGCATGCCGGATGAGGAAACCGATACCTATGTGGTGCGCGATGGCATTGTCGTTGTCCCTAAAGGCGTGGTAATCCCGGATAACACGGTCATTTGATTGCGCCGTTGCATGTGTCGGTGGCGAACTCTCAGGCGTGGGTGCTCGAGGGGATCCATAGAGCAAGGTGAAGAGGGTACCCCACAGTAGTTACGCGGTGCGTTTCTTTGGACAGGATTGACAGGATGAAAAAGCTCCTACAAAGCCTTCTTTAATCCTGAAAATCCTGTTAATCCCTGTCAGAAAATGGCGCAGTGCGTAACTCCTATACCCCACTTGCCGATGGGTTGGACAATCGGTTGGAGGCAAAAGAGGCAAAGTGTAGTGGGGAAAGGAAAAAGTCCGTTGGGTGGCTTGGATTATCTCAGTAGAAAGAGTCCAGGGTAAGGAAGATTGTGATATACTGCTTTACACAATCACACAGAGTCGGAGAGTCCAATGAATACTGAGATAATGGAAAATAACTTGCCGCGTACTATCAACGAAGCAAGTGAGCTATACCGCACCAAAATTCATATTGGATACACAAAAACCTGCGATTGTCCCTCAAATCATTTGAATTGTATGACTGCCAAGGAGTGGATAAAAAGCCAACTGGGTGTTTGGCAATTTAATTACGAGGGGCGTGATATTCGAGACAAAAATTTGCACCCGGCTACTTTTCCTATTGCATTAGCCAAAAGGATAATTGAGCTGTTCACGCATGCCGGGGAGTTGGTAGTTGACCCTTTTGTAGGTAGCGGCACAACCCTTGTTGCCGCACAGGATCTGAATCGTAATGCAGTTGGGTTTGATTTGCAAGAATCATATATAAAATTATGTCAAGAACGTCTGGCTAGTAATAATTTCTTCAATCAAGCGCAGCAATTAGCAATACAAGATGATGCTTTGCACATAGATCGCTATTTGGAACCTAAAACCGTTAAGTTGATTTGGACTTCACCCCCCTATGCTAATTTACTCAACCGCGAGCGAAAAAATAAATCACGCCGAGGTGATGAACGTAAGAATGAACAGTTCGGCAAGGTAGAGCAGTATTCACAAGACCCCCGCGATTTGGGAACAATGCCGCTTGAGGAGTACACAATAGCAATGGGGGATATTTACGGGCGCTTATTGCCACTCTTGCAACCCAGAGGACACTGTGTTATCAATGTGCCTGATATGTGGTGGGAAAATGAAAGAATTACGATTCACGTCGCGCTCATTGAGGAATTGCGTAAACGTGGATATGAACTACGCAATACGATCATTTGGGACCGCACCAATATTGTAAACCGAATAGGTATTTTTGGTTGGCCGTCAAATTACATTACAATGGGGACAACTTTTGAATATTTGTTGGATTTCTGGCGTCCACCGGATTAGCCAGTTATGCGTAAAAGACTTGCCACACAACAATATCAACAATTGCACTTGATAGGTGAAGAACAAGTGCCCTATGTTGTTACGCAGAGCAGAGGTAGCAGTTTGAAGGTTTATACAAAAGAATCTCTCATCGAAGAATTAAAGAAAATACGAGATATGGGGTGGATACTCAATGCCAGGCCAGGAAACTCGGGTGGTGTTGGGAATACATTGGAAGATTTGCTTGGTATTGAAGAGAACAACCTGCCGATACCTAACGCTACTGAATGGGAATTGAAATGCCAAAGAGCAAATACCACTTCATTGATGACACTTTTCCATATGGAACCATCGCCACGTGCCTTGCGGTTTGTTCCACGGGTATTCCTTCCCCTTTATGGCTGGCCACATCAAGAAGCCGGGGGTAGATATGGAACAGAAGAGCTGAGTTTCCGACAAACCATTAGCGGGAATCAACGAAGTGACCGTGGCTTTATGGTGATGGTAGACCGTTCGCAAGGCAAGGTTCTTGTCTCTTTTGA
The DNA here is from genome assembly GCA_019873645.1 of Chloroflexota bacterium. Taxonomy (GTDB): domain Bacteria; phylum Chloroflexota; class Anaerolineae; order B4-G1; family SLSP01; genus DSWT01. Next base: position 31,305 of record JAIOAX010000024.1, on the reverse strand, counting down.
TGCAAGCGCGGTGGATCCAAGACATAAGGAATGGCTGGATTCGGTAGCTGAACGGGTAGGGTTGGGAGAACTAGACCCACAACCTTACTGGGGCTTTGAAGATTTGCGTAACAAGGCCGGTACGAAGTTATTAAACTGTTTCTATGTGCAAGCTGAAACGAAAAGAGAAGGGAGACAAGAATTCTTCCGCTATTCCAATATTCTGATACTTCAGGGTTTCAATATCAATGGTTTGCTATCAGGTATTGAGCAAGGTTATGTGTACGTAGATTTTGATGCGCGCTCAGGCCATAATCATGGCACAAAGTTTAGATTGCGACAAGATCAATTCCCATTGTTATATAGCCACAGAACAGAGATTTAGCAGAGCATATAATGGATCTATCGAACTCTCCAACCATCATCGTCGCCGGCCACGTGTGCCTGGACGTAATTCCGACACTGCCTGAGAGCTGCCGTGACCTGACAACCTGGCTCGTGCCGGGCGGTCTGGTCAACGTGGGGCCGATGACCATCTCAACGGGTGGCGCGGTCTCCAACACGGGATTGGCGCTGCACCGGCTCGGTGTACCGGTGCGCTTGATGGGCAAGGTCGGCGACGACACCTTTGGACGGACGACGTTGGACGTGTTCCGCAGCTACGCTCCCGCATTGGCGGAAGGGATGTTGATTGCGGCGGGCGAATCCAGCTCGTACACCCTCATCTTCAGCTCTCCTAACATTGACCGCACCTTTCTCCATTATTCCGGCCCCAACGACACCTTCTGCGCCGCCGATGTCCCCGACACCGCCTTGAGTGACGCACGCATCTTCCATTTTGGCTATCCGACCTTGATGCGCAACTTCTATCTGGATGACGGGCGGGAGTTCGAGACGCTGCTCCGGCGCGTCAAGGCCCATGGTCTGGTCACGTCGCTGGATGTGAGCCGCCCCGATCCCCACGCGGAAGCCGGAAAAGTCAACTGGTCTGCGTGGTTGACGCACGTTCTGCCGCAGGTGGATATTTTCCTGCCCAGTGTGGAAGAAGCGCTGCTGATGATTGATCCGGCGCATTACACGACCCTGGAAGCGCGCGGCGAGGTTCTCCCTCAGGTGGACGGCGGCCTGTTGAGCCGTCTGGCCGAACGGTTGCTGGCGTGGGGTGTCGCCGTTGCGGTGTTAAAGCTGGGGGATCAGGGTATCTACATGCGCACGGCTGCCGATACCGGGCGGATGCGCGGCCTTACGGAGCGGTTAAACCTCGATAGGCGCGCGTGGACGAACCGTGAGTTGCTGGCTCCGACATTCCGCGCCCACCTGGTAGGGACGACCGGCGCAGGCGATTGCGCCATTGCGGGATTCCTGACGGGACTGCTGCACAAACTGTCGCCGGAAGCCACGTTGACCGGCGCGGTGGCCGTCGGCGCGTGCAACGTCGAGGCGGCGGACGCCGTCAGCGGCGTGCCGGCGTGGGAAGCGGTGCAACGCCGCATCCAGGCCGGCTGGGCGCAGTTGCCGGTCACACTCAAACTTGTCGGATGGGGATGGGATGTCGGCCAGAGGCTGTGGATCGGGCCCCACGACCACGGCGGACAGTGGGCGGGGGGTGAGAGCTGAGGGTTAAGGGCATTGGTACCCTCTCTGGCCCCCCTTGTGTTATCCGCAAAGCGTAACCTGCCCCCTACGCCCTAATCCCCGACCACTTTGCCCAGGCCGCTGCGCCGATCAGGCCGGCGTCGGCGCCCAATTGGGCGGGGACGATTTCGATATGGTCTACCGGCGCGAGATGCACACGCTCACGCAGGGTGCGCCGCGCGGGTGCAAAGATCAGCTCGCCCACACCGGCCATGCCGCCACCGAGGATCACCCGTTGGGGGTTGATGGTCAGGACGACGTTGCTGATGACGATGCCCAGGTACAACCCGGCGCGCTCGAAAATGGCTTGCGCTGTCGCGTCGCCGGATTGCGCAGCGCGGGCGACCATGTCGGCGGTGACGCGCGTCGGATCGTCCTCGGCCATGTCGCGCAAAGTAGCAGAGCGTCCCTCGCGTATGGCCCGCGCGCCCGCCGCAGCAATCGCTGTGCCCGAAGCGTAGACTTCCAGGCAGCCGCGCCCACCACAGGTGCAGGGCAAACCGTCCGCCTCGACGATCTGATGGCCGATTTCGCCGAGCGTACCGTTGACGCCCCACAGCAATTGTCCGTTGACCACCACGCCCCCGCCGATGCCCGTGCCCAACGTCAGGCAGGCCAGCGTATCCACGCCGCGCCCCGCGCCGTACTTCCACTCGCCGAAGGTCATCGCGCGCGCGTCGTTGATCAGGTGCACGGGCCGGCCGAGCGCCGCCGTCAGCACCTCCCCCGCCTGCACACCGACCCAATGGCCGACCAGGTTGGGCAGGAACTCGACCACGCCTTCAGCAGGCCGCAAGCGGCCCGGCAGTCCCACCCCGACGGCGCGCACCTGATCGAGCGTCAGCCCGGCGGCGGCAATGGCCTCGCGTATCAAGCCGGCTAGGCGCGCCAGCACGGCTGCATGCCCCGCGTGCGAAAGAGTGGGCACATACTGCACGGCAAGCAGTCGCTCAGCGTCGGCGTCCCAGACGGCGGCCCGCAAATTGGTGCCGCCCACGTCTACGCCGACGAAATAACGGGTTCCGGTACTCATCATCAATCCTCAATCACAGTGGCCGGAAAACGCTCCGGGTCGGCGGACTCGCCCTCGAAATTCTCCAGCCGCAGGTTGGCGACGGCGTGGCTTTCCAGGGCATGGCGAAAATAGGGCGGACGGTTCGCCCCCCACACCACCCGGCAATTGCGCAGAGTGACATTTTGCGCCTGGTTGAGGAAGAATCCGGCGGTCGGGTGCTTGAGAGAGCCGGCTCCTACCCGGTCGCCGGGACAAGGGCGGCGGTCATACAGCCCGCCTTCCCATTTCGACCATTTGTCCAGCTCGATGTGGACGTTCTCGAACAGGATGTCCTGCACGCGGTCCGGCGTCCAGCCTTCCACGTAGACGCCGTTTTCGCTGCGGCAGAAGATGTTGACGAACCGCACGTTGCGCACCCGCCCGATGCCGCGCTCGTCATCCCAGGGGATGGCGGAAACACAAATCGGCTCGCCCGCGCCCCACCAATCGCGATGAAAGTAGCGCGTCTCGACCAGCATGTGGCTAAAGAGCACGTCTTCCACGTCCGACGCCTCGCTCAGCCGCACGGCCAGCCCGCGATGGCTGGAGCGGATGACGCACGCATCGAAGATGATGTGGCGCATCGGCGCGCGACATTCGCAGCCCACGCACAGGGCGATCGAGGTTGAGGTGAGCGTACAGCCGGTGACGATGATGTTTTCGCACCCTTCGCCATAGGCGGCGGTCTCCTCGCAAGTTTTCAGCACGATACAATCGTCGCCGCTGACGATGTGGCAATCGCTGATGCGCACATTGCGGCAGCGGTCGAGGTCAATGCCGTCGTTGTTGGGCAGCTTGAGGTCGTTTTCGATGCGGATACCGTGGATTAGCACGTCGTCACAGCCCGAAAGCCGTATCGTCCACAGCGCACCGTCACGAACGGTCACATCGCGGAAGGTCACTTTTTTGCAGCCCAACAGGAAAAAGGTAAAGGGGCGTTCGGGGCGCATCCGGTAGATGTAGCCGGTATCCTCGCGGACGAAAAAGCGACCGCCGCCATCAATGGTCCCGCCGCCGCTGAAAGCGATATTTTCGGCGTGTTCGGCGGTGATGAACATGATCGCTCCTGGTTGTCCTGCGCCGACCTGTCCGCCGCTCAGCGCGCCGACGGTAAAGCGATAGGGGTAAGCGGCCACGTCGGGGCTGGCCTGCAACACCGCGCCGGGTTCCAGGTGCATCTCGACGTTGGATTTGAGCATGAGCGCGCCGGAGCGGTACACCCGTCCGGCCGGAAAGCGCACCTGTCCGCCGCCCGCCGCGTGACAGACTTCAATGGCCTGCTGAATTGCGGCGGCATCGTTCGTCACGCCGTCGCCACACGCGCCGTAATCAAGAACACTGTAAATACTCATAGAACCTCCTGCTTTGCAAGCGGTCAGCTTTCAGCCGTCAGCTTTCAGCTATCAGCTTTCAGCCAGAGTACGATCGCTGACGGCTGATTGCTAATAGCTAATAGCTGATAGCTAATGGCTGATGGCTGATTGCTGATTGCTGATCACCGCCCGCTGACGACACCCCACAAATCGCCGCCGTGGACGTGTACCCGTTGCCGAGGCGCTGCGCGCCCATAGCGATGAATAGCTCCGCGCGCGCCCGGTCGCGGATGCCGCCGGAGGGCTTGACCTTGATGCGTCCCTGTGCCGCGTCGAGCATCGCCTGTACCTGTTCCACCGTCGCGCCCTCACCGTTGAAACCGGTCGAGGTCTTGACGAAATCCGCCCCGGCGTCAATCGCACATTGCACGGTGCGCCTGATCTCGTCCAGCGTCAGCCAGGCCGTCTCGAAGATCACCTTCACCGGCACGCCGGCCGGTTTCGCCACCTCAACGACGGCGCGGATGTCTGCCGTCACCTCGTCCCACAGCCCCGAACGGATGAAGCCGTAGTTCGCCACCATGTCAATCTCGTGGACGCCGGCCGCGATGTAATGTCGCGCCTCATCCGCCTTGACTGCGCTCAGCGTGCAGCCGTGCGGGAAGGCGAGCGTGCAGGAGACCTCCGTTTCCGTCCCCTTGCACATGGCGACAGCCAGTTCGATGTCGCAAGGCCGCACGCAGACGGTGCGTACCTTGTAGTCAATGCCCAATTGAATCGCGTCAATCACCTCCTGGCGCGTCATCTCCGGCTTCAAAATCGCGTGATCCAAATAGCGGTTGATGTCTTGCACTGTCATTGTATTCTCCTTTTTTTAGCAGTCAGCTATCAGCTTTCAGCAATCAGCTCTGGCTGACTGCTGACGGCTGAAAGCTGAGAGCTTTATCGTTCGAATCGCTTGCGCCCGCGCAGCGCCGTCAACCCGGCGAGGAAGCCCGCGCCGTGCGGAATCCAGTCTTCGTCGGTGTAGAGCAGCGGCTCGTCTTTCTCGATGTCCGGCTCGACGACCAGTTGGAATTGCGGATTCACGTCGAAGCCGTTGGGCACGCTGCCGCGGATGCCTGTCCAGCAGCCTGTCCAGCGCCGCCCGACGCCGTGAATCTGGCTGTACGGCAGCGCGATGCCTTCCGGCACTTCTTCGCGCCACAGCACGCAGCCCTCAAAGCTCTTGCGCGTGATCCCGGCGTTGAGGCCGCAGAACCATTGCAGGTTGCCCACTGCAATCTGCCGCAGCACGGGATTGTTGCTCACGCTCATGCAGGCCACTGCCAGCGCCGCGCCAAAACCGTAGCTGGTGTTGATGCCGTGCCACGGGCCGCAGAAGCTCATCAGCCCCTTGCCCGCGAAGTAGCCCACCGGCAGCAGGTAAAACGGATTGCGCTTGCATGCCGGGATGAGGTAGCCCTCGGCGAAACGGCGGACACATTCGCGCCACAAGGGAGCGTCAGGGTGGGTGGCCCAGCGGCTCGCCATCTCCAGCAGCGGCGCGATGTAGTGTGGAAACGTCGCGCCAGTGTCGTGGCCGACGTGGTGGTGGACGTTGGCCTTTTCGGTGAAATCGGCGGAGGCGAAGGTGTAGAAGTGGCCGTACAGGCCATCTTCGGCGCGTTCCGGTGGCACCTGCCGCGCCATCACCTCGCGGGCAAAACGCGCCGCATGCCGCTGATAGGTGGTTTGCCCGGCGGCCCATAGTTCCAGGCACCCCCACAGCATCATCGCCAGATCACGGGTCATGAATTCGTCCGGCGGCTGGAAATCGGGTGGCGCGCCGTGGTTCATTGCGGAGAAGTTCAGCCCGCCGAAAGGTTTGGCTTCGAGGATGAGGTAGTTCATCGCGCGGACGGCGCGGCGGATGTATTCTTGACTCTTTTCTGGGTGCGTGTCGGCGAGCAGACGCCCAGCATACGCCAGCGCGACCACTGCCTGCGCCGTGTCGCCGGGGATCAAGACCATGTGATTGGGGATTTCGTGCACCAGCGCGCCATCCGGCGCGCCGATGCGCAATGCTGTATCCTGCAAGAGCGCCAGGTAATCGCAACCGTGGATGATTTGCACACGCAGGCGCGTCACCTGTTCGGCGGTCAGCCATTGGAAGCCCACGGAGAGCAATTCGCACAGGCCAATGACGGTCGTGGCGTGGCTGTTGGCCTCGCGCCACTCGGCGCCGCAGTCCTTCCACCCGATGCCGTTGCGGGCGTCGCACACGCGCGCCTCCATCTGATCGAGCGCAATCGCCTCGACCGTTTCACGCCACAGCACGTTGTCGCCTATCGTCACCGCTTCGCTGCGATAGAGCGCGCCTCCATCTGGTGCGGAAACGACGATGACGTATTCGCCGGCCTGCTCCAGCGGCGAAAAATCAATCTCCCACCAGTGCGCGTTCCACGTCTCACCCCAGTAACGGACGTCGCCAACGAGTGCCGGTTCTGCCAGCGTGTTGTCCGGCGTGAGGGGCAACACGGTAAACCGCGCACCGTCGGGCACATAATCGCGCCGGTAACTCCGAATGAGCGCCCGCTTGGGATCGCCCAGGTCATAGCCGATTTGTGAGGTGAGGAAGCCGTTGACTTTGAGCATGTGTGCCTCCAAAAACAGGGTTTGTCTCCATTTTGCGCTATCCCAGCCTCATTGTCAAGCGACGCAAGCCATCAGCGATCAGCTTTCAGCCATCAGCCAATACCCCGACCGCTGACCGCTGAAATCTGATAGCTGACCGCTAATTGCTCTCCAATACCAACACCCAATCCCGCTCATCCGGTGGGATGAATGTCGTCGGCTGCCACGGTGCGACTTCGACGGGGGGCAGCGGGTAGCGTTCGCCGGTGCGCGGATCGTACCAGCAGGCTTCGAGGCACGGGCCTTTCAGAATGAAGGTGCGCAGCGCGGCGGGTTTGCCGGAGGGAAAGTAGGCCAGGGCGTAGCGCGCGTCCGGGGCGCGGCACGCGGCCACGTAATCCGGCGCGGGCAGGTTGGGCGGCTCCACCAGCGAGGGATCGGGCAGCCGGTCAAAATACGGGCCGGACTCGATCAGCGCGCGGGCGTGCTGCATCTGGCCAGAGCCGGGCAGGTGAATGGCTTCGTCCCAGGGCAGGTTGGCAGCGATGATCGGCGGATCGCCGCGCTTCCACATCTGCCAGATGTCGTTGCAGCCGTAGGTGTGACCGCACGCACCGCTGAACAGCGCCCAGTAACAGAATCGCCGCACGTGGACCGCTTGCAGGCGCGGGTTCGCGTCGTTGAAGGCGTGCGGGATGTTCTCGTAGCCCGGTTCGCCATCCAGCACGGGCTTGAGCGGCGTGCGGTTGTATTCGGCGGCAATCGAGGTATAGTTGTCGCGGTGGAGCGTGTGGCCGGTCTGGATCATGTTCAGGTCGAGCCAGTCCGCGTTGTGGAAGTAGATCGCCGAGCTGTACTGCCCGGTGGGGTGGAAGGTGATCAGGTGGCGGCCTTCGTCGCCTGCGCGCAGGCCGCGCGCCAGCGCTTCGATGATCTGGCGTTCCTCCTCATCGCCCACAAACTTGTCGCCGCCGAGAATCCAGATGATCGGCTTGTGACGGTAACGCTCGCCCAGGAAGCGACCGTAGACGAAGGCGTTTTCGGGGTTGAATACCAGCGGCCCGATGCCGCCGTTCTTGTGCCACTTATCGCCCCAGGTGGGCAGCATCCCGATGTAGAGTCCCAATTCCTCGGCACGGTTCACCATCCAGTCCACGTCCTGGAAATACGGCTCGTTGGGCTTTGTGGGATCGTTGTCCATCAAGGGACGGTGCCCGGCGGGATTCGGCGTGTTGAGGCCGTCCAGTTCCGCCAGAACGACAGCCTGAATCACGGTGAAACGCTTGGCCGCGCGGTCGCGCAGATACACGTCGGCTTCTTCACGGCTCAGGCGATGAAACAGTTCCCAGGCCGTATCCCCCAACCAGAAAAACGGTTGGCCTTCCTCAGTGACCAGATAACGCTGGCTTGTGTGAACTTTCAACAGGGGTAAAGGCATCGCAGGGCTCCTTAAGAATGACGAATAGCGAATGGCGAACAAAACTATCTGCAATTCTACTCTCGATTTATGAAAGTCCAAATTAACGGATTGACTTGTGACCGGTGCGTTTATAATGACCTTGCCGTGAACGATTCAAGGGGCAAGGCTTGCAACTCAATGAACGACGAAGGATACCAAACAACGCCACACATCCGGCTGAGCATCGGCTCCGCAGTAAGCCTGGGACTGCGCTCGGCGAAGATGGAGGCAGCCCCTACGACGCTCTACACGCTGCTCGGCGAGACGTGCCTGGGCGCGTGCCGCTTCTGCACGCAGGCCCGCCGCAGCGACGCGGACCGGCAGCTTTTGTCGCGCGTCATCTGGCCCGAATTCGAGCTGCCCATTGTGCTCGATAGTCTCCAGGCTGACGATCACGTCCGGCGGGTGTGCATCCAGACATTGCTGTACCCCGATCTGCTGACCGATCTGCTGGCGACCGTGCGACAACTCAAAGCGGCTTCCGACGCGCCCCTCTCGATCTGCATGAATCCTGTGGACAAGGATTGGCTGGTCGCGCTCAAAGAGGCTGGGGTGGAGCGCGTGGGCGTGGGTCTGGATTGCGCGACCGAGGCGCTTTTCAACCAAATGAAGCCCGGTTTTAGCTGGAACCGCTACATGCAGTTTATCGATGAGACGATCGAGGTCTTCGGCGTTGGCTCGGTGCATCTGATCGCCGGGTTGGGCGAGACCGACGCGGAGCTGGTGCGGGCGTTCCAGACGTTCCACGACAAGGGCTGCACTATTGCGCTGTTCGCCTTCACGCCGGTTCGGGGGACACAACTGGCTTTAGCCCCGCCGCCGCTGGAACGCTACCGCGCCCTACAACTCGCCCGCTACCTGATCGTCCACAACCAGGCGCGGGTAGAGAATATGGCCTTCGACGCGGGCAAGCTCGCGTCGATCAACGTCACTCCAGCCATAGTGGATCGCGCGATAGAGAGCGGCGCGCCCTTCCGCACAAGCGGCTGTCCGAACTGCAACCGCCCGATGTACAACGAGCGGCCCGGCGGCGACCTCTACAATCATCCGGCCCCCCTCACCGCCGCCGAAAAATCCGCCGCCCGCGAAGCGTTACGCCGGTATTTTAATCAGCAGATTTAGCAGATTAAGCAGATTTTTAACCGTTACAAAACCAATCTGCTAAATCTGCTTAATCTGCTGACAGAAATTCTAGCGAGCACTGGAGGTTCTATGAGCACTCAAGAGTGGCGGTTGTTGTTGACCGGCGACATGAGCGCGTTCGACAACATGGCGCTGGATGAGGCGGTTTTGCGCTGCGTGGTGGCGGGCACGTCGCCGAGCACGCTGCGCTTTTACGGTTGGAAGCCGTCGGCGGTGTCCATCGGCTACTTTCAGGGCGTCGAGCAGGAAGTGGACCTGGACGTGTGCCGCGCGCAGGGCGTGGACGTGATCCGGCGGCTCACTGGCGGCGGCGCGGTCTTCCACGAGCACGGCAGCGAGATCACCTACTCGCTGGCGGTCAAAGACGACTATCCAGGAATTCCCAAGAAGGTGCTGGATTCCTACGCGCTGCTGTGCGGGGGGCTGGTCGCGGGCTTCCGACGGCTCGGCCTGGACGCGGAATTCAAGCCGATCAACGACATCCTCGTCAACGGGAAGAAGATTTCGGGCAACGCGCAGACGCGGCGCTTCGGCGGCATCCTGCAACACGGCACGCTGCTCTGTGACGTGAACCCGCACCTGATGTTCTCGCTGCTCAAAGTGCCCAATGAGAAAATCCGCGACAAGCTCATCGCGGGCGTCGAGGAGCGGGTGACGTCCATCCGCCGCGAATTGGGGACGGTGGACAAGGACGCCGTCATCGCGGCGATGTGCGCGGGCTTTGCCGAGGTGTTGAACATCCGGCTCTCGCCGGGAACGGTGAGCGACGAAGAACGGACGCTGCTGACGCGCGTAAAGGAGGAACGCTATGCCAACCCAACCTGGACCTATAAGCGCTGACGCACGAAGCGGCGATTACAAAGCCATCGGCGGCAAGCTGTTGCGCGTGCGGATGACGGTCACGGAAGATAACCCCCCGGTCATCCAGACGCTCCGCATCACCGGCGACTTCTTCATGCACCCCGAAGAGGCCATCGAAGACCTCGAACAGCTTTTGACCGGCGCATTGCTCGACGAGGCCGCGCTGCGTGAGCGCGTGCAGACATTCTTTGCTGGCGACGTGCAGGTCGTCGGCGCGGACGTGGACGATTTCGTCACGGCATTGCTGAAGGCGGCCTAGCGTGCGGCTCAAGACCTACTACCCGCTGCCCAAGTTCCCGCCGCTCTCGCTCTCCGGCGCGGCGTGCAATCTGCACTGCGCTCACTGCGACGCCACCTACCTCGGCGGGATGCTGCCCGCGGACACGCCGGATGCGCTCTTGCAACGCTGCCGCGCCCTGCGACAGAACGGCGCGCTCGGTGCCCTGTTGAGCGGCGGCTCAGACACAAACGGCGCGCTCCTCAACCTCGCCGCGATGACGGACGCCATCCGGCAGGCCAGGCAGGAGACGGACTTGATCTTCAACCTGCACCCTGGTCTCATTGACGCCGCGACGGCGCAGAAGTTGGCGGGCGTGGTGGACTTCGCCTCCCTCGACATTCCAGGCGACGACGTGATTCGGCGCGTGCTCGGCCTGGACGCGACCACCGCCGACTACATCGCCGCCTATCGCACCCTGCGCGCCGCCGGGATCGCCGTTGTCCCGCACGTCACCGTCTACAACGGCGACGAAGCCGGGCTGTTGCGGCCTATCGCGGCGGCAGGCGACGCGCCACACACGATTGTCGTCATCGTCTTCTCGCCCACCCGTGGCACGCCGCTGGCGGACGCGCCCGCCCCGGAAGCGGAAGCTGTGGCAAACGTCGTCGCCGAGGCCAAGGCGCTGTTCCCAGAGGCGGAAATCGCGCTGGGCTGCATGCGCCCGCGCGCACGCGCCCTCCGCGAAGCCATCGAACTGGCGGCGCTGCAAGCGGGCGTCGCGCGGATGGAACTGCCGTCGCAGAAGACGCTCGGCTATGCCAGGGACGCGGGGTATGAGATTGCTTCGTTTGACGCTTGCTGCGCGCTGCCCATAACCTACGAATCCATTGCCAGACGCGACGCCTCACGCAACCTGCCGTCCGCCATTACGTAAATATGTGTGATTTTCACTGCCAAAAGCGTCAAGTTTTTCTCGACTTTGGACTTGCGACTTTGGACTATTTTTACGAGGAGGACATCATGAAACTCATCATTCGTTGGGCGATTGGCGCGTTGTCGTTGTTTGTGGCAGCCTGGGCCGTGGCCGGCATCCGTGTTGACGGCGGTGGCTGGATCGTCTATGCCGTGATGGCGGTGATTTTGGGGCTGGTCAATGCCTTTGTGCGTCCCCTGCTCAAGCTGCTCACCTGCCCGCTGATTCTGCTCACGCTGGGCCTGTTCACGCTGGTCATCAACGCCATCACCTTGTGGCTGTCGGCGTGGATCGCGAACCGCGTCTTGGGCCTGGGTTTCTACGTGGATGGCTTTTGGCCGGCGTTTTGGGGCGCACTTATCGTCAGCATCGTCAGCGTAGTGCTGAATATCTTCGTGAAAGACGAGGACGATCACAAACACCACAAATAGCCTTTGTGGTTTAATAAGACCATGCACATCTATCAACCAACCCTGGCGTCGGTGAAGCAACACCCCCTTCCGGTCTGGTTCGAGGATGCCAAGTTGGGCATTTTCGTCCATTGGGGGCCATATTCCGTGCCCGGGTGGGCGCCGCGCACCGGCAACCTCTGCGAAGTCATCGCCCAATATGGCGATGCGTACTGGTTTGCCCATAATCCCTATGCCGAATGGTACTGTCAGGCTATGCAAATTGCCGGCAGTCCCACGCAGCAGTATCACGCGGAAACCTACGGCGCGCATACCCCTTACGCCGCCTTTGGCCCGCAGTTCAATGCTGCTGCACGGGGCTGGGACCCGTGGGCCTGGGGCGACCTCTTCCGCCGGGCCGGCGCACGTTATGTCGTGATGGTGACGAAACACCACGACGGCTTCCTGATGTGGCCGAGCGCCATCTCCAATCCCCACCGCCCCGACTGGCGTGCTGTGCGCGATTACGTGGGCGAGCTGACCGAGGCCGTGCGCGCCAACAAATTGCGTATGGGACTGTATTACTCCGGCGGGCTGGACTTCACCTTCAAGGATGTCGTCATCCGCGATTTTGCCGCCATGCTGACGGCAATCCCCAACGATCCGACCTACGCCGCTTACGCCGATGCGCACTGGCGCGAACTCATCCAACGCTACGCGCCCTCCGTACTGTGGAATGACATCGGCTATCCGGCCTCGGCTAACCTGCCGGCGCTCTTGGCCGACTATTACAACACCGTGCCTGATGGTGTGGTCAATGACCGCTTCACGCAGATAAACCTGTCAGGTTTGGGCAACCTGACAGGTTTGCCGCGTGCCCTTGTCCGCTGGGTAATCCGTCGGGCGATCACCCGGCCTGAGAGTCTTGCTGCGCGTCTGCAAACCGGCGGTCTCCATTGCGACTTCCGCACGCCGGAGTACGCCATCTACAATAAAGTGACGACGCAGAAGTGGGAGACCACGCGCGGCCTGGGTCTATCCTTCGGCTACAACCGCAATGAACAAGCCGGTGATCTCATTTCTGTCAAAGAACTTATTCATCTGCTCGTGGATGTCGTCAGCAAAAACGGCAATCTACTGCTCAACGTCGGGCCGATGGCCGATGGCACCATCCCGCCGCAGCAAGTCGCGCGGCTGGAAGGGCTGGGGGCGTGGCTCAAAGTCAACGGTGAAGCGATTTACGGCACGCGCCCCTGGCAGCGCGCCGCAGGACAGACCGGAGAAGAACTGCCGGTGCGCTTTACCCAGAAGGCCGATACGCTATACGCGATTGTGTTGGGCAAGCCGCGAGGCCCGCAGCTAGAAATCCCCAACATCCCCCTGACGGATACGGCTCGCGTTTACATTTTGGGCTACAAGGCGCCCTTCGCCTGGACACGCCACAGCACCGGGCTGCGCCTCACCTTACCCCGCACCCTCCCCGATACCCCTGCCGTCGCGCTCAAAATCGTCCCCCAATAACACTTGAGGCGTAAAAGAATTACGAATTACGTCTTCACGTTTTACGCCAACTTCGCTTCTCCTTTAGTCACCTGCATCATGCACAGGATGGCGAACAAGAAGAACAACGGCGTAACGACGAAAATCAAGTTGTAGTCGTTGCCGAACCACTGCACGATATGCCCGTTGAGGATTGGACCGACAATCGCAGCCAGTTGAGAAGCGATGTAGTACAGGCCGGTGTATGTTCCCACGTCGGCGTCGGAGGCGGCGGTATCTACCACCATGGGCAGAGAATTGATGTTCACCAGCGCCCATCCGATTCCCCCGATACCCATAATCGGCCAGATCAGGGTGGCGTTGCGCAAGAAGAAGTTGAGCAGCAACAGCACCCCGAAGACGATCAACCCGGTGATGATGGTCTTGCGGCGTCCGATGCGCGCGGCAAGATAACCGGCCGGAATCGCAAAGATGAGGAACGCCAGCGAAGCCACCCCCATCAACAACGCGGCCCGTCCGGTGGGGATGCCCAACACACTGACGCCATACGAAGTCAAAAAGGTTTCCGTAGCGTTGTAGCCCACGAACCAGCAGAAGATCGCGCCCATCAGGAACCACAGGCTACGGCGGGCCTCCGGCGACACACGCTTGATGCCGCGTAAGGCGCTCCAGCCTTCAGTCTCTTCATCCGCCGCCGCTACCAGCGACTCGCGTCGCTCCTTGACGAAAATGAACAGCATCACTACCGCAACGGCCATCAACAGCCCACCGAATACAAATGGCGTGATCCGTCCCATTTTGTACAGGATGCTGCTGCCCAGGGTTGCAATCAGCGTGCCGATGCCTCCCATCATATTGATCACGCCGTTGGCCTGTGAACGCAGCGGGCTGGGCGTGAGATCGGGCATCAATGCGATGACGGGCGTGCGGAAGCCGGCCATCGCCAGCAAGAACAGGCCCAGGGCCAGCATAAACAGTGCCAGCGGCCCGCCCAGTTGCGCCGTCTGGCCGTTCAAAGAAACCGGAATCATCCCGACCGCGACAGGAATCAGGATGAAGGCGACAATCGCAATCGGCGCCAGAACCAAAATGAAGGGCATCCGCCGTCCAAAGCGTGTCCACACCCGATCCGACCACACGCCGATAAGCGGAAGCAGGAAAAACGCTGCGATATTGTCGAGCGTCATAATGAAGCCGGTCAGCCCGGGCTTGAGGCCAAAACCGACTTCTCCGGTGGCCTTGAAAGCCGGGTTCCCGGCCTGTAAGAAAATGGGGACATAGGCGTTGTACAGAGTCCACATCACGCTGATACCAAAGAAGCCAAAGCCGATAAGGAAGGTCTTGCCATAGTTGAGTTTAGATTTGTCCATAGTGAATCAATCTCCTTGTGCAGATAGATATAGGACGACGTAAAACACCGGTCATAGTTGTAGCACGAATAGACAGACAGGCAAGCCCTGGATGGGTAAATCCAGGGCTTTGGCGCTAATTTGTTCTAATCTTGCTGTGACCGGTCTCTGACCACGCCACCGCACTCTGAAGTGCACCTGTCAGCATCAAATATTTGACTTTTTTCTCAATTTTGCGTATACTTAATGTGAAATAGCCCCGCAGCGTGGTCAAACGCCGGAGCTACAGCTATTGGCGATGACGGACTGTAGTGAGCATAGCATACCACACTCTTTCTGACCTGAGTTAACGCAGGGTTGTTGCCAAATCCATCATAAATGAGCAGCTATGGTTGACAGTATAAAAGCAAGTAAATCGAAGCCGAACTGGATTCCTGTCGGCGCCGGATACCTGGCGTTATGGCATCGTCCGCGCCGGCAATACCTGCGGGATATGGCCGCGCAAGGCGCCAACCTCGTGGTGGTGACGCTGTTGCATGCGGATGAAGACGTGGAAGATTTGGGCCGCTTTATCCAGCAGATTGGCCTGGCCTGGTTCTGGTTGCCGCTCAGCTCCGCCAGCCCGCCAGAAGGTGCGGAATCCGACCGCATTGTGGCGGCGCTGCCGGTACTCTCCGCGTACCTGGACGCCGGGCGGTGGCTATTGCTCCACTGCTCTGCCGGCTTGCATCGCACGGGTATGGTGGCCTACGCGCTGTTGCGCTGGCGCGGCTACACGGCGGAGCAAACGCTGGAAGCCATCGCCCAATCGCGGCCGATCACGCGCGCAGAACTCACTCCAGAACGCATGGCGTGGGGCGAACGGGTGGTGGGTGACTTGCGAGTAGTTCTCTATTCTTCCAACAATACCAACAACCGGCTCACCCACCCCTTGCCTTCATCCACCGCACACGGTTCAACCTGAATAGTCGAGAGCGGTACACCCTGCGGGATGTCAAGGTAAAGTTTGTAGACATGCCCCGCTTCGACGGCGAAGTCCGCAACCCCCAATCCGTTCTCCGGTTTGAATCCCGTGACGGCGCGGTCCGCGCCGTCTTCCCAGAGCAGCCAGATCTCGCGTCCCGGCAACGGGAGCCACTCGATCTGCTCTTTGCGCCGCACCGTGATGGTATGGGATAACATCAACGAGACGGTGATGTACGGCTGGGTCTCGCAGGTCAATGTTTGTGACACGATACGCACTGCCACAAGGGGCTGTGATGGGGATATAGGGATGATTGCAGTGAGCGTCGGTCTGGGGGTAGGAGACGCCGTGGCCGTAGGGGGAACGGGTGTGGCCGTCGCCGGCACAGCCGATGGGGTCAAGGATGGCAACCGTTGCGGAGTAGGTGCGACGGCCGCTTTTCCACCATAAATGCGCACGGCCGGCGTATCCACGCCGTAGAATGTCGCCAGCTCTGCCAGTCGCTGCAAGACGACAATGGGACGCCCGGCGGCCACGGCCTGTTCCAGCACCGCCGCCACAATGGGACGAATTTCTGCTTCCGCCAGACCTTGCAGACGCAATTGCGTGCGGTTCCAGTTGCCCTCCGCGCCGTAGGCCAGCGCTGTCATCTGAATCCAGTCGGCGCGATACGCTTTATCAAGCAACGGCGGATAGGTATCGTAGTATTCAGGGGGAGAGATAACCCATGTGTAAACCAGTCCTGCCGCCAGGCCGAGCACCAGGCCGACAATCAGCACCCCCCAGGACTTCATGGAACACCTCCCTGAAGATAGGGCTGCATGGCGGGCGTATTCACACCCAGATCGCGGGCCAACCGTGCCAGTGGGGTAAGAATGGCAGTGGATTTACCCTGGGCAATCCATCGCTCGGTGACTTCGACCAGTGGAGTCGTAGGGGAATCGGCCTGCAGGGCCGCCAGCCGCTGCCGCGCCAGAGCCAGATCGCCATCCACCTGATATGCCGCAGCGATCAGGCGGATATATTCCTCCTGATAGTCACGGCGCAGCATGGCCGGTGACGAATCGGCGCGTTGCACCGGAAAAAACCCCCAGCCGATGAGCAACGCCAGCCCGATTCCCAGCGCCAATCCTACGACAAACCAGACCAACCGTCTCATCGTACCTCACGAATCAAAAGAATCAAGAATCGAGAATCATGAATCGAGAATCAAGAATCGAGAACCAAGAATCACATCTGCCTCATCATACCTCGAAAATGACGTAGCGCAAAAACCAACCCTTGCCCCATGAAAACTAAAAACTGGAAACTGACAACTGGAAACTGAAAATTATGAAAACTGCTCACTTGTTCTATTGACGCGCGCGCAAACTGCCCTTATAATGAAGATAGTCTTTGACCCTCTCAGGATTTGGACGCAAAGGCAGAGCGCCGAAGGGCGAATGCTGCAAAGCCAGGCGGGGTAGCCGCATATCGCAAATCCTGAGAGGCTTTTTATGTGTTGTAACCGGTAGGGCAAGTTGACAACTTGCCCTACCGGTTTTTTAACCACGAATAGCACGCATTGACTTGGCCATGTTGGTTCATATGGTATCCCGGGTCTTCTAAACAACACAAAGGGGGAGGGCTGCTCAGCCCTCCCCCTGATGTGTGAACTTGCTCCCAAGCGAGCCTGGAGTTACGGTGTGTAGGCGCGCATGACGAGCGGGAGGAAGATGTAGGCTGTTGATTTAACCGCACCTGCGTCAATGGCCGTATGGCCGTAGAAATCAGTGACCTCCACGCGAGCCGTGTAGGCGCCGGGCGCATAGGTATGCGTCACGGTCGGCGTCGTAGTCGTCGCAATGGGCGAGCCGTCGCCGAAGTCCCAGCGATATTGCACCAGCGTAGTGGTATCGGCGGTGGCAAAGCCGGCAGTGGCCTGCAAGGTCACTTCCTGCCCCGCCTTCACGTTGTAGTCCGGCAGCGCGACGGTCGGTTGGGTAAACAGGAAGCCCAGGAGGTGCGCCATCGTCGGGGTCCGGAAGTCTATCTGGTCTGTCCCCACCATGTTGTTAATGCCCTCGAAGCCGAAGGACAGGTACACCGTGCGCCAATCGGCATAGGTCTGTGGATCTTCCAGCGTGGCATCCGAGGAAGTCGCCAGACCCACATGACCGTCGGCATCGTGCGCGCCGCTGGTGGCCTGGAAGATGGGCTTAGGCATCACGACAGGCTCCGGCTGCCCCTCGCCTGGTTCGGGTACCCGAATCTCGTCAACGTAGAGCTGGTTGCCGGCGCCATCCTGATCGTCGGCCGGGAGACTGACATCGAGCAGCAACGTCGAGGCAAAGCCCAAGCCCTGCAAGCGGCGCGTCTCTGTAACGGCTACGCCGGCGAAGACATCGTCGTTCAGCCATTCGGCGCCCAGGAAACCGCCGTAGAGGTTCGAGACCTCATTACCTGTATCTGCGCGCAACACGGCGGCCAAATCCTGACCGGTCGCCAGCAAACGGCCACCGCCCTGGAGATAACCGGTGAGGATCTGTTGGTCCATCTGGGTGAGCGGAGTAGCGACGGTGTAGTAGCCGTTATATTGCCAGTGATCGCCGGTGTACCAGATGATGGCCTTGTACTGCTGGAGCACGGCCAGATCGGGGATGGTTTGGGCATTGCCGAAATGCTCATCGGCATCGTAGTAATCATACGGAATGTCGAGCGTTTCCAGCGTGCTGGTATAGTACGGTGTATAATCCGGGTACCCCAGCAGGTAGCTGAAGTCGTTATCCAGCAGCAGGACTTTATTGGTCATCTTTGGCCAGACCTGAATCCAGACGGGGATGTGCAGTTCGTGCGTCCCGTCCGTCAGCCATACCAGACCCTCGTAGGTGCCGGCAGGAGCATTGGGATCAATGTCCACCTTCACGTTGAAGGAAGCTGTAGCACCCTTTTGGGCAAACGCCAGGGTCGTCGGGGCTACACCGATGGTGAAGTAACCGGTCGTCGTCACATCGCCGGTTTCCTCGACCGTTACAGTATAAGTGACGGTTTCGGCATGGCTGAAGACATCGGTTGCCACCACAGTTTCGGTCGCGCTGCCGCCGATGGTCATATAGCCGTAGCTCAGGCTGGGCTTGTCGAAGGTCAAGCCGGGATCGCCGGCCTTGCTCAGGTCAATACGGCCTGCGCCGCGGTCCGTCGCGCCGACGGCCGTGCCGTCGTAGTCCAGGAGGTTAAGTTCGGCCGTGCTCATCAGCGCGGACTTGATCTGATCGGGCGTCCAGTCGGGGTGCAGTTGTTTGAGCAGTGTCGCCGCGCCGGAAACATGGGGGGCCGCCATGCTGGTGCCGCTGGCCTGCCCAAAGCCCATGTGGGCATCCGTGCCGCTGCCTTGTCCGTAACCCGAAGACAAGATATTGACGCCGGGCGCCACCACGTCCACCCCCATCGTCTGGCGAATAGACGCGCCGCGCGAGGTGAAGTTGGCAAGACGGTCCGGGATGTTGCCGGCCTGGAAGGGCACGTTGTTCAAGGTGAACTCCGAAGCATTGCCGTAGGTCACATACCAGTTGAGCATCCGTTGGCCGTTGGTCTGTCCGATGAAGACTGCCGGAATGTTCACCTGGCTACCGTAAGCACCAGCGGCCATAGAAATCAGGCTGTCACCGACGTTGTTGTAGATGATGACAAATTCCGCCCCAGCCTGCTCGGCTCTCAATGCCTTAAGGCCGAACTCACAACCCCCGCGGCTGATCAGCGCAGCCTTTCCGATAAACGTGTCGGCGGGCCAGGCATTGCACCCGGTCGCATTAGCTGGATTAACCGCAGCCGCCGGCAAATAAGGATACTGGTAGACTTGACCAACAACCAGCGGTGCGCCAAATGCAGCCGCCGCGAAAGCCATATTCTGCAGCGTAGACGAAATCGGCTCCGGCGCACTGACACCCAAAACTCCGGCGGCGAAAGTGCCACTTGTGGTACTGGCACCGACGGTGATATCCTTATCCGAAGCGTGATCTACTGTGCTCGGATAGGGGCCGTTGTTGCCGGCCGAGAAAACGACAACCACACCAGCATCCCAGGCCGCGTCATAAGCCAGGTCAAGGGGATCAGGATAGACAGAAGATGCGCCGCCGCCCCAGCTATTGTTGGCGACATCCGCACCGTCAATGACGGCATCTTCGATCGCAGCGACCAGCTCGGCGGTCCAACCGCTGCTGCTGCCGCTCTGCGCCGGGTAGAAAACGCGATAGCTCATCAATTGCGCCGCCGGCGCAACGCCGCTGATGGTTGTGTTGTAGGGTGTCGGCGAGGTGTTGGGCACGCAGGCAATCGTACCACCGACATGCGTAGCATGGCTGCTGCCGCGAGGTCCGGCCCAGGTTGCTTCGTCGCCTTCCACGGGCGGATCATCCGGGCGGAAATAAGCACGCGCGGCAATGACCTTTTCATTGGTGGCAGCGGGCTTATCGGTGTCCATCTTGGGGAAGCCCGCGGGGTAAGTGTAACCTGTGGGGGTGAAGCAGGTGTTGGTGATGTAAATGCCGGTATCAATGACGGCGACCTTCAAGCCTTCGCCGGAAACATTCTGTCCGCCCAGCGCCTCCCACATTGCCGGAGCGCCGATCAAGGGCAGGCTGGCGTACATATCCGGATAGTAGATTTCCTGGCGGAAGACCCGCTTGATACCGGGAATACGCAGCAGCTTGACCTGAGCCTGTTCATCGGCCTGCGGAAGCTTGATCGCCAGACCGTTGAACACGACCTGATAATCGCGCTGCACCTCCGCGCCGGGGATGGCCTTCTGGATGGCCTGGGCAACCTCAGCCTGGGCCGCCTTGAGATAGGCAATGTAAGCCTGGGCTGCGGGCGTATTCACATTCAGGCGGCTTCCTCCCGTGACGCTGATCGCAGTGGGCTGAAGTCCGGCAATGCCTCCCTTGTACTGTGCCAGGGCCGGCGCGGTCAATTGCACCATCCAGTAATTGGCCGGCGCCAGGGTGGGCAGCTCGCCATCGGTGACCTCAGGGCCACCCTCGGTCGCCATGACCGGATAGGGGGTCAACACCATGCTGAAGATCACCAGCATACTGAGCAGAGAGAAAATGCGTTTGTGTAACATTGCTTTCATCTGTGGACTCCTCCTTAGAACTTATAGGTGTAAAACTACCGTGACAATACTGTAAGAGAGTCTATCGTTTTTGCGCCGCATCGTGTGTGACGCTTGTGGCTTACACATCACCTCCTTTCAATTTGTGATTCTTTAGGAAAAGGGGGGAGGCTCGTACTGCTGCCTCCCCCTGGCCGAAAAATGGACTACGGGGTAGTCTCTGGAGTTGAAATCTACCTAACCGGCAAAGTTGCGCATCACCAACGGCAGGAAGATGTAGCGGTAGAAGTTGGTGGTGGCGCTGGCAGCTACGCCATTGACATACGCTGTATTGACGATTTTCCCTTGACCGACCAGCCCTTGCAACGTCTCACCCTTGGGCAATTTAGCGGTGAAAGACAGCGTGACCGGAGAGGTCGTAGTGAGCGTGCCCGTCCATGTGATAACATCGCCGAGATTGACGGCGCCTTCCGGTTGCGTCAGCCATTTATCAAACGTCAGAGCAGTGGGCAACGTGTCGGTCATCACGGCCGCTTCTGCCCCACTCAGAACGATGGTGTAGGTGAGCACACATTCAGCGCAATCAGGCTTGATTGCCGTGGGGGTTACGGTTTTGGTAATGGTGGGGGTTGCAGGCGCTGCACTGACCAGCACCACGGCCAGAGCGCACAACGCTATGAGAATAGCAACAACGGCCAATGTTTTCTGTGAGGTTTTCATGGTTTACACTCTCCTTTTGCTTGCAACTGCTATTGATGAATAAACTGCAACACGCTGGTAAATGTCACACTCTCCTCCCTTGGAATCTTCCATAGTCCCGCTTATTTGACACCTCCTTTCCTCATTGGACAGCCATCTGTTGCTTACCCGCCAACAAGCTAAATTGTGTCCAGCACTTTACATTGTAGATACAAACAACCGCATCCCCCCACGCACATACCTATACTACCTCAAAATTTTGAATTTGGCAAGTCGGAAACTGCAAAAAACGGGGACACACTGATTCGGTGTGTCCCCGTTAAGCTGGATCTCAATGGCTTTATGCAGTTTTGACGGCAATCTTTTGCCGGCACTGTCCTTCGGTGGCCTTCGGCAGGACAATGTTCAGGACGCCGTTCTTGAAGGTGGCTTCCACAGCCTCGGTTTTGACCTCGCAGGGAATCGGGATGATGCGCTTGAACGCACCATAGGAACGTTCCATCCGGTAGTAGTTCTTGCCCTTGTCCTCTTTTTCTTGTCGCTTCTCCCCGCTGATGGTCAGCGTATCACGCGACAGGCTCACGTCAATGTCCTTCTCATCCAATCCAGGCAGCTCCACCGAGACCTTGATTTCCTTTTCCCCATCCACGATATCTACCTGCGGGCTAAAGTCGCTCCACCGCGTCCCCCAGAAGTCGAAGGGTGCCAGCCCAAAACCGCTGAAGAATTCATCGAACATCCGCTCCATATCGCGCTCGAACAGAGCCAGCGGGTGCTCTTCCTCCCGATTGACGGGTACTTTATGTTCCTTGCGCCGCCACGGCATCAGATTGGTAATTGCCATACTCCACCTCCTTCAAGAATCTTAAAGTCGGTAGTCATCTCGTCGCGTCGTCAAACGTTCAAATTCCAGAACTCGCAGGATTCACAGGGGCGTTTGCAGAGATATCCTGTGAATCCTGGCAAGCGCTGACCTGTAATGCTTATCCGGCTACCACCGCGATCTTGCGGGTCGAGGGTTCGGCCTTCGGCAGGTACAGGCGCAGGACGCCGTCCTTGACCGTCGCTTCGATCTTGTTGCGGTTGATCTTGTCGGACAGGGTGAAGCTGCGCTGATAGTCGCCCACGCGATATTCGCCATAGGCCAGCCCGTACCCTTCAGGATAGGATGTGTTGACGTAACCGTTAATGGTCAGCACGTCGTTCTCCAACGTGATGTCCAGTGTCGTTTCGTCCACGCCGGGCATGTCTGCCAACAGGACGATGGCTTCATTGGTTTCGTAGATGTCGGCGCGGGGGACGAAGGCCAGCCGTGAGCGGGTGCGTTCGGCGCCGGTCTTCGCCACTTCTTGCTTTTGTGTTTCCTGGATGTTGAGTTCCTTTTCCTCAGCCATAGTTCACCTCCTAAATAGTCGCTTAGTCTTTAGTCGCTAGTCAAGAGTCGCATCGTCAAGGGTACGGCGTTATGCAGCCTTGACGGCGATCTTGCGGGGCTTATCGGCCTCGGCGCGCGGCAGGTTGATGCGCAGCACGCCCTTCTCGTAGACCGCATGGACATTGTTAGCGTCAACGTTGAACGGCAGTTGGAAGGAGCGGGTGAATTTGCCGTAGCCGCGTTCGCGGCGATGATAGACCTCGCCTTCCTTGAGTTCGAGGGGCTTGCGCTCACCGCTCAAGGTAAGGGTGTTCTCGACGACGGAGATGTCCAGCTTTTCGGGATCAATACCGGGCAGTTCAGCGGTGATGACGGCACCCTCTTCGTTGGTCCAGACGTTCATCGCCGGATAGCCGGGCGCTACCCGCAGCTCAGGAAGTAGCGGGAAGTTGCTGAACAACCGATTCATTTCACGCCGCAGGCGTTCCATTTCATTCCACGGATCCATCGTTCCCCAGAATGTTCTTCCAAACATAGTCATACCTCCTTAAGTAAGATATGGTTATAGTTTTTGATCATCGAGTACTCTTTCACTCGATACGCCTATAATATAGCAGACGCATATTAGAAATGTGTAAATGAAAGATTAAAGAGACATTAGAACATGTTTAGAAAATCATTAGCGATCGCCCTGTCGGGATTCTTGGCACTGGATTGGCTGCTGCTGGCGCTGTTGCCACGTCTGGGCCTTTCGTATGGCCCGGTTGGACCGCCGCTGGTGACACTCACCATTGTCCGCTGGTTGATGGCAGCGCTGTTGGTGCCGTTTTTCTGGCGTTGGAGGCACGTCCCGTCCTCGAACGCCGCCAAAGCGACCCTGGCAGTAATGTGGACTTTGAATGTGGCGCTGTCTATATGTGCTTTCGAGGCGCTGTATATCGAACCGTTTCGCTTGACGGTGACAGAAGTAACCGTAGAGGGGCCGGCCTTTTTCCCCGACAGGCCCTTGCGTCTTGTACACCTTTCCGACCTGCACGTAGAGTACACCACCCGCCGCGAACGCGAGACGTTAACCCAGGTCGCCGCTCTGGAGCCTGATATCATCGTGCTCACCGGGGATTATTTCAATACTTCGTATTTCAACGATCCCCTGACACGTGCCGACGCCCGCAGTTTCCTGGCGCAGTTGGCGGCGCCCTATGGCGTCTATGCCGTGACGGACAGCCGACTGGATCCGCCGAACGCCATGCAGGCGATCTTCGCGGGATTGCCGATTACGGTGCTCTATGATGAGGTGGTTTGCCTGCCCTTTGAGGATGTCCCCTTGTGTCTTATCGGCATACAATCGCATCGCAGCGTGCCGAAGCGTGACCGCGCCGTCCTTGAAACGCTGACGCGGCAAGTTCCATCTGAGGCGTACAAGCTGCTCTTGTATCACACCCCCGACCTTGCCGAGGCAGCGGTTGCAAACGACATTGACCTTTATCTGGCCGGACACACCCACGGCGGGCAAATCCGCCTGCCCCTTTACGGCGCGGTGATGACTTTCTCGGCCTACGGTAAGAAATACGAGATGGGGCGTTATACCCTCGACGCGACGACACTCTATGTCAGCCGGGGACTGGGGATGGAGGGCAGCATCGCGCCACGCGCACGCTTTCTCTGCCCGCCGGAGATTGTGGTGGTAGATATCGAATAAAACGTGAAACGTAAAACGTGAGGGGGCTCCCACGTTTTATGTTTCACGTTTTACGTTTCACGCCTTACGCTATTCGCCGATGGTCAGCAATCGCCCATCGCTGCGCCCGAAGACTTCGGGGAAGTAGAACTCTTTGGCGACGGTGGGCAGCACGTGATAGTCGCCGGGCAGGGTGGCGCGGAAGGTGTAACTGTACTCGTAAGTGCCTGCGGGCAAGTAATCGGCGAAGAGAACCACTTTTTCATCGCGTAACTCGCTGCGGGTGTACCAGCGCCACCACCACCACCAGCGCGAGCCTTCGCGCCGCAGGGAAGGCGGCGTCGCCAACAGGCTGGTGGTCGCCAACCCCGTATCAATGGCCTCGCCGCCCGCCGGCAGTGGGTCTTCTACCACCACATAGTAGCGGTCGTGCGGCACGATGAGCGTCAAATCCACGCGGATCACATCCCCCAACTTTACCTCGCGCACATCAGGGCACTCGCCAACCTGCTGATTCTCCGATTCGCTGATTCTTAGATTCGCACACTCCGCCAGCGTGTACTTTCTTTGGACAATGATGCCTCTATCGGCAGGCTCCACGTTTTCCACCGGCTGGTAGACTTCAAGGTGCGCCGTGTAGTAGAGGCGACCGTTGCCGTCGCTGCGGGCGATGGTGAGCGCGTTGGTCATATCGGCGATGAGGTTGGCGATGGGTATGATGGTGCGGCTGCTTTCGCGGATGGTCTCGCGGGTAGCGATGCCGCGCGCCTGTTCGCGGTCGTTGAGGAAGAAGGCGTACTCGTAGTTGGCGTCAAGCTCGCCGGTTTGCACCATCCAGTCGGTGAGGGCGATGAGCGACCAGGCCGTTTCCTGTGTGGTCTCCCAGATGCCGGCCCGCCGGGCGACCATGAGCCAGCGCACGACATTCGGCAGCAAGGCATTTTGCGGATCGAGCTTGATCAGCGTGTCGAGGATGATGGCGGTGGAGCGGGTATCGGTGTTCATCGCCCACCAATCGTAGTTGGCTTCTTCCCAATGCGCGCCGGTCGCGCTGAGGATGGCGGCATTGTTCAGGTCCGAGAGCAGCGTGGCGAGGCGATTGTCGCTCTGGTTGTAGAGCCACAGGGCTTGCGCCAGGTACGCGCGGGCGTAGTAGCTTAACTTGTCGCGATTTTCGTAGAGTTCACCGAGCTTATCCTGCGGCGCAGCGCGGCCTTCCGCCAGGACGTAGAGCAGCCACGCCTGTTGGTTGGCATTGCGGAAGTGCTGGTAATCCCGCACGGCCTTGATCTGGGCTTGCAGGTAGGCAATGCCGTTGTTGAGCACATCCTGTTTGACGCCGATGCCGCTTTGTTGCGCTTTGAGCAGCGCAAAGACGACATACGCGCTCACGTGCGGGTTACTGGTGCGCTGCTCGGCTTTGTACCACCAACCCCAGCCCCCATCGGGATTCTGCTGGAGGTACAGCTTGTTCAGACCCTCATCCACCAGGCCGGGCAGGCGTTCGGCAAGCTCCTTATTTTCGATTCCCAGGGAGCGCAGCGCATTGTAGGTGAGGACGTTGGGCAGGAAGCGGCTGACGGTTTGCTCGGTGCACTCGTACTCGAAGTATTCCAGATAGCGCAAGCCGTCCTGCATGCCGGCGGCGAGGCTCGGATCGAGCTGCACGATGAGACTGCCGCGCTGCTCATCAAACTCCGGCGGCAGGGCGATGGCTTCGGTGCGCGAGCCGCCCTCGGTGAGCTGCCCCGCCGTCCCCACGATGTCGGGCGTGGTGTAGCGGAAGACCAGCAATGAGCCATCCGGGCCGGTGCTGAGGCGCGGTTTGCTCGCGTCGGCATACTCGCCGGAGACCGCACTGAAGATGAGCTGTGCGTTGACCACATCCTGCACCGTCACCCACCACGTCACCTTGCGCTCGCTGCGTGCAGGGACGACGACCGTCTGGCGCGGCGGCGTCTCGGTGTGGACACCCACGCCCTCGGCGCTCAAGGTGACTTCGACGGTGAGGTCTTGCCCGGTGTTGTTGCTGACGTTGGCGGCAAGCTGCGCGCGGTCGTCCACGACGAAGAAGCGCGGGGCGACAGGGCGCACCAGCAGCGGTTTCGTGGCGACCAGGTCGGCGCTGCCCTCGCCCACGCGCGTATCGGCGGTGAGGCCGACGGCGCGCAGCGTCCAGGTGGTGAGGTTGTCGGGCAGTTTGAGCGTGACGACGGCGCGGCCCTCGCTGTCGGTCGTGATGCGCGGATTCCAGTAGGCGGTGTCGGCGAATTCCTCGCGGATTTCCACGCCGGCCGGTGGCGCAACGTTTTCGGCGTATTTCTCCATCTCGACTGCCGCCGGTACGGGTGTCGCCATGGCTGCGGGCATAGCGGCAGGCAGCGCCTGTCTTTCTACATCCGCTGCATACCCCATTTGAGCCGCGTCGGAAGCCAGCGTCAGCTCCAAATCCGCGGCGAGTTCCTGGAGATAGCGGTTCACGGAGAGGCTGAGGATGCTGGCGGTGTTGATCTGGAGCGCGCGGCGGGCATAGAAGCCCTGCACAATGTCGCTGCTGCGCGGCTTGAGGCTGAGTACGGCCTTGTCTACCATATCAAGTGAGAGTTCCACGTTGGCGGCCGGTTCGCCGCTGGGCAGCGTCGCGCGGAGGGTGTAATCCACCGTTTCGCCGGGTTGCGCTTGTTCAACATTCGTCTCAAGTCGCAAGTCTAAAGTCACAGGCTGCGGGTCCACATCCAGCGGCAACAGGCCCATCTTGAAGTCCGCCGGTTTGCCGTCTTGCCGCTTGTTGAGCAGCACGACAGAGACGTAGATGTTGGGGATGTCGCCCGGTGTGATGGGCAGGCGGTAGATGGTGCTGTTGCTGGTGAGCTGGATGACCTCATAGCGGCGAACGCCGGCGCGCTCGATGGTGACGAGGGCCATGTGCGGCCCCGCAAACGGCGAGGGGATGAGAATTTCGGCAGTCTCGCCGACTTTGTAGGTATTCTTGTCACTGATGAGGGTGATGCGGTCGTTGTTCTCACGTCGCCAGGAGACGTAATCCTTGCCTGCAACCCAGATGAAGATGGACGAGCGAATGGCCTCGGTCTCCGGCGTAGGATTGGCCGGGGTGGCGACGATGTGATAGGAGCCGCCCTCCGCCGGCGTGAAGGTCGCCACAGCCTCGCCGAGGTTGTTGGTCGTGACGGTAGTTTGATCCACCAACGTCTCTTTGGTCTCCCACTCCCAGGTTCCACCGCCGAATTCGTTCTCGACGAAGGTGTTGATCCACTCGCGGCGGTAGAATTCGACCTTGATGGCCTTATCGGGCAGGCGCGTCCCGGTCCAATCCACGGCCACGAGGTCTATAGCGCTCGGCTTGCCGGCCTCGCCGACGTAAGCACGTGAGCTGAGACCGATATAATACGGGCCAGGGTGAACGACAACGTTTGTGCGCCCGGAGATAGCCTGATTATCGGGGCCGGTGGCGGTGGCTTCAAGCGTGATACGGGAAGCGGGGAAGGTAACCAGGGATTGGGGATTGGTAATTGGGTTGTCTTTTGTGCGTTCGAGCGCTGCCTGTAAGGTTTGACCGGCCAGAGTGATTTTGAGCTCACCGTTGGCGTCGGTGGTCCCGCTGCCGCTGAGGATAGGTTCCAGCGGTTCGGATTCGCGCCGCCACCACCAGCAGTCAAAGCAGACGTAGGGATCGTCCACGTCGCTGAAGCTGTAGCGTCCCCCCCACGGCGGCTGGAAGCGGTAATCCTCGGCCAGCACATTCCAGGTGACGTTGGTATTTGCCAGTGGGCTGCCAAAGTAATAGCGCGCCGTAATCGTCGCCGCCACATCGGCGCCGCGTTGCACCTCGGCGGCTGCGGTCTCCACGATGATCTCAAATTCCGGCGCGCGATAGGCCGCTACCTGGAAGTCGGCATAGCCGCTATAATCGCCAAAAGAGACGAAAATCTGGTAATTGCCCAGCGGCGCGCTTTCTGACAGATCTAGCGTCCCATCGAATGTACCCAACTCACTGACGGTGAGTTTCTGGTTGTAGATTTCCTCATAAGCGGCGTTGCGGATGGAGACGGTGACCGTGCGCATGCCCGGCAGGCTGAAGGCGGCGTCGTTCTCCGCGCGCAAAACCCCTTTGAACTGTACCTTTTGGCCGGGGCGGTAAATGGGCCGGTCGGTATAAACGTAGGTGCGATAGGCCTGGGAATACTCCCCTTCGCCTATGCCGAAATCCCACGCGCCGATGCCACGCCCCCAGCCTTCGGCGACGGCGGCGAAGGGATACTCACTGTAGACGATGAGGGTATTGCGCGCGGCGGGAATCTTCACGCGGGCGATGCCGTCTTTATCGGTGACGACGGTTCCCAGGCTGCCGGCGTCGTACTGGAACACATTCAACGCGAGATCGGGAATCGGCAGGCCGCTGCTCAGATCGGTGGCCCAGATGAACGCTTCTTCCGGTCCGGTCTTCAAGGTAAGGTTGAGATGCGATACAACCAGAATGTGGCGCCGGTTGTAATAGTAGGCGTATTCTTGAGAAACATCCGGCGAATCCGTATCCAGGAGGTAGAAACCCGGCTCCAGCGTTCCCCCCGGTGTGGCCGTCAGATCAACAACGGTATAACTTTGTTTGTTCAACGGGCTTTCGAGGTTCTGCCGCCATTCACGGAGCAGTTGAACGCCGGCGGGAAGTTTCTCCAACCACTGCCAGTAAGACTGCTGCAAAAGCGAGGTCGGCAGCTTGTAGAGCCGCATATTGACACGGTTGACGTTGACATGGCTGAGCACCACCCGCGCAGGCAGTGCGGCGTCATACGTGCCGATGAGATCGGGCACATGCAGACGGTATAGCGGTTCCAATGGGCCGGTGCGGAACTTGACCGTGCGTCCACGCGGAATGGTGTTGCCGTAGGGATCGGCGATGCCCTCTTTAATGACCACGGTGTACTCGGTGGAAGGTTGCGCGCCGAATTGCAGGACGAAGGTGTTGTTGTAAGGGGAAAAGTAAGTGTAAACCTGCGTGGGCGAGAACGGCGGCGTCATCGTCAGGTTAGGCATGACCGTAGCCGGGTCAATCGGCGTGTTGAACTTGATCTCAAAAGCAGTATGAGGCGGGGCATTGCGTTCCAGATGGGTGGGATTGGTGGAAACGATTTCGGGCAAGGGGACGGTGGTGAAGTTCCAGGTGTAGCCTTCCTTCATCCCGCTGCCGCCGAACGGCGAGGTGATGCCCGCATCCAGCTTCACGGTGTAAACGGTATTGAAGTCCAGGGCGCGGGTGGGCGTGAAAGTGGCCGTGCTGCCGTTGACCGTCAGCGCGCCGTTGACCTCGTTGCTCCCCAACAGGCTGCGTCCGCCGTTTAAGTGGAAGGCGCGCCTGACGGCGTTTTCGTCTACCGGCTGGTTGAACTGCACGGTGATGGCGGTTTTGATGTCCACCAGGGTCTGATCCTCACGCGGCTGCACCCACACGACCTTTGGCGGGATGGTGGTGAAACGCCACACATAATCCTCGGCCAACAGCGCGCCGGCGACATCCTGCAAGCCGGCGCGGACCGTCGCCCGGTAGGTCACGCCGCCGGCAAGCGGTTCGGCGGGTTTGAAAATGTAGATGGACGTGTTGACCCATTCCCCGCGCCCGTTGATAGGCGGCTCGAAGGTCACGGGGTCGGGCAGATTCTCCATTTGCGCCAGCGTGGTCAAGGGGACGACAGGGCGGTTGAACATCACGGTGATGGTCGAGTCGGTCTCCACATCGGCGGCGTCCGGGTCGGGGATGACCTGGGTGACTTCAAGGTAGCCGGCCGTCGCGAAGCGGAAAGTATACGGTTCGCGCAGCAGCTCGCCCGTAGCGGCGCTGGCATTCTGGGTGAGGATCACATCGAAGACGGTATCGCGCGGCAGCGCTTCGGCGGGTTTGAAGCGCAGCGTGCGCGCGTCAACCCACGAAAGTTCGCCTTTGACAGGCGCGCCTTCGCCGGCCTTTTGCAGCGTGAACGCCCGCGCCACGGCGGATTGATCCATCGCTTTGTCGAAGACAATTTCAATCGCGCCGTCAGGCTTGAGACTTTCGCCGCGCTTGGGGCTGCGCTGGATGACGACGGGCGAGAGCATATCGGCCGGCACGGGTGTGTAGGGGATGACAGGTTTGGGCGGCAACGGCGTGGCTGTGGGACGCGGCGTGGCCGTAGCCGACGGCGCCGGCGTGGGTGAAGGCCTGGTTCCGCAGGCGCCCAGGCTCAACAGTGTTGCTATCAACAAAGAAATCAGTATCCAATGCTTACGGTTCATTCTACTCCTCCTATAGTCGGGTAGTCGTTAGTCGGATAGTCGTTGGTCGGATAGTCGTTGATCGGATAGGGGCGGCGCAGCGCCACGTTGCATTTGTCGCCTCAGACCTCCTGGTCATCATTGTACTCCAATTTGGATAGGATTGATATGGTAAGCGATTAGCAATCGGCTATCGGCTATCAGCAATCAGCGATTGGCTGACCGCTGACGGCTGAAAGCTGATAGCTGACCGCTGACGGCTGACCGCTGACGGCTGACGGCTGACCGCTAACGGCTATCATCATGACGTGCTGGCGTGGGGAAAGGTTCCATTTTCCCCATTGCCTCACAGACCACTTGCATTTCTTTTGTGCTATGCTATAATCTTACCGAAACATCTTATATTGGTTCCTGGCCTCTTTGTGTCATAGTGTGGTAAACCCAAAACTAACCGGCTTGGCTTGTGTTTTGTCATTCAATCACTATGCCTAATATGATTTAGGAGGTCCCTCTCTATGGCGCGTGTGTCCTGGTCTCGACGTGTGTATCAAGCGGTAGCTTTTGTGACGTTGTGGGCGCTCATCTTGCCGCCCGGCTTGACCGGTGTGGTTGCCGCCCCCCCCCCCGCAGATTTGACGGAAACTAACATTCTCGACATGACCTCCCCGCCGCCAGAGCCGTTGATGCTCCCCCCGACAGAAGTTTTGACGCCCACCGCGGCGCTCTCCCCAACGATCGTGATCAC
>JAIOAX010000023.1 GCA_019873645.1 Chloroflexota bacterium | reverse complement strand
ATCTTTGGCTCGCTTGAAGATTATCGCGAGGATTTTCAGGCCGCGCTGGATGACGATTTCAACACCCCGCAGGCCCTGACGATCCTCGAAGATTTTGTCAATGAGGTCAATCGTCATCTGGAAGGGACCACACAATACGCCGGAGGAACACTGGCCGCGATGGAGCGTATCGCCCGCGATCTGGCCGGCAACGTCCTGGGTATTGTTTCGGAGAATTTCAAAGCTCAGGAGAATGAACATCGGATAGAGGGCCTGGTGAACTTGCTCCTGAAACTGCGTCAGGAATATCGCGAAGCGCATGAGTGGGGCAAAGCCGAAGCTATTCAGCAGTGTTTGAAGGAACTCGGCATCCTTATTGAAGACGGCCCCGACGATACAACATGGCGATTGGCCTGAGAGGAGGATATTATGCGGGAATGGCTTTTTGGACGACAGGCAGTTCGTGAATCGTTATATGCCGGGCGGCGACAGCATTTCCGGCTGTGGCTGGCCGAGGGTATGCCCAAAGCGCCCATCCTTGACGATATTACCGCCGAGGCGCAAAAACGGCATATTCCGATTGAGGTGCACTCACGCCAGGATATTGCCCAGGCTACCGGCGTTGACGAGCATCAGGGCGTGGCGTTGGAAACCTCCGCCTATCCTTACGTCACGACTGCCGATATGCTGGCGTTGGCCGAGCAACGTGGTGAGGTGCCCTTGCTCCTGATGCTTGATCTGGTTCAAGATGTCCACAACCTGGGGACGCTCCTGCGCACTGCCGAAGCGGTTGGAGTCCATGGGGTCATTATCCCGGAACGACGCGCTGCCGGCGTCACCCCGGCAGCCGTCAACACTTCCTCCGGCGCGGTCGAGCATCTGCTGGTAGCGCAAGTGACCAATCTGGTTCAGGAGATCGAACGACTGAAAAAGGTCAATGTGTGGATTGCCGGTCTGGAAGATGTGGGGGGAGCACGTCCCTATACCGAGATCAAGCTGACCTTCCCGGTGGCGATCGTCGTCGGCAACGAAGCCGAAGGGGTACGGCGGTTGGTCCGCGAGCGCTGTGATTGGCTGATGTTTATCCCTATGCGTGGGAAAATTAACTCGCTTAATGTGGCGGTTGCCGGGTCGCTGGCGCTCTACGAGGCCCTCAGACAACGCAGCCAGAAAACAGCTACAATTCCAGCAGCATCTGTACCAAGGCTCGGTGCCGTTTGAAGCCCATATCGAACAGGGCCTGCACCAGGGGCTCCTGATCGGCTGCGAAGATGATGACCGGCCACGGTGGGAAATGGCGTGTGGCCCGCACTGCCTGTGCGACGGCCGCGCGGGCGCCGGCGGCGCCTTCTGCTGGATGCGCTAAAATATCCCACAGGTGAAAGCGGCTTCGTTTGTCGGTGCGCACACTGACGGCCAGGCGCGCTTCTTCCCCATCCCCATAAAGCCAGGCGCCTTCGCGCTCTCCTGCTAACCAGCGGTTGAGACGCCGTTCCAGCCCCCCGAACGTATACTGGCCGGGCCGTACCTCAAGGACCCACTGCTGTCGAGGGGGATAGATGGCATCTGCCAGCCGCATCCACAGGTGACTGTCGCGTGGTTTGCTGGTGCGCCATGACAACGGCGCACCAACAGCTTCGGGCCAGGGCAGCCCCCCCGGCCGGAGAAGATGGTGCTGTTTCCCAACTGTCTGAAATCCCAGATGGGTGTAGAGGGCGCAGGCTGCCGGATTGTCCGCGCGCACTTCCAGGCCGACCCACCGGCAATCCTGACGTTGCACGGCCTGAATGGCGGCCTCGACCAGCGCGCGTCCGATGCCCCGGCCCCGGTAATCCGGGTGCACGACGACATTGCCGATGATCTGTCCCCGTGTTTGGCCGGGCAGAGCATAGCGCAGTGAGAGGTTGCCCACGATGCGCTCGCCCTCGATCCATACAAAGCCGGCCGAATCTATATCCCCGTTTATTGCCGCAGTCCATGTTCTGTGTTGCGCTGCCCGACGCATCTCCGCGAGCATTTTTTGTCCCTGGGGATCCAGTTCTTCTTCAAAGCCGAGCGCAACCAGTTCAACAATAGCCGGCAGATCCCGTGTTGGATCTACCGGCCTGACGCCACGCGCTTGCGCGCCCGTGCGGACCTGGATTGTGATTGCCATAGCGATATAATTCTTTTTTACACAGCGAACACAGAGTTTTTTTTGATTTTTCTCCGTGTCCTCTGGGATTCAAATTCTTATTCCAGAGCGCGCTCGGCGATGGCTTTCTCCGCATACGCGATGAATTCGGATAGCGGCAGCGCGCCCATATCCTTGCCGCTGCGCAGCCGCACGGCGACCGCGCCCGCTTCGACTTCTTTATCCCCAATGACCAGCATATAGGGGATCTTCATTAGCTGCGCCTCACGGATCTTGGCGTTCATCCGCGCCGCCGATATGTCTGTGCTCACACGCAGGTGCGCCCGACGCAGCGCGTCTTCCACTTGTTTGGCATACTCGATGTGCCGGTCGGCGATGGGAATGACGCGCGCCTGTTCCGGCGCGAGCCATACCGGGAACGCCCCCGCGTAGTGCTCCACCAGGATGCCGAAAAAGCGTTCCAGCGAGCCGAGCAACGCCCGGTGCACCATATAGGGGCGGTGTTCGTTCCCGTCCTCGCCCACGTAGGTCATGTCGAAGCGTTCCGGCAGGTTGAAATCGAACTGGATCGTCGTCAACTGCCATTCGCGGCCCAGTACGTCTTTGATCTTGAGATCAATCTTTGGGCCGTAGAATGCCCCGCCGCCTGCATCTACCTGATAGACCAGTCCCTCGGCGTTGATGGCGCGCAGCAGCGACTCCTGCGCCTGTTCCCAGCGCGCCGGTTCGCCCACAGCCTTTTCCGGACGCGTCGAGAGATAGGCTTCGATCTGCTCAAATCCAAAGGCGCGCAACATAGACAAGGAGAAGCGTAATACACGCAATACTTCGTCTTCGATCTGCTCCGGCGTGCAGATGATGTGTGCATCGTCTTGGGTGAAGCCGCGCACGCGCAACAGTCCGTGGAGCACGCCGCTCTTCTCGTAGCGATAGACCGTACCGAGTTCCGCCCAGCGCAGCGGCAGCTCGCGGTAAGAGCGCAGGCGCGTCTTATAGATCAGGATGTGGAAAGGACAGTTCATCGGCTTGATGTAGTAATCCTGTCCATCCACGTCCATCGGTGAGTACATACTCTCGCGGTAGAAATCGAGGTGGCCTGAGGTTTCCCACAGCCACGACTTGCCAATGTGTGGGCTGTAGACGAAATCATAGCCGCCTTCGAGATGCTGATCCCGCCAGAAGTCCTCGATGGTCTTGCGCACAATGGCGCCACGGGGATGCCAGTAGGCCAATCCTGGCCCGGCCTCCTCGTGGAAAGAGAGCAAGTCCAGTTCGCGGATCAGCCGCCGATGGTCGCGTTTTTTGACCTCTTCGAGCCAGTCCAGGTAGGCTTTCAATTCTTTGGGGGACTCAAACGCCGTCCCGTAGATGCGTTGCAGCATCGGGCGTTTTTCGTCGCCGCGCCAATACGCCCCGGCGACGTTGAGCAATTTGACCGCCTGCGGATTGATCTCGCGCGAGTTCTGCACATGCGGCCCACGGCACAGGTCGGTGAATGCGCCGCTCTTGTAGATTGAGAGTTTGGGGGCCTCGCTGACCGGGTTGCCGTCTTCATCCACGCCGCCGGCCAGGATGCCATCAATCAACTCCAGTTTATAGGGCTGGTCGGCAAAGAGCTGGCGGGCTTCCGCCGGGTCAATCTCCTGGTAGACGAAATCGTGACGCTCGGCGATTAACGCGCGCATGCGCGCCTCGATGCGCTCCAGATCTTCCGGTGTGAGCGCGCGCGGCAGATCGAAGTCGTAGTAGAAGCCATTCTCGATGGGCGGCCCGATGGCGATCCTTGCTTCAGGAAACAACTCCAGGACTGCCGCCGCCATCAGGTGCGCCGCCGAGTGGCGGATGCGGTACAGTTGACTCTCGTGATATGCTTCGGGACTCATTGTGAACCTCCTGATCATGAGATAGCGCCCCACATCTCTTGGGACGCGGGGCGCTACGTGGTTCCACCCAAGTTCCGGTTGAGGCAGATCAGCGGCCTTATCCGGCACTCTTGTAGCGATAACGGGCTAAGCCGGGGTCCCATACTTGTCAGCCATTGAAGGCGCTCCTTTCAAGAACCCACTCGCGGGGGGTTTTCACCGGGTTCGGGATGCAGGGTGCCTTTATCCACGGGGGAGGCTCTCAGTCGGCGACCTCCCTTCTCTGGCGTTGTCCGCCGGTTACTCGTCCCGCTCAACGTTTCTGCGAATGTAGCGTCATTATAATCCCGTTTGTCAAATGTGCAAATCGTGCGACGGGCTTCAAAGTGACAAACCCCAAGTTCAGCGCGGCGGCAGGTTGAGCACTTGACCGGGATAGATCAAATTGGGATTCTTGACCTGAGGATTAGCCGCGATCAAATCCGCAAGTTTGACGCCCACGCGCCTGGCAATCAATCCCATGTACTCGCAACGCGCGACGATGTAAGTGGTTCCCTGATCAACCCCCATAGGAATATCCTTGCCGCTGCACAGGTCTGTGACCGGTTTGGCGGCCACTTCGACATTGACAGCGGCACTCGCACTGGTCGCATCTCCGGCATTTTGCACGCTGAGCGTATGGGCGCCCGGCGCGCATTTGTAGTCGAAGGTCCACGTTCCGTCTGCTTGCACAACGGCTTTGCCGATCACTTTACCGTTGTCGAGGATCTCGATCTCCATCCCCGGCTGCCCGGTGCCGGCGAGGGTCAGGGTGTCGCCGCTCAGCTTATCGCCGGTTTTCGGTGAGGTCAATACAGGTTTGGCTGCCGGCATGGTAAAG
The DNA here is from genome assembly GCA_019873645.1 of Chloroflexota bacterium. Taxonomy (GTDB): domain Bacteria; phylum Chloroflexota; class Anaerolineae; order B4-G1; family SLSP01; genus DSWT01. The sequence continues at coordinate 75,874 of JAIOAX010000023.1, read as the reverse complement.
CTGAGCGGTTCCGATTCCGCGAGGGTCTTGCCGGCGGCGTCTACGGCGCGGGCGGTGAAGGCGTAATCACCCGGCTTGAGCGGCGCGGTCAGCGTCCAAACGCCGTCTGCGCCGACGGTCGTTTGTCCCACCAGCTCGCCGTCGGCCCAGATTTCGACCGTGGACCCCGGCGCACCCGTCCCGGAGAGCGTCACCGTCCCATCGGCACCTGCCTGTGGGGTGTTCAGCGTCGGCGCGGCTACGGGAGGCGCGGGCATGGTGAAGCTGAACGGTTCCGATTCCGCGAGGGTCTTGCCGGCGGCGTCTACGGCGCGGGCGGTGAAGGCGTAATCACCCGGCTTGAGCGGCGCAGTCAGCGTCCAAACGCCGTCTGCGCCGACGGTCGTTTGTCCCACCAGCTCGCCGTCGGCCCAGATTTCGACCGTGGACCCCGGCGCACCCGTCCCGGAGAGCGTCACCGTCCCATCGGCACCTGCCTGTGGGGTGTTCAGCGTCGGCGCGGCTACGGGAGGCGCGGGCATGGTGAAGCTGAACGGTTCCGATTCCGCGAGGGTCTTGCCGGCGGCGTCTACGGCGCGGGCGGTGAAGGCGTAATCACCCGGCTTGAGCGGCGCAGTCAGCGTCCAAACGCCGTCTGCGCCGACGGTCGTTTGTCCCACCAGCTCGCCGTCGGCCCAGATTTCGACCGTGGACCCCGGCGCACCCGTCCCGGAGAGCGTCACCGTCCCATCGGCACCTGCCTGCGGCGCGTTCAATGTCGGCGCGGCTACGGGAGGCGCCGGCATGGTGAAGCTGAGCGGTTCCGATTCCGCGAGGGTCTTGCCGGCGGCGTCTACGGCGCGGGCGGTGAAGGCGTAGTCACCCGGCTTGAGCGGCGCGGTCAGCGCCCAAACGCCGTCTGCGCCGACGGTCGTTTGTCCCACCAGCTCGCCGTCGGCCCAGATTTCGACCGTGGACCCCGGCGCCCCCGTCCCGGAGAGCGTCACCGTCCCGTCGGCACCTGCCTGCGGCGCGTTCAATGTCGGCACGACTACGGATACCTCAGGAGTTTTCTTGGTGCCGGGGGTTGGGGTCGGTGCTACGGTGGCTGTGGCGGTCGCCTCAGGCGATGGAGCAACTGTGGTAACGGCGATCTCAGGGGACGGGGCCACGGTGGTAGCAATAGCCTCAGGGAGCGTTTTACTGCTGCGACAGCCGCGCAGCAACAGGATGAGAATGATGACTACCAAAACCAGCGTTACAATGGCTTTGAAAGCATTGTAGGCGCGAATACTCTGGGATGTGCGTTGATAAGCCATAATTCTTCCTCCCCGTCTTTACGTATTGGAGCATCCGACATACCAGGACTCTATGACATCAGTTTAAGCCTTGCGCCCATTTCTGGCCGGCCAAATCGCCCACAAGCTCAATCCACCCGCAAGGGGCTATGCTACTATGCTACTTATGACGACCGCCCTTCAGTTGACCTTGGAGTTCAAACAAACCTTCCCAGTCGCCTTGAGCTGCAAGACGCGCCTGTTCGGGCCAGCTCTCAGGATCGGACAGACGATAGCGTGGACCGGCTTCCTTGAGGATCTCGCGCAAGTGCGTCACATCAGCCTCGGCCAAATCTGCAAAGGTGGCGATTCCATGCGCAGTGAGGATTTCGGCGATCTTAGGGCCGATTCCTTCAATCCTTTGCAAATTGTCACGGGAAGCGCCGCCCATAGTCATAAAAGACACGGCGCGTTTGTCGGACTCTATTTTCAAGTCCGTCAACATTGACTCCAAAGCCTGGATTCTCTCTTCTTTGAGGCGCAACTGTTCTTGGGCGTCATGCAGGGCACTGGTACATGCTTGCAGATCGTGCTCGCAGAGTTCAAGACGCTCGGCGCGTTCGCGGCATGCCGCTAACTGCGCCTCAAGCTGTCCGACAGTAGCTTCGGTCCTGGCCAATTCGGCGCGTACCTCTGTTTCGGCTGCCGATGTCCCACGTTTCCGCCGCCAAAAGAGAAAATCAATGAGCAATTCGACCAACCAGCCCACAAGCATGCCGATGAAAAAGCTTAGCCAGTGCATAGATCCCTCCCTGAATGTAGTCTGATAGTTGTCAGTCTGATAAGCCGGGTATATGATGCTCACGGTGGGGAGCCACTGTGAACACAAATCGGAAAGTGAGGATACAAAACTAAGTTTATTATACAAGGGAAAACGAAACAAAGCAAGATGAATTTGTATTTCAGTGGACGATACGTCCGAGCGTGATATAATGCAGGGTATATGTCGGGCATCCTTTTGACGAGGCATGGGTGAGGCCATGAAACTGGTGATTCAAATACCGTGTTATAACGAAGAACACACATTGCCAGCGACGTTTCACGATCTGCCGCGCGAGATCGCCGGGATAGATGAGATCGAGGTTTTGGTCATTGACGACGGCAGCACCGACCGGACGGCAGAAGTGGCACAGGCATTGGGTGTAGAGCACATTGTCCGGCTGGGGCGGAATCGTGGCCTGGCGCATGCCTTCGTGCGGGGGCTGGAGGCTTCGTTGGCAGCCGGCGCCGACATTATCGTCAATACCGACGCCGACAACCAGTACCGGGGCGACGACATTCCGCGCCTGGTACAGCCGATCCTGGAGGGACGCGCCGACATCGTGGTTGGCGACCGCGGTGTGGCGAGCCTGCCGCAGTTTTCTCCCCTCAAGCGGCGGCTACAACAGTTGGGCAGTTGGGTGGTCCAAACCGCATCGGGAGTCGCAACCCCCGACGCAACCAGTGGCTTCCGTGCCTTGACCCGGGATGCCGCACTGCGTACCCTCATCCTCAGTCAGTATTCTTATACGCTTGAATCCTTGATCCAGGCAGGCGCGCAGCGCATGGCGGTGGTATATGCGCCGGTGCACGTCAATCCCCAGACGCGCCAGTCGCGCTTGATGCGCAATATCCCGCACTATCTGGTGAATTCGACGGCGACGATTTTGCGCGCGTATACGATGTATCGCCCGCTGCGGGTGTTTTTCACTTTTGGGGGTCTGTTGCTTTTCGCCGGTATCGTGTGGGGAATACGGTTCAGTATCTTCTACTTTCTTGGTCAGGGTGCAGAACATGCTCAGTCCCTTATTTTAACTGTCATCTTTTGGGCCTTAGGCCTTCAGTCATTCTTGTTAGGAATGGTCGCGGATCTGATTGGCCTCAACCGTGGTATTTTGGAAGAGATGCTTTATCGAGTACGGAAGATTGAATTGGGTGACCGTAACGATAAGGATGTCCATTTATGACCAGGGACAAGTTGATGCATGATCTGTACCATAGAGTCTGGCTATGGATCAGCTTGCTACTTTTGTCAGCTTGTACCGCCTTCGTAGATCAAGAACAACCACAGCATATTGTTGATCTTACTGTCATATTGCAGGCGGAATCCTCAGTTGGGCAAACATTTGTTGCACACCATGCCTGTTTGAATGGCGTGGATGTATGGTTGGAGCCGGGTAGTACGAAAGGAGATATCCGCCTCCATTTACGTACTGACCCACAGAGCGACATTGATCTGGTGACCGCAGACTTGCCTTTGAGGCAGGTTAACCAGGCCGGTTTTTACCATTTCTCCTTTGCTCCTCTTTTAGATTCTCATAACCACTATTACTATTTTTTCTTGGAAATTGGAGAAGCAGATCATGTGTTTATAGGCGCCGGAACTCCCGAAGCTTATGCAAATGGCTCCTTATATCGTGATCATCAGCCTGCCGATGCCCAGATGGCTTTCCGATTGACCTATAATTGGAGTGGAATCGTCATTGGTGGTATACAAACCCTCCTCCAGGCGGTAGGCGCTTTGATTTTGTCGGGTATCCTTTATGGTGTACCTGGATGGGCTCTGTTGATTGTTCTGCAACGTTACGGTGGTCCAGCGGTGAGACATTGGACGGAAGGCGTCGGTGTTGCAGCCGGCTTGAGTCTGGCATTGTATCCGTGCTTGATGCTATGGACCTATCTCCTTGGTTTGCGGCTGGGGGCCGTTTATGCATGGTTACCGGTGCTTCTGGGCTTTGCGATCCTGGTTTGGCACTATCGTCCATGGAAATGGCGGCTTGGTACATTCCGAACTTTTTCTCAAATTTGTATAAAGAAAATCTCCTGGCCCGATCTGGTTTTCATTGGTGTGGTGGGAATCATTAGTTTGCAACGTTTTGCGATGATTCGGGGGCTGGAACTGCCATTGTGGATGGATTCTATTCAACATACAATGATCGTACAACACCTCCTTGAAGAAAAGGGGATATTCCAATCCTGGCGCCCGTATGCCCCCTATCAAACATTCTCACAGCAGTTCGGATTCCATACCCTGGTAGCTGTCTGGGCCTGGTTAACCGGCAGCGCTGCTCCGCAGGCTGTGTTGTGGGCCGGACAGGCTTTGAACGTTTTGGCGGTTCTGTCTCTTTATCCTTTGGCCTACCGCATCAGGGGGGTATGGGCCGGTGTTTTTGCTATGCTGCTGGCAGGCGTTGGGCTGCAATTTCCGGCGTTTTATACAAACTGGGGGCGGTATCCCCAAATGTGCGGCCAGGCACTTTTGCTGTTCGCGGTTTGGTGGGGATGGTGTGCTCAAAAGGCCGAAGGGAAACTTTGGCCCTGGGTGTTGGGAGGCGGCCTAACCTTTGCCGGCATGACTTTGACTTATTACCGCATGGTTTTTCATTACGGCACATTCATCCTGGCAAGCTTGCTAATCTTTGCCAAAGCTACTCATACCTTTACAAAACGGCGTTATTGGCTGTGCTTGCTGGGTACGGTTATCTTTGGAGGAGGGATAGCGTTTCCGTGGCTTTTTCGAATTATGACCCAATCTCAAGTATCTGCCATAGCCAGGGCTTCAACATCTCAGTTCCCCTTTCAGAATTTAGTGCAGATGGGACAGCAAGTTTCTATCACCTGGCCGTTCATGCATGCGCTATGGATTTTTGTGGGAAGCCTGCTGGCGATATGGGTCAATGAGGCGGCTATTCTGCCGGTTGTGTGGGCATGGCTGTTAATGGCCTTACCGATTCTACGTATGTTTCCTTTGCCCGGCGTCAGTATCATCCAGAGTTTTACGATTAGCACCAGCCTGTATATGCCGCGGGCTTTGGTGTGGGGGACATTATTGGGACATTGGGGAGAGCCGCTGTGGGCAAAAAAGTGGAGCAGAGGCCTGGCTACCGTAGTCTTGTTTGTAGTGGTGCTGTACCGGTGTCTTATCTCCCTGCAATGGGTTGAGCGTAGCTACGATTTCGCGACCTGGCCCGATATACGCGCCGCTCAGTGGGTGGCGAATCATTTACCTTCAAATGCATTAATCGTGATTAGAGGTACGTTGTATTCTGATGGGACGGGAAGTCAGGGTGAGGAAACAGCCTGGTGGACGGCGGTCGTAGGGCCTCATGCTTTAGGGATGGACGGTGGTTCATGGCTATCTGTTTTAAGCCGTCGCATGGCGACGATTCCGTTACCTTATTTGCTCCAGAGTGAAGCACCGGAGCAAGCTGGATACACGGAGGCAGTCAATCGCCTCACCCAGCGTTTGCTGGAGGTCCCGGTAACATCGGCGGACGGCATTGCAGCCCTATGTCAGTTTCCACTTCCGATTACACATATTTACCTCGGGCAACGCCAGGTAGCGCTTGGCAAGTTGATAACGGGGCCAACCCTCACGCCGCTTGTTGATGTGCTCCAGTTGCAACAGAGTCCTGCATTTCGTTTGCTCTATCAACAAGATCAGGTCAGAATTTTTGAATTCGACCGCACGTTTTGTCGTTAATATCTAAATGGACGTCTGGAAAAACGATGAAAGTTAGCATTATTGTCCCGGTTTATAATGAGGTTGGCAGCATCCAACAGAGCATTGCCGACATCAGACAAGAAATGAACTCTCTGGCTTGTGAATATGAGATCATCGTGGTAGACGAGGGCTCTTCAGACCCAACGGTGGAAGTGCTCAACGATGAATCTGTTCACATTCTCAGCACCCACAAAACCGAGGGTATGGCACCGCTATGGATATTACAACGGTGATTATCGCTATGGCTGCGATACAAATTGCGGCAACCGGCCTGTTAGCCGATGTTATTACAAAAGTGAGGGCAGGAAAACCATGAAAGTCTTGTTGATTAACCCCCCAAGTGCTCAGGAGATTATCGGGAATATCCCTTCGATCGTTGAAGAGGAACGTGGTTACAACCCACCATTAGGCATACTGTACATCGCTGCTTATATGGAGATGCAAGGACGCCATGGCGTTGAGGTGATTGATGCGCAGGTTGAGGAATTAACCGGCGAACAGCTCAAAGAACGAGTGCGTCGTGCAGCGCCCGATGTAGTCGGTATTACAGCTATGACCTTCACCCTACTGGATGTGTTGGAAACCATTCGCGTGGTCAAAGCGGTTGCCCCCGAAGCCCGGGTTGTCATTGGCGGGCCTCACGCCCATCTGTTCCCCGTTGAGACTTTGAATCTTCCCGGCGTAGACTATGTGGTGATGGGAGAAGGAGAATACGTCTTCAGCGAGTTGGTAGATAATATCACCCAGCCGGACAAATTGCGTCAAGTGCAAGGCCTGGTATTCTACGCTCAAGGAGAGCTCGTGAATACTGGTCGTACTGCAATGATTCAGGACCTGGATAGCCTTCCCTTTCCGGCCCGACACCTGGTCCCCTACCAGAAATACAGTTCGGTCATTGCCAAGCGCACACCAATTACCACGATGTTTACCAGTCGGGGATGCCCTTTCCAATGTGCTTTTTGTGATCGTCCCCATCTAGGAAAACGGTTTCGCGCCCGTTCCCCTAAGAATGTCGTGGATGAGATGGAGGCTTGTACACATTTAGGAATCTACGAATTTTTAATTTATGACGATACATTCACGGTAGATAAACAGCGGGTGATGGGCATTTGTGAGGAAATTCAACGCCGTAAGCTTGATATCGGTTGGGATGTGCGTGCACGGGTGGATACAGTCACCCCGGAGATGCTCAAGGCGATGCGCGAAGCCGGCTGCGAGCGTATTCACTATGGCGTAGAAGCAGGCACCGAGAAAATTTTGAAAGTTTTGAATAAACGTATTACTATTGAACAAGTCCGTCAAGCCTTTCAATGGACGAAAAAAGTGGGGATGGAGGTCTTGGCTTATTTCATGATCGGCGCCCCAACAGAGACGCGGGAAGATATTCTTCAGACGATCAAGCTCTCTAAGGAGCTTGATCCCGATTACGTACACATCAGCATCCTGACGCCCTATCCTGGGACACGCATTTATTTTGATGCTCTGGAACAAGGCGTCTTTGAGAGCGACTATTGGCAGGCGTTCGCCGCCAACCCTACGCCGGATTTCCAACCACGCTATTGGGAGGAGGAGCTAACGACGGCGGAATTGATCGAGCTATCGAATTACGCCTACAAGAGCTTCTATTTGCGTCCCCGTTATGCGTTGAAGCAGTTGTTGCAAGTGCGTTCAGCCGGGGAGTTTATGCGCAAAGCGCGCGCGGCGCTGAAGGTTTTGGGATTATGAGTATCGCTGCTGATTCAAAGCCGGCTGACAGGCAGAAACGCTTCCTCGTGGAGGGGGCGTTTCTGCTTGGTTTATTTTGTTTCTGTATCTATGCTTTGCTCATTCGTTACACACTCCTCTATCAGGACGGGCAGTGGAATTGGAATGCCTTTGTCACCGGCAATGAGACCTCTCACTTTGTTCTGGTACAAGCGTTGGCAGAAGGGCACACCTTTGTCCTGGATGCTTTCCTGCCGCCTGTAGCCGTTGATCTCTCGACCTATGGGGGACACTATTATTCTAATAAACCTCCTGGTTTTGCACTATTAGTTGTACCGGGCTACCTGGTGTTTCGTTATGTGTTGCTGCCTTTGTGGAATGCTCGACCTGTCCCGGATTTCTTGCCGCTATTTGCGGTTGCATTGGCGAGCTGCGCCGTTATATTGACATATCTATTGGCCCTGGAACTGGAAGTGCGACGTAAGAATGCGACGCTCGGAGCGTTGGTTGCCGGATTGGCGACGATTCAGATTGTGTATGCCGTCTCATTTATGAATAACATCGCCAGTACCACGTTTTTGTTGCTGGCATTATGGGCAGCTTTTCGCTATCGCCACACGCGCCGCCCCTTTTTCTTATACCTGGCGGCTTTTAGCAGTGGATATTCTGTCCTGATTAACTTTTCAATGAGCGTCGTTCTACTACCGCTGGCAGGTTATCTTTTTTGGATTTTGTCTCAGGAGCGGCACCGGCGTCATTTCTATCGGAAGCTGGTTTTGTTTGTTGTGTCGGGACTTGTTCCGTTGCTCTTTCTAGGATTTTACAATTATCGCTGCTTTGGGAATCCCTTTGTGACGGCATACAGCCATTATCAAGCCCCCGATTATGTACAATTTGACAGTCCGGCCGAAGCCTACAGCAGTGGTAATTTATGGGTTGGGCTGTGGGGATTCTTATTTGGCGCCAGCAGAGGACTATTCGTTTACACACCTGTCTTGATATTAGCATGGCCGGGCTTATATCTGAGCTTACGTGAAAAGCGTGTACGTCTGGAATGGATCGTTGTGGCGGCAACCATCGCCGTCAACATTATACTGTTTGCCCAGTATCGTTACTGGTTCGGGGGCCACTTTATCGGTCCGCGGCATATCTTACCTATTTTACCTCTGGTCACTTTATTGATGGCGCGCTGTTTGGAAGCTTTACCGCCCCGTGGACGTGATCTTGTCAGTTTACTCGCGTTGCCTTCGGTTGCTGTTCATATCATGCTTGTCTTTCTACAACATGACATACGCACTCTATATCTGAGCTGGCAACAAGATCGCAATGATTATCTGGGGCACCTTTACACCGAGGTCCTTCCTCACTTTACGTTAACTGCTGTAGATGTATGGGGAGTCGGTTGGTTTCGGGTGATCAAAGTCGCCCTTTTTGTTATTGCCCTGGTACTGGCATGGAAATTGGGCGTCTGGTGGAGCCGCGAATCGTGAGGCCTATGTCTGAGTTTAGAGATGGGGTCTTAGGCCTTGATTATCATGAGGGGCGCCAACAGCGGCGCTCCTTCAAATATCGTCTATGGCGACGGGGAAAAGAAGTAGCGCGGGCCATTCAAACTTATCAACCCCATGCTAGAGATTTGCTTGACATTGGTGTCGCCGATGGACTGATGATCCCGGTGTTGCGGGAATATCGGCCGTATCTTAAGATCATCGGCCTGGACCTTTCATGGGATCTGCTGTGTTTGGGAGACCCCACGCAGTTTACGCCTCTGTTGGCCGACGCGGTAGATATGCCATTTGCTGCAGAGAGTTTTGATGTCGTTAGTGCTGCAGCTGTGATTGAACATATCACTCAACCCCTGAGAATGTTGCACAATATCCAGCGCATTTTGCGCCCGGCTGGAATTTGCATTTTGACGACGCCGAATCCCCTCTTTGAATGGATCGCAGCCCGCGTGGGCCGTTTGCCTGAGGATCAACATCGCCACACATTCGACCTTCTTTTACTGCGTCGCTTGATGACGCAAGCCGGTTTTGAGATTGTCGAGGCAGAACCGTTTATGATTGCTCCGGCCGGCTTGCCCCACGAAGAAAAAATCGAAGTCCTTTTTAAAAGGCTGGGACTGGGAAGACTCTTGTTAAACCAAATTGTAGTTGGGCGTCGTATCTAAAGGTGACTTTTCTTCATTAAGCGAACATATATTCCCACGCGGGAAAGGACGGAGAAGATGACCCTGTCTTTGTGCAGCCAAACGATTATTCTAATGCTAAAGAGGTATTGAGTTTTAGAATGCCATAAGCGATAATGAGAATTAGTTAATTTACATGCTTCTTGCTAATCAGATAAGTAAAGGGGCACAGGCAGAAAGGAGGGTCTTGAAATGGGCAAGCGAAAAATCTCTTTGATCATTGTTGGGATTTTAGTCCCATTACTCTTGGGGAGCATATATTTGACAGCTAATGCGTTGGTGGGCCCCAGGACCACCGGCGTGGTGATCCAGAACCTTGGCTCTGAAGTAGCCAATGTGCGGTTGGAGTATTACAATCTTGCGGGAACGCTGGTCGTTTACACCACTACGACCATTCAACCTGCCTCGGCGTTGGGGTTTGGGGCCGCGGCGCAGCCGGGATTAGGAGATATGTTTGTGGGTTCCCTGGTAGTGATGGCAGATCAGAACATCGCGGCAATCGGCAACGATACCGATAGCGACAGTATGGGCATGTTCAGTGCTGCCGCTGAGGGAGCGACCACGGTTTATATTCCGGCCGTTTACCACGGTCTCGGCAATTGGGAAAGCGAGATCTGGATTCAGGCGACCGAACCAGTGGCTTCAGGTGCCCAGGCTACAATTAAATTCATAGACCGTTTGGGGCAACAGACAGGAACACTTAAGTCCGTTCTACTGAAAAGTTATGCTACAGCGATGGTTTCGCCGGCATCTTACGACCCTTCCGTTGGAGGGGACATTCCCTATGGATGGGCCGGGGGTGCGGTCATTCAATCCTCATATAAAATGGCCGTCATTGTGAAGAATACTCGCCCAACGAGCGAGGGGACGATCGCCGAAATGTACAACGGCTTTCCCCGGGGGGATACCACCGTCTACATTCCCGCTATGTATAAGTATTTTGGCCCCTGGGACAGCAACGGCATCAATGTACAAAACATTGGAACTGCACTTACTTATGTGATGATTGATTTCTATGACCGTGATGGAAATCTTCTCTGTACATATCCCTTCACCCGTAGTTTTGCAGCCAACGGCGGCGCCCAGGCAATCAACACGAAAAACATCCCGGAATTGCCTGAGGGATATGCCGGTACCGCGGTCGTGCGTTCGTTGTCAGGCCAACCCGTTATTGCTGTCGCCGATGTGACCGACACGGATACCGGAAAGGGCAATGCTTACAATGCCGTTCTGGCGTCAGATGGCGCTTCGGTTGTCTATCTTCCTTCACAATATAAGCGTTTTGGCGGTTGGCGTTCAGGTGTCATTGCTATGAATGTCGGTACGGCGCCCACGACAATCACTTTTGAGTATTATGCTCGCGGCGCCAGTACGATGAGCGCCAAAATCACTTCTTCGAGTCCGGTCAGTTCCAATATTGCCTTTGCCAGAAACACTTTGACCCCTGATGTGGCGGCGCAGTTGCCGGATGAGTGGACCGGAACTGTTATCGTGCGCTCCGGTGGACAACCATTGGTGGTCATCGGGAATGTTGACGGGGGGTATGACACCTTGACGCCGCCGCGTAACCAGGGTAAAGCGGCAATGTATATCGCTTTCCCCCAAAAGTAAACCATAGATCAAGAGGATAATCCCAAAGGAGTATTGATTTTTGACCGGAGCAGAGCATAATAAGGACAGATCGGGTCCCAACTAAACATATATCTAGGAGGATAGTCATGAAGAAGTTATCTCTTGTAACTGTTTTGCTTGTCGCTGGTTTGTTGATGGGGTTGTCGGTCTCCAATATTTTAGCGACCGGCTCACGGACTACCGGTGTTGTTGTTCAGAACCTGGGTGATGCGGCTACTACCGTGCGTCTGGACTATTACAACCAGGCAGGGAATACCGTCGCCTTTACCGAGACGGTGGTACAGCCGGCCTCGGCGGTCGGTTTCGGCGCCTCCAACCAGACCGGGCTGAGCGATGGTTTTGTCGGTTCGCTGGTGGTCAGCGCCGATCAGCCGATTGCTGCAATCGGCAACGACACCGACAGTGACAGCGTTGGCTTCTACAGCGCTGTGACAGAGGGTGCGACCAAAGTGTATCTCCCTGCGCTTTACAAGGGCCTCGGCAACTGGTACAGTGAACTTTGGATCCAGGCTGTCGAGCAGGTCCCATCAGGCGCAACGGCTACGATCACCTTCCGTGACCGCCAGGGCAATCAGACGGCTCAAAAGACGATCAATCTGGTCACCTATGCGACGGTTAAGGTTCTCACCGCTGATGAGACCGGAATTCCTGCCGGTTGGGCCGGCGGCGCCGTTATTGAGTCCAGCTATAAAATGGGCGCAGTGGTGCGTAACAGCCGTGTCACCGAGGCCGGTATGATTGCCGAGGAATACAATGGCTTCCCGGCGGGCGACACGCAGGTTTTCGTCCCGGCTATTTACAAAGTCTTTGGCGCCTGGGATAGCAATGGTATCAACGTGCAGAACCTGGGGACAACGACAACCACGGTGTCCATTGATTTCTATGACCGCAATGGCAGCAAAGTCACGACCTATAACTTCCCCAATGCGTTTGCAGCGAACGGTGGTGTTCAAGCTATCAATACCAATAACATTGACGCGCTCGCCACTGGTTATGCCGGAACGGCAGTTGTCAGATCCAGCGGGCAGCCGATTATCGCTATCGTTGACGTGACCAGCCGGGCCCAGGGCAAGGGGAATGCTTACAATGCGGTCCTGGCCAGTGATGGCGCGACGACGGTATATCTGCCCTCGCAGTACAAGCGCTTCGGTGGTTGGCGTTCCGGTGTGATTGCGATGAACCTTGGCGCTACACCGGCGACGATTACCTTCAAGTTCTATGCCCGTGGCGCTACTACCCCATCTGCGACTGCAACTCAGAACAACGTGGCGCAATACATCGCGTTCGCGAAGAACACGCTTAACGAGGACCTGGGGCTGGCCGATGGCTGGAGTGGGACTGTGGTCGTTGAGTCCACGCAACCCGTCGTTGTGGTCGGCAACGTAGACGGCGGCTTCCCCACCCGGGCAGGCCTCGCCGGTATGTACAATGCCTTCCCCAAGAAATAACCATAGTCTCTAGCACGAGGACCCGGTAGCAACAAAGATGGCGCTTTAACAAGCGCCATCTTTGCTTTTTTGCTTTCGGGTCGGTTGTACTTTTGAACTGGCAGGTTCTTCAGGAGGGTCTTAACACGTCAGGGCGATATTTGCATCCTTATTTAACTTTTCCTGACCATAAGTCTCGACCTATGGCGCCAGAATAAACCAGCGAGGATTGTAAGTCTGCTCACGGTCTTTAGGCAAATATCGCATCGTCAGTCGTGTGTGCCCACGCGGAAGGACAAAAGCTAAATAACCTTCAAGCGTGGTGGCCCGCTCCATTCTGGCTTTGAGTTCATCGGCGACGATGACGGTCAGGGGGTAAGCATACAGCGTGCCGTTTTCATCTACAATGTCGAAATCTATTGAGAGCAATGTGAACGGTTGTGGGGGATCCTTAGGCAATTCAACCCTTGCACGTATCAGCACGGCTTCATCATTTGGGTAGAAGATGTTAAAGGGGTTTATGCTGACTAATTCCTCTTCACTGTTGCGTTTGGCTTCCAATACGGTGATGATCAGGCCGTCTTCTGCCTTAACCGGTACGCCTATCGGGGCAGGCTGATCTTGCGACAAACCGTATTCGATTGAAAGATCGAGCGTGGGGGTAGGCGGCGGAGAAGTCATGCCAGGAAGAGGTGACTGCATCACTGTAGACGGAGTCTGAAGGGGTGATGAAGGCTGCGAAGATGTAGGACTCCCACCCCCACAGGCCGTGAGCAGAATGATAGCAATGCCTATGATAACCGAGCGATTGATTTTACGGTAGATTTGCATAAATGGCCTCTCTTCTGACTTGGATTTTCGCAAAACAAGGGTATCATAATACAATTCAGGAATCTATCAAGTCTAAAGCCCGGGATATAGATATAGTGAATTGGGGAGATGATTGGAAGATGGCGGAATATCCTGTGCTTACTATTGATGGTATTATGTCGCGTCTTCCCGAAAGTGTTTTGGGTCTGGATGCCCGCACTCTCATCCGCCGCGCCTACGAATTCGCCTGCACCGCTCACAACGGCCAGACCCGCAAATCCGGGGAACCCTACATTCAGCATCCTCTCCAGGTGGCCTATCTGTTGGCCGAAATGCGCTTCGATCCGGCGGTGATTGCCGCCGGATTGTTGCATGATGTGCTTGAAGATTGCCCTGTTCCCCGTGAAGAGCTGGAAGCGCAGTTCGGCAAAGAGGTGCTGGTGCTGGTGGAAGGCGTCACCAAACTCGACCGGGTCGAGGAGCTGGTCAAGGAGGATAGCCAGCGCACCCGCGACCTGCAAGAGCTGGAAAGCCTGCGCAAGTTGTTGCTGGCAATGGTCGAGGATGATGTGCGGGTCATCTTCATCAAGCTGGCCGACCGTCTGCATAATATGCGGACGCTGGCCGCTCTCCCTCCGGCAAATCAGCAACGCATGGCGCGTGAGACGTTGGAGATTTTTGCGCCGGTGGCGAACCGTCTGGGCATCTGGGTCTGGAAGGCCGAGCTGGAAGACCTCGCTTTCCGGTATCTGAATCCCACGATGTTTGAGGAGTTGACCCGCTTCTTGCAAATCCACCGTGAAGAACGCGACGCACGGGTCGCCGAACATATTCAGATTTTGCAGGCCGCCCTGGAACGTGAGAAGGTCCCGGCGCAGATCAAAGGGCGTTCCAAGCACATTTACAGCATCTATCTGAAGATGCGCCGCAAAAACCTGCCTTTCGCGCGTATTTATGATGCCGAGGGCTTACGGGTGCTGGTGGATACCGACAATCAATGTTATCAAGTGCTCGGCATTGTGCATCATTTGTGGACACCCATCCCCGGCGAATTCGACGACTATATCGCCAATCCCAAACCTAACGGTTATCAGAGTTTGCACACGGCGGTCATCGGACAACATGGGACGCCGCTGGAAGTGCAAATCCGCACTTATGCTATGGATGAAATCGCGGAGTTTGGGGTCGCCGCGCATTGGCGTTACAAAGAGCAGGATGTGCGTTTGAGCGCTCAGGCCATGCAACAGATCTCCACCGTGCGCCAGAGCTTTCGGGAGTACACGCAGGAAACCAGCGATGCGCGTGAGCTGGCGACCTCGGTGCGTTTGGATGGGTTTCGGGATCGGGTGTATGTGTTCACGCCGCGCGGGAAAGTGATTGATTTGCCTGCCGGCGCGACACCACTCGACTTTGCCTATGCGGTGCACACCGAGATCGGGCACACCTGCCGGGGAGCTAAGGTGGATGGACGTTGGGTGCCCCTGCATTATCAGCTCAAGACCGGGGAGCAGGTGGAAATCATCCGCGGGCGCAAGGGCGGCCCAAGCCGCGATTGGCTCAACGAAGAACTCGGTTACATCAAGACGCCGCATGCCCGGCAGAAGATCAAGCAGTGGTTCAGACGTCAGGACAAAGAACAAAATATCGCGCAAGGGCGTTTGGTGGTGGATAAACTTTTGAAACGCCTGGGGCTGGCGCTCTTTGTCGAAGAAGTGGCCGAGCTTTTTCGCAAGCGTTATGCGACTCCTGAGGATTTTCTGGTCGCGGTAGGGGTGGGCGACATCACCAGCGATGCGATCGCCAGACGTCTGGAAAGTTATATTGAGCAGTTCGCTGAGAAAAAAGAAGAGGAAAAAGCCGAGGAGGTCGCGGCAGAGGAGGAACTCTACACCGGCCCGCCGACGCCGCCGATGGAAGTGGTCACGGACGGGATCAATGTTCGGGGGACCGGGGGGTTGTTGATGCATCTGGGCCGATGTTGTAACCCCTTGCCCGGCGAGGAAATCGTGGGCTACATCACCCGCGGCCATGGCGTCACAATTCACCGCCAGGATTGTCCCAATATCTTGCGGATGGGGCCAGAAGACCTGGAACGCCTTATCGAAGTGGAATGGGGACGCGAAAAACGCACCTTCCCGATTCAGGTTGTGATCACGGCGTATGACCGCGCGGGGTTGCTGCACGATATCACCGAAATTATGGCTAATCATGACATCAACGTAGCTTCGGTGAGCACCGGCAAGCGCAACCGCTATAACATTCTGCCGGTGTATATGACTTTGGAGGTGCCGGACCTGGCAACGCTCACGCGTGTTCTGGCAAAAGTCGGGCAGATCCGCAATGTGATCGAGGCCAAACGCATGGTGGCGTAATCTATGGCGAATAGACACCATGAGCTACACGCTCCGCCCGGCATAAAAGTGCATGTCAACGGATTAGCTTTCAGCTTTCGCATAAATCTGCTCAATCTGCTTAATCTGCTAACCATTTTGGGGATAGACTTCACAGAAAAGCCCCTCATTAAGAGGGGCTTTCTATGACATAAGGGTAGTTACCAACCGGCTAGGGGGTAGTCAATACCGCCTTTTGCCAGTCGAGATATTCGCAGCGTTGCTCTTTTTGCTCCGAGAGCCAGGCGGTGTATTTCTGCTCGCGGTTTTGTGCAAGGACCGATTCGCTCAGCGGGCGTTCTTCATGGCCGCTGACGTAGATGACGTAGTACCGCCCATCGGCGCCCTGTGTCGGATCGGCAGCTTTCCCTACCGGCGTGTTGAAAGCCACCTGTTCCAACGTCGGCCCCAATTGTCCGCCGATGTAGCCGACCGGCAACCAGGGGAAGGCGTACCCGGCCGTCTCGGTACTGTCGTCATTGTTCAACTCTTCGACCAACGCCTTCACGTCTGCGCCGTTGTTGATACGTTCTTGCAACGCCCGGCCATCTTCTGCACTTGCAACCATAAAGAAGGTCACTTCGACTTGCTCGGCGGTCTGCTCAATATCGGCGCCAAGGGCCTTCTTGAGTTGCTCTTTGAGCAGGTCGGTTTTGACCATGGTGCGGTAGGCTGTTTCGGAGAGTTTGCTTTCTTCAAGAATGTTTTCGCGGAACTTTTGGTAAAGCGAGTCAAAACTCTCCCGCGGCGTCGCCGTCGCGGTCGTTGTCTCCGTCGCCGTAATCGTGCGGTCGTAGCCCAACATTTGTTCGATGCTCAGGTTGACCTCGTCCTCTGCGACGGTTAGCCCCCGAGTCTGCGCCTCTTGCTGCACAATGCGTTCTTCCACCATATTATCCAGGACTTGTTTGGCAACCGTGGAGGCCATCGTTTCCGAGAGTTGCGTCTCCAGATTGCTGATCGTGGTCTGTACCTGCTGGTAGAAACTTTGCATCGTTTCGTCGTTGGGGTCAATCTGGAGCAGGTAGTTCTGGTATGCCTGCAACTGATTGCGCATCAACAGCCGTTCGTAGTACAGGCGGGTTTGAAATTCTTTGGTGGTAATGGCGACACCGTCAACTTTGGCCACGGGCTTAGCGGGTTTGATGACCAGTTCGGTGAGCAAGCCGTAGCCCAGGATCAGAATGATGAGCGCCGCTACACCAACCGCCGACCAGATCAGGATTCGGTTCAGCCGTTTCTCTTTTTCGCGGCGCGCAAGTTGCTTGCGGGTCAGTTCTTTGGGGGGACTGGGTTTAGCCATGATGGGTTCTCCAACAATCGCCGGGCATAGATACCCCTATGCCCGGCCGGCGATAAAATTGACATTCATCTTTGAATTTCGGCCACAAACGGCAGCAAGGCCATGTGGCGGGCGCGCTTGATGGCGATGGCCAGTTGCCGCTGATGTTTGGCGCATACACCCGTCTGGCGGCGCGGGCGGATCTTGCCGCGGTCGCTGACAAAGCGGCGCAGGAAGTCGGCGTCTTTATAGTCAATCATCAAGCTCTTTTCGTTGCAAAAATAACAGACTTTTCGGCGTGGCACAAAATGCCGTCCACGGCGCTGTTTGAAATCGCTCACAGTTCATCTCCTCATTAAAATTCGTTGGAACATTATCACGTTTGAACGTTGGAACGTTAAAATCTGTCTAATCCGTTGACAAAAAACTGTCGGTTGGTATGGCGTCCCTTAATCAATCCAGATGCTCTTGATGACCCACATCCTCGTCGGCGAAGAACTCTGTTTCATCTTCATCTTCGACTTCAGACGCGCCCTCATATCCATCCAGGAAAATCAACTCCTGGGCCACCAGTTCGGTGCGGTAATGCCGCTCTCCATCCGGTCCGTCCCAACAGCGGGTTTGCAGTCGCCCTTCTACATAGACCTGCGAGCCTTTGTGGAGTCGCTTTTTACACAACTCCGCCAGGCCCCCCCAGGTTACGACATGGAACCACTCGCTTTCTTCCTGACGCTCGCCCTCGTTGTTCGTCCAGCCGCGCGTTGTCACCACGCTGAAGGACGCCACCGGACGCCCGCCGGAAGTAAAACGCATTTCCGGTTCGCGGCCCAGGCGACCGATAATCATCACTTTGTTGAGTCCGCGTGCCATCAGGGTTCCTTAATGGTAAGGATATGAATACTTAATCTTCTTCTTCGTCGTCCGGGATATTCTCGTCGTTCAGCTCCTCGTCGAATACCGGAATACTCTCGGACCGGGGGCTGCGCTCAGGTCTCTCAGGGGGGAACTCGCCCTCAACACGGACGATCATCTCCCGCAAGACGCCTTCGGCGAGGATGAGGTTGCGGCGGAAATCGGCCACTTTCTCCGGCAGCATAGCGAAGTTTACCAGGTAATACTGCCCCTCTTTCTGGCCTTTGAGCGTGTAGGCAAGCCGACGTAGTCCCCAGTTTTTGAAGGTGACGATATCGCCGCCTGCCTGTTCGAGGTATCCACGCACCCGCGCCAGGAGACTTTCTTTGTCGTCCTCGCCGAGCGTCGGATTGATGATGAACAACAGTTCGTAATTTTGCTTACCAGTTTGTTTAGCCAAGACGGATTGACCTCCTTCCTATGGGATTACTCATGGTCTGACGCCACGAGCAGAAAGTCCGTCCACATGCACAGGGGCAATCTTACCACAAAACGGCAGTTTGGCAACCGCTACAGAAGATTGTATATGTAGGAGCTTGAGTCGGTCTATAAGCCGGATTCTGTCAGTGGCAGTCATCTATCTGGGACGCGGGTTGCCCCGCGCCTCTAGCAGCCTACCCGGAGGTTGTCCCCAAAGGGAAGAGAGCGGGCCACTCCCCGGCCCCGTGGGCCTTCCCCCCTGCTTGGCCTTGCTCCCGGCGGGGGTTGCCTGGCCGCGTCGGTTGCCCGGCGCGCCGGTGGTCTCTTACACCACCTTTTCACCCTTGCCCGGTCTGGCGACCGGCGGCGGTCTGTTTCTGTGGCCCTGTCCCCGAGTTACCTCGCCCGGGTGTTACCCGGCGCCGCGCCCTGTGGAGTCCGGACTTTCCTCACCCCGGCAACGCAGAGCGTCCCGGAGCGCGACTGCCTGACCAACTCAAGCTCACTTCAAGCATACTACGATTCGGCGTTCCGTCAATGGGATGACCTGGGCTTGAACGTCCACAGGCCAATCTCCGGCGGCGCGAGGAACCGCGCGCGCGGCGCGCCCAATCCTTCCATCCCCAACCCACAACTGACGTAAAGGGTGCATGTGCCGCTGCGGTAGAGGCCCATTTCGTAACGTTTCCCAAGACGCGAGCTGGTCGCAAGTGCCCCATAGAGGGGCAGACGGATTTGCCCGCCGTGGGTGTGCCCGCACAGATACAAATGCACGCCGGTTTCGGCCGCTACAGGCATAAGGTCGGGGGTGTGATAGAGCAGCAAGGTGAAAACAGCATCGGTTGTTGGTTGTGCCAGACGCTGCAACGCTGCGGCATCGCGCTCGATGTCGTAGGTGGTGCGCACACCGAGCAGCCGAATGGTGTTGTCGCCATGCTGAAGGGTGACGGCCTGATCGTTGAGCCAGTGAATGTTCAGACCGGCGAAGATCTCCGGTACGATGCCGGCAATATCCACAACGGGACTGCCGGTGACGGCGTAGACGCCAAGCGGGGCGCGGAGTTGCGCCAGCAGGTGGCGCGCGCTTTCTTGGGCCGCCGGGTTATACACCGAAGACAAATTGAGGTAGTCACCGGTGAGGAGGATAAGGTCGGGTTGCAGTCTCTCCACCTGTGCCAACAGTGCGCGTTCCCGTGGGGAGTAGCCCTCAAAGTGCAAGTCAGAGATGTGCAGGACCCGCAGGGGCGGGGCATCTTTCCAGTGTGGGGGATGGTAGTGGATGCGCTTGAGTTTGAGGCGGAAAGGCTCAATCCAGGTGGCGTGCATGGCAGCGGCGCTTACCAACGCCTGGATAGCCGCGACGCCGGCCAGCCCCGTCGTCGTCGGCGCAAGCCAGGCGCCGATCCACAAGAGCACTGTGCGCATCAATGTCAATGCCAGCAATGACGGTGTGACCGGCCCCCACGAGCGGCGTTTCACCGGTAACAGGCCCAGCATGGCCCAATCTACGATCAGAAAAAACGCGCTCACCACGGTTGCCGGCAGTTGCAGGGCGCGCCAGGGCCAGCCGGCAATCGCTGCCAGCGCGATCCAGGCCGGCAACAAGGTCAACGGTTGGATGCGGCCCACCAGGCCGGTGAAGATCAACGCCCGGTGAACCCAGGAGCTGCGCCCATCCGCGCGGTCGGATGGAATTTGGGATAGAGATGGAAAATTGGATGGTGTCATAGGCCCTCGAATAAGCGCGCGATTTCGTCGCGCGTGAATGTGGGAAGCGGATACTCGGCAGGTCCATCGCGCACGATGACGCCCGGTTCTTCACGGATGACGCCGATGACGACGGCCGGGATGCCGGCAGCGCGCAACGCCTTCACGATAGACGGCGCGTCGAATGTGGCCACGGCTGCCAGCAAGGAACCGGAGGCGATGAGGCCAAGGGGATTCAGTCCCAGCGCCTCACATAGAAGGCGTGTCTCCGGGTAAATGGGGAAGGTTGCGGCATCCAAGACGGCGCCCACACCGGCGGCTGCGGTTAGTTCGTGGATGCCGGTGGCGACGCCACCTTCCGTCGGGTCGTGCATGGCGTGCACTTCACCGTGAGCTATCACGACGGCCGCATCGCGCACGACGCTGATCCCCGGATTGTGCAGGAATTGGGCAGCGCGTTCCAGAACCGCCGGGGCGACTTTGGCGCGCAGACGGTCGGCGGCTTCACGCGCCAGGAGGGCCGTACCTTCCACGCAAATGCCCTTGGTGAGGATGAGGACATCGCCAGGGCGTGCCCCGTCGGAGCGCACCAGACGTTCCGGGGACACTTCGCCGAACATCGCGCCGACGACGATGGGCCGCTCCAAACCGTGCGTGATCTCCGTGTGCCCCCCGACGACGCTAACGCCGATCTCATAACCCGCCGTGTGCAGTTGCGCGAAGATGCGCTCCACCAGCGCGTGATCGGTCTTGCCTTCGGGCAACAGCAACGTAGCAATAAACCAGCGCGGCCGGGCGCCCAGGCAGGCCACGTCGTTGGCATTGACATTCATCACATACCAGCCAATCTCATCGGTGGCGAAAGTGATGGGGTCGCTTTTGGCGATGAGGTAACGGTCCCCGAAATCAATAGCCGCGGCATCGCGTCCCAGGCCGGGCCCGAAGATCACGCGGGGGTCCGGTTTGCCGAGAGGATGGCGCAGTAGTTCAACAAGATCGGCTTCGGGAAGTTTGCCCAGCGGATAGATTGAGGTTTTGTGCTGTGGTGGGGTCATCATCATTCTTGAGCTGCAGAGGCGGTTATTCTCCTATCAAAATAGCGATTTCATCTACGGCGGCGCCGTAGGTATGGCCGGAAGCATAAATGTCCACCCGTTGGATGCTGACCGGTTCGATGCCCTTCTCATAGAGCAAAGGGAGCAGATTAGGGGATTCGTAGTTGTGCCAGACACCGGCCTGCGCCACTTTGATATGCACGGCTTGCCATTCGCAACTCTGACAGAAAGGTTTATCGGCGCCCTCGATGGCATAGAAGCCCTGCAACCATTCCCGAACCGCGCCGCTCTGATCGGTGAATTTGATGCGGATCATCACCGGACATTCGGTACCCAACGATCCACAACTACTGAGGGTTTGGACATCTACGCGCAAACGCGCGCGCACGCGCAACGATTGGATTCCGCGAATGTCCTGGTTGATTTCTTGAGTGACGCCGGTTTCAGAAAACCCCTGGCCTACCCGTTCCAGCAAGATGATGCGGCGGTTGTCGCCCAGGGACGTTTGCCGAACCGTGCCGCTGTCTTCGTTGACGAAGGCGGTGCGTCCGAAGATTTGCCAGGTGCCCTCAAGCGGTTGTTCAAAATCGCCGTTGCGGTTGCGCAGGATATTGCGCTCGCCGGTATAAATTTCCTTCAAGCCGGCAGCGGTCAGCTCCGCGCGTTGCAGTTCGGCCACCACGTACCTTTCGCCGGTCGCCGGATCGGGAATGTAAGCCTGCCCGCTGCTGACTGCGAATTCGGTTTGTTTGTCTTCGACAACGAGCCGATAAATGCCCTGGGCCATTTCGGCGGCGCCGTGCGGGGTCTCGACGCGCAAGAGGGTATCGCGGGTGTTGCTCTCGATGGAGATTTGGGTGTTGGCTCCGCGACGGATGCTCAAGGTCACTTTGTGGGGCAGCTTGCTGACGGCGAAGCGGGGTGTATGCGCGTTAACCACGCTGATTTCCGTATCGCCATAACATTGCACGGTGACTATCGGCGCCGAAGTGACATCTTCCTTTGCACTGTCGGGATGATAGAAAAGCACCCAGGCCTCGGCGTTTTCGGAGAGCTTGATGGTGCTGTGGACGGTGACTTCGGTATTTTCGGTGAGAAGAATCGAGGCGCCGCTGCCTGCCGGTTGCAATGAGACCACGCCGGCCCGCGGTTGCACAACGATTTTTAGGGGTCGGGTCGTATGCAACAGCCACCAGCGTGTGCCGAGCGGAACGCCGATTGCCAGCCCCAGGCAGATGAAAAAAGAGGTCAGGAGGATAACCCAGGCGAGAGTTTGTAGCCTTTTGAACTTGTTCATAGTGTAGGGATGGCTACCAGCGGATATGGAAGCCGCTGAAAGTTTCTTGAGGTGCGTGCCAGCTCACATCGAGATGACTGACCAGACCGGAGCGTGGGCCGCCGTACACCTGCCGCGTCAGACGTTCCAATGCGTCGCGCGGCCCTTCGGCCCAAATTTCGACGGTGCCGTCGTCGCAATTGCGCACCCAACCCACCAGCCCCAGTGCCAGCGCTCGCGATTGTACGAAACTGCGGAAGCCCACGCCTTGCACGTAGCCGTGGACGATGATGTGCACGGCGGTCTTGGTATTATCAACCTCTGTCATTATGACCTCCTTCATTGTTTCCTATTCTATCCAACTCATTCCATCTGGCAAATGTCCTTGTAGAGATGGGTGCATTTCAGGATGGGGGCAGGTTTTTTGCGTTTTCCCCTCTCACCCCCTGCCCCCGCTCTCCCCGCACACGGGGAGAGCGGGGGATTTCTCAAAGGGGGATTTGGGGCGGCTTCGCCGCCCCAAATCCCCCCTATTTACCTCCCCGCCCCAAAGGGGCGGGGCCGGGGGTGGGGGCACAAAAGTGCAATGTTTAGCCCTTAGCCTCATTGTGGGTTCCGAAGGAGCTCTACAACCAATCCAAGTGCATTATTTCAGAAGTTTATTTGACTTTTTCCCCTAAGTTGAAAGGCACCCTGTAGGAGAGATTTTCGACTCCTGATTTTGGACGTATAATGGGTGTTGTAACGAGCGGTCATGATGAACTTAACTACAGGGGGATAAACAATGCAAATCATCGGCGAAAAGATTAACGGTACACGCAAGCAAGTGGCCCAGGCGATCGTCGAAAGAGATGCCCACTATATCCAGCATTTGGCGCGCCGCCAGGCCGAGGCCGGTTCAACCTGGTTGGATGTGAATGCCGGCACACACCCCGATCGCGAGCCGGACGATCTGGTGTGGTTGGTGAGCACGATCCAGGCGGTGGTAGATACGCCGCTGTCGCTTGACAGTGCCAATCCGCAGGCATTGGCCGCGGCCATTAAAATCGTCAACCAGACACCGCTGATCAATTCAATCAGCGGCGAACCGCAGCGGTTGAACGGGGTGTTGCCCCTGGTGGTCGAATACGGTTGTCCGGTCATAGCCCTGGCGATGGGTGACCGGGGGATTCCCGAAAGCAGCGCCGCGCGTGTGGAAGTGATCCAGCGCGTGCTGGAGGCCACCCGCGCTGCCGGCATCCCCGACGAGCGAGTATATGTGGATGCGCTCGCCATGACTCTCAGCACCAACACGCAGAGCGCCGTGATTTTCTGTGACACCATCCGCGAAGTGCGCGCCGCCTACCCGAAGGTGCATTGCAACGCCGGACTGAGCAACATTTCGTATGGTTTGCCGGCGCGCTCCTACGTCAATCGCGCTTTTTTGACGTTGGCGCTGGCCGCCGGGCTGGATTGCGCCATCCTCGACCCGCTGGACAGGGAACTGCGGGCCACATTATTAGCTGCTGAATTGGTGCTGGGACGCGATTCTTATTGTTTGAACTACGTCCGCGCCTACCGGGCCGGCGTGTTCACCCCCAATCCCTAATTACCAAATTCAAAGGAGGCCAAGTATGTCACAACAACTGGTAGATGCGCTTGCAGAGATGCGGGAGGACGAAGCCCTCGCCTTGGTCGAGGCGCTGGTCAAAAGCGGCACACCGCCGCTGGCTATTCTGGACGATGTCCGGGCGGCTATGGATGTCATCGGCAAACGCTATGAGGAGGGCATTTACTTTCTGCCCGAACTGATGTTGGCCGGCGAGATGATGAATCAAATTATGAAAATCGTCAGGCCCCGCTTGGGTGAGTCGGCAGAAGCAGAACACCTCGGCAAAGTGGTCATCGGCACGGTCAAAGGGGACATTCACGATATCGGTAAGGACATTGTAGCCTTTATGCTCAAGGTCAGTGGCTTTGAGGTCCTTGACCTGGGTGTTGATGTTCCGGCGCAGAAGTTCGTCGAGGCTATCAAGATGTTCCGGCCACAGGTGGTGGGGCTGAGCGGCTTCCTGACCCTGGCCTTCGATCAGATGAAAGCCACCGTCGAGGCCGTTGAAAAGGCCGGGCTGCGCGATCAGGTGAAAATCATGATCGGTGGTGGTCAGATTGATGAAGCTGTCAAGGACTTTGTCGGCGCGGATGCTTATGGCAAGGATGCCATGGCCGCCGTCAAATTAGCCAAAGGGTGGATAGGAGGGTAACCATGGACAAGTTAGAAGCCGCTTTTCAAAGACTGCTCTCGCCGAAAGGCCCTGATGGGAATGACGTGCAGTTCCAAAGCGCGGAGGCCAAGGCCAACTATCAGGCCAGTCTGACCAGAATCAAAGCTGCCATTCAATTGCGTGAGCCGGACCGCGTGCCGGTCACGGTGCTGCCCAGTATGTTCCCCTACCTCAATGCCGGGATGACCGTCGAAGAAGCGATGTACGATTACGACAAATGCACATCGGCTTTCAAGAAATTCATCCTGGAGTTGCAACCGGATATGCACATCGGCGCTTCGGCGCCCGGGCCGGGCCGGTTCTATGAGATTCTCGACTACAAGCTCTATTCCTGGCCGGGACACGGGGTCGCGCCCGAACATTGCTATCAGTGCAATGAGGCCGAGTATATGACGGCGGATGAATACGATCTCTTCATGATGGATCCGTCGTTCTACTTCAGGAATTTCTACCTGCCGCGCGTGTTCGGCGCGCTGGGAGGGTTGGGGATGCTCGCGCCTTATACCAACATCCTCGAAATGTATGGCGTGGCTTTCAATTTCGTCCCGTATGCCCTGCCCCCCGTCCAGGCCACCTTCCATGCGCTTTTCGAGGCCGGCGCGGAGGCCCTGAAGTGGGCTATGGCAATGGGCGCTTCAGACGCAGAACTGACCACGCTGGGATTCCCGACGATCCTCGGCGGTTTTACCAAAGCGCCGTTCGATGTCCTCGGCGATACCCTCCGCGGCACCAAGGGCATCATGCTGGACATTTACCGCCGGCCCGACAAGCTGCTCGCTGCTATGGAGAGACTGGTCCCGATTATGATCGGCATGGGCGTGAGCGCGGCGCAACAGACCGGGAAGCCCTTGATCTTCATCCCGCTGCACAAAGGCGCCGACGGCTTCCTCTCCGATGCGCAGTTCAAAAAGTTCTACTGGCCTACTCTCAGGCAGGTTATACTCGGCTTGATCGAGAATGGCTGCATCCCCTTCCCCGCCCTGGAGGGGCATTGGAGTTCGCGCCTGGAGGTCATCCAGGATGTGCCGCGGGGAACGACGGTGTGGATGGTTGATCAGAC
This sequence comes from Chloroflexota bacterium, assembly GCA_019873645.1. Classification (GTDB taxonomy): domain Bacteria; phylum Chloroflexota; class Anaerolineae; order B4-G1; family SLSP01; genus DSWT01. The sequence goes on along the minus strand of JAIOAX010000023.1, from coordinate 49,948 downwards.
GGATATGGCGCAAGTCAAGCAGACGCTTGGTCAAAACGCCTGCCTTATCGGCAACGTGCCCTCCTCCATGCTGCGGCTCGGCACTCCCCAAGAGGTACGGGAGTACGTCAAACGGCTGATAGAGACCGCCGGCCAGGGCGGGGGGTTGATTGTGAGCAACGGCGCGTTCTTCGATGAAGCCAGGATGGAAAACGTCAAGGCGATGGTCGAGGCGGCGAAGGCATACGGCGTTTACGGTTAGGAGGGGCCCCGGTGACCAATCCCAAGGCAACATCCGAAGCCAGAAGACTGCTCGAATTCCTATATGCGGTCCAGGGGCGGTATCTGCTGTCCGGGCAGCATAACTTCATCGCCAGCGGCTCGAAGTATACCGACATCGTCAAGGAGCTGACCGGGAAATATCCCATCGTCTGGGGATCTGACTTTAGCTTCTGCTATCAAGGGGCTGAACCGCACGCTTTTCAGCACTGCGGGCCGCTGAATCTCTCCGCTCCGGGTGAAATTGCCTCTGTTGAGGATGCGAAATCGCGCCAGGTACGTTTTACCGGGCTGAAGCCGGCCGCGGCACGCGCAGAACTGGTGCGGAACGCCATTGCAAGGCACCGTGAGGGCTTCATCATCACCTTGATGTGGCATGCCTGTCCGCCGGGATGGGGCGATTGTTGCGATGGAAGACAAATCTGGACGATGGAGAACCGCCCCACACCGCAAGAATGGGCCGCACTGACAACAGACGGAACGCCCCTGAACCGCGCCTGGAAACAACAGGCCGATGTCATCGCCGGGTATCTCCAACAGCTCCAGGATGCTCATGTGCCGGTGTTATGGCGACCCTATCACGAAATGAACGGGGTGTGGTTCTGGTGGTGCAATCACCCGGGGGAGAACGGTTTCAAGAAGCTGTGGGTCATGATGTACGACTATTACGTCAAGCACCACGGCCTGAACAACCTGATTTGGGTGTGGAACACCAACGCGCCACGGGACATTCCCGGCGATGAGGCATTCCCTTATGAAGTGTTCTGGCCCGGCCACGACTACGTGGACGTGCTGGCGGCCGACATCTACTGGGATGACTGGAAACCATCGCATCATGACGACCTGCTCAAGCTGGCGAACGGCAAACCCATAGCCATAGGCGAATGTGCCCCGCCACCGCGTCTCGATGTACTGGAAAAGCAGAACCGCTGGACCTGGTATATGCCGTGGGGCAATCTCGTGCTGTGGGACAATGGGCCGGAAAGAATCAAGGCGCTTATGGCGAGCGAGAAAGTCCTGGCAAGAGAAGATGTGATGATAGACGAGGACGGCCATTACCGGATCAGCCGCTAGAAACCCTGGCGAAGGTTTTTTGAACCTTCGCCAGGATCACGGAAATTGGCCTTACCGTCACATTTTGAGAGGTAAAAGATTATGTCATTCTTGTAAGGGGAGCACCAGCTCGATCACAATGCCGGGGCCATCCTCCCGGTTGAAGCTGCGGCAGGTACCGCCCACACTCCAAACATGTTGGGCGACCATCGAGAGGCCTAATCCCATACCGGCAATCTGGCCGGTGGTGAACTTATCCACTTGATAATAGGGCATCCACATGCGCACCAACTGCTCTAAAGGCAGCGTCAAGCCATCGTCCCCGATCTGAATTCGGGCCTGTTCTGCCCCATCAGGCGCAACATCAATCGTCACCACCGGCATATTGCGTGGGTGGAATTTCTTGGCATTCTCCAGAATCTCCCACAAGATCACCTCAAGACTCCACTGCGAGAGCATCAGACGCCGTTCCTGCAACGCTTCGGCAACCGTCACGGTGACATCCGATAGCGCCAAGTCCTGGCTGATATTAGCAACCAGCGTCACAAAGTTCGCCAGGGGGAAAGCCGTTTCCGGAGTCGCGATGCGCGGCGTATCCAGATAGCGCACGATTTCTTCGATCTCTTTATAAAGGTGTTCTGCGCCTTCGGCGGCACTCTGCACAAACATCAGGATATCATCGCGGGAAAGCCTGGGTATCTGCTCCACCAGGAAGTTCAAGCCGGTGTAGAGGGGAACCAGCGGTGTGCGTAGTTTGTGGGCAATCACCGAATGAAAGCGGCTCAATTCCTCCTGCAAAGTGGTCTTTTCGGTAATGTCCCTGAGACAGATGATGCGTCCGGCCTGCGTATCCAGTCCGGCGGCAATGTCCAACATCTCCACCTGTAACCAGAAGGCTCTGGCATGCGCCGTCTCCGGGGAGACCAGGTACAGCGGCACCGGTACTTTGTTGATGAACATCTTTTTGGGCCACATCGCCCAGGCCGCCTGAGGCTCGCGCCGGTATTGCTGCGCTACCAGTTCCATAAATGTCGGTGGGGCATTTTTATCTATCTCGCGCGTCAGCCCCAGATAGGTCTGCGCTTTGGTGTTGGCGTAGAGTACCTGCTCCTGTTCGTTTACGATGACATACCCGTCATTAGCGCGGGTCAGGAGATAGCGAAACATGGCCTCCGAGGCGTGCAGGGTGGCGGTACTTTCGATGATCCGCTGTTCCAGGACAGCGTTGAGGTTCTGCAAGGCGGCTTCAGCTTCCTGACGGGCGGCGATAGCGGCGTGCAATTGCGCTTCCCGGGTAAGATTTTGCTTTTGTAAGCGTTGTAACTTCAAGTGGGTCTCTACGCGCGCCCACACTTCGGCCGGTTGGAAGGGTTTCGCCAGATAATCCACACCGCCGAGAGTGAAGATTTTCTCACGATCCAGGGTTACATCCACAGTACCGCTGAAGATGACCGGCACAGAACTTTCAAGCAGGGCTTTGAGATGCGGATATACTTCGATACACCGGACATCCACAATTGCCAGGTCAGGTACAAATCCAGGAAGGGATACTTGCGCTAGATTGTTTTTGGAGAGGACATGCACGACGTAGCCATGGGACGTTAACACCTCGGTCAAGAACTGCCCCTCGGCCGCGTCATCGTTGATGATCACAATGATTTCGCTCATAAACGCACTCCTTCAAAGCCCCTCACAAACATTACAAAACCAGCTTACACATTTAGTATACTCCAAAATCAAGATATGCTCAATAGGCCTTTGGTTATCCCTGCCACAGGAGCGCCTGCAATTCTTTGATTGAGGCGATGGGTGGGTTGCCCAGTATTTTAAGCGTCGTGGCTAAAATGTCTGTTGCAAATTCGTGGATAAAAGTGTAGGCCATTGCCCGGGTGAAGAAGTCGTCGTCCAGCTTGATACGGGCATCATAGCTTTCCATAAACGCTGCCAGACATTCATAATCGCGATCCAGACCGCTAAACCATAGCGCGACCCATTCGTATTCCTTCTGTCCGACGAGCGCATCGCCAAAGTCAATGAGCCCTGAAACGCGCCACTTGCCGCCATCCTGTTCCAGGAGGATATGATCTTCGGTTAAGTCGCCGTTCATGAGCACCACCGGCGCCTCGTCGTCAGCGGCTAACACCGAGGCCAGGAATCCCGGAATTTCGGCGGCGACTGCAGCGGGAAGGATGTCTTCCCATTGGGTGGGGAGAGCGGCTTGCGCTGCGCGCTGCCGTACCAATGCCCGCCAACCGGCCGGCGTGGGATCCAGTGTTGTAAGCTGCATCACCGGTATGTGGTGAAGATGACGAATCATCTCACCCAGAGCCGCTGCAAGGCGCACCCGCTGACGATGGGCAATGTGCGCTCTGGCCTCTCGGATGGGGATGCCGGGCTTAAACTCCGTAATGATGTAGGGCCACCGCATTTGATCCTCAAGAACCCCCTGGGCGATGAGGGCCGGCACGGGAAGAGCTGAACCATTGCCCAGGAGTGTGTATAACTCACACTCCAGCTCAAAATCCTCGGGACAGAATGGGGCGTAGATTTTGACGACGCAGGCATCATCCACAACAAACACGGCATTGGTGCCCGGAAAGCCGGCGGTCACGTGCTGCACCGGGATATGATGACGGCGGCAGATTTCCCGCACGGCGGCTGCCCATTGTGGAACATTGGTGAACATACGGCCCCACTCGGCCCAGGTAGTGATGACGGGAAGCAAAGGTGGCATAGGGTGAGTTACGAGTTACGAATTGCGGATTGCTGACGGCTGATAGCTAATCGCTGACCGCTGATAGCTGACCGCTGATAGCTAATCGCTGACCGCTGATAGCTGACCGCTGATAGCTAGTCGCTTACATAATGTTGCCACGCGGACGCCCATTTCGCGGGCCTGCTGCAAGGCTTTCTCATCCGGCGCTCCTACAGCAAAGGCGCCGAAGTGTGGCCCCTGCGTCGTCCCTTGCACCACCATCCCGGCCACCAACATTGCAGTGAGGATAGACATGTTCGTCATTTCGTGGCCGCATCCCGCACCGCCGGACGTGGTGAAGGCCGCGCCGACTTTGCCTTCCAGTTTGCCGTAGATGGCCACGGTGGCATCGAACATTTGCTTCACCCGCGACGCCATCTGCCCAAAATAGGTAGGCGAACCGACAATGATTCCGTCGGCTGCCAACCAATCAGCGTTGGTGGTCTGTGGAACGGTCTTGAGCACACATTCGACCCCCTCCACCGAACGCACGCCTTCCGCTACGGCCTCGGCCAATGCTTTGGTGTTGCCGGTTGCGCTGAAATAGGTGACTAAAACCCGTACCATGGTTCTGCCTCCAGAGGTATGAGAATTACGAATTACGAATTGCGAATTACGAGTAAAGGGTTTAACGGATGGAAAATGCGTCAAGGCTGATCGTTCCGCTGACGACGGTGAGGGTGAGGGTTTCGCGCTGTACGCTGAGGTGTCGGGACAACACAACCGGTTTACCGCGCAAACGCAGCTCACGGCTGCGCCCCGCTGTATCGGTGACGCGCAGGGTGCCCTCTCCCGGTCCCGGTGTGAGGGTGAACACACGACCTTCCCAGGTGAAGGTGACGGTCGCGCCAGGCAGCGTCGCGGCGCGGTACCGACCGAGCACGGCGGTGGGAGCGGCGATCTCATCCCACGCGCCGGTATAGGTCAGTTGCCAGCTCGTCTCCTGATGGCATCCCGCGTAAAGCGTCGGCTCCAGCGTGTTGAGGTAGGTGGACAGGCTCTCATAGACGGGCAGCGGCGTGAAATCCGGCTCGACCATGCGGAAGTAGTAGAATGGCTGATCGCGCTCTGCATCGGATGCACGTTTGAAGAACCACACCGTCGTCACGCCGGCCCAGGGCCATTCGCGTTGGATGCGTTCATAGGCTAAGGGCGCATAGCGTGCCTGCTGCTCCAGAGTGACCTGCCCATAGCGTGCCTCGATGCCTTCCGGCGCAGCGTTGCTGTTCATCTCGCTGATCCAGATGGGCTTGTGCGCATCCCCGTTGGCGACCATCACGTCGCGCACCCACAGCGGACGTGAAAAGTTGACCTGGTTCTGTGTGGGGCGCATGCGGCGGTCGGTAGGGCCAGACCAAAGCATGTAGTCGTTGACGGCCATAATGTCGAAGCATGCGCCCGCGCCCGCGTCGTACATCCGCTGCAAGAAGAGCACGTCCATCAGGTTATTGCCGGCATACGTCGGGTTCCACGTGCCGAGTTCGGTGGTAGGGGCCATCGCGCCGCTGATGACGACGGCCTGCGGATCGGCGGCCTTGACGCGCGCATAAGCCAGGCACAGCAGCTCTGTGTACGCTTCGGGGTCCACCGGCTGATTGCCCCATTCCGGGTAAATGTTCGGTTCGTTCCAAATCTGGTAGAAGCGGATGCGTCCGGCGTAGCGGGAGACCACGGCGCCGACATAGTCGCCGTAATCCGCGAAGTTGTCCGGCGGGCCGAACGCGCCGCGCGCCGTACCGTCGTGGCGGCTCCAGGCGGGCGGCGCTTCCAGCCGGGCGATGATCTCCAAGCCATACTGCTCCGCGAGGGTCACGATGTTATCGTACTTGTCCCAGGCCGAGCGATACGGTTCATGGCGGCGGTCTTCAAAATCGCCCTTGCCGTGGATCTCGATGTCGTACCAGGGGAACGATTGACGAATCCAATGAAAGCCGGCGTCGGCAATCATTTGCAGGGAACGCGCGCGCTTTTCCGGCTCTACCTCTTGTTCCAGGAAAGTATTCACGCCGAAGGGGGGGAGATCGGTGTAGGCGACGGCAGCAGCGTCCGCCGTGCGCGGCAACGGGCGCGTCCAACGAAAAGCCCACTGTACCAGGCCGCGCAACTGAGGGAGCGGCCGTTCTTCGCCGGTCACGGCAAACAACCGCGCGCGCGGGTCGGGAGATAACCACGCAAGAATCAGGAAGAGGATGAGAATAAGGACGGGCCAGAGTCGCCGGGCCATACTGACATCAGCGGGTCATTGTCTGGGGGAACGGTCTTCAAGCAACACGGCCACGGCTAACGGTTGTTCTTTGCTGAGGTAGGCTTGAACATCCTGAAGCGACTTCTCATAAAGCTCGAGCAGCGCGTCATCGTCCCCCTTGAAGCCGCCGATGGTGCGGCGGGCGCACGTACAACATCCCAGTGAGGCGCGATAACTGTCAAGGTCGCAGGTCAAACAGCTCCCTAACTTGATCATCATCAGCCCAAAAGCCAGCACTTCTTCGTGGTTGTGGGGCAAAAAAGCCACCCGCTCGATTAGGTGTTGCCATTTTGGGCCGCGCAGATCCCGCAGTTGTTGGATACAACGAGGGGGGAAAAGAATCTCACTATCTGGATACATTTCGCCTTATATGGTTGCCTCTCTCAAAACAAAGATGTGTTCCGAGAAAATGCTTGCTATGTGAAGCTCTCTTTGTTTGGGAGAGCCTGTAAAACAAAGCCTATCATAACACAAGACGGGCACTTTTTCAAGGGTTTTTCCGAGATTTTTTAACATTTCGAGAAAAATCCGGCTTTACAAAACCCCCGAAAACGGTATACTCTCGGAGTTGAAAGGGAAGAATGACGATGAGCGAATCAAATGTAAGAATCGCACAACCCCGCGATACAGTGCAGGTGACGCTGCCGGGCGATCTGACCCTCGAAGGCCCTCTGGGAACAACCGTCGAGACATTTTTGCGGGCAGCGTTTCCGGATCCACCGGTGCCTTACATCGTGGCGCTGGTGGATGGGAAACTACGCGAACTGACCTATCCCATCAAGCGAGACTGCAAAGTCGAACCACTGGATCTGTCGCAATCCGACGGTGTGCGGGTCTATCGGCGTTCACTGTCATTCCTGATGGTAGTAGCGGCGGGCAAGGTTTTCCCCGGGGTCGAGATTTTCGTGGATCACTCCTTGCCTTTCGGCGGCTACTTTTGTGAGGTGCGCAACCGCGCTCCGTTCACCGAAGCCGAATTACAGGCGTTGGCCGCTGAAATGTGGCGGATGGTGGAAGCCGATCTGCCGATTGTCCGCCTGAACCTGCCGCTGGAAGAGGCTCTGGCAATCTTCGAGAAACGCGGCGAAACCGATAAAGTTTTACTTTTCCAGGAGCGGGAACGCAACAAGAAAACCTATCTCCAGATGTACGCGCTGGAGGACTATCAAGACTATTTCCACGGCTACATGGTGCCCTCGACTGGCTATCTGAAATTTTTTCGGCTGCTGTGTTGGGAAGATGGCTTCATCTTGCAGTTCCCGCAACGCCACGCTCCTCCCCACCTGCAACCGATTCAACAGAACCCACAATTGCTTTCCGTGTTCCGCGAGTACGGACAATGGTTGCGCTTGCTCGGCACCGAAAGTGTCGGCGAATTGAACCGGATCGTGGCCCGCGGCGAATTGAACAAGACAATCCTGGTCTCCGAGGCGCTCCATGAACACCGCATCTCCGACATCGCCGACCAGATTTGGGATCGGCGTGCTGCTGTGCGGGTGGTTCTCATCGCCGGGCCCTCCTCTTCCGGCAAGACCACTTTTTCCAAACGGCTCGGGGTGCAGTTGCTGGCGCACGGCATCCGCCCTTTTGCACTGGAACTGGATAATTACTTTCATAACCGTGAAGACACCCCCCGCGACGAGACCGGCGACTATGACTTCGAGGCTCTTGAGGCGTTGGATATTCCCTTCTTTAACGCCCAACTCCAGGCGTTGTTGCAGGGCGACGAAGTACAACTCCCCCGCTTCAATTTCTTCACCGGCAAACGCGAAGCCGGGGCTAAAGCGCGTCTGCGCCCCGGACAGATTGTGATTGTCGAAGGGATTCACGGCCTCAACCCTGACCTCATCTACACACTGCCGCCTGAGGCGCTCTTCCGCATCTACGTTTCCGCGCTCACGCAGCTCAATCTGGATCGCCATAACCGCGTGCCGACGACCGATACGCGCCTGATCCGGCGCATCACCCGTGACGCGCGCACGCGCGGGTACAATGCCGCCGAGACCATTGCCCGCTGGGAAAGCGTCCGCCGTGGCGAGAAACGTCATATCTTCCCTTATCAGGAAAACGCCGATGTGATGTTCAACTCGGCCCTGGTTTACGAGCTTTCGGTGCTCAAGCCGCTGGCCGAGCCGCTCCTGTTGCAGGTGGATTCCGATTCCCGGCAGTGGGTGGAAGCGAAACGTCTGCTCACCTTCTTACAATGGTTTTTACCTGCGAACCCCGATCAGGTGCCGGAAAACTCGATCCTGCGCGAGTTTATCGGCGGCTCGTCGTTGGAAGAATTTCACTGGGACTGAGTTTTGGCGTCTATGAGACTGTGCCCTCATTGCGGGTATGAGCTTCCCCAGACAGTTGGGTTATTGTGTCCCAACTGCGGTATGACGCTCCTGCCGGAGAAAAAGCCGCACAGACCGAAGTCTGCGCCCCGGTCGTCGGCATGGCTACAAAAACTCCAGGGAACCTTGCGAAAGTTTCAAGACGCTGTACGCAAGCCATACCCCCTGCTGCCTCCCTCTACAAAGTCGCCGAAGCCGGAGCGGTTGGCGACAATGCCAGGAACCGCTGCGCCGCCATTCACGCAACCACAAGCGTCACGCCGCGCCGTACCGGCCCCAGAAGCTGCCCCTCTAACTGACATCCGCCGGCCGTTGAATGAAGATACTCGCTCGCCGGTCGTCCCCCAGGCAACCGAATTATCCTCCAAGACAGCCGCCCGGCTGGGGAAACGGTGGCTGCGCCTCGTGCGCCGGCTCCTCGTCATATTGCTGGCGCTGGCTGTCTTTGTGGCCGTCGTGGTGGCTTCAGCATACATGGGCCTCTATGCCGGCGAACGCGACCGGCAGGCGGCGCGGCTGGAAGTCATTCAAACCCATTACGATGCCGGCGTGCAGGCTTTGAACGACGGGCGCTTTGAACGCGCCATTGCCGAGTTCCAATACGTGCTGCAACTCGATCCCCAACACGCGCTGGCGAAACAAAGTCTGGCCGAAGCCCGCACGCGCCTGGCAGCCAAACCCACGCCGACGCTTGAAGTGGTCGTCTCGCTCTCTGAACAACTGCTGGAACAGGCGCATGCGTCGTTTGCACAGCAAGATTGGGTGGCCACGGCGCGGACGTTGACGCAACTGCGTGCGCTTGATCCCGATTACTACCGCGAGACGGTCGAAGATATGCTCTTCACCAGCCTGTACAACGCGGGCATCGCTTTCCTGGAGCAAGACGCGCTGGAGGTGGGGATCTCCAATCTCGATCAGGCTATCGCCTTGCGCCCCTTAGACGCGAACGCCGTGAATCAGCGCAATCTGGCAGCGCGCTATCTGGATGCACTCAACTATTGGGGCGTGGATTGGGAAGTGTGCATCGAGCGTTTCACGGCGCTTTACGCTACCAATCCGGGTTATAAGGATGTGGCGCAGCGGCTTTATCAGGCTTATCTTGCCTACGCCGATTACCTCTTCACGCAGGGGGAGATGTGCCCGGCCGAGCTTCAATACGCCCAGGCCCTGCGGCTATATGCCGACCCGGCCGTAGATCAAAAGCGCGCCGAGGCCGCGCAGGTATGCCTTGTGGCTACGCCGACGCCGCTGGACGGTGTGACGCCGCATCTGACCCCGCAGCCCGTTCCGGGGTTTACTTACGGACGGCTGGCCTATCCGGTCTACAACAGCGCCAGCGGGAGCTACGACATCTACGCGCTTTACGCCGACGGGCGCATCCTGCGTGCGGCCAGCGGGGCGGATCAACCCTGGTGGGAACTGGGGACGGGACGCCTGGCCTACCGCGACAAGGTCTCCGGCGGCGTGAAAATGGTGTTACCGGAGGAAGGCATCCCGCTGCAACTCCTTGCGCCGCAGGGCCAGGCCTGGCCGACGCTTGCGCCGGATAGTCGCCGGGTGGCCTACGCTGCTGCTACCGATGGTCAATGGACCATCTACATCGCCAACAGCGACGGCTCCGGTGAGCCACGGCGCCTGGCGGCGGGTTGGGCGCCAGCGTGGGGTGCTTCAGGATGGCTGGCCTATACCGGCTGTGACGCCGACGGCACATGCGGCATTATCCTCGACAATCCCGACGACGAGCAACCGGGCACGCGCTTGACCGGCAGTGAGAACGACATTGCCGTCAGTTGGGCGCCGGCCGGCAACCTGCTGGCGTATATGACCAATGTGACCGGCAACTGGGACATTATCTTGCTCAATCCCCAAGGTGGTGTGCAACAGCTCACATCCGCTGCTTCTGATGAAGGGTTGCCGGCCTGGTCGCCGGACGGAGGGCGGCTGGCCTTCGTGAGCAACCGCGACGGCAACTGGGCCATCTACGTGATGCAACTCGACGGGCAGAATGTCCAGCGCCTCCTCGACCTCGGCGCTGCCTTGCCGGGGTGGGAGAACCAGCGGCTCACGTGGGCGCCTTGACGAATGACCCGAATCGGGTATAACTGAAGTGTCCGGGGCGTAGCGCAGTTTGGTTCAGCGCGCACGGTTTGGGTCCGTGAGGTCGGAGGTTCAAATCCTCTCGCCCCGACTTGGATGGGGAAACAAAAAGCCGGATTTTTTAAGAAATCCGGCTTTTTTGTGCTTTGTTTGAGGGTGTGTACTGAGATTAGGGATATACTCACTCATTGCGCCGCATAATGAGAGGTAAATATAGCCGTAAGCATGGAGCAATCAACAATTTAAGCGTGTTTGCTCCGTGGTAAAAAGGTTCCATGTTCCCGGCCTTGTCTATAGCTCGCACCGCTAATTCATATTCGCATATATGTGACCATCTGAACGGGATCATACCGGAGGCAATGGGCATCGTCAATCCCGCACTTGTCCAGTCGCTACCAAAATGCCGGTACCAGAAAGAGGCTCCCCCAACACCGGATTGATGATCCTGGGCGTTCCAGGTTAAATATACCCCGCGATTGACTGTAAGAGGCCCGGTCACAGTGATATAAGTCTGTGGAGTCTGGATGTCAGGGACAAGCAATCTCGCCGCCGGCCCCTGGATACCAGCGATGGGGATCCAGGGCGCTCCCTCGTAATGAAGATCAATGAGAGCCTTCCAGTTTACATCGGCCAAAAATTGCAATTGCTCGGTGGTATAGGTATCCCGTAAGCGCAGGGGCCGTGTCATCCCCTTTGTATCCGTAATAATGACCGGCAATTCCAAATCTTCGCCCAGTGGGAAAAATATGGAGAGGCCATGGACATTTTCAAGATCCCAAATCTGATCGGGCAAAAACCAGGGAGCACTGCTGCGATGCGCTTCGGCCACAACAGTCTGTTCCAGCGCCATGATGACATTTTGGGCCGCCGTAACAATCTCCGTATTCGTGTAGTACTGACTCATCTTAAGGGCGAGATCGTATAAGTCTACAAAATTATCCCGTTCCGGCTCAATACGGAAGTCGTTATCGTAATCTAGTTTTTGTGCCTGGTTGTAAATGTATTGCAAGGATGATATTTGATCCGTGACTACCAGGGTCTGGGTAATGGCTGTGGTTAGACGATTAAGCGACCGGGTCAGTGTGACCAATGTGGTCAAATCAATGGCCGAAATGGTAAAAGGATGCAAGTCAGGTGTCATCGCTTGTGCATAGGCATTGACCAGCAATTGAGCTACATCGCGCGGTTTGTCGTGCGCCTGAATACCTTGAATAATTCTCACATAGCGTCCTTCAGGCCCCAGGGGCGCCCAGCCGATATTTTGGGATGAGACGAAAAATGAGGCGTAGTCCTTGATCTGGTAGGCAACTTCCACCATGCTCATCAAACACACATCATAAAACACCACATCCAATGGCCTATCGGCTTGGGCAATTTGGGCCATGGCCTGGCGGATTTCCTTGCTATCGAGATAGTCATAGTTGCTGTTGAAATCCCAGCTCAACCCACTTCCCCCGGCCATCCAGTGTGTACGGCGAATCGGCAGAGTCTCCGTAACAGGCAACGCAGCACTGGGCGCCCAGCCGCCGCCATGGTCAACGATCGCCAACATGGTATAAGCGGCCGGGGCATAGGTGCGTCCCCAATTGACGAAATCCACCAATGTTTGTCCATCTCCCATATTGCGCTCGCTATCTGTCACAACAGAGGTGTGTAGAGGGGTGGCTTCTCCCCACGTCAGGTCGTACAGGGTGGTTCCAGAGTCAAACAGCAGGGTCGCCGTGTACCCCAGACCATCCACCAGCGCCAGAACGTTGGCCCGTGGGCTGGGGGGCAAAGCCGCAAGATTGGATACCATGTCGGCTATAAAAGGTTGCAAATCGTTATCGCCATTGAGATATAGGAGCAGTGTCCATAGGATGTGGACCGGCCTTGAAAACTCGGAAGTGTTGCCGTCTTTATCGGTACTGAGCACGGTCAAATTGGGCCCCGTGAATCCCCCAGGCTGGGTGAACATAAAAATTCCCTCTGCATTGGCCGTTGCGGTCGCCAGATGCGTTTGCCCTTCTTCTTCATCGTCGGCGTAAAGGTCCACCGTTGCACCGGCAACCGTTGTTCCGGTCACCGTGTCAAGGGTCTGCAGAACGGTCAATGTTGGCGGCGACAGCACGCCTTCGGAACTGATACCTTTGCCGCCATTGGCATAGATTGAATTGTGACGCAGCGTAATGCCACTACATCCTGATTCTACACGGACGCCATCCCGGCCATTACGCGCAATGTCATTGTTTTCGATAAGGTAATGGTGTGCCCCTTCTGTAAAATGAAGGCCAAATTCTCCATTATCCACAATACTGTTGTTAGCAATTTCGTTGTTTGTCGAGTTGCGGATTTCCAGGCCATGTCCTTTGTTGTAGCGTACCAGATTCTCTGTAATGTGATTGTTGGAAGGATTGTTCACGATGTACAATCCCCACAGGTTGGGAACGGGGAGCGCACCGGAAACATCGGTACCGATATAGTTCCCTTGAATCACGTTGTCTTGTGTTGCCGCATCGGCAATAAAAATGCCGTCCGTCCCATTGCCGCTGATCACATTGCGATCGTCCACATTTGGACCACCGATTTGATTGTGGTGTGCTCCGCTTCCCAAATCTACGCCGCCGCTCGGTTGTCCTCCGATTGCGAACTTTCCGTTTTTATCCAGCCCGATCAGATTGGCGCGCACAATATTGTGATGCGCGTTACTGATGATGATAATGCCATTACCGTAATTGCTTGTGCCGTTGCCGCTGATGACATTTTGCTCGATTGTATTTCCGTAAGTCGCACTGTCTAAAACAATGCCATCGTTTTTGTTCGCCAGGCGCGCTGTTCCGGTTTTGTCTGTGCCGATGTAATTTCCCCGCACCGTATTGCCCGTGGTGGCGCTACCCCCAATCAATATACCGGGGTATTGATTCCCGCTGATCACGTTGCGCCCTGCAGCGCTGCCATCGCCCACATCATTGTAACTTGCTCCCTCCCCGATCATGATGCCATAACGGCCCTGCCCCACGGCCATATCCCCGGTGCTATTGGTGCCGATCAGATTGCCCAAGATCTGGTTATAAGAGGTTCCCGCGCCGGCGATGTAGATGCCGGTATCGGCATTGCCGCTGATCACATTGCCTGCCCCGGCCTCGTTGCCGCCGATCTGGTTATGGTGCGCGCCGTGGATGCCAATACCCGACAGGCCATTGGGTATAGCGGTGTTACCGTCTGCCGCGACGCCAATATAGTTGCCGATAATGCGATTGTACGCGGTTTCCGCTCCGGAGATCCAGATGCCATCCTTTGAATTACCGCTGATGATGTTGCGCAGGCCGGCGGTGTTGCCTCCTACAACGTTATGGCTGGCGCCTTGCCATAGGGCTACGCCACTATAGAGGTTGCCCCGGCCATAGCTACCCGTTTTATCCACACCCAGGTAATTCCCCAGAACCTGGTTGTTGTCACCGAGGATCGAGATACCGGTTGTGCCATTCAGGATGATGAGATTTCCCTGTCCATTCGGTCCGCTGCCTGCGGTGCGGTCGCCGCCGATGATGTTGCCGGTGGCATTAATTTCAATCCAAATGCCGTTCTCCGGAAACCGTTGGATCGTCAACCCACGGACGACGCAGTTGTTGGCTGTGATAACCAGACCACTCGTTCCGTAGGTGAGTTGGGACCCATCCAGGATAACACCGGCGTTGCTGGCATCAAGGGTTATGTTATGCTTATCCAAAATCAAATAGGAACGCACGAAAATAGTTGCAGGACGGTCGGCCGGGAAAACGGTGGGATTGAAGGTGATGGTATCACCTGGTTTAGCATCTTGTAATGCCTGTCGCAGAGTCCCGGGGCCGCTATCCGCAGCACTGTTGACCTGTAAAGTCGCGGATTGAACCGGCATCGGTACCTGTAGAAAAAACACTAATAATGCAGCGACATTGAGACATAGAACAAACTTTTTCAAAAAGCGCGCCATCTTACCCTCCGGATGTGCCTAAACGTTTCCGGGCTTCTTCTTCCAGATTGTATAAGCCCCAGGCCTGAGCTAAGGCTATGGCTTGAAGCCAGTGTTCGCGAGCGTTCCGGGCAACTTCTTGAGAATCCGGGCAACCGGGCAATTCAGATTTCGCAAGTAGAAAATCCCCCGCGTTAATATGGGCGATAGTCAGCGCGTTGAGTTCGCCTAACATATCTCTCAACATATTGATCTCTTCTACGGCGCAATCGTAAGCCTTTTGGTAGGCCCGGCCAGCCTGTTCTGTATCTTGTTGTGTGGCGAGAGCATACTGCCCTTGTTCCCAGAAGATATTGCTCATGGTTTCCAAAATGAATGCCCTGTAACTCTTTTGAATTTGTACGTCTTTCACGCGCTCAAGAGTTTCTAACGCTTTGTGATAAGAGAGCACAGCAGCCTCCCAGTCGCGCAAGAGCGCGTTACACCAGCTCAGCTCTGTATAGATGACCACGATAAGAATTAAATCCGCGGCATACTTTGTGGCCCATTCTATGGCTTTCGAATAAAAATTTTGCGCCCGCCGGAGCGACTCTGCCCTGCCCTCTTGATCTTTGGTTTCGTCTATTGCGTTTCCTCTTTCCCTACTAATATTTGCGGCTCCCAAAAAGATGCGCGCTGCCGTAAGCATGGCTGAGGGTTCTGATCTTTCTCCTCCTTCTTCAAACAACAGCAAGGCTTGGTAGTAATCGGAAGCGGCTTCATTCAACTCCTGTAAATAGCCATAGTTAATGGCGCGATGGACATACAATTGAATCTTATAACGAGCCGGGAGAGGTTGAGCGCCGAGGACAGAAGAAATGATCTCTACGGTATACGCTCGCTCGGCAGGGGTGGTCAAGAATCTTTCCACTAGCTCCAGATACTTGAGTACGTTCTCTGCTTGGGTATTGATCTCATCCCATGTGACGATGTGTTCCCATTCTTTTGCCAGTTCAATCAGTCTGTGATGACAGGCATCGGCAGGGGAAATGCGGTCTGCCAGCACATATAAGAACAAAGCCAGCGCGTTTTGCCGGTCTGTATTAAAAAGATTTCTCAAGAAGTCAATTGTTATCTGTACGCGTTCGGCCGGACTATGGGCTTCAGGCAGCCTGTCGCGCCACTGTATGAGGCGTGAGTCTGCAAAGATGACCCTCAGCATCGCATCCCCAGAAAAGAAGTCAGTGCTTGAAAGTGTTGTTTCTATGCGCATGTGTAAATCCACAGGCATACCGATATGTGGTTTTTGAAGAGGAATTTTTGAGAGGTGCGTGAACCAGTCCAGTTTGGCTAAAGTCAGCGCAGCATCGCGACATATCTCGATGTCCTCAATCCCGTGAATGATGTGCAGAGCATGTTTGATCGTGGATAGCTTTAGTTCCTCGATGAGGGTTTGTTCCTCCGGGGATAAGTCCTCCTCTCTGACCCGACCCTCGCAAAAGTCATACAAAGTGGGATGGCTAAATCTATAGCGTGGCCCGGTCACTGTAGCTACGAAATCTCCCCACTGTTCAGAAAGTAGACGCCGTAATTCATCTTTGCGTATACAAACCCCGGTCAATGCATGTAAGTCATCCAGACTGATTTCGCGCCGTGCAGCCGCCAACATGCCCAGTACGGGCAGATAGATGTCGTACCAACCTTTTTCCATGCGCCATTGTTTCCAATAGGCGGCATAATATTGCGGTATCCCATAAGGCAGCGAGGTTAAGTCTGCCGGGGCGCGTCTGTGTTGTTCGATCTCGCAGAGAATATATTGCGCATAAACCCATACCCCTGCACATTTCTCGATGATGGCTTCAACAAACCAATCCTTGTCACAATGGTTATCTACCAAAATCGCACTTAGAGGGGGACGATTCACCGCGTTTTGTAAGTAACGGCGCATATCGGCAAGGTTTCTGGGATCGGCAGCTTTCAGCTTCAGTTTACGATGAGGTGTTCTGGGATCAATATTTAACGTGATAGCAGCCGGGCGATGGGTGACAATCATAAAAACCTGTTCCGGCAAAATACGTGGTAACCCCAAGACGTTCTGATTCTTTGGCATCCCGGCTGCATCCAATGCGTCAATGACCACTATGATCTTCTGGTTCGGATATTGTGTTGTCACCTTACGCAGTGCATTCAAAAAAACGTTTCCATAGATTGCAGCATCAGATATATCGGATTCACGCAAACAAGCTTCTCTATATGCCGCAAACTGCTCACTGACCTCGTTTATGACTGCTTCGGTCTCGGCTATGGGGAGGTAAAGGCGGGCCAGTTGCGCGATCAGGTTCAGGATCCCCGAAGCTATGCCGCTCTGCCCCGGTGCCAATTCTGCAAAGTGATGCACAAGCCCCCTTTGCCTGACCAGGTCAGCCACAAATGCGGTTTTCCCTATGCCGGCTTCTGCCTCCAGGATGAAATAACCACGGGTGAAGTTTTGCAGAAAATCGTCAATCTCCTTTTCGATCCAGAAGCGACGTTCAAAATGCTCTAAATTGCATCTCTCGAAGATTGGCCAGGGATCAATGTAGAATTTTCTTAGATGGGCATAGTCCTCTGAGAATAGTGTATCGCAATCCTGATCCACAGCTAAATCTTTGGTGATAACAGGACGATCATCAATAATATTCTTTGCACTGGCGATACTTAAGGGGTTTACCATTTTTAGCCTCCAAGATGGAGTCTTGCCTATTTCTCTAGGGACAACCGATGCCGTAATCTGGGATGAAGCCTGAGTGTAAAAATGGGCAGCCGATAGGGAGAACATCTTGCATCTGCATATAAGTATAGCATATAAATAAAACTGATTCAACCTCAAGATGGATACTTTGGTATTGTAAGTGAGCGAAAAACGTGCTACAATCTTACAAGTCCTGTAAGCTTTAAGGAGCATGGGATGAGCAAATCGGTCTTGATTATCGGTGCAGGCGTGGCCGGTCTGTCTGTTGGTTGTTACGCCCAGATGAACGGCTACCATACACACATTTTTGAGCAACATACCCGTACTGGCGGAGTGTGTACTGCCTGGCAGCGACATGGCTACACAATTGATGGGTGTATTCACTGGTTGCTCGGTACCCAACCCGGATCGTGGTTTTACGAGCTGTTCCGCGAGGTGGGGGTCTTCGCGGAGGGAAATCCGCTGATTTATATTGACCATTACCTGCATTTGCTAGATGAGTCCACTGGCATGAGCTTGGATGTGACCACCGATCTGGAGCGTTTGAAAGCGGATATGTTGGCTATTTCTCCCCAGGACCGCGCGCGTATTGCCGAGTTATTTGCCGGTGTTCAGCGCGCAGAAGGCTTTTGTCATGTGCAGGCCAAGCCGCGCGAGCTGATGGGAGTGAGAGATTATCTGCAGTTGCTTTGGAGCATGCGCCGTTTGCTCAAGTATGTCACCTTTGACAACGTTTCCACAGCCGATTTTGCGCTGCGTATGAAACACCCTTTTCTGCGCTGGGCCATCCCCAATATCTTTGTTCCAGAGACACCCATTGCCGGGACGTTTATGATTCTCAATCATCTGCGCTTGGGGGAATTATCGCTGGTGCGGGGAGGCTCTCATCTTCTACCGCGTGCCATTGAGAAATATTACCGCGCACTGGGGGGAGAGGTGACTTGTGGTGCAACTGTTGAGAAGATTCTGGTCAAAAATGACCAGGCCGTGGGAATACGGTTGGCCGACGGTACCGAGCACTACGCCGATGTCGTGATCTCGGCGGCAGACGGCTACAGCACGATCTTTTCAATGCTTGAGGGCCGCTATGTCAATGCCAGGATTCGTCGCCAGTATACAACCTGGGAACTGACGCCTAGAATGTTGATGGTTAGCTTTGGAGTTGATCGGCAATTTCCCCCCGGCTCATTCGAGAACATTGTGGCTTTTCGGCGACCCATCATCGTCGGGCCGGAGACGTTCCCGCAGATGTGGTTCAGAACGTTTACCTACGATCCTACGTTAACGCCTCCTGGTAAGTCATTGATTCAGGGATTGCTTTTTTCAAGGGATTTCAACTACTGGGCTACGCTGTACGAAGATCGCCCGCGTTACGAGGCAGAAAAACAACGTGCGGCAGCAGAGGTTCTGGAACGTCTGGAGGCGTACTTACCGGGGCTGACGGCTCACGTGGAAGTTACCGATGTCGCCTCGCCTTATACGTTTTGGCGTTATGCCCGTTGTTATCAAGGCGCCGCCATCGGATGGGCGATGACGCCGGAACGCCTGGGCGGATATGTAAAGAAAACGCTGCCCGGCTTGAAAAACTTCTACATGGCCGGGCAGTGGCTTGAACCCGGAGGCGGCGTTCCGATAGCGGTTCATTCTGCACGCCAGACTGTGCAATTGCTATGCCATCAAGACGGGAAGGCTTTTCAGGTCCTGCCTTGCCAAAACCGGCAGTGAAAGTGGAAATAGATGTGCTGACCTGGCGCCGATTATGGGCCGAGGTGTGACCCCATTTGATACAGTGTTGGAGGAAACGCTGCGTCATTCAGCCCGCGAATGGCACATCCGTGAGCGCGCCGCAGTGGCGTTGCAGGGGACATACACCATTGTCTCCACAGGCAGGGTGCCCCGTTTGATCTCCACAAACGGCTCGCCGTCCCGCACCCCAACCGTGCCGTAGCCGGTCGCCGTGCTGAGGAAAGCGCGGAAGTCGCCGGGGATACGGGGGTGGATATACAACGTTTTTTCCACCGCATCGTAGCGGATGCCGGTTAGCCCTTGCAGCAGGCCATAGGACGCCAGGGCGCGGGCGTACCAGTGGCCGCACTCGTACTCATCGAAGGGATTGCGCACCCGGCCATCGTAGCGATCGCGCGCGGTGCGCACGATTTCCAGCCCCGCTTCAACTTCTCCGAGCAGCATCAGATGCGACGCCACCTGATACTCAATGCCGGTCCATACTTCGTTACTGTAGACGAAAGGCAGCGTCGGCGCGTCGCCGCAAGGCCAGGTGCAGAGCAGTAACCCGCCTTCTTTGCCCAGGGCGTAGGCCGGACGTTGGGGGTTGGCATGCCCGGAAAGGTCGTGTTTGAGGTTGTGCCTGTAGACTGCCAGCAGATGCCGACGCACTTTAGCGGCGTCAAGAAAATCGGGGACGCCGGCCAGCGCCGCCAGCCACGCGCCGAGCACGCCGTCGGCCAGACAGCCGTTGCCGTACTGATATTTGGGGCCTTCCTGGTGTAGCAGAGCAATCGCCTCCGGCGAATAGTTGACGTTCCATGCCATCGCCTGGGTAGGGTCGCCGGCACGCAGCCCTTGCCATTGAACCTTCTGGATGAAATACTCGCCGTTCCACAGGGCCGACTCCATCGCCGCGATGCCTTTTTCCAGCAGTTCTGCATACAGAGGGACTTCTTCACCCAGCGCCGCGGCCATCAAGGTAGCGGCTTTGAGCGCACCCAGATAGAACGACGTACACATTCCATCCGCACCGTAAAATTCAATATCATACGTGTTGTGGTGCGGCTCCACCACCATGCCGGTGTGGTCAGGGTCCCACGTCTCGACACAATAATCCAGGCTCTGTTTGACCTTGGGCCAGAACTCGCGCAGCCATGCGCTGTCGCCGCTGATGCGCCATTCGCGGTAAACTTTGAGCACGCCGCCGAGCTGCCCGTCGGCGGCGGCGTGGAAATCGTGCGCCGGCGGACGGATGGGCAGGTTAGCGCGGAAGTTCTGATGCCCGCGTTCGTCCTGATTGACGAAGAACTCGGTGTAGCGCAAGGAACGCTCCAGGTCGGGGAACAAATGGGGGATGGCCTGGGCGTAATTCCAGACGTGCGTACATGAGCCGTGGCAACAGCCGCCTTTGTCGTGACAGCCCTCCCAACACCACAAACGTCCATCGGTTTGACGTTGCACCGTCGGAGATTTGAGGATGGTGAGGTTGGCCGCGACGGCCTCAACGACCTCCGGCGGCAACGTGGTATCATAGAAACAGTCGGTGAAGGCCGCCGTGCATGCGCGTAAGTCGTCGTAGTGCGCGCGCCAGTAAGCATTGACGGCGTCAATATCGGAGAAGACCCCGCCGTACCAGGGGACATGAGTCGCCGGCCGACAGGCGCATCCACTGCTATCTTCGCATACCGGGTCTTTGCCGACGCGGAGATCGGTCTGCGGCGCATACCATGCCAGGCGCAGGCGGATGGTACGCGCTTCGCCCGGCTCCAAGTGCAGCGGGACGTACAGGCTACCGCCGGGACTGGGCGCGCCTGCAGTCAACGGCGCGGCGGACGGCAGCAGGCCCTCGGCGATAGTCTTCCAAACCACAGTGAGCGCGTCGAACCAGCCGCCCCGGAACCAGGCGCAGTTGATAGCTACATCGGCGTCGTCCACTGTGGCGCTGAAAGCCGCGTGTTCTTCGGGACATGTGAGGATAAAACCGCCCGACGTCGTCAACACCGCACCGCTATGGACGTTGGACGCCATAAAGTTGTGCGCATGGAACGAGAAGACGGCCTCAAGCGGCTCCGCCGTGGGATTGACGAACCGATATTCGAGCGCCGCGACGGGCAGGCTTGAACGATCTGCATCCCCCGGCGTGAAAGGACTCCAGCCGGTAAGCGTCACTTCCAATGGGATTTGGGGATCGCGCAATGTGACCATCCCGAAGGGGAAACGCGCCGCAAACATGGCTTCGGCAAAGCGGGGTAGACCGTAACTTGTGCCGCCCAGGCCGTTGCCGGCGCCCGGCGTCCCGAAGACTTTCCACATCGGCACGGGGCCTTCGAGCACGCGGGCCACGCGCGAGGATGCCCCAGGCGACTTCAGAGATAAGGCTGCGAACATCAACGGCGCATTGAAGACATCGGCCTGCCCGCGCAGTGAGACGTGCGAGAGCGCGCCGGTACCCTCCAGGCAGATCATTCCCGCGCCGATGCCGCCCAGGGGAAAAGCTACATGGTTAAGATATTCGCCAGTATACGGGGTATTGTAAGGTCTTTTGGCCATGGTTAGCACCTCGTTATGGAGTTGTTCATTCAACGTGTCTCGCGCTGCCCGGAGATCAACGCCAGTGCCTTGATCCAGGATTCCCCTTCGGAGGCGGTGCGCTCTGTCTCAAAACGGTAATCGTGCTTACGGATGAATTCGCGCAGTTCGGTCAGCAGTGGCGTCAAAGCCTGCCGTTGGAGTTCGACCAGTTGTTCTGCCTGTTCCGGTGTGTTGGTGTAACTCAAGGTTTGCCGAAAGTGCGGCAGACACAGCCCTCCGGCGGCCACGAAAGCCGCCTGGAGTTCGGGATCGGTGATATGCGTCAGCCATTCGTGGATATAGGTATGTTCGGTGGTTTCCCGCACCCTGCATGCCAGGCAGGTGCGTTGGGGCGTCAGAGTCTTGATGAGCGCCGTCACATCCTTCTGCCCCCCCGGTAGGCCGAGGAACACACGCACACGGTCGAGGAATGACGGCGTAGCCTGGGGGGTAAAATCTGCCAATGCCCGTTCCCACTCGGTCAACACATCGTTACTCAGGATCGCCACATCGAGCGCCGCCCCATGCAGGTCGCGGAGCTGCCAGGCGTGCAGGTTGCAGAATCCCCGTGCGGCTTTGGCATCTGCGCGCACGCGATAATCGTTGGCGTTTTCGTACACCAGGCTATCAAGGTAACGCGCCACAGCCTTGTGCGCCAGGCGGCAGATCGCGCAGCCGGGTCCTTGAAGTGCATCACGCAGTTCATAGTAAGGTGTGTGTTTTGTCATCTCATTCCTGTCCGTGAACAACCTACGCCGCTATGTTTTGGGGTAGGAACGATGCCCCATCTTTCATAGCAGCAATCGCTTAAGCTTAACCACGATAGCGTTATTATGGTTGCATCTTGCTAGAGAGCAAGTGGTTTGACCGATCGTTGAACACTATAAACCTGCCAGGTCTTCTGAGACCTGGCAGGTTTGCTGACCGTAGGGTACTGCACTTTCATACTTCACGATGCTTCGCTGGAGTATGTTGGCCGCGGTAAAAGTCGCCCTCGTCCTGAAATGCCCCCCGTAAATTGACACCGCTTGACAAATTATCGGATACCTGGTATTATATATTCGTTTTACTGAATATGATGAATTGGCAGATGTAAATCCGTCTTTTTATTGATTTAAACTCGAATTTTTCTCTGCATTCTTTGCGTCTCTGCGGTGAATTGGACTTCTCTCAGGAGAGTCAGGGTTGGATAAAAAAGAGGAGACATGGGGGTAATGATCTTGCAATATCTCGGCAATCTTGTGCAAACCGGATTGGGCAGCCTGGCGGCGTATCTGGCCGCGCATGTGCTGCTTTGCCTGTTGCCGGCATTTCTCATCGCCGGCGCGTTGGCCGCCTTGTTCCCGAAAGAGGCCATCACCAAATACCTGGGCCGCAACACCCCCAAGTGGATTTCGTATCCGGCGGCGGCGGTCGGCGGTTTCGTGCTGGCGGTTTGTTCCTGCACGATCATGCCGCTGTTCGCCAGCATCTACAAGAAGGGCGCGGGACTTGGTCCGGCGATTACATTTCTCTTTGTGGGGCCGGCAATCAACATCCTGGCCATTTCGCTCACCGGTGTCGCCGTGGGGATGGATATTGCTATCGCGCGCATTACCCTCTCGATTGCCTTTGGCGTTGGCATCGGCTTGCTGATGGCGTGGTTCTTCCGCAAGTCGGATGCGGCGCATGATGCCGAGACGAACCAGCAGGATGCCTTCGCACAGAGCGCAGTGGTGCCGGCGCGCACGTGGGTCTTCTTCGCGCTGTTACTCGGCATCCTCATTGCCGGGACATTGCAGGTGGGACTGCTCACGAATAGCTATTTGGCTTTCGAGCTGCGCTCCGATGCGGCGTTGGCGGCGGGTGACGTGTCAACTCCTGTACATTGGAGTTACGCGCTGCAAACCTGGCTGAACAGCCTCGTCCCGCCGAATCCTGCGCTGGGCATCGAGGGCGTGAGCGTGCAGGGGGTGCTGCTCATCGGCCTGTTGATCACCATTAGCGTGACGGCCTGGAAAGGCCTGGATCACGTGGATGAAGGCTTCAACAAGTGGACGTTCGCGGCGCTGGGCCTCATCACCATGACCTTGCTGGTAGCCTCGTTCAGCGTCAAAGTGGCAAGTACAGGCATGACGATCGGCGTGACCGGCAAGCTGCTGGCCGAAATTGTGCTGTTGGCCGGGGTGTGGTGGATGGCGGTCAAGAAGTTTGAAGCCTACGAAATCCAGGAATGGTTGTGGGAGATGTGGCGCTTCGTGAAGCAGATTATGCCCCTGCTGTTGGTGGGGGTCTTCGTCGCGGGGGCGGCGCGCGTGCTCATTCCCGCCACCTGGATCACGACCCTGGCCGGGCGCAACACCGTATTGGCTAACCTGGCGGGCGTGCTTTTCGGCGTCTTCATGTACTTCCCCACGCTGGTGGAAGTGCCTATCGCGCAAACGTTCCTCTCGTTGGGGATGCAGCGCGGCCCGCTGCTGGCCTACCTGCTCGCCGACCCGGAGTTGAGCCTGCAATCCATTCTCATCACCCAATCTATCATCGGCAAGAAGAAGACGTGGGTCTATGTCGGCATGGTGGCCGTGTTCAGCACGCTCTCCGGTCTGATTTTCGGTTGGGTTTCCGGTTAATTTCGCAAATTGAGCAGATTGTTGCTATAAACAGATAAAAATCTGCTTAATCTGCTTAATCTGCTCAATCTGCTGATAGAAGCGTTAAAATTCACAGGAGGCAGGTGCGATGAGTAAAACCTTCATTCTTGAAACCGGTGGTATCGTGTACATGATCGCGCGGCAGCGCGAGATCAAAGCCACCGTGGCGGATAACGCTACCTGGCGCGATGTCGTCTTTGCCCTGGCGCAGGCCGCGCCGGCGCTGGTGGGCGACGTCATCGCCAAAGACCGGCGCAGTTTGGTCGGCGACTTTCTTATCAACGTAGGAGGAACGCAAACGATCCAGGATCTGGATACGGCGATTGGCCCATTGGAAGATAACACGCATTTTGTATTACTGAGCGATTTGTGTTGATAAGCTGTCAGCTATCAGCCGTCAGCAAGTGATTGCTCTCTGGCTGATAGCTGAAAGCTGAAAGCTATAACCATTCTAAGGAGGCAGTCATGGAAGTCAAAATTCTAGGTACAGGATGTCCTAAGTGCAAGCGGTTGGAACAGATTGCACGTGAAGCGGCAAGCGAAGCTGGCGTCAATGCGACGTTCGTCAAAATCACCGACGTCAACGAGATTATGAGCTATCCCATTGCCAGCACGCCGGCGTTAGTGGTGAACGGCGCGGTGAAGTGCTCGGGCCGCTTGCCAAGCAAAGAAGAGGTCATCGGCTGGTTGCGCGCGTCATAGATAGTCGTGTAGTCAGGGTCCGCCTCAATGCCTGCCTGACAATGCGACGACTGACTGTATGATTGAGATGAGTTGCCTATGGTACAATATCGTCAAGTTCTCGTGGATGGGGCTCCCGTAGGCTTACAGGGGCTGGATGAGATCATGGAAGCGCTGCGCGCCGAGGGACGCAAACCGGGCGATGTCGGTTTGGGGGAAGAGATGGTCGCGCGGGTACGCCAGCAGAAAAACTACATCCCCGCGAGCGCGCAGGCGTTGTTTGCCGCAGCCCTGGAGCGGGAATACACGGCATACCTGGCGCGGATGGAAAGCGGCGAACCGGCACGACAGCGCGGCTACGGAATGTGGCGCGGCTATCCCCGCGAGACGATTCCCTGGTTCCCCACCGTCAACGAGGATTTGTGCAACGGCTGCGGCATCTGCCTCAAGATGTGCAGCACCCACTGTCTGGCGCCCACCGAGGACGGCAAAGTGTGGGTAGCCGATCCGTTCGCCTGCGTGGTCGGATGCAGCTCGTGCGCCAACATCTGCAAGCCCAAGGCGATCACCTTCCCCCCACGCTCGATGTTGGAGGCGTACAAACTTAAACAATGAATGAGTCTACTGAAAAAACTAAAGATATCGCCGCAGAGTCGCGGAGGGCGCAAAGATTTTTATATCGGATTCAATAAGATTAAGTCTTTCGCGTCTCATTACTAACTTTATTGATATAAACTTGAATTTTTCTCGGCGTTCTTTGCGTCTCTGCGGTGAATTAGACTTTTTTCAGGAGAGTCATGAATGGACGCGGGGCACGGTAGGGGTATAATCAACCCAGGGGGCAAGTATGGCGATCTCAGAACGTTGTAGCAATGAAGAACTAGCTTCCTTGTTTAAGGTATTAGGACATCCGCAACGACTGGCGATTCTGCACTTGCTAGAGACGCAAGAACTGTGTGTGTGCGAAATCGAGGCCGCTCTGGGCTTGCGGCAGGCGTATATCTCCCAACAACTGACCTTGCTGCGCGAGGCGGGGCTGGTGTGCTTTCGCCGCGAGGGCTGGAATGTGCGCTATCGCATCGCCCGTCCAGAGGTCTACACTTTGCTGGAGATGGCCGAAACCATTCATAGCACGCTGGGGCAATGCGCGCGGGTCGCACCTGAAGAGGAAGCCGCTTTGAGTTGTGGAGTCTCATGTCGGGAAGAAGTTCCGGCGTAAACGAGTACATTTCAACGTTGCGCAGGCGCGGTCTGGAGACCGGCCTGCGTCTCGCCCAGACGCCGTTTCTGATAGTCGCCAACTATCTCACCCTGATTTTGAATTGAACTTGCAGGTGATCAAATGGACGAAACGTTAGAGACCTTTGCTCAATGGCGCAAGGCCGGACGCGCCGTCGCCGTGGCGACGATCGTGCATGTGCAGGGTTCGGCGCTGCGGCTGGCGGGCGCGCGCATGGGGCTGACCGACCAGGGCGAAGTGGCCGGCTCGGTCAGCGGTGGCTGCATTGACAGCGACGCCCTGGCGCAGATGGAAGCGCTGCTGCAAGGCCGGACGTCGCGCGTTCAACTGGACTATGGGCCGGGCGACGACCCGCTGATCCCCGCGCTGGCCTGCGGCGGTACGGTGAATGTCCTGGTGGAACGCTGGACGCCGCTGTACGACGCCTGGCTGACCGAGGTGCAGGCGCGGCGGGCGGTTGGCTTCGCGGTACAACTGGAGACCGCAGAGCCGTTCCACCTGTTGCGGCTGGAAGACGGCACCGTCCAGGGGGCGCTGAGCACACCAGACCTCACGGCGGCGGCGTTGGAAACGATGTGCGCTATCTGGCCCGGTCCCCACGCTGAAACACATAGCTATCCCCAGGGCCAAGTCTACGTGGAAGTCACTGCGCCGCCGCCCACGCTGTTGATCTTCGGCGCGCTGGACATCGCCCAAAAGCTGGCCGAACTGGGCCGCACGTTGGACTATCACGTGATCGTCGCCGACCCGCGCGCGGCGTTTTTGACGCCGGAACGCTTCCCTAACGTGGAACGGCGGCTGGGCTGGCCACAGGACCTCTTCACGCCGGAGCAATTGGACGCGGGTTACGCTGTGGCGGTGCTGTTTCACGATGACAAATTTGACGTTCCGGCCCTGAGTCTGGCGCTGCGCAGCCGGGCCTTCTACATCGGGTTGTTGGGCAGCCGCCGGACGCAGGCGGCGCGGCAGGCGGCGTTGCGGGAAGCCGGCTTCACCGATGCCGACCTGGCCCGCATCCACGGCCCGATAGGCTTGAACCTGGGGGGCCGCGAGCCGGCCGAAATCGCCCTGGCGACGCTGGCGGAGATCGTTAGGGTGCGACGGCAGGGGAAATCGTCAACGGATTGAACGGATTTTAACGGATTTTGAACTTGTGTGTAGGCGTCAACGGATTGAACGGATTTTAACGGATTTTGAACTTGTTATTACAAAATTGTACGGTATGAGCTGATAACTTGCACTGCCATAAACGTTCCAGCGTGTTAACGTTCTAATGTTCTAACTTTCCAACGTTCCAACGATTTTCATGGAATAAAAGCGTGTCAGAACACCATCACACCCTCAAACAAAACCGTTTCATCCTTTCGCTCAGTCTTACCGGCATCATTTTCCTGGCGGAGGTGCTCGGCGGTTTGTGGACCGGCAGTCTGGCGCTGCTGGCCGACTCGGCGCACGTGTTTATGGATGCGTTTGCGCTGGGGTTAAGCTACCTGGCGCTGCGCGCGGCGGCTCTGCCTGCCGATGACCGGCATACTTACGGCTACCACCGCTTTCAGATTTTGGCAGCGCTCACCAACGGCATCACCCTGCTGCTCATCGCTTTTGAGATTCTGCGTGAGGCGTGGGCGCGCTGGCAGACGCCGCGGCCAATCCAGGCCGGGCCGATGCTCATCATTGCGGTTGTGGGCTTGATCGTCAACGTCATCGTCGCCTACACACTGCACGAGCACGACCATGACGATGTGAACACGCGCTCGGCTTTCTTGCACGTCCTGAGTGACACGCTGGCTTCGGTCGGCGTCATCGGCGCAGGCGTGATTATTCTCTTCACCGGCTGGACGTGGCTCGATCCGCTGATCAGCGCGTTGATTGGCGTGCTGATTCTGGTGAGCGCGGGGCGACTGCTCAAGGAGACGGTGCACATTCTGGTTGAAGGGATGCCCGATGGGATGACGGCATCCGCCGTGGGGGAGGCGATGCGCGCGACGCCTGGCGTTGGTGAAGTCCACGATCTGCACGTCTGGACGGTAGCCCCAGGCTACGTGGCACTCAGCGCCCACGTACTGCTGGCGGATCAGGCATTGAGTCAGACGGCAGACGTGATGACCGCGCTCAAGCACACACTGCGCGAGCAGTTCGGTATCGAGCACACTACCATTCAGTTCGAGTGCGTGACCTGCGGACAGAACATGTGCCTGCCGGCGGTAGGAGCGCCGCCGTTGTCATAACCAATTCGTGCAGATTCGTGGTTCAAGTTCGTAGTTTGGATTCATAGGCGCGGAGCAAAGCCGGCAAACCTAGTAACGCCAGCGGCGCAAGCAACGCCATGATCGCCAGCATCCCTGCGCCGATAAGGGCAATGAGAAAGCCGAAGGCGCTGTTTGTCATTCCAATGGCTGCGCCCCCAATGGTGGCCACGGCGTTAAAGTTCCACAGACCGTGAAAAACGACCGCCGCAAAGTAGGCCAGCGGCAGCACCCAGCGCCGTTTGCGCCAGAAGAATCCCCACCCCAGCCCCAAGATACCACTGGTCAGCATGTGCATGCCGGTTGCAGCAGCCCGCATCCCCATGCCGCCCAACCACCCCAGCCCTTCACCCAGGCCGTTGGCGCCGTTGGAGACATTTTCAACAATCGCAAAGCCCAGGCCGCCCACCGCGCCCCAAAGGAATGCCTTCGTCAGGCAGGGACGTCGCCAGATTCCCAACAGGCCGATGATGACCGTCTTGGTTAATTCTTCGATGAAGGGAGTGATGACGGCCAGCGTCACCGCCAGCACGGTCAGAATCACCGGTGACGCGATCACCCCTAATAGCTCGGCGGTGCTTGTGGGCGGCATCACGCTCCATTGTTCGACCCAAGCCATAATTTTTCCGATTTCCGCCTCTCCCCCAGGAAGCAAAAAAGCGAGCAGACTGATGATCACGGCGCAGATCACCATGCCAACGATTTCAATCGGAATCGCCGGCAGCGTGGCCAGCGCGCCGCCGCTCAATGTGGCGATCAATTCGCGCAAGGTCAGGGTATGCGCCCGGCCGGCGGTCAAGGTCATCAGGGATAGCAGCACGAACGCCGGCAGCGTTGCCAGCCCCAGGTGTAGCGGAGCGAAGATGGGACGCTGCTGCCATTCCGCAGGTACCAGCGCGCCAATGCCCACAAACCCGACCAGCAACGCTACCCACACAGCCCAGCTCCACTTCAGATAGATCGGCGGCGAAGGCCAGCCCTTGCGGATGCCGGCCCCCATCCCTATCAGGCTGATCCCCAACAACAGGGCAACCACCCCCAGGTCGGCGAGCACCACGGCCCCCACATTGTCCTGAAGTTGTGGGATAAGGAAAGCCAGCACTATGCACAAGAGACCGCCAAACGTTGCCAGACTGCCGCCGAGCACGGCGACAATCCAGAGCCATCGGGGGAAGCGTTCTTTTTCCACAGACGTTATTTCTCCACGATAGTGATGCTTTGGAGTACATCCGGCGCAGGCGCAGTCGGATCGCGCGGCATAGCGCGCGCCAGCGCATCGAGCACTTCCATCCCCTCGACAACGCGGCCGATTTGTGTAAACTGGCCGTTGAGCTGTGAAGCATCAGAGCCCATCGTGATGAAGAATTGTCCGGTGGGCAGGATGCCGACCGTACCGGGAATATCGAAGTTGCCGTCTGTTTCACCCTCACAATAGTAGCCAGGGTAACCATAGGTGGTGTTACTGGGGTCGCCGGTCAACGCCACAAAGTTGTCGCGCACATAGAAGAAATCCGAGCCGTTATACCATTGCTGCTGCGCCAGGTAAAGGAAGCTGTTCACATGCACCGGCGCCAGCGCCGGAGAGAGTTCCATGAGGATGTCGCCCTGCGTGGTCTTCAGTGTGGCCTGATAGGTCCGGTCCTCCTTCACCGTCATCGTCGGCGGCGTATCAAAAAGGGTGAGAGCGCCTTTTTTCATTTTGGCTACAGCGAGGTAATAGACCAGTTCATCATACGAAGAAAGATTGGGTTGAAAGTAGACGCCGTTGACCCCGACAATGAAGGTAGGCGTGGCAAAAGAAAGCCCCAGCGAGCCAAATTCTTTGACGCTCGCGTCAACTTTTTCTTTATAGACCCCTTTCTCTAGCTCGCTGCTGAAGCGTTCCACATCCAGCCCCAGTTCCTGCGCAAATTTGGCGAATTCTTTCGGAGCTTCTTCGAGTGAAAGGGCGATCCATTCGGTCGTGGCCTGCCCGTTTTGCTGGGCGATGTACCCCTGAATGGCATGCTCGAAGAGCAAGTTGTACATTTCCCAGAATTTTCCCTGTGCGCCGGCAGCCTCGGCGGCTTCGGCGGCCAGATAGGCTTTGTCGTGCAGGCTTTCGAGCGGCAGGTGCCGGAAGATAAGGCGGATGCCGGGCGTGGTTTTGACGATGGCGTCAATGTAAGGACTCGCGCCGGCGCAGGCCGGGCACTGAAAATCGGAATACTCGATGATCGTCAACTCGGCATCTTCAGCACTTGCCCCGGTGCTCCAATCATTGTCGGTGATGGTGATAGGCAACCCTGAAGTCGGGAAATCCGGCAGCGGTTTGGCTTCACAGCGCCCCACCTGATTCTCAGAAGTGGTTTCGGTCTCGGCAGTGGGGGCCGCAGCCGTGGGGGTATTCGTCGGCGCGGGAGTCGGCGAGGCCGTCGGTGTAGCCGTTGGGGTAGGAGTAGACTTGGAACCACAGGCGCTAAGCAACATCACGGTCAACAAAGCGACCGCCACAATCCATTTTGTATTTTTCATAGCAATCTCTCCTTCGAGAAAATAAACCACTAATTTCGCTAATCTACGCGAATCTTTTCTAAAAATTGGCGAAGATTCGCGTGATTCGCGGTTAAATTTTTCTCCTCGTGGATATGGAATCCCACGTGGAGACCCATTTGAAAATCGTTTGAACGCTGACACATTGCTGCGTTAAAACGTCTATAGCAGCACGCTACAGGTAAACAAACATTATACCATTAAACGGGTTTATTGGAGTTTTTCTTTCGGGGGCCAGAAAGGCGGGCGTTCGGCGCGCCACAGGGCATACAGACCGGCTGCGCCGGTTATCCCGCCGACGAGGTAACCTTCCCACAGCGAAGCGCGCGTGACGAAGAGCGCCACCAGTCCGGCGACAAAGGCAGCGACATACAGCACCAGCACGGCTTCCCGACGTGTCAAGCCGGCATACGTCAAACGATGTGAGGTGTGATCCACGCCCGGCGTGGTCAACGGGTTAAGCCCGCGTTTGAGCCGCGAGATGGTGACCAGCGTGGTGTCGAAGATGGGGACCGCCAGCACCAAAATGGGGATCATCCATGTAACGGCGGGCGTATTGTCGGGGAAACGCACTTTGATACCAATGGAAGCCAGCACAAATCCCAGAAAGAGTGCGCCGGAATCGCCCATAAAGATCGTCGCGGGATTCCAGTTGTAGACGAGGAAGCCGATACAGGCGGCCATCACCGCTACGGCCAGCGCGCCGACCAGGTACTGGCCGGTGAAGGCACAGATCAACGCGAAGTGCGCTGCGGCGATGGCTGCGACGCCGCCGGAAAGCCCGTCCATATTATCCAGCAGGTTGAAGGCATTGGTGATGCCGATAACCCACAAAGCCGTAGCTGCCACATTGAGAATGGGATGCGGCAGGACGCTGATCGCAACGCCGCTGAAGAGCAACAGCGCCAACGCAATCCCTTGCCCAACGAGCTTGACGCCGGCATGCAGCGAGAAACGGTCATCCCAGAGGCCCATAAACGACATCAACGTTGCGCCGATCAAGGTACTGGTTAATTGGTTGATGTTGTACTGTTCCCCCAGCAGCAAGGTGACGATCAGTGTGCTTAAGAAGATGGCGACGCCGCCCAGGCGTGGCGTGGGGACGGTATGCACTTTGCGACGCGGATCAGGCTGATCAATGGTTTTGAGACGCAGCCCTAGCTTGCGCGCCAACGGCGTCCCTACGATCGCCAGGGTCAAGACGCCCACAAAAACAATGATGTAGGTGCTCATAGACTCTCAGGGTTGCGGCGTCGGGGTCACTTCAACCGGCGTCAATTGCTCCACAATCTGTAGTATGGCCGGTTTCTGCGCTTCGGGCGCCGCTTCAAGGGCCAGGTTTGCCACTTGCAAGGCTTCTGCCGTGCGCCCCAGATTTGCATACGCGATTGCCAGCACACGATACATTTCCCACAGGTCGCTGGCGTTGGGGCATTTTTGGATGGCCTCTTCCAGGGTAGCGGCAGCCTCGGTCCACAGTGTCTGTTGTGCTTGCAATGTGCCTAACACACGCCGCACGGTACAATTCTCACGGATTTTCAGGGCCTTCCGGTAGGCTTCTACGGCGCCGGCCAGATCGCCTTTGCCGGAGCGCATATCGCCGAGCAACATCCAGGTCTGCTCGAACCCCTCGTCTACTTGCAGAGAGCGGGTGATGATCTCCTGGAATTTCGCGTCGTCGTGGTAGTCAATAGCATATAATTGCGCCAGCTCATTCCAGATGATGGGGTTGTTGGGGCTGAGCGTCAGGGCGAGATGATAATTTTCTTCGGATTTTTTGAGCAGCAGGTCATATTTACTTTTTAAGTTGACTTGTTGTGTGCCTGTCAAATTCGCGGCGCTCATGTCCGAGGCTACGCGAGCCGCCCAGGATTTGTAGAAGCGCGCCAGGTTGGCGCTGTGGTCGGTGTTCAGAGGGTTGATGTCGCGCGCTTTGGTCAAAATCTCTTCGGTCTTTTGGAAGATGAGTTCCCGCTGTTCCTGCGGGGTCTCCGCCGGCAGGCCTTGCGCCAGTTCCAGATAGGCTTTGCCCAGGAACAGGTAGTAATAGTCCTCGCGTGGGGCGTACTCCAGGGCCTTTTCGTAGTGGGCGATGCCGATTTGTTTTTCATTAACGTTGTTGCTGCCGGCGTAGACGCCGCCCTGTTTGTAAATGATGTCGGCGCGCACCAGGTTATAACAGCCGGGGCCGATGATGAGCGTCGCTGCCAGGATCAACAGGACGATCAAAATGGCCGGGCTCCAAAATTCGCCCCACCGACGCGGCAAGGGGGTTTCCCAAAGCAACGCAACGCCGATGCAGGTCAGCAACGTGAAGATCAGGCCGTAATAACGCCCTACTAATGAAGAGAGGCGCACGGCGATATTGACTACATCGCGGATCAGGGTATCCAGTGAAGTATTGTTGACCTTTGCCGTCGTCAAATTAGCCTGGTGCGCCGCCAGCAGGTTGCCGAACATCAATAACCCCACCAGGGAGATCAAGGCGTAGACGCCTAAGGCGATTCCCCAGCGTTTCCCGCGTTCCTCGTCGAACAGCCCCGCGCGGTCAAATTCGCTCAGCCCCACAACGCCAAACAGCACCCACGTAAAAAGAAAGATCATCAATGCGCCGTAGGCCGGGGTCTTTTTAGGCTGATATTTCACCGTCAATGAGTTGACAAAGATGTCTGCCGGGCTGGTCAAACGTTCCGGGTTGTTGATGAAATCGAAGGCCAGCGTCCCCAGGAGGAAGACGGCAACCAGGCTCAATGCCAGCACGGCTGCCAGCCAGGCCGGGATGGCGGTGTGTTCGGGGGCGTGCCGCCGTTTGGCCGGGGCTGCGGATGTAGGCCGTTGTCCGCGTTTGGCCGAGGCTGCGGCGTGGGCATGTGAGCCTGACTTGACTTGCGCTGCGGCTGCGGTCTGCTGCCTCCCTTTGGCCGGCCCTGCGGTTGACGCCTGCGGCCCGGTCTCCGCAGCCTTCTGTGAAACCGGCGTCATGGCGGGAACCCATTCCAGTCCCAGAACGGCCAGTAAACCGGCAAAGGCCCAGAAGGTGGTGCGGGTGGAGGCGATGGCGATCCCGAAGTTGATTTCCGCAAAATGCCCGATCACGCCGGCCAGGAGTCCGATGATCAGAATGGTATGGGAATGCAGCGTCGGCGCGATGTTATCTTCGGCCTGCGCCCCCCGACCGACGAATTGCACCCGGAAGGCTGCGATGGTCACATACACCATTACACCGACCAGCACGCCCAGCGGGATCGCCACGGCGAACAAATATGCACCTTCCAGCCGCCAGGCGATGACAAAGAAGATCACGGCAAAAACCGCGATGAGTCCTAAGAACAGCCAGAGTTGCCTGCGGGTCTTGAACAATCCCAACCAGCGCAAGCCCCAGTAGAAAAAGCTGATGAAGGTGAACAGATAAGTTGCCAGCCCCGCCACGCCGGTAATCACCAACGAGTCGAGGGTCTCGTTGTGGGAACGGTCCGGCGAAGCGGTGCGCGATTCATAGTGCCCCAGTTCCGCCGGATAGAAGGAGTTATACGCCACATACATAGACTCCGGCCCGTAGCCGATGAGAAGACGAATGGCATTGAACGGGTCGGTACGCCCATCGGGGAACTTGATCGGCGCGTGCGGCTTGATGAGGTTGACCGTTCCCTGCCAGATCAACCCACGCACTTTTCCTGTGCCGCTCTGCAACTCGGTGATGGTCGTCAAACGGTAGAGGGCCTGGACTTTGCGCACCTGGGTTTGCAGTGGGCCGGGCACGTTGAATAACACCAGGACCAGCGCCGTCGCCAGGCCGATGGTCCCCCAACTGATCCACAGCCAGCGCCAGCCCTTGCGTTCGACGACGCAATACAGCCACGCGCCCCCGAAAAACAGGAGTGCCAGGATGCCGCCGGCGTACATCCCCACCTTCCCCTTGATGAGCAGCACCGGCAGGGCAGCCAGCGCCCCCGTGGCAGCCAGCACGCCCAATCCAAAACCGATGCCTTTCAACACTTCCAGCCATGCCCTGGCCGTCGCGGGCTTTTCAGCGATGGCGCGGCGTTGCAACATGATCAACGCCAGATAGGGGAACAACACGGCCGCCGCCACAATGCCCAACCATGGGCCGCGGCTTTGCGCATACCAGATCGTGAGCAATTGCACCGCGATAATGGAGATGTAGCTGGCAGCGCGCAGGATGTCGCTGAGGCGCGCTTGCTCGCGGCTCAAAATGTCGTTGAAGCTTTGGATGATGCGCGCCGCCGTCAGCGGGACAATCATGATCATATACGCCGCCACAAAAATCGCATTGCCCATGTTCGAGGCGACGCGCGTGGTCACGTCGCCGGCCCAGGGCAAGGGGTCCAGCCCGTTGTGCTGGATGATGCCGTACAAGGAGATCGGCAGGCTGTTGAGGATGAGCACGGTCACCAGCCGCGCCAGTTGGGTATGCGTGCGCAGGCTGGTGAGCAATGCGAAGAAGAGCACCAGGTAGCCGAACAGGGTAAACGTACCCTGTAAACGTTGATAGGAGCCGACGATGCTGGTGTAGGGCACCAGCGAAAAGGCCGAACTGATGAGGTACACGCCCATCGTGACCAGCGCCGGCAGCACCATCGGCGTGCGCCACGAGAAGCGCAGAGGCTTTTCTTTGTGCCGCACCTCTTCAAGCAGGCGCACCAGCCACAGGATCGCCATCACGGTCGCCAGGGCGCGCAACGTCGTCAACTTATCCGGCTCGAACACCCGGCTGGAATAGACATTGAAGAAGACCGGCGTAATGGTGACGCCCAAGAGCCAACCGGCCTCTAAGGCGCGGTCGCAAAATGCACTAAGTCGGGATGAACTCATGACGATGCTCCTTAAACCACAAAATAGTCTGACGCAATCCTTCTTCCAGAGGTATCGTTGCCTCAAACCCAAGTATGTTCCGGGCACGGCGGACATCGGGCAGCCGGCGCGGGGTATCCTCGAAATCCGCGCCATAAGCCTCGGCATAGGGGATGTGGACGATCTCCAGGTGTGTTCCCAGGGCTTCCTGGATCAGTTGGGCTAACCGGTTCATCGTCGTTTCGCGCGGATTGCCGATGTTGAACGTCAAGCCCACACTTTCCGGCGTTTCCATCGCGGCGATGGTGCCGCGCACTGTGTCTTTAACAAAGGTGAACGAGCGCGTTTGTTCCCCATTCCCGTGAACGGTGAGCGGGCCGCCATCAAGTGCCTGGCTGATGAACCGTGCGATGACGCTGCCGTAGCCGCGTGGATCAAGGCGCGGCCCGTAGGCGTTGAAGTAACGCACGATGGCCGTCGGCAGCCCCTCTTGGCGGTAGTAGGCAAAGGCCAAGTGCTCATCCAGCAGTTTGGCGACGGCGTAGGACCAGCGGGGGATGGAAGTGGCCCCCAGTAAGACATTGTCTTCTTCAGAAAACGGCACCTGGGGCGATTTGCCGTAGGTCTCGGAACTCGAAGCCAGCACGACTTTGCAGCCGCGATGGAGCGCCGCTTCGAGGACGGTCTCCGTGCCCTTGACGTTGACTTGCATGCCGTGTAGTGGGTCCTCGACGACATATTTCACGCCGACGACCGCCGCCAGATGGTAGACGCCATCTACAGCAGCGACAAGCTGTTCGACCAGGGAGCTATCGAGGACAGAGCCTTTGACGAAATGAAAATCAGGACGGGCGAAATGATGCGCGATATGGTGTTCTTTGCCGACCGAGAGGTCATCCAGCACGGTGACGGCGTTTCCGGCTTCCAAAAGCGCGTCCACCAGATGCGAACCGATGAACCCCGCCCCGCCCGTGACCAGGAAATGTCGTTTTCCCATAGAATGATGTGCTTCCCATTTGGAATATAATAACGTTTCCAATCATACCGCACTCAGATAAAAGGGCAAGTTGTTTCGCCAAAACGCAGTATAATGGGGCATATATCGGGTCAGCAGATTTAGCCGATTAAGCAGATTCTGGCCGGTTTAATACCTGAGCGGCTCAATCTGTCCCGAAACTTGTAGAAACATATCCCGGCCTATACACGCTTATCAGGAGGAACTCCGATGCTCATCAATATCATTATTCAGGGATTGAACATTCTCTTCGCCGTGGTCGGATTGATCCTGGTCTTGCGCCTGGTGCTGCACATCTTCAATGTCTCACCGCAGAAGCCGGTGATGCGCTTGCTCACCCTCATTACCGATCCCGTGCTCGATCTGGTTTGCAAAATTCTCGGCATCCCGGCTTACCGCCGTTACGACATTTCCACCATCGGCAAATTGGCGGCGGCGTTGATCGTCATCTGGGTCGGCCGGACGTTGGCGGTGTGGGGGTTGCAATTCATCCGTTACCTTCCAGGGTGGGTCAGCGATCCACTGCGGAGTCTCTATGCGATGGTAGTTTTCATCTTGCGCCTGGCCTTCGAGCTGTACAGTCTGGCCCTGCTGATGCGCGTGCTTTTTGAATGGGTGCGCATCCCTTATTCCAGCCGAGTCATGCGATTTCTGTGGGATATCACCGAGCCGGTGCTCGCGCCCTTGCGCCGCGTCCTGCCGCCGTTTGGGGGATTGGACTTCTCACCATTGATTGCCTTTTTCCTGCTGAATTTGCTGGAGCAACTGGTATTTACGATGTTAGGATGGCTCGCTTAGCGGCGCTGCCTTAACGGTCAGAGTCCACGCTGCACGGCCTGCCTCACCGATTCCCCAACCGAGGGCCACTCCCCCGACAAAGACCAGGCTGAATTTTGCCCATCCCGGCAGGGCGGTCAGAAAGAGCGTGAACTGCGGCTTGCGTTGTTGAAGCGAGATAAAACCAGATGCCAAAGTCTGTACTGGTAGAAATACCCTGTGGATAACAGCGGATACAATTGATGTACCCAGGGAAAGGAAGCATCTGATAGTGGACATTCCGTCTAACGAGCTGCGCATCAGCCGCCGCGAGCGAGCGCAGCGAGCGAAGCGGTCGGCTGGATGCGCGTGTTAGCCGCTTATCTCTTCACCCCACGAGGACACGACCGTTGCCTGCCCACGCCTTCACCCCCACGTTATGGCACTGACCGACCAACCCCTGTATTTATATTCCCTTGATGCGCCCCGTGACTCCTCTCCCGCGGCTAACAGTTAGTTGGGCGGCTACATCGCGATTACTGTTGCCTAACACGTTATCAATCTAGCAATTCTTTGCCCAAAGTAAATCACATTCGGAGAGGAGAAAAGTCAAGATGAAATCTTCAATCCCAGCGTTATTGAAGCAACATGCGTTCATCGTTTTTGTAGCATTGGCAGTCTTGATCAGTTGGCTTCCCTGGTATACCACTGGGACCGGCTTTCTCGTCTGGGGGGCGTCAATTGCGGGTGTCATCACGATTGCCCTAACCAGCGGAAAAGATGGCCTGCGTGACTTGGTCCAGCGCGCCCTGCGCTGGCGCGTGGGGCTGGGCTGGTGGTTAATCGCGCTGTTTTTCACCGGTCTGTTAGTGCTGCCCGCCATCCTCCTCAATATGGCACTGGGCGGCGGGCGGCCGAGTTTTGCCTTCTTCAGACAAGAATGGCCCATGATACCGGTGTACTTCCTCATCACCCTGCTTGGCGGTCCCTTGGGTGAAGAATTTGGTTGGCGCGGTTTTGCCTTGCCGAACCTACAGCGCAAGTGGGGGCCGGTAGTTGCCAGTATCATCATCGGCATTGTGTGGGGATTATGGCATTTGCCTTTGTTCTTCCAGCCGGAATCTTTTCATGCTCAGATGGGTTTGCAGTTTTTGCCGCTCTATGTGGTCGCTGAGATTGTGCTTGCCACCTTTATCACCTGGGTCTACAACAAGACAGGCGGCAGCCTGCTGGTGGGTGGCATCATCTTACACAACGCCGACAACTTTTGGGGCGTCACGCTATTCACCAATGCGACCTATACGACGGCCTTTCAGGGTGGAGCCAACCCTCAGCTCGATATGCAGCTCTACATTATATCTACTGTCGTGAGTGGGCTGGCGGCGCTTATTCTCGCCTGGGTGACCAAGTGGCGGCTGGGCCTTCCTGAAGATAAGGCAAAAAACACTGGGATATGAGCCTGCAAGAAGCCGCCCAACAAGCGGTTGCAGCCGACCCGCTCCGCTTCGCTTCGCTTCGCTCCGCGTGCGGCTGACGCGAGCCGTTGGGCGGCTTCGTGCCAAGGGGTGTTCGGGAATGAGAATAAGAGCAACGGTTATCGCTTTGTTGGTTGTTCTTACACTCAATTCATGCACCTCGGTAGCTGGACCTGCTCCGACATCCATACCAGCATCTACTCCATTAGTAACTGCGACTCTACCACCGACAAGAACTATCGCCCCACCATATCCAGCCCATACACCAACATTACAACTTTCGCCGGTTTCCACCGTAAACGGAATTCCGGTGTTTGAGATTAGTGAATTTACGGTTGAACACGAGTATTGCAACCCGCCGGAAATTCTATTATCCACAACTGAAGCACAGGGATTAAATGATGATGGAATTGTCAGGAGATTGATGGAATTATGGCTGGATTATTTCAACGCTCCCCAGGCCCCTGCCTACTGTCGGATTGATGGCTATGTGATTGATAGAGTCTATTACGATGAACATACACCTTTTTTACATCTTGAACCGAGTAGCAACCTTATGCGGACAGTTCAATTCTCGATAAAACTTGTTCAATATCCTACTTTCTGGGCGCCCTGGGCTGGAGAAGTTGACGAACAGAACTGGCTTCATACCGGCGTTACTGTCGCGGTTTTTCACTCCGGCGCGGGATATACGATGAAATTCGCACGTCCATAAAAGTTAAAAACTGCCCAACACTGCGTCCAGCCGACATGCTTCGCTCGCTCCACGCTGCGGCTTATGGGGCAATTTTGTCTTCCTTAATGTTGCCAACCGCGATTTTAACGGTAAAATGACGGGCGTAAGGCTTTTATAGTTGACTTACACTTGGCCTATCTTGACTTTGCGGTATACTCAGGCATGCATAAGTGAAGCAACGAGCATCATAGTTATCGAGGTGAAGACATAATGAGCGAAACTTTCAATCAACCCGCCCAGTTCACGGATTTAGCCCCCGAACATAAACTCGTTTTAGATGAAATCCTCAATGAAAATAAGCACAAGCCCGGCGCGACAATGCTGGTCTTGACGCTGGTACAAGAGCGACTCGGCTTTGTTTCGCTGGAAATGCAGCAATATCTTTCCCAGCAATTAGGCATCCCCCTCAGCCATCTGTACGGTGTGTTGACTTTCTACTCGTCTTTCCGCATGCACCCGCTGGGCCGTCACAAGATCAACATCTGCCTGGGGACGGCCTGTTACGTGCGCGGCGGGCCGACGGTGGTGGAAAAGTTCCAGCAGGTGCTCGGCGTCAAAGTGGGCGAGACCACGCCGGATAACCGCTTCACGCTGGAAATTTGCCGCTGTGTGGGGGCGTGCTCGCAGGCGCCGGTGGTGATGATTGACGACGACATCACCGGCCAGATCAACCCCCAGGATGTCGCTAAGGTCTTGCGCAAATACGCATGACGATTTTCCGCGATCTCTCTCAGCATATCCTCGATATCGCTGAGAACGGTGTCAAAGCCGGCGCGACGTTGTTGCACCTTACCATTGAAGAAAACACAGCCGCCGATACCCTGCGCATTGCCATCCAGGACAACGGCAGCGGTATGGACGCCGTCACCCTGGCGAAGGTCGAAGACCCGTGGTTCACCACCCGCACCACCCGCAACGTGGGCCTGGGCATCCCCTTCTTCAAACAGGCGGCGGAGATGTGCGATGGCACATTCCGCATCACATCCGAACCCGGCGTAGGCACCCTCACCGAAGCCACCTTCCGGCACAGTCACATTGACCGCCCGCCCCTGGGCGACCTGACCGGGACCCTGCTGTGTATGATCGTCGGCTTCGAGGGCGTGGACATCGTCTACCGCCATCGCGTGGATGACCGCGAGTTCGTTCTGGACACCCGCGACATCCGCGCCATCCTCGGCGACGATGTTCCCTTCTCCGACCCGGACGTGCTGGCTTTCCTCAACGCGAGTTTGCAAGAAGATCGGGCATTATTGCAAGGGGAAGCAGGTTGAGCGCGAGCGAGAATCCCCATAGTGAAAAGTAATTATGACCATATTCTGAGAGTGTCAATCTGGCTCTGCGCAGATTGATTGGTCTGATCGAAATGTTGCCGCATAAATCATCTTAGTACCTATCCGGAAATTGCTCTAGCCCTATCCGGGGGACGCAAACTGCTCCAAGACGGGGCGTGGAGCGAGGACTAGAGCGCTCATTCCCAATTCCTAATTACTAATTCCTGATTACTAATTACTGATTACCCAAACAAGGAGGTCATTGTGAAAAGTTTAGAAGAACTACAGAAAATCAAAGAACGCGCGCTGCTGCGCCGCAAACTGGCCGGTGAGGGCGCGCGGGCGCGCATCGTCGTAGCGATGGGCACCACCGGCATCGCCGCCGGCGCCCGCGACACGATGGCGGCGATTTTGAAGGAACTGGAAAAGCGCGGCATCACCGATGTTGTCGTCACCCAGACCGGCAGCGCGGGGATGAGCACTTACGAACCGGTCGTGCAGGTGCAGGTGGGCGATGGCGAGCTGGTCACTTACGGCAACATTGACCCCGGCCGTGTGCCTACCCTGATCGAAAAACACATCCTGGGCGGCGAGATCGTGACCGAATGGCGGGTGCAGTAAAGATACCCCGTAGATCAGCCGCACTAACGACGAAGATAGCTGCCTGACTACAGACTAAGGACTAGACGACTATTTTTTAGGAGGAATTATGGCTTATCGCGCCAATATTTTAATCAACGGCGACGCTCCCGGTGCCGAGTCCGTCTACACCGCATTCCTGGATGAACTCCAGGAACTGGCGTTGCACAACGAAGTGCAGGTGCTGATGACCTCTGGATTGGGAGGCGCGCAGGGGGTAGAGGCAGTTGTCTATCCTGATAGCGTGCGCTATGTGAATCTGACGCCGGAAGCTGTCGCCCGTATTGCGGAAGAACATCTGCTTAAAGGCCGGCCGGTGTTGGACCTCACGCGCGCGACACCGAAGGTCACGCCGCTGCCGCCGCCGGCCCCCAAAGAAGTGCGCGTCGTGCTGCGCAATGTCGGCAAAATCAACCCCTTCGACATCGAGGACTACATCGCCGAGGACGGTTATGCGGCCCTGGCCAAGGTGTTGACCACCATGACGCCGGAACAGGTGCTCGATGAAATGAAAAAATCCGGTCTGCGTGGGCGTGGCGGTGCGGGTTTCCCCACCTACCTCAAGTGGACCTTTGCCCGCAATAGTCCCAACAAGCCCAAGTATCTCATTTGCAACGGCGATGAAGGCGACCCGGGTGCCTTTATGAACCGCAGCGTCCTGGAAGGCGACCCCCATGCCGTCATCGAGGGGATGGCGATTGCGGCTTACGTCATCGGCGCCGAGCAAGGTTATTTTTACGTTCGCGCGGAATACCCTATTGCCATTCGCACACTGCGCGTGGCGTT
This sequence comes from Chloroflexota bacterium, assembly GCA_019873645.1. Lineage (GTDB taxonomy): Bacteria > Chloroflexota > Anaerolineae > B4-G1 > SLSP01 > DSWT01. The sequence continues at coordinate 7,442 of JAIOAX010000023.1, read as the reverse complement.
GGAACAGGCGCGCGAGTACGGCTTCATCGGCAAGGACATCTTCGGTACCGGCTTCAACTTCGACCTTGAAATCCGCATGGGCGCCGGCGCCTTCGTCTGCGGCGAAGAGACCGCCCTCATGCGCTCCATCGAAGGTCAGCGTGGCATGCCCAGCACGCGCCCGCCGTTCCCCGCCGTTTCGGGCCTTTGGAAGCAGCCGACGAACATCAACAATGTCGAGACCTACGCCAACGTCCCTCAAATCCTGCTCAAGGGCGGCGAGTGGTTCGCCTCGATGGGCACCGAGAAAAGCAAGGGCACCAAGACCTTCGCCATTGCCGGCAAAGTTAAGCGCACCGGCTTGATTGAAGTGCCGCTGGGCGTTACGCTGCGCGAGATCGTCTATGACATCGGTGGCGGGATTCTGAACGACAAGAAATTCAAGGCCGTGCAAACCGGCGGCCCGATGGGCGGTTGTATCCCCGAACAGTACCTCGATATGCCGGTGGATTACGAGTCCCTGGCCTCGGTCGGCTCCATTATGGGATCGGGCGGCTTTGTGGTGATGGACGAGGATACCTGCATGGTGGATATTGCGCGTTTCTTCCTTGATTTCGCCCAGGAAGAATCCTGCGGTAAGTGCGTCCCCTGCCGCGTGGGTACCCGTCGGATGCTGGAAATCCTCGACAACATCTGCGCCGGCCGTGGGCGTCCCGGCGATATCGAACTGCTGGAGACGATGGCCCACTCGGTTAGAGCCGGTTCCCTGTGCGGTTTGGGACAGGGCGCGCCGAACCCCGTATTGAGCACCATCAAATACTTCCGCCACGAATACGAGGCGCACATCTACGAGAAGAAGTGCCCGGCGAAGGTCTGCCGCGCGTTGATCGAGTACAAGGTGACGCCTGATCTATGTATCGGCTGCACGCGCTGCGCCCGCAACTGCCCGGTCAATGCGATTGCCGGCAAGCCGAAAGAAAAACACGTCATTGACCCGAATATTTGTATCCGCTGCGGCATTTGCAAGCAAGTGTGCCCGGTAGGAGCGATTGATGTTTATTAGGAAGTAGGGAGTAGGGAATAGGGAATAGGGAGTAGGGCAGCCTAATCCCCGGTCACCAATCCCTAGTTACCAATCCCCAATCCCTAATCCCTCATCTTAAGGGAGGAATGGTATGCCAGAAAGTGTAAACGTAGAGCATATTATCGAAAAGTACGGGGGCGACCGCGAGGCGTTGGTGGAGATTTTGCGCGATGTCAGCCAGGCGAACGGCTACGTCACGCCGGAGGCGATGGCGACGATTGCGCAGCGACTGGGATTGCCCCAAAGCCGGGTGTATAGCGTCGCCAGCTTTTACAGCCTCATCAGCCTCAAGCCGCAAGGAAAGCACGTGATCCGCTTCTGCCAGGACGCGCCGTGTCACGTCGCCGGCGGGCGCGAGATCTGGGAGACACTGGAGCGCGAACTCGGCATCCCCTTCGGCGCGACAACGCCCGACGGGATGTGGACGCTGCTGACCACCAGTTGCATCGGCGCGTGCTCGGTCGGCCCGGTGATGATGGTAGATCACGAAATTTACGGCAATTTGACGCCCGACCGGGTGCGTGAAATTTTGTCACAGGTAGGAGGTGGCGCATGATCCGCGCAACGATTTTGGTTTCCGGCGATCCTCAAAGCCTCAGCCGCGGCGCAGAAGAAGTCAAGCTCGCTATCGAAGCGGAACTCTCGTTCTACGGCCTGGATGATGAGATCGAGGTGGGCTTTGGTGGGGGAATGACGCGCGTGGATATGTTGCCCACCGTGAGCGTCTACCCGGAAGGCGTCATCTACGGGCCGGTCAAACCGGCGGACGGTGCGTTCATCGTAGAGGAGCATCTCTACAAAGGGCGCATCGTGGAACATTTGCTCGTCCCACCGGACGCGCTGGTGAGCGGGCGTCTGGCGCCACTGCCTGCCGGTAAGGAAGGCAAACGCTATGCCGAAAAACGGGTTTTGTTGCGGCGCGTGGGCGTGATTGATCCCTACAACATCGAGGACTACGTGGCGCACGACGGCTATTTCGCCCTGGGGCAGGCCGTGACCACGATGACGCCAGCGCAAGTGCTGAACGTGGTGCGCGAATCCGGTTTGCAGGGACGCGGCGGCGCAGGCTTCCCTACGGGCCTCAAGTGGTCATTTGTTGCCGGCCGCTCGGAACCGGTCAAGTACATCGTCTGCAACGCCGACGAATCCGAGCCGGGTACCTTCAAGGATCGCATGATCCTGGAGGGTGACCCGCACGCCGTCCTCGAAGGGATGGCGCTGGCCGGTTATGCCGTGGGCGCACATGAAGGTTGGATTTACATTCGCGGCGAGTATGTGCTCTCGAAAGAGCGTTTGGAGCAGGCCATTCGCCAGGCGGAAGAACTCGGCGTGCTGGGCGACAACATCATGGGCAGCGGCTTCTCATTCCATATCCACGTCCATGCGGGCGCAGGGGCCTACGTCTGCGGCGAGGAAACGGCGTTGCTGGAGAGCATGGAGGGCAAGCGCGGCATCCCCCGCATCCGTCCACCGTACCCCACCGTGTATGGCTATCACGGAATGCCCACCGTCGTCAACAACGTGGAGACGCTGGCGAATGTGCCGCCCATCATCCTCAACGGCGCGGCATGGTACCGTACCCTGGGCACCAAGCGCAGCCCCGGCACCAAGCTCTACACGGTGATGGGCGATGTCAATGTTACCGGTCTCATTGAAGTCCCGATGGGGATTACCCTGCGCGAAGTGGTAGACATTTACGCTGGCGGTATGAAAGACGGCAAAACCTTCAAGTGCGCGCAAACCGGCGGCGCATCGGGCAGCATCATTCCGGCGGCGCTGCTGGATGTCCCCATGGATTTTGCGAGCATGGCCGAACGGGGCGCTTCACTAGGCAGCGGCGCGCTGCTGATTTGTGGAGATGATACTGATATTGTAGATCTGGCGTATGTTTTGGTGCGCTTTTTCAAAACGGAATCGTGCGGCAAGTGTGTTCCCTGTCGCGTGGGCACGGCGCAGATGTTGGAGGCGTTGGAACGCTTACGGCAGGGATATGCTCGCGCCGCAGATTTAGCGCGTCTGGAGCAAATCGCCGCTTATGCGCGTGAGGTCAGCTTCTGCGGTTTGGGGCAGGCCGCGCCGGTGCCGATTCTATCTGGATTGCGGTTCTTCCGTGAAGAATTCGAAGCTAAGTTGAGAGCATAGCTATCTTAGGAGAAGATGATTTATGAGTGAAATACATTTGAAAATCAACGATCAAGTGGTAACAGCCCAGAGCGGGCAAACGGTGCTCGAAGCGGCCAAAAACGCCGGCATCGAGATTCCGGTACTGTGTCATCACCCGGCGCTCTCCAATTGGGGTGCGTGCCGGATGTGCGTCGTCGAGGTTGAAGGGATGCGTACTTTGCAAACGGCGTGTACGTTGCCGGCCACAGAAGGGATGGTGGTTAAGACGCATACCCAGCAAACTTTTAACATCCGCAAGTTTGTCCTGGAGCTGCTGTTCTCGGAACGCAACCACTACTGCATGTATTGTCAGATGAGCGGCGACTGCGAGTTGCAGAGCCAGGCGTACAATCACGGATTGGATCACTGGACGTACCCGCGCCCTTACGAAAAGTTGGAAGTAGACGCCACGCGCAAATATTTCATCATGGATCACAATCGTTGTATCCTGTGCGCACGTTGCGTGCGTGCTTGCGCGGAAATTGCGGCCAACCATACCCTGGGCTTGCGCAATCGCGGTGCGGCGACCATGATCTCCGCCGATCTCAACGTGCCCTTCGGACAATCCACGTGTGTAGAATGTGGCACGTGCTTGCAAGTATGTCCGACCGGCGCGTTGATTGATGCACGCAGCGCCTACGGCGGGCGCGAGAAGGATGTCACGCACACGCAGACCACGTGTATGCAGTGCAGCGTCGGCTGCGACCTCGACGTGGTGACGCGCTACAATCGCCTGCTGCGTGTGGACGGCGTTTGGGATTCCGAACCCAACCACGGCTTATTGTGTGTGGATGGACGCTTCAAGCCGTTGTATGACACCCGCAAGCGCGTTGTCAAGCCCTTGGTGCGCAAAGATGGCAAACTGGTGGAGTCAAGTTGGGATGAAGCCCTGGCGTTGGTGGCCGGCCAGCTCAAGGGTGCAAGTTGCCAGGGGTTGGCTGCCTGTGCGACGACCAACGAGGCGCTGACGGCGTTTGCCGGGCTGATGACGCAGATCGGCGCGCCGATGGGCCGGCTCGAACCGGCCGCGCCGGTGCTGGGCTATGGCGTTCCGGCCAAAGTCGCCGATGTACTTGACGCCGATTTCATCATCGTCGCCGGCGCGCAGCCATTGGAGTATCAACGTGTCGTCGGTTACTTCATCCATCGCGCGGCCGACAAGGGCGCGACGGTGGCCGTGATCGGCGACTCGGAGAACGCGCTGAGCAAGCGCGCCGCGCTGACCGTTGCCTCCGCGCAGGCCGGCGTTGTGGCGCAAGCTGCTGCCGCCGCGCCGAAAGTGGTCCTGGTGTACAGCGTGGGACTCAAGCCTGAAGTCATTGCCGCGCTCAAGTCGCTGGGCGACAAGCTGTACTTCCTGGCGCTTGACCCGGCGCGCAACGGCAAGGGTGCGGAAGCGGTCGGCCTCAAACCGCAGACGCCGATGAAGACCGACGTGGCCTATATCTTGCTTGGCGAGCAACCGGTTGCCGATTCACTGCACGTGCCGGCCGGATTCAAAATCGTGCATGCCGCTTACCACTCGGTACTCACCGAGCAGGCAGATGTGGTGTTGCCTGCGCCGCTCTGGTACGAGCGTACCGGCCACGTGACGACGCTCGATGGCGTGGTCAAGCCGTTGCAAGTTGTCTTGCCGGCACCGGCGGACGTGCGCGACGAGAGCACTGTCTTAACGCAGTTAGCAGCGTTGTTGAATGTGTAACGTGGACCCGGCGCTAAGGCGCACGAAAATGACCGGCTACACGACTAACGACTATATGACTGCTTTGGGAAGGAGTGTCCAATGGGTAAGATCAAAGTAGCGATGCAGTGGCTGGAGGCATGCGCGGGTTGTGAAATGTCCTTTCTGGACATTGACGAACGGATTGTCGAGCTGCTCAACCACGTCGAACTAAGCTCCACGCCGATTACCGATTTGAAGCATCCGCCAGAGTCAGGCGTGGATGTGGGGATTTTGTCCGGCGGTATCGGCAATTTAGAGGAAGAGGAAGAAGCCCGTTTGATGCGTTCGCGCTGCAAAATCCTGATCGCGATGGGCGATTGTGCGGTGACGGGCGGTATCTGCACGATGCGCAATTTCTTCCCTGTCGAGGAAGTTTTGCGGCGCGGCTACATCGAAACCGAAAGCACCGTGGAGGGGCAAATTCCGCAGCACGAAGACCTCGCGCCTTTGACCAGTAAAGTCTCCGGCGTGGACGACGTGGTGCCGGTGGACATCTACCTGCCCGGTTGTCCGCCGACCGCCGACGCGATCTGGTACGTCTTGACGGAGTTGCTGGCAGGACGGATGCCCAAGCTGGAAGGCAAGGTTTTAAAATACGGGATGGATGGGGGGTAAAAATACCATGGCCGAGAAGATTACCATTTCACCGGTGACCCGCATCGAAGGGCACGCCAAGATTACAATTTACCTGGGCGACGACGGGAAGGTCAAGGATTCTTACTTCCACGTCGAGCAGTTTCGCGGCTTCGAGAAATTCAGCGAAGGGCGTATGTTCTACGAAATGCCGCAGATTACGCCGCGTACCTGCGGCATCTGTCCGGTGAGCCATCATCTGGCCTCGACGAAGGCCTGCGACGTGATCGCCGGTACGCCCCCAACGCCCACGGCGCACAAACTCCGTGAGCTGATGCACATGGGGCAGATGATTCAATCCCACGGGATGCACTTCTTCGAGCTGGCCGGGCCGGACTTCATTCTAGGATTCGACGCCGACCCGCATATTCGCCACGTGGGCGGCGTGGTGGCGGCCAATCCCGATCTGGCCGTCAAGGCCGTTAAACTGCGTGCGTTCGGGCAGGAGATCATCCGGCGGCTGGGCGAGCGCCGCGTGCATCCGATCTTCGGCGTGCCCGGCGGCGTCACCCGCCCGTTGAATCCGGCCGACCGTGACTGGATTCTGCAAGGGATTGATGATCATCTCGCTACCACGATGGTGGGCATTTCCTTCCTTAAAAGCTGGATGCAGGACAACGCGCAGATGCTGAACGAGTTTGCCGTCTTCCCTTCGGCGTATATGGGGTTGGTGCAGCCCGACGGTGCGTTGGAATTGTATGACGGGCAACTGAAGATAGTGGACGCCGACGGGACGCCGTTGGAACTGTTCGATCCCGCCAGCTATCTGGACTACATCGGCGAGCACGTGAATCCCTACACCTACCTCAAAGCGCCGTTCTACAAGAAGCGCGGCTACGAAAACGGCATCTACCGCGTGGGGCCGCTGGGCCGGCTGAACGTCGCCACCCATATCAGCACCCCGATGGCGCAGAGCGAGATGAAAATCTGGAAACAGCTCAACGGCGGCAAGCCTGTCGAGGGGACCCTGTACTATCACTACGCGCGCTTGATCGAGACGGTGTATGCGCTGGAGCGCGTCCGAGAGCTGATGGACGACCCCGACATTCTGGGGATGGACGTCGTCAATCCGCCGAGCGGGATTACTGGCGAGGGTGTAGGCGTGCTCGAAGCGCCGCGTGGCACGCTTTTCCATCATTACTGGACCAACGAGATGGGCGTGATCACCAAAGTCAACATGATCGTGGCGACAGCGGGCAACGCCTGGGCGATGAACCATTCGGTCAACATGGTCGCCAAACGTTACGTGGACGGCACGAAATTGACTGAGGGGATGCTCAACCGGGTAGAGCACGCCATTCGCGCGCACGACCCCTGTCTCTCATGCTCGACGCATGCTGTCGGCCAGATGCCGATCAAAATCGAGTTGATCGGGCCGGACGGTCAGGTACTCGACACATTGACGCGCGATTGAAGCGGCGTTACCATGACGCCCGCAGGACTTATCTTGCGGGCGTTTTTTTGTTAGCAGACATCATGAGCGACGCGCTCCATGGGAGCATGAAAATGCATGTCAACGGATTAAACGGATGAGTCTACTGAAAAAACTAAAAATCTCACCGCAGAGTCACAGAGGGCACAAAGATTTTTATGTCGGATTCAATAAAATTAAGTTCTTCGCGTTTTATTACTAATTTTGTTGATATGGACTTGAATTTTTCTCTGCGTTCTTTGCGTCTCTGCGGTGAATTAGACTTTTTTCAGGAGAGTCAACGGATTCGTTTTGAACTGTCGCCTAAATCTGTTTAATCTATTCCGAAAATAACCCGCTTATGCGGCGGCGGGTAACAATTCAATGTGGACCGTGCCACCGGTAAGTTTCTCTAGCTGGCGGGTCAGATAGGAAACTTTGACTTCCTT
>JAIOAX010000022.1 GCA_019873645.1 Chloroflexota bacterium | reverse complement strand
CCTGTCAGGTTTTGGTTTCCGACCCCTTACGGGGATTAAAGCCTCTCTGACCGATAAACCTGACAGGTTTTCTGAAACCTGTCAGGTTTTGGTTTCCGACCCCTTACGGGGATTAAAGCCTCTCTGACGCCAATAAGGGGGCACTTCTCGAATTGAGGACATTGGGTTTCCGACCCCTTACGGGGATTAAAACCTCTCTGACTCAGCTACCACTCCATCACCAACCTCGTCGACACGTATGTGTTTCCAACCCCTCACGGGGATTAAAGCCTCTCTGACGGTTTTGGTTGTTGCCATTCTTAGGTGAGAAGTTTTTTTAGTTTCCGACCCCTTACGGGGATTAAAGCCTCTCTGACTCTTGTCAATCAGTGACAGGAGGTAACTTTAGACTATTGTTTCCGACCCCTTACGGGGATTAAAGCCTCTCTGACCGCATTTTGGCTTGACCACAAGATGTTGTGGATTTATACTGCTTTTGGGGGTCTCTTATCCCCCAGAGCTAGTGGCTCGCGCACGACTCGTTTGAGATCGCAAAAAACGCGCATTTTGGCCATTTTTGACCGATTTTTGGCTTGAAAAAACACGCCACACCCGCGCTTTTCAACCTGTTGTTTCTATAGTATACCGTTTTGTGGAGTTGTCAAAATGGAAGATGTTCTGTCTTTCTCCCCGCGCCAGAAGACGCCTGAACTGGCTGGCGTTGAACCGCCAGAAGCCACCTGGCTGAATGTACGCGCGTGCCTGGCGGCGCAAAACCGTCGGGTGCTCGCGGCGCTCGCGCGCGCCAACGGTTGGCCGTTCGATACGTCCCGCCCCAAAGCCGCCGCTGTCGAAGCGTTGGCGCAACTGGCGGTCTCGCCAGCGCGCCTGGCCACCATCTGCACCGGGTTGACGCCTGAACTCCAAACTGCGCTGCGGGCACTCTTGGAGGCCGGCGGACAGATCGCGCGCGGTGACTTCGTCTATCGCTTTGGCGAACTGCGCCCTTATCGCCCCTGGCGCGCCGATAGCCCGGCGGCGCCCTGGGAAGCGCCAGTTTCTCCCACCGAAGCGTTGTTCTATCGCGCGCTTATTTTCCCTCTGGATCGGGGCACGCTCGACCGTCCTCAACCGGCCATCGTGCTGCCCCAGGAATATCAGGCCCCCCTCACCGCCTTTCTCAATGCTTCTCAGCCTGCCGCTCTTTCCCCCTCTCTTCCTCTCTCTCCCTCACTCCCGCTCCTGGCTGACCTCTTTACCTGGCTGAGTTTTCTCCATCGCGTTGATGTGCGGCCTCTGCACGGGCGTTGGTTGCCGTTCTCGGCGTTGCGTGCCCTGGCGGTGTGGATCAAGACTGCTGCGCCCGCTGTCCCCGCGCGCAGCGAGCACCATTGGCCCTACCTGGCTTTCCTGCACTATCTGGCGGAACGCGCCGGGCTGGTGGGGGTGATCGGCGACCGGCTCAAACCTACCCCTGCCGCGCTCGCATGGCTGGATATGCCTGAATTCACGCGCTGGCAAACCCTCTGGAAAGCGTGGCGCGCGCCGGATGCCGAAAACGCCGCATTGTGGAAGCGGTATCGCCTGCCGTTGGCTGCCGAAGATGATCCCCCCGCGCGCTTTGCGCAGGTGTGCGCCGCGCTCCAGACGACGCTCACCGGCGCGCCCGTAACCCTGTCGCGCTTATGGGAGACGCTGCAAGAACGCGCGCCGGAGCTATTCCGTCCCGTGGCTGCCTATCAAAGTTGGGCCGCCCTCGACCCGGACGCGCAGGCCGAATATCGTGGCACGCAGTTAGCCGCGTTGGAAACGCTGCTAACCGGCCCGCTGGCATGGTTTGGCATGGTGCAGTTGACGGAAGCCGGCGTGCTCCTCACGCCTGCTGGCGCTGCATTGTGGGGACAGGTGGACGTCCCGCGGTCTGCCGAGGGTCCGTTGCCCGGCCTGATTGTCCGCGCGGAATCGGCGGCAGAAGACGCTGAACCGCGCCTGTGGCTGCGCGTCGTCGCCCAGCCGCCGGCAGGCGCCCCCGGCTTGACGTTGGCGCTGCGCCTGCGCCTCGAACGCTATGCCCCGCCGCACCCTCTCACCCCGGATACTTACGAACTCACCGCCGCGAATGTGCTGGCCGCGTGGCAGCAAGGCGAAACCCTGGCCGGCCTGCTCGCGCTCCTCGAAGCCGCTGCCGGTCCTCTCCCGGCGCAGGTTGTGGCGACGTTGTACCGCTGGGCGGCCGCGTTGAATCAGGTGCAGGTGCGGCAAGTCGTCATCCTCGAAACCCGTGATCCCGCGCTCCTCCAGACCTTGATGCGCCAGCGCGGCCTCCGCGAACTGACGCGCGAGACCTTCTCCCCACGCGCTGTGCGGGTGGATGCCGCGCAGCTTGACGCCTTGCTCCGCCGTCTGGCGCGCCAGGGCATCATCCCCGCTGTGGACGTCCCTGCCGCGGCGTTGCCCCTGCCTGCCACCTCACCGGCGCAACGGACGCCCCCTGAGCAGGCTGTCATCACGGCGGCCCTGCGCGTCTACGCGCACCTGGCCGACGTCCTCGGCGCACCGGTTCCCGGCACCCACGCCCTGGCCCAGGCCTGGGAACGCGCGCTCGACCTGCCCCACCGCGACGCCGCCGACCATCTTGCGGCTGCTCTCCTCGAAGCGTTGCAACACGCCGTCCCGCCGGACACCGATTACCACCTCCCCGCGCCCACCGGTCCGCTCCTCGAACTCCTGGAAAACGCCATCGCCCAGGAAACCGCATTTTTACACTGCGGGATCAATCGCTGCGCAGGCGCGGTCTGGAGACCGGCCTGAGCAGCGTCCAGTAGCCGTAGTTGATAAATCGCCCCCATCCTGAAATGCACCCAGCTAGAAGTAAGGCTTGACGAATCATTGGTATTGTATATAATACCATTATGAGTAAAACTCAAGTCGTTCTTGATACCAATGTCATCGTTTCGGCCTTACGCTCTCGACGAGGCGCATCTTACAGATTGCTTATGTTGGTAGGTCAAGCCAACTTTGAGATCAATCTGTCTGTGCCGCTAGTGCTGGAATATGAAGATGCAGCTAAACGTTTGCTTGGCCAGATAGCTCTCAACGAGCAAGATATAGACGACATTCTGGATTACCTATGTCGGATAGCGCAGCAACACGAGATATTCTACTTATGGCGGCCATTTCTTAAAGACCCAAAAGATGATATGGTATTGGAGTTAGCGGTCAATGCCAGATGTGAATTTATCGTCACGTATAACCGCCAGGATTTTGCAGGGATAGAGCAGTTTGGGGTGAGGATAATCACGCCAGCGGAATTTTTGACGAAAATGGGAGTAGAAGAATGAGTACGATAAGTTTGCGATTACCCAATTATTTACACCAGACGGTGCGGGAGTTAGCCGAAACAGAACAGGTTTCGATCAATCAGTTAATCGTATTGGCAGTGGCCGAGAAAGTCGCGGCTTTAAAGACGGTGGGATATTTAGCGGAACGGGCGAAACGAGGAGATAGAGCCAGATTCGAAGCTGCACTGGCCAAAGTGGCAGATGTAGAACCAGAGGAATATGACCGGCTTTGATCATTTCACCTGGACAATGCTCGTCTCCTGCGAAAATAATCCTGTAGTCAGGTACGCAGCGTTTGCCCCATACCTTGCGCCGTCTTATGCCCCGTCCCGCAGAAGGGCGCGTAATCGGCCAGCGTGTTGAGCGCGCGCAGCCAGGTCTCACCGATCAGCGCCGGGCGCAGGATGTGATATTGCACCGCCCCCACAAAGCCCACCACGCGCTTGTTACCGCCAAAGTCCACCATTTCCGTGCGTCCGTTGTAGTAACTTACCGCCACGTGCGCCGCTACCAGATCCAGAACCGCCACATTGATCTGCTGTTCCTCCGGCGCGAATTCGTTCCAGCGGTTGAGCCACGATTGGAACACCAGCACCGGGTCGGGTAGTGGGTAGTGCATCTCCCGCGAGCGGAAGCTGGTGGGTGAGATGAAGCGCAGGTTCAAGCGTGTCTCGGCGCGCGCGGCGTTCGCCAGGTCTGCGTAGGTGCAGTGCTCCAGCCGGGGGCCTTCCTTTGGGAGGGTCAAGAGACGGCCCAGCACCTCGACGGTGGGGGTCAGGGCGATGCCGGCTGCCAGGGCGGGCCAGAGCGCATCGTCGAGTAGCGTGAGGCGCAGCATGGGCTGGCCGTTCGCGCGGTGCAGCGGCGCGACGGTGAAAGGGCGGGGGCCGTCGTCATCGTGAACGCGCGTCGAGAGGGCATAGTCGCCGAGCGCGAGCCACTGGTAGAAGAGGGCGTGGAGCGCGCGGCCAGGGTAAGGGGGCAACGCGGCGGCTTCGGTGGGGGAAAGGGGGAAAGTGAGAATGGTAGGCATCAATAGGCTCTCAAGGCAATAACCCTTGGAATTTCAGATACAACTCTAGCGCTGTGAGCAAAAATGTACCGGTAGACAGCACGAGCGTGATTTGGTCTTTATTCTGTGCCAGCCACTTCCAAAAACCGATTCGGTCCCTGGTTCTCCTGGCCGCCCATTTTGCCCACTTCTCGGGAGAGGCTTCATCGGCAACCAGGTCTATCATTGGCTGGCAATCGTCTTTATCCACGACCGAATATCTTTGCAGCAGTTCTCCCAACTCAACGAGGGCAGAACGTCGCTCCCCAGGCATCCTGGCCTGGATGTAACGCGCCTTGAGTCTCATAATTTCGTCGGCGGCGCCGAATGTCAGGCCGGCCGGGAAGACATCGGCGAAGCCTTTGATGTCCGATCGGTTGAACAGGGTTGCCAGAGGGTTCACCACTGCGTCGGGCAGTTTGCCTGTGCGGCGGAACTCCCACAACACCGGATGCAACGGGCGCAGGTCCAGGAACGGCAATTGGACGACCTCACAGGCATCTGGCACAACCGTCGGGTTGAGGAAACATGAAGCCCGCATCTGCTCCGGATCGTCCAGGCCGGTCAACTTGTCCACCGTACCGCCTTCCTCGATGTCCTGCCTGACCCACAGATGCCACATGAAATCTGCGCCATAGAGGTTCGTCGCCAACGCCGCCAGCGCCCCCATCCCGCTGCGTCCCCCGGTCACGGCGATGTGAACCTTGCCGCCGCGTTCGGCGACATCGTGTTGCGCATCTTCTGCTTCGGGATGGCTGTCATCTTCGTAATCACAGATGCGCCGCGCCAGACTTTCACTCTCGGTCAACATCAGCCTGGATACGCTCGCTCTGCCAGTTCAAGTCGCTGGCCGCGATCAACGCCAACTCTAAGAGATGCGGCATCCCTTCTGAAGCGCGCAAGAGTTTTTATGGTGATTTCCAAATCTTTCTTCTCTCACCGGCACGCCTGCGGTTCGCGGCCGTCCAAATACTGTGCAAGCGTACTTTCGTCAAACATGCCGGAAGCCATTGGGCCGTCACAGATGATGCGGGTTAGTTCTTCTGGCGAGAGTGCGGCGGGATTACCTCTCATGGCGGTCAGCCAATCGAGGTCGAGGAGGTATGCCTGACCATTGGTATACCAGACGAGAAGCCGTTTTGCGTCTGGCGTAAAAGCAAGCCCTTTTCTACCCATAGATAGGTCAACCAAGCGATAACCATCAGTGGTATGCCATACTTCGCTATGTCCGTCTGCATAAGGCACCATAAAGTAGGCGGCGTTTGAGTCGGGACTGAAAAACATATTATCATAAATAGAAATCTTGCCTGTGAGTGTCTCGACAATTTTCCCATCATTGGTGCGGCGCAACTCTACTTGTGCATTGTCGTAGCCCACTACAAAGTGAGTCGTATTGGGAGTGGGTCTAAAAATTACCCCGTTATGGGATAGCCGGCCTGAAAACGTCACGATAACCGACGCATCTATCGTGTTACGCAGTTCACTTGGCATATCTCCATACATAACAGCAAAATAAGCGGCTGTTGGACCAGGACTGAAAAAGATACCACCTTGGGGAACATAGTCGGTGAGCGTTGTAACAAGTAATCCATTGGCACAGTAGAGCAGGTCAGTGCCGAAATTATGGGTCACGGCCAGGTATGTTGCATGTGGGTCTGGACTAAAGGCGGTATAATATATTTGGGCTGTGAGTGTTAAAATCGTTGAGCCATCAATAGTACGGCGCAGTTCCGCTAGTGTGTTACTATTATATCTAACCAGCAAATAAGCTGCGTTTGGGTCAGGACTGAAATCTCCACCAGACATAACCCCACCAGAGAGTTTTGCGATAACCGAACCATCCGAGGTACGCCGAAGTTCACTTGGTGCGTTAAGGTAACTCGTCACCAAGTAAGTTGCATTAGAATCAGAACTAAAGAACGTAGGTGTGGTAACTATACCCGTAAGTATCTCAATGATTGAGCCATCAGATGTGCGGCGCAATTCACTTTCGATTTGATTACGGTAACTCACCCAAAAGACGGTTGCATTCAAATCAGGACTAAAGAGAACTTCATAGACTTTATCTCGAAGTACGATCACCGTGTCGTCAGTGATACGGCGCAGCTCGCCAGGAGCATCCCGATAACTCACCACAAAGGAGATTGCACTTGGATTAGGGTTAAAAAAACTTCATGGACTTGATCTGTAAGTGGTATAACCAGGCCATCCGCAGTACGCCGTAATTCACTTGAAGAATTAAAGTAGTACACTGCGAAGTAGGTCGCATTGGGATCGGAACTGAAAGACGCAGAATAGACCTCGTCTTTGAGTGTCGCAATGATTGAACCATCAACAGTACGCCGTAATTCACCGTATGTATCTTTATATCGTATCACAAAGTAGCGCGTATATAGGCTCTTGTCAAAGTATATAGAGTCTACTTTAGCGGTGAGCTGAACGATGAGTGAACCATCGGCAGTGCGGCGTAATTCGCTGGGTGCATCTGCGCGCACTAGCACAAAGACAGAGCCATCTGGACTGAGGTGTGTTTCTTCTACATCTTCACCCAATTTGAGCAGACGTCCGGATTGCGCCAATTCACCGGTTTGCTTCACAAGTTCCTTTCGGAAATTTACGTCTTCTGGCGATGCTAACGCTAACCCTTCCAACGCCAGCCGTACTCCCAGCAAGGGGTTATTTGCAAACTCAGCCTGTCCCTGGGCGGCGAGTTGGCGTGCTAGCGCAATTCGGGCTTGCTGTTCAGCCCGGTCAGTTTGCCGCATCGCAAGCCAGGCCGCGCCTATTGCTATGAACAAAAAGACGGTTAATATACCCAATCCAAACCGTAAAATTTTAGCGCGGCGTATCTCAGAGCGCGCCAACGCCTGCGCCTGTTCCAGTTCGCGTCGCTGCTGCGCCTCACGCATGTCGCGTTCCTACTGCCGGAGCGCGAGGCTGCGCGCAATATAGCCTTCCTCTACCTCATTCAATTCCTCTGGCTTTGCCTGCAGCCAGCGTTCCGCCTCGGCCAGCAGCGCGCCGCGCAGGAGCGCGCCTTCATCCTCTTGTTGTGCTTTCCACGTCTGCAACTGGACATTCAAGCGTTGCCGCCACAGGTAAAACTCACGCTGTTCGGCGACCCACTGTTTCAGTTGACCCCACTCGCGCAACAATGCATCGTGGATAATTTCGATGGTTTCGCCTTCGCCCGTGACCACCAGCCGGGCGTCCGTCAGCTTTCGCACCACTCCGCGCAGAGTATCCTGTTCGCCCGGTTCTGTTACCAGGTCAGCCTGGGCCTGCCGCTGGCGTGTATCAGCGGCGCCCTCCTCGCCATAGTGAACCAGGCGCGTCAAGACGCGCCGCGCGAGAAGTTTCTCCTGGGCGCTGAGGTAGCTGTAAGTGTTATCTGCCCATAGGCTAATCGCACCCGTCACCCCGCCAATGGCTCTGTAGGCGGCATAGGTTAGCACACCTTGCACTTGCTTGTACCACAATTGCGTCAACGCTGATTGAAGCAGCGGCAAGGCATTTGCACTGGCGCTGGCATCTTGAAGGATGGTCTCCACCAGGCCGGCCTCAAACCGCAGGCCCACCTTTCGCGCTGGCTCTTCAATCGCCGCGCGCAGCTCCTCCGGCTTCATCGGCAGCACGTTGACCTGCGCTTTCTGGATGCGCTCGCTTAGCGCATGGTGCAACAGATATTCGTAGAAATCCGCCCGCACGGTCAGGATCACCGTCACCGGGGCGGGGCTGTCAATGAGCGCCAGCAGATCATCCAGGAATCGCTTTTGTACCGTTTCGGAACACAAGGCAAACAGTTCCTCAAACTGATCAACCAAGATCACCGAATGTTTCTCAGACCTGTCAGGTTTCAGAAAACCTGACAGGTCTACTGAAGGATACGGATCATTGCCTGGGCGGAATGTGACGATAGACCAATCCTGACTACCGAATAGAGCGCCTTTGCGCAAGGCCGGGACCAATCCAGCTTGCACGACCGAGGATTTGCCGCTGCCAGATGCGCCGACGACGACCAGGAAGCGCGAGTCGCTGCGTAAATGGGCCAGTAACGTTGCAATCAATTGATCGCGCCCGAAGAAAAACTTTGCGTCGTCCTCGGTGAAAGCCGCCAGGCCGCGATAGGGGTTGGTCTTCGTCCACAAGGGTTCCCACAACTTGCCATCCTTCAGCCGCATCAGAAGCACCGGCGTTGCGGCATCCGGCGATTGGCCGGTCAGCAGCAGGCTCCGCGCGGCGTTGAGGGCACGGTCTACCGTGCCGTGTTGCGCCAGTTCTTCATAAAATACCGGCGTCAGTTTTTGTGTCGCAGCCATAGCAACTGCGTCCTGCATCGCTACCACCGCCGGGATGCCCGTCTGTACCAGTTTGGGCGCGAGTCCCGCAAAAGCATCCATCTCGGAACGTTCCGCGCTCTGGCACGCCGCCAGGAAGATCAGGCCAGGTAGCTTTGCCTGGCGACGGAGCATATCGCACAATTGGGCGTCGGTTACGATCTGTGTATTACCGGCGGCATCTTGCAGATAGAGTGCAGCCTGCTGTCTGGAGACATTGAACGTACCGTGTCCTACAAAGTGCAGGACGCGAGGGCCGGACGCCAGCGCGCGTTCCAGGCATTCGAGCGTCACGGGGGCTTCCAGAAATTCCAGGTGGAAGTGTGCAGGAACGAGATTACCCAGGGCATCGGTCAACAACTTCTGCTCGGCGGTCACATCGAGAGGGGCGAGGTTGTATGGCGGTCGGGCAAGATCGGCGGGGTTGGAAATCACCGCCAGGATGCGGATAGGCTGCTCGGCGACAAGGCCGCCCCACGGCGCGTCGCTCGGCAGGTAGCGTGAGAAGGGCATAGCGGCATCCGCAGCGAGGAAGGTGTGGCCGTCGTGGAGCAGTTCCCAGGGGAGCGTGTGGAGTTCGGGGGCGTCCGCGTCCAGCCAGAGGCGGATGCGGCGGTGTGACGACTTGCCGCACGCCATATCCCAGGCGCGGCGCAATGGTGGATCGGTGAAGAGCGCGGCGAAAAGGCGCCGACCGTCGGTGGTCAGATTGCCGGTGGGCGTCCAAGGGAACAAGTTGGCAGATAAGTCGCCGTTGAAGTCCTGGCCATCACCCAGGCGAATATGTCCCGGGTAACGGTCATCCCTGCACGCAGCGATGTGAATTTCAAAATCGAGGAAGTTAGGCTCATCTGCCATTGTCCCGTACCTCGCGCAATGCTGACATACTTACAGTATAGCGCGAATAATGGAGAAGAACAGAAACAGAACCTTACTTGAGTGCTGCGGCCAATTCACCTTGGGAACATTCTTCAACGTGATCCGCTCACCGCGCTTATGACTCAATTCATGGAGCCAGACCCATGCATTGACCTCATAAACAACAGGCAAATTGGGCCAGCTAGTCATTTTATTCTCCTTGGCCTTGAACTTACTTTATAGGTTATCCTGTATGCGAAAATGAGCAAACCTTTGAGACGCGAACTCCCTTTTCCTGGCCGTCGCCGCTTGCATCGCCTTAGCCCTCGGCGCAGCGCAACAGGTAAGTAAACCTTACGTGCTTGCCATTGCGTGCTAGCCGATATAAAATGCAGATGCATGCGAGGACAAACCCTTGCAACGGTTGGATACAGGTTTCCGAGGCTTCCGGCCTCGGCGTCGAGCTGAACAACCAGGTCGCCAGATCGCTGCTGTGGCCTGGAGATACGTATTTAATTAAGGAATGGAGTAGTATACAAACGTTGGAATGCTTGAACGTTCAAACGTTCCAGCGTTCCAACGACTTCACAAAAAGGAGCGCATCTATGAAACAATTCAACCTGACACCCGCAATGGGAAAACGCTTGATCGGCAAAGGGATGGCCCAGCACCCCGACATCCGGCGCGTGCTGCAAAAGGGCACCCTGCTCATCGTCGCCGGGACGACCAACGGCTATGTGGCCGAGGAAATCCTCACGGCCATCGGACAGGCCGAGAAGTTCTCGCGCGTGGGCTTCCGGCGGGGCGTGACCGTGGCCCACGGCGCCAAACTGCCCCAGGCCGAGCTGACCGGCGACGTGGTCATCGTGGACGGGCAGTGGCAGCCCGGCAAAACCGTCTTCGATGTGGCCGAAAGCCTCAAGGCCGGCGATGTGGTGCTCAAGGGCGGCAACGCCTTCGATCCCTACGGGCAGGCCGCCGTGCAGATCGGCCACCCGCAGGGTGGCACGGTGATGGCAATCGTGCCGGCGGTCATCGGGCGGCGGGTGCGGCTGATCGTGCCTATCGGCCTGGAGAAGCGCGTCTTTGAGGACATTCACACCTTGGCACTGCGGGTGAACGCGCCGGATACCGAGGGTCCGCGCCTGATGCCTTTGCCGGGCGAGATTTTCACCGAGCTGGATGCCATTCAACTGCTCACCGGCGCAGAGGCCATCCTCATTGCCGCTGGCGGCATCTTCGGCGCAGAAGGGTCGGCGTGGATTGGCATCAGTGGAACAGAAGCACAGGTCGAGGCCGCCGCTGCGCTCATCAAGTCGGTCGCTGGCGAGCCGCCATGTGAGGTGTAACTATATCAATGCACACCTGACAGGTTTCAGAAACCTGTCAGGTGTGCAGTAACGGTTTCATTTCCCCTGCGCTTTGCGCCATGCCTCGTACTCGACCCGTGCCTCATCACTGAGGGGGTAATACTTGCGCAGATCGCCGCCCTCGGATAGCCGCAGGCGGGTAAATTCCTCCCATTCGTGTTTCACGCTGGCCTGCGCCGCCAGCTCTGGCGCAAGTTTGACAGGCACGACCACAGCGCCATCGTCGTCGGCGATGATGATGTCGCCGGGCATCACCAGGACGTTGTTGCAGGCGATGGGCACATTCACGGCAAACGGGAAAATGTTGGTCTGCGTGTGATAGTTCGGCGTCACGCCGCGCAGCCAGAACCCCAGGTCGAGATGTTTGGCGTGAACCCAGTCGCGGATGCAGCCGTCAATCACCACGCCAATGCCGCCGCGTCCTTTGAAATACGTCAGCATCATCTCGCCGAAGATGCCGCTCGCCATGTCGCCGCGCGCATCCACCACAACAATGTCGCCAGGCTGCGTGTGATAGAGCACATGGCGGTGCAACTGCTGCTCCGGGGCGACGTATTCCCCGCCGCCATAGATGTCTTCGCGGAGCGGCATACACTGCAACGTCAGCGCCGGGCCGACCACCGACTTCCCCGGACTCCACGCCACGGGGCCGCGAATGTGGGGGTCGCGAATGCCCATGCGCCGCAAGGCGCCGGCGGCCGTCGCACTGCCGATATCTTTGAGACTCTCGATCAAATCTTTCGGGGGACGTACAATATCGGGTGTTTCAACCATCGTTTACTCCTTATTTGAGATAGGATGATGGGTATTATAGTCCCAAAACGGCCGAGAGCGATATTTTTGCCATCTTCACAAAATACACTATAATGGTTTCATAATGCAACCATTACGGAGATGAGCATGACAACTGTGACTGTAAAAAACATACCAGATGCACTGTACGTGCAATTGAAACAAGCGGCGCAATTGCATCGTCGCAGTATCAACAGTGAAATCATCGTCTGCATTGAGCAAGCGCTGGGCGGTCAACCGATGGATCTCGAAATGACATTGGCGAGGGCGCAAGTCTTGCGCGAAAAAACATCGGCTTATCCGATCAGCGATGAGGACTTTAATGCGGCAAAAACAGCAGGCCGGGCATGATTGTCGTTGACACCAATATCATCGGCTACCTGTATTTGAGCAGCCCTCATTCCATGCAGGTTCAAGAAGTGTTGCTCAAGGATTCACACTGGGCCGCGCCGTATTTGTGGCGCAGTGAGTTGCGGAATGTACTGGCGCTCTACATGCGACAGGGTAGGTTATCCCTAAACGACGCCTGTTTGATTATGGATGAAGCCTTGATGTTGTTGCGTGGTCGGGAGTATACCGTTGCCTCAGTATCGGTCTTGAAACTGGTTGCGCACAGTACTTGTTCTGCTTACGACTGTGAATTTGTTGCTCTGGCGCAAGATTTGGGGGTACCGCTTGTTACAGTAGACAAGCAAATTCTTAATCAATTTCCTGCGATTGCCATATCCTTGAAAACATTTATAACAGGATGATCATAGATGGAATTGACACAGTCCAAGGAGGCTGAAAGTTGATTTCCTTTAGAGTGGCACACTTACGCCAACAGAGCCTCGACGCCGTCCCCACGCTTTCCAGCGAGCGGGCAGAATTGATGACGGAATTCTACAAAACCCACACCGACTTGATGTCCACGCCGGTGCAGCGCGCGCTGGCGTTCCAATACCTGCTGGAACACAAAGCCATTTGCATCCACCCGGGCGAACTCATCGTCGGCGAGAAAGGCCCCGCCCCCAAAGCCACGCCGACGTATCCCGAGCTGTGCTGTCATAGTCTGGCCGACCTGGATATCTTGAATTCGCGGGAGAAAATCCCCTTCGCCGTCAGCCCGGACACGCGCCGGGTCTACGCCGAAACCATCATCCCCTTCTGGCAGGGGCGGACAATGCGCGAGTTGATCTTTCAGGAAATGACGCCGGAATGGAAAGCCGCCTACGAAGCAGGTATTTTCACCGAATTTATGGAGCAACGTTCGCCGGGCCATACCGTGCTGGATGACAAAATCTACCACAAGGGGATGCTCGACTTCAAGGCCGAGATTCAAGCCAGCCTCGATGCGCTGGATTTTTTCAACGACCCCGACGCCTATGCTAAACAGGAAGAACTCAAGGCGATGGCGATCACAGCGGATGCGCTCATCCGCTTCGCCGAACGTCATGCGGAGGAAGCGCGCGCACTGGCGGTACAGGAGGCCGATCCACAGCGCAAGCGTGAACTGGAGCACATCGCCACAGTCTGCACCCACGTTCCGGCGCACGCCCCTCGTGATTTCTGGGAGGCGCTGCAATACTACTGGTTCGTCCACCTGGGCGTGACGCTGGAGCTGAACCCCTGGGATTCCTTCAACCCCGGCAAACTCGACCAGCACCTTGAGCCGTTCTACCGCCGGGGGATCGCCGAGGGCACGCTCACCCGCGAGCAGGCCGAGGAACTGCTGCAGTGTTTCTGGATCAAGTTCAACAATCAGCCCGCGCCGCCCAAAGTCGGCGTGACGGCGGCGGAAAGCGGCACCTACACCGACTTTGCGCAGATCAACCTCGGCGGCGTGCGCCCGGACGGCACGGACGGCGTCAACGAGGTCACGTATCTCATCCTGGATGTCATCGAAGCCATGCGCTTGTTGCAGCCCAGCTCATCCATCCAGGTCAGCCAAAAGAACCCGGATGCCTTCATCAAGCGGGCGGCGCGCATCATCCGCACCGGCTTCGGGCAACCGTCGGTCTTCAACACGGAGACCGTCATCCAGGAGATGTTGCGCGTGGGCAAAAGTCTGGTAGACGCACGCTGTGGCGGGACGAGCGGCTGCGTGGAGACCGGCGCGTTCGGCAAGGAGAACTACAACCTAACGGGCTACTTTAATCTGCCCAAGGTGCTCGAAATCACGCTGCACGACGGCGTGGACCCGCGCACCGGCAAACAACTCGGCCCGCGCACCGGCGCTCCGCGCACATTCACGACTTTCGACGAACTATTTGCTGCGTTCGAGACGCAACTGCGTTACTTCGTGGATGTTAAAATCCGCGGTAACGCCGTGATCGAACGGCTCTATGCCCGCTACATGCCCGCGCCTTTTCTTTCCCTGCTCATCAGCGACTGCATCGCCAAAGGTAAAGATTACCACGATGGCGGCGCGCGCTACAACACGTCCTATATCCAGGGGGTGGGGCTTGGTTCGGTCACAGACGCGCTGACGGCGCTCAAGTACCACGTATTCGACGGCGGGGGGCGCGGTCTGGAGACCGGCCCCAGCGAGATGTCCCCATCTGGCTCTGGCCGGTCTCTGACCGAGCCGGCCGCCCCCCAGATCACAATGGCCGAACTGCTTGACGCGCTGGCGAATGACTTCGTGGGCTATGAACGCCTGCGCCAACGGCTGCTCAACCGCACGCCCCGCTACGGCAACGACGACGATTACGCCGATAGCGTGATGCGGCGCGTCTTCGAGGCATATTTCAACGCCATTGACGGGCGTCCCAACACGCGCGGGGGGACCTATCACATTGACCTGCTGCCGACGACGTGCCATGTCTATTTCGGCAGCGTCACCGGCGCAACCGCCGACGGACGCCGGGCGTGGACGCCGCTTTCAGAAGGCATCTCGCCGGTGCAGGGCGCAGACCGGCGTGGGCCAACCGCCGTCATCAAATCTGTCGCCAAGATGGATCACGTCCGCACGGGCGGGACGCTGCTCAATCAAAAATTCACGCCGTCGGTGTTGCAGGACGACGCCGGATTGGAAGGGCTGGTGCACCTTATCCGCTCCTATTTCCAGATGGGTGGGCATCACATCCAATTCAACGTGGTGGACGCCGCCACCCTGCGCGCCGCACAGGCGCACCCGGAGCAGTACCGCGACCTCATCGTGCGCGTGGCCGGCTACAGCGATTACTTCTGCGATCTGAGCAAAGCGCTCCAGGATGAAATCATTGCGCGGACGGCGCACAACGAACTCACGTAATCGGGGAAGCGAAGTCGGTCAGCACGAGAATTTCCAGCTCGGTAACGCAGCGCAGGTTTAAATCATTCGTGATAAAGGCAGTAGCTCCGTACACCAGTGCCGTTCCTATGTGAATTGCGTCCGGGACACGCAGCTTGTAACGTGCTCGCAGATCAGACATTGCTACTAACTGTGCGTTGCTTGCCACGCGGCGCGCTCCTCTCTCAGGAAATTCTCGCCCCCTCCAAGTTTTTCCCACATCGCCTTGCCCAAACCATAGATGTAATCGCTCCAGTTTTCCGGCTCTGGAAGCAAACGTACATCTTGCCCATCAACAATGACCAGAATGTGTCCTCCCGGCTCCACCCCTAAAGCTTCACGGGCTATCTTTGGCAATACCGTCTGATTACGCTCGCTTAATTTCACTACGGTCGCCAACATTATCAGCACTCCTCTTTGTGTTTTTTGTATATACAAAGTGTATCACAGATTTACAAAGAGACAATATAAAAGGTAAAGGGGGCGCATTTCAGGATGGGAGCAGTTTTTTGGGTTTGCCCCTCTCACCCCCTGTCCCCACTCTCCCCGCGTGTGGGAAGAACGGGGGGATTTCTCAAAGGGGGGTTTTGGGGCGGCGAAGCCGCCCCAAAACCCCCCTCTATTTACTTTCCTGGATGACGGTAAACCGTAAACATGGCAGGATTCAAATTCGTCATAATCGGCCTATAACGCAACGGCGACCATCATTGGTCGCCGTTGTTTGTGACACAAACTTTTCGGAATACCTATTCCAGCCGGTAAGACCTCACTGAATGTGGGCAACAACCCGCCCCTTCTTCCAAAGTTCCTCAAGATTATAGAATTTGCGTACTTCTGGATCAAACAAATGCACAATGACGCTGCTATAGTCCATCAAAATCCACCCGGAATCCGGCTCCCCTTCCACACTCAGGGGAATAACGGGTTCTTCTCCCTTCTTCAACTCTTCGCGTAACGTATGCTGGAGCGCATCCAGTTGTCTTCGGCTGGTGCCGGAACAGATGACAAAGTAATCGGTGAACGTCGTCACGGCCTGTAAATCGAGGATCAGAATGTCTTCTCCTTGCTTATCCACAATGATTTCAGCAATACGATGCGCCAGTTCTAAACTCTCCACTCAACCTCCCTAAAAATCGTTTACACGTTGACAAGTTAGCACGTTGGAACGTTTAAATCCTCTATAAATCTGCTTAATCTATTCCGAAAATACTTGGCGGATTAAGCAGTTTATGCGACAATTGAAAGCTAATCCGTTCAAATCCGCTTAATCCGTTGACATGCATTTTCATGCTGGGTTGAGCGCGTCGCTCATGATGTCTGCTGGCCGTTTTCGGAATAGTACGGCAGGTTACTGCTTCATAAGAAGCATCTGTACGCGCGTTGTTTGCGTGCGTTCGTTATCTTGCATGCTGACGGTCAGGCGATACCCCTCGCGTTTCAGGTTGAGCGTCGCCAGATGCCCCATCACCGTGGGTTTTCCCAGTTCTTCCCATCCAATGGCTTTTAGTTCGGCCTCCAGGTAAGCCACAGTATCGGCAACCATCATCGGCACCACATAAACGTAGGTGCTGGTTGCTACGGTAACTTCAAAGTTGAAGGCATCGGGATGCACCACGAGAATGTCCGGGAACAAGTCTTTGGGTTCCGGCGTGGCAGTCGGTTCTGCCGGCGCAGCAGGTTCAGCAGGTTCTTCCGCCGTTGTTTCCTGCGTGGCTGCGGGGGCCTCTTCCGTGGCCGCGCTGCCGCTTTCGGTGACGGGACTGCTCTCGGTAGGAGTCTGAGCCCCGCCGCCACAGGCGGTCAACCACACCGCCGCAATCACAATCAGGACACTCAAAATCCGTAAATGCTGTTTCAGGTTCATTGTTCTCTCCCCTTTCGATATAGAATAGTGACCGAAACGTATGGGTATATGATAACATAATAACGAAAAACAGGAAAGTGGGGAGCCGGGATAGGCGCCTTTCAGGACCGGGGCGATTTATCAGACGCGGCAACTGGGCGATGCGCAGGCCGGTCTCCAGACCGCGCCTGATTTTCAGTGGCGCAGTCAGAGGTCGGCCAGCAAGATTTACTCCGCAGTTGAAACGCACTCGCCGAGATGGGCGACCTTCAGGAGGGTGGCAGGTTCAAGGGTGGCCGAGTCGTTACGAACGAGGAATCTATACGGTAGTGCGCAGTGCAGTGAGCAGCACGGCGATAGCGTTCTCCACATCGGCCTCATCCACCATCTCCGATGGGCTGTGGACGAAGCGACAGGGAATGCTCAAACAGCCGCTAGGGACGCCGGAACGCACTAACTGCATGGCCGCCGCGTCCGTGGAACCGCCGACCAGGATTTCCATCTGGTAAGGGACGCCGGCTTTTTGCGCGGCCGCGACCAGCATATCCCGCACCAGGGGATGGGCAATCATGCCGCTATCTTTGACCTTGACCGCCGGTCCCTTGCCCAGCTCGACGGCCATCGGCAGCGCCTTGGGCGTATCGCCGGTCGCCGTCACGTCCACCGAGATAGCGATGTCGGGATCAATGCGGAAAGCCGTGGTGCGCGCGCCGGCCAGCCCGATCTCTTCCTGGGTGCTGAAGACAAAATAGAGATCGTGCGGTGTTGCAGCCAACTGCCGCAGGACTTCGATAAGAACATAGCAGCCGATACGGTCATCCAGTGTTTTGCTGACAAGCCGCTGCCCCTGGCGCGTCAGCGGTCCGACAAACTGCGCCGGATCGCCGACTGCGACCGGACAATCGGCACGCCCGGTCGCCCCCACGTCAATGTAAAGATGACGTAGCTCAGGTACAGTTGAAGCATCATCACGGCGCTCGGCATAGATGACGCCGGTGACGCCGTTGGCGAAGCGCGCGCGCCCACCGATACAATTAAGCGGTCGCACGCCACCGATGGAAGTGAAGCGCACATAGCCTTTCTCTTCGATGTATGTCGCCATCAAGCCGATCTCGTCCATGTGCGCCGCAAGCGCGATTTTCTTGCCCTCGCCTGTGCCTTTGCGATAGACAACTAGGCTTCCCAACGGATCAACACGGAGTTCATCGGCTAGCGGTTCAACAACCGTGCGAATCACGGCGCGGATTTCATCCTCATACCCTGAGGGGCCAAATGTCTGGGTGAGTTGTTCCAAAAGTTTCAGGTCCAAGTAAGTCTCCTAACAAATATAATGCCTGACTAAGAGAACGCTAACGTCTCCGGCGTGAGACGGGCGATGGCGGCGCGCACCAACCGCAGCGTGTTTTCCAAATCGCCCGGATGCAACAAAGCACGAGGGCTATGGATGTAGCGGCAGGGCACAGCCATCGTGAGTGCCGGCACGCCGCCGCGTGTGGCGTAGATGCTGCCGGCTTCGGTGCTGCTGATGCCCGGTTGTTTGATTTGATAAGGGATGCTTTCGGCCTGAGCCGTCTTCAGCACATGTGTGAGCAGGCGTGGCGCGGCAGTGTACGAGCGATCCATCACGGTAATCGCCGGCCCCTTGCCCAACTCGGTCGTCGGGCTGACATCTTTGTCTTCCTTGGGGAGATCGTCAGCCAGCGTGCCTTCGAGCGCAAACGCGACATGCGGCTCAACAGCATAAGCCGCCACCCGCGCGCCGCGCAGGCCCACTTCCTCCTGCACGGTGAAAACCCCGTACACATCCCAGGGAAGCCGTTCGCCTTGCAGCAGGGCGATCAGCACCGCGCACCCGGCGCGGTCGTCGAAGGCTTTACCACTGACCAGAGTGCCCATTTCACGGAAACGGGTCGCAAAGGTGAGCGGCGTTCCCAGGGGCGCGGCCTCCTGAGCTTCGTCCTTGTTCTTTGCGCCGATGTCAACGATGAGGTTCTCAAGCGGCGCGGCTTTTTGATTGTCGTTATCGTGGGCGCGGTGGATGGCTTGTAGCCCGATGACGCCCGGAAGGTGATCCTTGCCGATCCACACCTGCGTCCCCGGCAAGAGACGTTCCGGGATGCTGCCGATGGCCTCGACGCGCAGCCCACCCTCGCCGGTATGCCCGACGACCATCAAGCCGACCTCGTCCATGTGCGCCGTCACCAGAACCCGCAGCGGATTTTCCGCCGTACCGCGTTTGCAGGTGATGAGATTGCCGAGCGCGTCCACGTGCAGGCTATCCACATGGGACGCGACGCGCGCCTTGATGGCACTGCGGATCGCGGCTTCGTTTCCCGAAATGCCGGTGAGATCCGCGAGGGTTTGCAGGATGGAAATCAGCGTGTCGCTCATGCCTCGTCCTCCCATTGAGGGCGGAAATCGGCGTCCAGACGGGTCACAAAGCTCGCCAGCAGCCGCGCAGCGCGCTCAATGTCGCGGAGCGCGGCAGTTTCAACCGGTTGGTGCATGTAACGTAACGGGATTTCGACCAACCCTGTGGGGATGCCCTCACGCGCCACCTGAATGCCCCAGGCGTCGGTGCCGCTGCTGCCGGATACCGGTTCAAGTTGATAGGGGATTTCTTCGGCTTTGGCAGCTTCCTTCAAACGTTCCACCACCTGCGGATGGAAATTCGGCCCCAGCGCGACCGTTGGCCCTTTGCCCAGCTCAAAAGTTCCCGCCCGGTCATCGTCGTACTGCTTACCGAACGTCACATCCAGGGCGATGGCAATCTGCGGCGCAAGATTATAGGCGCTGGTGATGGCGCCTTTGAGGCCGACTTCTTCTTGTACGGTGGCGACAGCGTAAACGTCCCAGGCATGCCGGCGTGAACGTAGCCATTCCAGAGCCAGGGTTATGGCGGTCACCGAGGCGCGGTTGTCGAGCGCCTTGCCGGCGGCCAGGTCATTTTTTAACGCGACCAGTTCCCGGTCAACGGTCACATGGTCGCCGACACTCACCAGGTCGGCGAGTTCTTCGGCCGGCAGACCGGTATCCACGAAGACCTCTTCCCAGCGGACGAGTTTGCGACGTTCCTCGGCGGAGAGG
The DNA here is from genome assembly GCA_019873645.1 of Chloroflexota bacterium. Taxonomy (GTDB): domain Bacteria; phylum Chloroflexota; class Anaerolineae; order B4-G1; family SLSP01; genus DSWT01. The sequence goes on along the minus strand of JAIOAX010000022.1, from coordinate 65,406 downwards.
ACATGGGGTGGACGGCTGCCGATGACCCCCGGCAGGGGACGGCGTCCGTGGACGATCACATCCAGTCCCAAGATCACACGCCGATCCATGCCGCCGAGGGTGTGAACCCGCAGGAAGCCACCTTCCAGGCCGGTCACGATCAGCCCGATTTCGTCCATGTGGGCGGCAAGCATGACGGCAGGACGCGGGGCCGAAGCCGAGCCGCGTTGCAGCGCAATCAGGCTGCCCATCGCATCGGTGCGCAACGCATCGGTCAACGGCGTCCACCGTTCGGCAATGCGCTCTCGGACGGTATTTTCGCGCCCGGATGGGCCGGGAGCTTCGGTGAAAGTTTTGAGCAGTTCAAAAGTTGTTGGCACAGGCATCCTTTCAGGGAGTTGAGGGAGTATCGGTCGGCGTCGGGGTGTCGGTGGGCATCTCAAGCGTCGGCGTGGCCGTCGGCGTCGGGGTGTCGGTAGGGATTTCAACCGTCGGCGTACTGGTAGGTGTCGGCGTATCGGTAGGGACCTCAAACGTCGGTGTGACCGTAAACGTCGGTGTATCAGTAGGTGTAGCACTTGCCGTTGGAGTGGGCGTATCGGTCGGCGGCGGCGTGCCGGTAGGCGTCTGGGTTGGTGTAGGTGTGCTGGTGGGTGTCTCACTGGGCAAGGGAGTCGGCGTGCGTGTGGGCGGGAACCACTGCGTCGGCGTAGGCGGCAAAGTCTTGTTGACGCCGCCTTCACCGGGGCCAACCAGATAGGGGGTATTGGTTGCTCCCGGACGCGGCGTCATGGTCGGTGTAGGAGTCAGGGTGGCTGTCGGCGGCGCAGGACGCATTGCCAGCGCCACAAAACCCAGGCAGTAACAGGGTATAGTCGCCACGATGATGGCGATCAGGATGGTATAAATCGGCTTCTGGGCACGTAGACGTTGCATGGTTGCTCTCTTGACGATCTAACGCAACAATGATAACATCATTCAGAGGGATGTCAACGTTAAGGAGGATAAAGCTGTGAGTCAACAGGATGACGAGATCCGGCGTCTACAGCGTTTGCGGGATGAGCAGTTGAGCGCCCGCGATCCGACGGCCAAAGTGCGTGCTACCCAGCAGCGTCTGGCAGCGCGGCGGCGCAGCACCCGCAAGAAAGCCTCCGTATGGACCGTGATTCAGGACCTCCCTGCGAAGTGGTTGTGGATGATCGTGGGCCTGTTGGTCGGTTTGGCGGTCGCAGTGATCATCAATATCATCGCGCAGGCGCAATGGGCGCAGATTGTCGGCGGGGTAGTGGTTGTATTTGGATTGGTCGCCGGGCGCGTTATGGGTGCGATCCGAGATTGGGGCGACGAAGACTGGGGCAGGAAATACTGATATGCTCTAAAACTTTTAAAACTTAAAGAAGGCCATCCTGAGATGGCCTTCTTGCTATCACATTGCTGTTTGGGGCAGTTGAGCGTCTCGATTACAGGGCCACGACGCGGGTCGCTTGCAACCCTTTCTCACCTTTCTCGACAGAGAACTCCACCCGCTGTCCCTCGTTTAAGGTTTTGTATCCCTCCGCCTGGATAGCTGAAAAGTGGACAAAGACGTCATCCTTTCCCTCACGGGAAATGAAGCCGTAGCCTTTGGCGGCATTGAACCATTTGACAACACCAGTTTCGCGCTCACTCATTGCTTCTTTCTTCCTTTCAAAATCAAATTGCTATGGTATTTCCTATGCAAGGCTCAAATTCATATTGTTAGAAACATCCGAAGTGTAAGCCCGGGCGTTTCCGATAGGGCACGAACTTAAAACCTTGCAACATCCTACACTCAAAGATTATATGCACTTGAAATGAATTGTCAAATTAGGAAGTAAGGCTATCGCATTTGGCCGCTTCCGGCAACTGAATACGGCCTAAAGGCCGGGGAAAGGGGGATTTTGTGGCGGGGCTTCGCCCCGCCACAAAATCCCCCCTAAAAACGCCGCTTTAGCGGCACAACAGACAGCACGACGGGACAAAGTTTTCCAAATGCGATAGCCCTAAATTAGGAAGGACTATTCTGAAATGCATCTGTCTGGGGGGATGCTTCAACTTGGGGGCAAGTCCCGCTGTGACCGGTCTCTGACCGCGCCACAGCGAGATCAGACGCTGCGCAGGCGCGGTCTGGAGACCGGCCTGAGCAGCGTCTAGTTGCCGTAGCTAATAAATCGCCTCCATCCTGAAATGCCCCCGTCTGGGGGGATGCCTTGCAACGGCGGTTCTTTGTTCTATAATCAAAGTAAAGTGGACTATCAGACTACTTTCTGAGGAGCGGTCAATCATGAACGTCCTTCAAGAGGCAATCCGATTGATTACCCAGCCGCCGGGAGATCTGGTGTATTTCCTGGTGACGCTCTTTGCCCTGCAACAGGCAGTGTTCCCTGCGCTAACCACTCGCCGCCGCACGTCGCAGGCCGCACTGCCGCGACGCTGGTTGTGGGCGATTGGGGGCATGCTATCAGGGCGGGTGGTGATGATGGTCATCGGGCTGTTGGGGACGGTGGGGCTGCTCAACCCGGCGCAAATCCTGCCCCCCCTGGAACGCTGGTTGGAATTCGCCAGCGTACTGTTGGTGATGTGGGCAACGTTGTGTGGGGCACGCCCGGCGCGCTGGCAGACGGTGATGATGCTCATCCTCTTGACCGCCAGCCTGGTCTTGTACGGCGTCACGGCGGCACTGTGGCCGGCCTGGGAAGCGGCCTATCAGGCTTTCAACGGCTGGCTGTTTGAGCAAATCTGGGAAGTCCTCACCCTGACGCTCCTGTTGCTATATCTGGCGCTGACCGTGCTGGTGCGACCGCCGGAATGGGAATGGATGGTGGCGCTATGTGTTTTCTGGCTCCTGGGACATACAGCGCAGTTGCGTTGGCCGGACCTGCAGATGCACTTTTCAGGATGGCTACGCCTTACGTCGCTGGTCACACTGCCGGCGCTCGCGGTACTGGCGCAGCGCCAGATGGTGTCGCCGGTGGTCACACCGCCGTCCAAGGGCATTCACCTCGACGCCGAGGCGCTCCAGGATGTCCTGCAGGGCGTGGAAGCGGCCCGTGACCTGGACCCGGCGTTGATTATCGCCTCATCGAAACTGGCAAACCTGCTCGCTGTGGATATGTGTGCCATTGCGTTAAACACCGATGGCGATCCACCGGTGCTCAAAGTGGTCGCACTGCACCCCCCGAACGCCGCGCAAATCGAAGCGCCGTCGCTATCTCTTGCCGACTATCCGCTGCTGGCCGAGGCTTACACACAGCAACATGCTCATGTCGTAAAACCGACGGCGCAAACACTCTGGCTGACGGCGCTGTACAATAAATTGGGCATTCAGAAAGTCGCGCCGCTCAGCGTCGTGCCGCTGGCCCACAAGGACGAATCCCTGGGCTTGTTGCTGCTCGCCAATCTGGAGCATCGGCAGCCCTGGTCCGAAGAGTCACTTAACCTGCAACAACTAGTGGCGACCCTGTTTGCTACTTCTGTCGCGCGCGCGCGCAAGCAAACGCAGGACTTGTCATTTTTGTCACGTCTGCGGGGGCAAGATACGGAACGCCAAAAGCTGGAAAGTGCGTTGGAAGAGGCGCGCACCGAAGCGCAGACGCTCCAAAGCCGGCTTGCGGCACTGACGCAAGAACTGCAAGCCCGTGAGAAAGAAATCCTCCAGTTGAACCAGGAGTTAGCCGCTCAATCACCAGGGCTGAGCGAAACGGAGATCAACTTCTGGCAGGAGGAAGTCCAGGAGCTGGTCAAGGAACGGGAAGCGTTGCAAAACCAGGTCCAGGCGTTGACGCGGGATCGGGAGGTCCTGTTACACGAAGAGAGCCTGCTCGCCGACAAACTCGCCAACCTCAAAACCGAGATGGAGGCGCTCACCGAAACGCATGCCCTGCTGCAAACCGAATGTGCCACGCTGCAAGAGAAATTAGATGCGGCCGAGAGAGCACTCGCCGATGCCAAGAAAACTGCCAACGGCGCAACCGTCGGTTTGCTCGTTACCAATGCTTACGGACAGATTACGATGGCGGATGCGGTGGCGCGCCGCCTGCTGCACCTTCCGCATGGCGATGTCACCGGCTTCCCCATCAACGGCGTTTACCCCGATCCCCGCTGGACGCAGACGGTGGACGCGCTCCTGGTTCGCGACGTCCCCAACGGTTTGAAGCGCGCGCACCTGACTCTGACGGTGGAGCAGGTGACCATCGAGGCCGATCTGGTGACGTTGGTGGGGCGTGATGGACAACCAGACGGGCTGGCGATCACCTTACGCACCCCGGAAAGCGAGGCCGAGCGTCAGGAGGCCATTGTGGGGCTGGCGAATGAATTACGCACCCCCATGACCTCCATCACCGGTTACACCGACCTGCTGTTGGGCGAACAGGCCGGCATCCTGACGGAAATGCAGCAGCAGTTTTTGGAGCGCGTCAAAGCCAACATTGAGCAGATGAACCATCTGCTGAACGATTTAGTGCGCACGGCTTCCCCCGATAGCCGCCCTGTTGAGCTATCCCCGCAAGCGGTCAATCTTATCGAGATCATTGAGGAGGCCGTGATGGGCCTGGCCGCACGCTTCCGCGAACGCAAACTGGCCGTGCGGCTGGATTTGCCGCCTGAGCTGCCCCCCGTGCGCGCCGACCGCGACAGCCTGTACCAGATTTTGCTCCGTTTGATCTCCAACGCGGCCCTGTGTTCCCGAGAAGGCACAGAGGTCGTTATCAACGCGCGCGAGGATGACGCGGCGAAGGCCGGAAAGTTCGTCCGGATCGCCGTCCGTGACACCGGTGGCGGGATCGCACCGGAGGACTACCCGCGCGTGTTCCGCCGCTTCTATCGCGCCACCCAGCCGCTGGTCCAGGGGATGGGGGAAACCGGCGTCGGCATGGCGGTAGCCAAGACGCTGGTCGAGGCCAACGGCGGACGCATTTGGGTAGAGAGTCAACTTAACGTCGGCAGCACGTTCAACTTTATTCTGCCGACCGAGACCAAGAAGACGAGGGTATAGCGTGGAAAATCGGTCGCTTCCACGCCTGATGGGCGCACTGGTAACGGGCATTCTCTCCCTCGCTATGGTGATAGGGAGTGTGTTCCTGGCGCAGGTAGACGCGACTTTGATGGTGCAGCGTCCACCCCGCACGGTGCAGTTGCCGACGACAACGTTGTATCCCACACTGGTTCCGCTGACGCCCGGCGCACCGTATACCCCGATAGCTTCACCAACGCCGTCGGCCACCCCCACACCCTGTCCATATCCCACCGGCTGGCGCCCTTACGAAATTCAGGCCGGCGATACCCTCTCGCTGTTAGCGAACGCGGCCGGCAGCAGCGTGGTCGCGCTGATGCAGGCAAACTGTCTGGGATCGGCAGATATCCATCCTGGTGATGTGATTTATCTGCCGCCGGGTGCCTTTGCGACCCCCACGGCGATGGCATCTCTCTGTGGGCCGCCGCCGACCTGGCGCATTGTCTACGTGCAGCGCGGTGATACGCTCTACAACCTCGCGACGCACTACCGCACTACCGTCGAGGCCATTCGCCGCGCCAACTGTCTGGTCAGCGACACAATCTACATCGGGCAGGCGCTCTACTTGCCGCCGGTTGTGCCTCTTCCGCCGACGCCTACGCGCTGGCCGCTACCTTCGCCGACGCCATTCCCCACGCCGACTGCCAGCGTGACGCCCACCGTGCCGGTTACGCCAACGCCGACGCCGACGCCGACGGAGGAACCGGTCACACCGACGCCGACATTGACGCCGACAGAGGAACCGGTCACACCGACGCCGACATTGACGCCGACAGAGGAGCCCCCCTCACCGACGCCAACCGAGGAGCCGCCTACGCCAACACCGACGGAGACGCCGGTCACGCCAACATTAGAGCCGCCAACTCCGACGGAAGAGCCGGCTACGCCGATACCGACCGATACACCTGTTCCTACACCGCCGGAAACGGCGACCTACCCTAGTACATCGTGGCAGAAATCCTACCCTGGTTAGCGATGCTTGAAGCAGATCGTCAGATCCGCGGTTTTGCGGCGTTATGCCGGGCACTGACGCTGCGCGGCAGACACAACAGGCGCGTCAAAGACCGCGCGGGGAACTGGCGTTCCCCTTTGAGCTATTGAAGAGCTGTTTAGCCAGGAAGTGATTTATGCCGCGCAGTACTAGCGCAACACCCTTGCCTTCACCAATACCGGCATCCACAGGATGAACGTACATGCCCAAACTCTTCTCCGTATAATCTGCTTGGGGCTGTTGACAGTTTTGTGGGCAGGATGCGCCCCCAATGCGCCCCATAAGACTGTGCTGGCCGACGCGCCATTGAGTATGCCGACGCGCGCAGCAACGCCCGTTTTTTCCCGCAGCGCGACGCCGGCTTCTGCGCCGATCCGCACGGCAACGCCTACGGTTGTTCCGGCGATAGCAGCAACACCCACGCCTCGTGCGACGGCGACACGGCTCCGCCCGCTGCCAACGGCCACGGCAACGCCACAACTTGCGCCGGTACGCACCGCGCGTCCCATCACGCCGGCCGCGTCGCCTCAACGCCCGTCCACCTCTCCTACCCTGCTCCCGCCGAAAGCATCCATTGCCCCAACGTCTGACTCTACCGTAAAAGTGGATGGTCTACTGCTCGCACCGGAGATGCCCGGCGCGAACGGACATCCCACATTGGCCGATTTTTGGGAAGGCCGGGCCGAATTCGTCGTAGATGTCGCCGATACGGGGCTGCCGATGGGTGAATCCGATACCCTGGTGCTGTCCAATGGCGAGTTGTGGAGCTACGTACACGCCAGCGCTGCCTCGGCCGGCGTCGTGGATCGCTGCGGCAATCCGGTGCCGTTCCCCGGCTGCGTGGTCATCTATCGCAGTCAGGACGGCGGGCGCACTTTCGTCCACGAGACGCCGTTGGTCTGTCAGTTCGAGTGCGCCACGTGTCCCTGTGTTTCGGAGACGGATCATACCGACCAGCAGCAGTATCCGCGTCTGGCGTACAATGGAACGACGTTATTTTTGGTCTATGAATATCGGGGACGGGTGCGATTGCGGCGTTCTATGGACGGCCTGACCTGGAGCATGCCGGAGCGCGTCGCCGACACCGGCATCTGGAAGCTGTGGTTGCGTTCGTGCCGGCAAGAGGAGCGCATTCACCAACATCCCTTTGTTCCGTACGATTACGAATGTCTGGCCGGAGGACCGCCGGGTATCTTTGTCGAAGAGGGGCGGCTGTACGTTTTTGTCGGCCTGGGCCAAAATCCGGGGGCGATGGGATGTTATGTTGGCAGTGTGACGACGACCGGCGAACATCTGACCCGCTGCCGTTACAATCCGTTGTTCGTGGGCGCGACAGAGTACGGCCCGCCGGAAGAGAAAGGCCCGCAGACCAATCCCTATTTCGATTTCCGCACGATCAGTTCCGCCGAGGTGCAGCGCATCGGGCAGCGCGTCTACATGCTTTACGAAGGGACGCGCGGCCCCGGCCCGGGCGATGCCGGCGATAGTCAATTTGGCCTGGGGTTAGCGCGCAGTTTGACGGAAAACGTGGACGGCCCCTGGGAAAAATATCCCGGCAACCCCATCCTCGTGGATTTGCCGGGCAACATTGGCATAGGACATGCGGACCTGGTCGTCATCCGCGGACAAACGTTCCTGTATACCTCGCTCAACGGTGTCACCCGCAGCCGTCTGGCGTTGGTGTGGAAGTAGGCGTCAACAAATTTAACGGATGAAACGGATTAACGTGACGCTTGCTTCTGAGCGTACCCCGGCGCCAGTCCCAGGCGCACGAAGACCCACGGGCCGCCCGCGCCCCCCCAGAATCCCATCAGCGTATAGCGAATGAAACGGAAAAGCAGCGCCGGCTCCAAACCGGAAAAAGCTGCTCGCAATCCTGCCCACAGGCCGATCATCACGGCTGCACCCAGGGCATAGCGCGCGCCCCGTTTCCACAGTTCCCCCTCAACCTCAAAGCCGATCCAACGCGCCTGGACCACAAAGCCCAAACCCATCCCCAACAGCGTCGCGCCGCCGGTCACGCCATCCTCGGTGGGGAAGATCAGCATCAAGGGAATCGAGATAAGGGCTACGAGCGCCGCTCGAAGCGCCGGAGATTGTTTGGCGATCCACCGTTCGCCACCTTCGCCCCAGCGCAGGTAAACGAAAAGCAGCAGCGCGCCGAGAACGTACCCGCCGAGCAAGTCATGCGGGAAGTGGACGCCCAGGTACAGCCGCGATAGCGGTACACAGATGATCAGCACACCGGCCAAAATCCACAGCCAGGTGCGGCGGACTTTTGCCGCCAGGTAGCCCCAGACGGCCAGGGTGTTTTGGGTGTGACCACTGGGCAGTCCGGCAGAACCGCCCACGTCGGAGTAAGCCCACACCTGCGAGCTATACTGCGCCGGGCGCGGCTGATTGAAGAACTCTTTCGCTATCGCGTTCACATAGGCAGAGACGAGAAATAGCAATGTCACCCGCGCTCCGGTGCGACGGTCCAGACACCAATAGACGAAAGGCAGAAAGAGCAAATAGAACAGCTCGTCGCCGAGGAACGTAAACGCCCTGAAGGGCCAATCCAGCGCCGGATGAAACCGTTGAAGCCACAAAATCAGTGCGATACCCCAGTCCAGCAATGATTGCATAGTCAACCTCCTTATAATGGAGAATCGTTGGAACGTTGGCAGGTTAGAACGTTATGGTAGTAAAAGTTGCCGAAATACGTCACAGATCATAAAGGGTAAATTTAAAATCCGTTTCATCCGTTTAATCCGTTGACAAATGTTCCGGCGGTTTGCTGAACAGGTTTGCCGGCGCCTGTGGGGGAATCAACAGGCGCAGCTTCCCCGGTTCAATGCCGATGGTGGCCGGCGTGTCCCCAAATGGATCGCCATCCAGGTGCACGGCGACCGTGGGGATCGTCTGCACCTGCATCGTGCGTGCCAGAGCATGCATCACTTTGGGATCATGGCGGTAGGTGCCGCTGAAAAGATGCAGCAGATGGCGCATAATGTATGGGAATCCCAGGCCCTTGAAGACAAAAATGTCCAGCAAGCCATCGTCCATACGCGCGTGGGGCGCAATGTTGAAGAAAGCAGCATAAAGTTGAATGTTGCTCGCCAACGCCATCAAGGCACGGGTGCGAAAGGTACGTCCCTCAATCACGATGCGCGAGCGCACCCCGCGAAACTCGGAGGCGACGGCAAATCCGGCAATAATGTAGGAGAGCGTGCGCAAGCGCTTGGCGTAGCGTGGGCGCGGCTCAATGTGCATCGTGATTTCGGCGTCGAGGCCCAGGCCGGCCCAGCAGACAAAGTACCGTCCGTTGGCGACACCCACATCCACCCGCTGCACGCGGCTTCCACACAGCGCCTCTCCCACTTTGCGCACGTACAAGGGCGCCGTCAGCGTCAGGATCGGCATGTGCAGTTGGTGCGCCAGGATGTTGCCGGTACCTACAGGGACGAGACCTAAGACCGTATTCGTACCGGCGACGCCGTTGACCGCTTCGTTGATCGTACCATCCCCACCGGCGACCAATACGATGTCGGTGTGCTGCGCGGCTGCCTGACGGGCATAGCGGGTCGCATCACCGGCCTGCTGAGTTTGCACCAGTTCGATTTGCCAACCGGTGGTTTGCAGATAATCGGCCAGGCGTTTGAGCGTGCGTGTCATATCCCATGGCCCGGCCGTCGGATTGTAAATCAAAAGCGTCTTATAACCCATAGGCAAAAGTATAGCATAAGCCCCAATAGAGGCAATGGTTAAATCGCTCTCCCATTGCTCACAGGGGAACTTGTATCAACCGCGGATCTGACGATCCGCTGCAAGCATCGCTAATCAATGCAGAGTTGCCACCACGATGGACTAAATACCCCAAAGCAACAATACGCCAAACGCCAGAGTAATGCCGAAGCATGCGCCCCAATCCGCCGGGCGCATCCGCAGGTCACGCCAGACGGTGCGTGGCGTGGACCCGGCCATACCCCGCGCTGCCAGGGCCAACGTCAACCGATCGCTCATCCGCAATGTGCCGATGATGACGGCGACCAGCACGGGCAGATACTCGCGCAGCCGCCGGAAGAGATTGCCTTCGGCGACCCAACCACGTGCAACTTGCGCCTCACGCACCGTCACAAAGAGCTGCTGAATCGCCGGAAGGAAACGCAGCGTCAGGCTGAAGGTCAGACCCCACGTGTATGGCAATCCCAGACGTACACACGCCTGGACCAGCGCGCGCTGATCGGTCGTGAAAAGCAGCGCGCCCACGGTGAACGCGATGACCATCGCGCGCGTCGCCAGTCGGGCTGCCTCCAGCAGTCCGCTGCTTGTCAGGCGCAGCGGCCCCAACGCCACGAGGAGCGTACCGGAGGGCGCGAAAAACGGCTGCAAGACCAGAATCAACACGATCAACAACGCCATTTGCCGCCATAGACGGCCCAGCACCGCCCACGGGACGTGATTGCACAATAGCAGGGCATGCAGGCCGATCAACAACGCTATTTGAACCTCCAGATGCGGCGCTACAAACACTGTGATCAATCCTAACAGCATCCCCCATAGCTTGACCCGTGGATCGAGCCGGTGCAACCAGGAATCCCGCTGTACGTAGAAATCAAGCGCCACACTCATAGTTCATCCTCGACAGGATAACACTTCGTCCGGTGTACCATCGGCGACTACGCGCCCTTCGGCCAACGCGACCACACGGTCGGCGCGGGCTGCCAGGTCCATCTCGTGGGTCACCAGCACAATCGTCGCGCCGGCAGCGCGTCGTTCGGCAAGCCAGGTCAGGAGCCGCGCCCACTCACGTCCGTCAAGGCCAACTTCTGGCTCATCCAGCGCCAGGATAGGCGTATCCAGCGCCGCCAACGCCGCAAGGGTGACGGCGCGCTGCATCCCGTAACTCAAGAGCGAAGGCGGCAGTTGGGCGAACGCGCTCAATCCAAAGCGCGCCAGCGCCCCTTCCACACGCCGGGCAGCGTTCTCAAGGCGCAGGGCGCGGACGCCGAACGCGACTTCATCGTACACGGTCGCCGCAAAAAGTTGTTGCTCCGGGCGCTGGAACAGAAAGCCGACATCGCGCGCCAGGTCGCCGGTTGTGCGGCCGGCGGCGTTTTTGCCGAACACGCGCACCGTCCCGCGCGTCGGGCGCAACAACCCGTTGAAGTGGCGCAACAGCGTGCTCTTGCCGGCACCGTTCGGCCCGATGACGGCGACAAACTGCCCCTGCGGAATCTCCAGGTTGACGCCGTGGAGCGCCGCATAGCCGTCGGTATAGGTGAAGTGCACGTCCTGAAGAATAAGTGCCGGTCGCGCCAGGGATGCGCTCTGAGCCGCTAAGGAAGGCCAGCGATGGGGCGGATAAAGGATGCCGGCTTCAATCAATCGCGCTTCATCTTGCAGCACGGTCGTTGTGGGGATGGGGGCCATCGCGGTGCCTTCGGTCAAGATTAGCGTCGTCGGGGCCAGCATAGCGGCCTCTGGGCGGAAGGTGGTAAGCAGCGTCGTCGCGCCGCCGTGCTGCAACGTTGTGAGGGCCGCCAGCACTTCGGCGCGCCCCTGTGGGTCCAGGCCGCCGAGGGGTTCATCTAACAGCAGGACGCGCGGCTGCATGGCCCACACCGCAGCCAATGCCAGCCGCTTCTGCTGTCCACCGGAAAGCGTCCACGGGGCGCGGGAGCGCGCTTCCAGCAGCCCAAACCGGGCAAGCGCTTCCTCCACCAGTGCGCCGATACGCTGCGGCGGCGTGCCCAATGCCTCCAATCCCCAGGCAACCTCATCCTCAACCGTCGGATTGAAAAGCTGCGTGGCGGCATCCTGGAAAAGGACGCCCACCGTGCCAGTCGGCGGCATTTCCGCGAGAACATCGTAGCCCGCCGTGCGCACTGCGCCGGAGATACGCCCGCCGGTATAGCGTGGCGCCAGGCCCGCCAGCGCGTGGCAGAGGGTGCTCTTACCGCTGCCGCTGGCGCCCATCACAGCTAATGTCTCGCCGGTCTCCAGGTGCAAGGAGATATCTCGCAGCGCCTCGGTCGCAGGCAATCCTGGCCCCGGCGATGGGTAAGCGAAACTCAAATGTTCAGCAGTGAGCACGTTCTTTACTCCAACAAAATTGTAGCGCGAGTGATCAACTCGCGCTACAAACACTCGCTAGCTGGCTTTTTGCGGTTACTCAGGATGCATTTCAGGAAAGGGTGATGGGGCAATGCTCAGGCCGGTCTCCAGACCGCGCCTGCACATCGCCTGATTTTCAGTGGCGCGGTCAGAGACCGGCCACAATAAGATTTGCCCCGAAGTTGAAACGCCCCCATTACTCAATGCGGTTGGAATAAGTTCCCAGCGGCGGATAAGCGCGCCGCACGGCCAGATACAGCGGAACACCGATCAGCCCGCCGCTCAAGGCTTGCAGGGTATTGGGGAGCAATTCCAATCCTGCCGCAGCCACGCCGACCAGGAACGTCCCGGCGGCGAAGTATCCTGCAACCACCACTCCCGCGCCGATGACGACCGACAGCACCACCGTCAGGGTATTGAGGCGCTTCCGCACAATCCAACCCATCGCCAATCCCTGCGCGCCGTGGATGAGCAACGAAAATGGCGCCCATTGGGGGTAGCCGAGCATATCGGCCATAGCCGTTCCGATCCCACCGGCCACAGCCGCCACCCAGGGACCGAACGCATAAGCTGTGAATGTGATGGCGGCGTCGCCCAGGTGGACATAGCCGTTCGTCGCCGGGACGGGAATGCGCACCAACGCCGTCAGCACAAAGATCAACGCGCCCATAAGGGCAATTAAGGTCATCCGCTTAATATCTACATTACGTGACATAGATTTCTTGTTCCTTATATTTTGAAGCCGTTTTTGCATTGAAATACTGTCTCAGGGTTAGATAAATCATTACAACGTAGCCAATTGACGATCAAGTTCAGCATTTTTTAAGAATACGGTCAAGGATACGTTGAAACATTTCATCCAGGAAAGTAAGCAGGTCTTCGACACTCGCACGCGCCAGTTCTTCAAACGCAACCCCTAAATGTTGCGCTATTTACTTCAACCGAACCAAGCGTTCACCTGGCAAAGTGATCCTGATCGTATTCACCATATATGCTCTCTCCCCCTGGGATATATATGCATCCCCAGGCTCTGTAAATCATAACACACTTGGCATCTCTGACAAGGTGGTTTCATTCATAAGTCTACTGAAAAAAACTAAGAATCTCATCGCCGAGGCGCAGAGGGTACAAAGATTTTATGTCGGATTCAATATGATTAAGTTTTTCGCATCTTAGCACTAATTTTATTGATTTAAACTTGAATTCTTCTCTGCGTTCTTTGCGTCTCTGCGGTGAATTGGACTTCTTTACAAAGGAGTCATTCATCCTCATCTGTATCCTTTTGCGCCCATGGCACCCGCGAGAGGATGGCCTCTTTCGCGCCGCGCGCGTAGCTGGATAGTTTTTCCAACTGTTGCGAGATGCCAGAAACTTGCCGCTCGATGTAATAGGCGACTCCCAACGCGCCCGGCCCGGCATGCACACCTAGCTCAATGGGCACGCGCGTAAGATAGGATTCAACGCAACGCAGCAGCTTTTTTAGCTCTTCCAGTACATACATCCCTTCCGTTTCATCCTCGGCATAGTGCACGGCCAGATGAACCGGGTTATCCTCAACTTCATCCACAACTTTTTCGATCACCGCAGCGATACCTTTGCTACGGCGGCGCGCCTGCCCGATCAGACTCACGCGGTTGTTCTGCACACGCACCAGCGGTGAGATTTTGAGCAAGCTGCCTACCGTACCGGCGGCGCTGGCTAACCGTCCACCTTTGAAGGCATAGCTCACCGTTTCCAGCAGGGCGACCACGCCAGCGTTGGGGACCACCGCCCGCGCTTTGGCAACCACTTCAGCGTGCGGAGCGCCCTCCGCGGCGGCGCGCGCTGCTTCCAGCGCCACAAATCCCTGTCCCATAGCCGTCGTCTGCGAATCAACCACCGTCACCGGCACCGGGCTTTCCCGACCGGCGAGCTCGGCGGTATTGCATGTGCCGCTCTGTTTGCCGGCGACATGGACGCTGACGATACTCTTGGCCCACTGCGCTTGCTTTTGAAACGTTTCAAGAAACATCTGCGCCGCAGGCACACTGGTAGATACATTCATCTCAGGATGCGCCCGTAGCTCCCGGTAGAAAATCTCCGGCGTCATATCCAACCCGGAGCGATAGGAGTCTTTGCCCATAATGACCCATAAGGGCACGACTTCAATGCGGTACTGCTGGCGCAAGGCTTCCGGGATACCAGCAGCGGAATCGGTCACTACGGCAACAGAGGGAAATGTGCTCAAGGTAACCTCCTTAAAGTTGTTGGTCTCTGTGTTGATTTTCGATAAGATAAGGAGTCAGATAGAGTCACAAATTAGCGCATCCATAACAGATATAGTGTATAATGGTTTGAGCATAAAGCAAGCGACAGGAGGATGTCATGGCGCGCGTGGCAGTTTTCGAGGGGCTGGTCGTTGATGAAACGGATAATCCCGTTAACGTGACCTACATCGGCGGTGTGCCGCATTATGTGGTGGATGATAGCGGATTCTTGCGGCATATTCCGTCGGAAAACATAGACCAACATGTACTCAACGTGATGCGAGAAGAGGTATTGCAGAACCGGGAAGCCGTGGTCCAGGGGATGTTGAAGCTCCTGGGCAAGGATGACCTGTTCACCAAAGCCGCTGTAGAAGCCTCTCTGGGACAGATGCCGGAGAACATCAAGAACCTGCTTAACACGGGATTGCCCGAAGATGTGCGACAGTGGCTGGGGCTGATGGGACTGCGTGTCATCATCAACGTTCATGGCGATGTGGTTAAGGTGGTCATGCCCGGCGCCATTGATCTGGATGAGTGAGATTTTATCGGAAGGCAGGTTGTGTGCTCAAAAAATCTGCTCAATCTGCTGATTGCAAAGAGGATGCCAGAATATGTTCCAACAAAGAGAGTTTCGGGCGACGCCGGCAGCGCAATTGCGCGAGTTGTTGACTCAATTGGAAAAATACATCGGCAAACTAGAGCACGATAGCAGCGAAGAAGCGCGCCATATTCCGCAGCTCTTTGATGAAGCGACAGCATTGATGGCCGATTTGGAGCGCAATGGCGCATCGATCGCGGCAGAGAAAACCCGTTTTGAGACCGTTTCGGCGCTGTTCCGCCGCAAGGCCAAAACGTTCCTGCGCAAAGCAGGTGGACCAGAAGCCTTGATGACCTTGCGCAGCGAGTATAATCCCGATCCGTCCCGGTGGTGGTGGTTCATAGACCGGTGGCTTGCCGAGCAGCACACATTGCGTTTGCGCCGTCAAACCAGAGCATTGTTGATCGGCGCGGCGGTCCTGGCCGTGCTGTTCGGCGTGTATAGGCTCTTCCTGCGGCCTGATGCCGCCACGCGGGCGCGTCTGCGCCATCAACAAATGGCGGAGCAGTTGGCCCAAAACGGGGATTATGTCACAGCACTGAATGAGATCAATGCGGCCTTACAAGCTGTTCCTGACGATGCCGGTTTACTGGCGTTAAAAGGTGTCATCCAGACCCAACTCGGCATGGAAGCAGAAGCCGCAACAACATTCGCCGCTGCGGAGGCCGCCGCTGCGAGCCGTGAGGAGTTCTTGCTTCTGCGCGCCCAGGTTTATCTCACCCTCGGCATGCCCGAGGCGGTTATCACCGATGCGGAAGCCGCGCTTGCCCTTAACCCCAAGTCGGCGCGGGCACACTTATATCTGGGCCAGGCCAACGCCGATTTGGGCAACTTGTCCGAGGCGCAGACGCAGTTTGAGGAAGCCGCGCGTTTAGCCGATGAGGCCGGGGACGCCGAAATTGCGGCCATCGCCCGGATCCAGATGGCCTATCTCTATCAGCAAATGTTTGTCCCCAAGCCCGACGACACCACACCAACCCCCTAAAAACACCGCCCCCTTCGCACAACACGAAGGGGGCGGATTCAGCCGATGGCCCCAAGGGAATTCGAATCCCTGTTTCCGGCTTGAGAGGCCAGCGTCCTAGGCCACTAGACGATGGGGCCAAGCGGTTGAAATTGTAGCAGAAACGACGCTTTTGTCAACCAAAGTTCAAACGCTTTCCCAGAGGTGTTGATGAAAAAGTTTAAGCAGCATCCCCAATTCAGTCGTGTCATGCACGGTATCTATGATTATCTGCTCATCTTTGTCGGCGCGGTGATCATCGCGGCCAATGTCCCCTTGTTCCTGGAACCCAACCACGTGGTTTCGACCGGTGTGACCGGCCTGGGAATGTTGGCGTACTACCTGTGGGGCTGGCCCATCGGTCTGGTGACGTTGTTGATCAACATCCCGTTGTTGCTGGCCGGCATCAAATGGGGCGGTGGCCTGCGCTTCTTCACCCGCACGATCTTCGCCGTTGTCGTGTATACGGTAGCGATTGACGTTCTCAGCCGTTATCTGTCACCCGTCGCCGCCGATCCGCTGCTCTACACGCTGTTCGGCGGGCTGCTGGACGGCATCGGCATTGGGCTGGTGCTGCGCGGACGCGGCACCACCGGCGGTACCGATATTGTGGCGCAGTTGATGACGCGCTATCACGGCGTCCCTTTCGGCCAGGTGCTCATCGCCATCAACGGACTGATTCTCCTAAGTGCGGCGGCCGTCGTGGGTATCGTACCGGTGCTGTACGCGCTGGTGGTCAACTTTGTGTCGGGGCGCATGGTGGATTTCGTCCAGGAAGGCGTGGGGTATGCGCGCTCGGCGCTCATTATCTCTGAGGCGCACACGGCGGTGCGACAGGCGATCTTCGAGAAATTGGGACGCGGGGTCACTATTCTGGAGGCACGCGGGGGCTATACGGGGGCTCCGCGTCCGGCGCTGTATGTGGTGGTTTATCGCACGCAGGTTACACAGCTCAAAAATCTCATTGCCGAGGTGGACCCCAACGCTTTCGTTGTGGTCTCCGAGGCGCATGAGGTGTTAGGGGAGGGATTCCGGCCGGCGGTGACAACATAGGCCTTTTCAAAAGGTAATACTCCACGTACCATCCGAAAATAAGCCATTAGCGCGACTTTGAAGGTACCGTTTATACCGCCACAGGCACATATACCTGTGGCGGGCGCACTTGAAGATTAAGCGGATGCAACTTCAATCGCACGAACACAACTGGCTGTTCTGGCTCAGGCTGCTGTGCCAGTAAGTCAAAATTGTAACGACTCAACTCCGGGTCATCGTCGGGTAGCAATACCAGTCGGAAATCAGGCGGCAAGCGGTCAAGAATGCGTGGCTGGTCCAGAATAAAGCGCATTAGCGTCATTACCAGATCCAGATTGCGTTCAGCAATTGGTTTTTTCATTTAACTGCTCCTTAAATCGTTCACAATAACGCCGAAAGTTAGCCCGCAAGTCGTTTTGTGCGTAAGTCAAGGCATCGTTGAAATCCTGGACTGATAGTGTCTGTTTCTCTTGTGAACCGTCAAGGTTAAGCCTATCACAATGCGCAAAACCATGTGCTGTATCATAACGTATCACCGGATACCAATGCTCGGCAATCCAACATTCTAACTGTACAACAAAAGAGATTATTTTGCCGCGGGTGCGGATAAAGCGCACGCGCACCGCCACATCAGGTTCTAGCAAAAACTGAAAGATTGTCTCTCGCGCCACAAAGAGATCCTTTGTCCGAATCAGCTATAAAAAATTATACCATACAACCTGCCTTTGCAAAGATTTGGAAACCTTCGCAAGAAATAATATCCCTCTGTACTTATGCTGTTGCTTCCCCGGCTAACACCGTCTGCAACGCCTTAATCGCCACCTCGAGCATTCCATCGTCCGGCTCGCGGGTGGTCAGCCGCTGTAAGGCCAGGTTCGGCGTGATGATGGCGCGGACAATCGGATTGCGGGCATACTTGCCGGTGAAACGTAGTACCTCGTAGGCGATGCCCGCGATGACCGGCAGCAACAATAGCCGTGACGCAATGCGGAGCAAAAACGCGGGTCGGCCCAAGGGCGCAAACACAAGAATGGAGATGAAGACGACAATGAGCAGGAACGCCGTCCCGCAACGCGCGTGCGTGGTCGAAAACGTGCGCACGCTTTCGACGGTGAGCGGCGCGCCGGCTTCGTGGGCATTGATGGTTTTGTGCTCCGCGCCGTGATAGGCGAACACCCGGCGAATGTCCGGCATCTGCCCAACGGCGGCAATGTAGCCGATGAGCAAGCACAGCCGGATAAGCCCTTCGACGATGTTGAAGAGCAGCGCGCGCTCCGGCACCAACAACCCGGCCAGAAAAGAGGGTAACACCATAAACAACGCCATGCCGCCCAATAGCCCCAGCGCGCCGGTCGCCAGGCCTGCGCCACCGCTCATCTTAAAATCCGGATCCTCGGCCTGTCCCACAACTTCGGCGGAGAAGAACAACGCCTTCATCCCCAGGCCAAGCGAATCCCACAATAACGGTATCCCCCGCAAAAACGGGACTTTGCTGAAGCAACCCCGATAGAAGTTACTCAACGGCTCCTGCTTGACGACAATCTCGCCATCGGGTCGCCGCACGGCAATCGCGGCATTGTATTTGCCGCGCATCATCACCCCCTCGATAATCGCCTGTCCACCGTAGGACCAGCCAAGGGTTTCACGCTTTCCCTGTTCCGCAGTATCTTCGGTCATCAGTTCTCCTTAAGCAAGCGTTTGAACGTTCAAACGGGCCAACGTTCACGCACCCCGCCGGCCTTTTTCCCATGCACCCCAAATCGCACGCTGCAACAGCACTTTTGCCATTTCCATACGATACTCGGCGCTGCCGCGGAAATCACCAACAGGGTTCAACTCGGCCAGCGAAACGGGCAGCGCGCTGGCGACCTTCTCCCGCGTGAGGAACTGGCCTTTGAGCAAATGTTCGGTTTTGTAGAGGCGGGCCGGTTTCGCGTCCGCGCCGCCGACGGCGAGACGGATCACAGCCGGGAGTCCCTCATCTACGGTGATATAAGCCGCCGCGCAGACAATGGGCTTGTCTTTGGGCGAGCGTCCCACCACCTCGAAGGTGGCGGCGCTGCGCGCGGGCGGACGCTTGACGTGCACTTCGGTAATGAGCACGCGCGTTTTAATGAGGCGGTCGCGGTAGGCGACAAAGCTGGCGAACGGCGCGGTATGCACCACCGGATCGGCATAGCGGATGTCGCTATCGAGCACCAGCAGCGCCGTTGTGAGTGGATCGGCCGGACCGGCGACGATCAGCGTGCCGCCAAGGGTGCCCTGCTCACGCAGATTGCGCGACTGGGTGTAGCCCGCCGCCCGCGCCAGCAATCCATCCGCCAATGTTCCGGCGTCGGGATGATCTATGATGGCCTGCAACGTGACGGTGGCGCCGATACGCACGCCGTCAACGGAGCTGTCAATGAAATTGAGGCCGGCAGCCTGCAAATCCACAACCATTTCAAGCTGCGGATCGCCCTGCGCGACCGTCCATGCCCCGCCGCCGATGTAGACGGCATTGGGGTTCGATTGCACGAGCGCCACGGCCTCCTCAATGTCGGTCGGACGTTTGTAAACCTTTACATTCCGCAACATACGCACCTCCAGCGAATCAGCGAATCAGAGAATGGGTGAATGGCGAATCCCCCACAACCCTCACCCCATAACCCTCATCCCCAATACTTGCGTTCCTCTTCCCAGGCTTTGAGCGTTTCTCCGGTAGGGCATACAACGAGGGCCGTGGCTTCGGCGGTGACAGTGCCGTCGGGCAGGCGAATCTCGCCGGCGACCTCCGCCGCTCGCGAACGGAGCCGCACCACCCACCCAACCGCGAGCAGCGGGGTTTCGGTGGGCGTGGGATGACGGTAGCGCAGTTCCAGTTTCGCCGTGACCCAGAACTGTTCTTCGTCCCGCCCGATGTTGATGGCGCGCCCGGTCGTCTCATCGAGGATAGTAGCCAGAATGCCCCCGTGGACAACCCCCGGATACCCCTGGTACTGCGCCGGGATATTCAACGGCGCGATTACCTGATGGGTCTCCGGGTCCTCATAGAAGCGCAAATGCAGCCCCACGGGGTTCTCGCGCCCGCACACAAAACACAGCCGCGACGTTCCCTGTACTTTCCAATCCTCTCTAATGGCATCCATCCTGTTTCCCCATGACCGGTTACTGGTTGCTGGTTGCTGGTTACTTCTCCTCCCGCATGTAGGCCTTCCCCAACGCCGCCGGCGCGCCGACGCGGTGGCTGAGGTTCTCCCACCATGTCATCACCACCAGCACCAGAATCGTCGTCAGATAAGGCAGCATATTCAGGTACGCTGCGGGGATGGTCGTACCGCTGGCTTGCAGGCGGAACTGCACGGCGTTGATGCCGCCGAAGAGAATCGCCCCCAGGACAGCGCGCGCGGGATTCCACATGGCGAAGATCACGAGCGCGATGGCAATCCAGCCCCGTCCGCCGGTGATGTTCTCCGTCCAGCCGGGCACATAAGCCAACGACAGATGCGCGCCGCCAAAACCTGCCAGCGCCCCGCCGAGGATCGTATACAGATAGCGCGTCCTGGGTACATCAATCCCGGCCGCATCCGCCGTCTGCGGGTCTTCGCCGACAGCGCGCAGGTTAAGGCCGTTGCGGGTCTTATACAGATAAAACGTTGCCAGTGGAATAAGGATATATAGCAGGTAAGTCAGGACATCCTGTTCAAAAAGCGCGCCCACCACCGGCAGTTGACTGAGTCCAGGGATTTCGATGACGCTGAAGCGCGGCCCCCGCATACCGACAAGACTCCCGCCGTTGGAGGCCGGCCCCAGTCGCTCTCCCAGGAAACTCGCCAGGCCGCGTCCAAACAGCGTGATGCTCAATCCGCTGACGACCTGATTGGCGCGCATCGTCACGGTGAGGAAAGCGTGGATGGTTGCCATGAGCATCCCCACCAGGGTGGCAACCAGTACGCCAAGCCACAGGTTTTGGGTATGATAGACCGTCGCAAAGGCCGTGACCGCGCCGGTCAACATCATCCCCTCCAGCCCCAAGTTAAGGATGCCGGAGCGTTCGGTATAGATTTCGCCTACCGTCGCGTAAATCAACGAGGTGCCGGCGCGTAATGTCGTGCTCAGGAGTTGCGTCAATAATGCGAAAAACTCAATCATGCTTCTTTTCCGTCAACAGATGCGTTTCATGGCGCACAATGCGTACACGATACTCGGTGAAGATCGTCCCGGCCAGCATGGGGATCAGGATCATTCCCTGAAGCACCAGCCCCACCGAAGCCGGGAGGCGCATTTTCATCTGGATTTGGTCGCCACCGACAAGCAGGGCCGCCATCAAAATCGCCACAAACAAGATTATGATGGGATTAAGCTGCGCCATCCATGCGACGATGATCGCGGTATAGCCGTAGCCCACCGACAGCCCCTGTTGCAGACGGCGCGACAGGCCCAGCACCTCACAGGCGCCTGCCAGTCCGCTCAACGCGCCGGAGAGCAGCAGCGCCAGCACGATATTGCGGGCAATGTCAATGCCCAGGTAACGCGCCGCCGTCTGATTTTCGCCGATGATCTTCAGCTCGAAACCCCAACGGGTGTATTTGAACACGAACCACAACAATAAGGCCAGAAGAATGGCAAAGATAAGTCCCAAATTGGCCCGCCCGGCAATCTGCGGCAGCCAGGCCGATTCGGGGAATTTGGCCGTGCCGGAATTGTAGCCCGGCGCGCGCCAGGCGATATAAATCAGGTGCTCGGAGTAGAGAATGGCGACGTAGTTGAGCATCAATGTTGTCAACGTCTCATCCACTTTGAGATAGGCCTTGAGCAACGCCGGCACCCCGGACCAGACCGCGCCGGCGATGATCCCCATCAGCAGCGCCAACGGCAACACCGTCCAGCCGGGCAGCCCCTGCGACCAGTACAACGCCACGCCGGCCGCCGCCACGCCGCCGAGCGTCAGTTGCCCCTCCGCGCCGATGTTCCAGAAGCGCATGCGAAAGGCGACGGAAACCGCCAGGCCGGTCAACATCAGCGGGATGGCCTTGACCAGCGTTTCGGTGACGCCATACCACGAACCGAACGCCCCCTTCGCCATCGCCGCGTAAGTGACGAAGGGATTCGCACCCGAAACGGCCAGCAGAATCGCCCCAAAAATCAGCGACGCGACAAACGAAACGACCGGCACCAGCACCATCGCCCGGCGGGATACAGTTTCTCGTTTTTCAAAAACGATGCGCATAAAGCCCTCGGCCCTCAGCGATCAGCGATCAGCCAATCTCCCAATCCCCTAATTCCCCAATCCCTAATCCCTATTCCCTATTCCCCAATCCCTACTCCCCAACCTCCTGCGCCCCGGCCATCATCAGTCCCAGGGTTTCGATGTCGGCGGTAGCGGCGGGAAGGATGCCCATCACGCGCCCCTCGAACAGCACGGCGATGCGATCTGCAATGGTCAACAATTCCTCTAAATCCTCGGAGACCAGCAGCACGGCGCGCCCGGCGTCGCGCTGTTCCAGCAGTCGCCGCCGCACCGCCTCGGTCGCGCCTACATCCAGGCCGCGCGAGGGATAAGCCGCCACCAGTAGCCCGGCGCAGGCTTCAATTTCGCGCGCCAGGATGACCTTCTGGATGTTGCCGCCGGAGAGGAACTTAATGTGCGTCTGCGGCGTGGGCGTCGCAATACGAAAGGCAGTGATCATCCGCTGCGCCAACTCCAGGATGCGCCGGGGATGCAAGATGCCATGATCTGTCAACGGCGGCTGGCGATAACCTTTCATGGCGATATTGTCCGCGACGGCCATATCGGCCACTGCGCCCATGCCAATGCGGTCAGCGGGAATATGGCTGACCCCAGAACGGATGATGTCCAGCGGCGGCTTGTTCGTGCGGTCTTCACCGTTGATGAGCACTTTGCCCCGCGTGGCCTTACGCAGGCCGGTGATAACTTCAACCAGCTCGCGTTGCCCGTTGCCGGCCACCCCAGCAATGCCCAGAATTTCACCACCGTGGATCGTAAAGGACACACCGCGCAACGCCGGCAACCCCTTGTCGTTCTCCGCGTGGACATCGCGCAGTTCGAGCACCACATCGCCCGGCGTGCAGACGTTCTTTTCCAGGCGGAACAACACCTCACGCCCCACCATCAACCGTGCCAGCTCTTGCGGGTTGGTCTCGGCCGTCTTTTTGACGGCGACGACCCGCCCTGCCCGCATCACCCGTACCCACTGCGAAAACTCCATCACCTCTTCCATCTTATGGGTGATAAAGACGGCGGATTTGCCTTCGTCGGTCATACGCTTGAGGATGCGCCCCAACTCGTGGGATTCCTGCGGTGTCAAGACGGCGGTCGGTTCGTCCAAAATCAGGATTTCCGCGCCGCGATACAACAACTTGAGGATTTCCACACGTTGCTGCTCGCCCACGCTCAACTGCCAGATGTAGGCATTGGGGTCCACTTCGAGGTTGTAACGTTGGGAGATAGCGCGGATACGCCGCGCTATCTCAGCCATTCGCGGCACAAAAGGCAGGTTGCTCATCCCTAAGACGATGTTTTCGGCAACCGTCATGGTCGGGACAAGCATAAAGTTCTGGTGCACCATACCAATCCCCAGCGCTGCCGCGTCGCGGGGCGAGTGAATCTCAACACGCTGCCCATGCACGAAGATTTCACCCTCATCAGGCCGGTAGAGACCCACAAGGACGTTCATAAGCGTGGTTTTACCGGCGCCGTTTTCGCCGAGCAGCGCCAATACCTCGCCGGGGTAAAGTTCCAAATCGGCGTGGTCGTTCGCCAGCACACCGGGGAACCGTTTGGTGATGCCGCGCATTTCCAGAATAGGAGATGAGGTTGTCGGCTCGCTCATCAGCATCTTCTTGATCCATGGGGCATGATGCGTGAGATGTGAATCACGCATCATGCCCCTTGCTTCCTGCCGCTTTACTGGCTAGGAATCGTCCCGACGACACCCTCGACGAAGAATTGCATGCTCAACTGCGCTTCGTCGCTCAAACACTCGCCGGCGGCTACCACCTGATTGCCGGCCTGGTCCTTGATCGGCCCGCAGAATACGAATTCCTTGTCCTTGTTCTTCAGGATTTCCTTCTTGGCCGCCTCGACAAGGTCGCGCACGTCCTGCGGTACCTTAGGGCTGAAATCGGCCAGCCGGACGACATCATCGGCCATGCCGCCCCAATAGGCATGCGACTTCCACTTGCCGTCCATAGCATCCTGCACCGTCTGGATGTAATACTGCCCCCAGTTCCAGATCGGACTGGTGAGTACCGTATCGCCGACGAACGCGCGCATGTCGGAGTCATAGCCGATGCTCAACGCACCGCGTTCCTGCGCGGCCTTCTGCGGCTCGGTGGTATCCTGGTGCTGTGCGATGATGTCCGCACCGGCGTCCAGCAGTGCCACAGCGGCCTCGCGTTCCTTCACCGGGTCGTACCAGGTGTTGGTCCACACCACAGTCACCTTTGCATTCGGGTTCACCGAGCGCACCCCCAGCGTGAAGGCATTGATCCCGCGCACCACTTCGGGGATAGGGAACGCCGCCACGTAGCCGATGTTACCGTTCTTGGTCATCTTGCCGGCGACAATGCCGGAGAGATAACGCGGCTGCTCGATCCGCCCAAAGTAGTTCGCCATATTGTCTAGCGTCTTGTAGCCGGAGCAATGCTCAAATTTGACCTTCGGGAATTCCTGCGCCACTTCGTACATGTAATCCATATACCCATAGGAGGTGGCGAAGATCATATCGTAGCCTTCCTGGGCATACTGGCGGATCACCCGCGCCGCATCGGGGCCTTCGGCGACGTTCTCGATGTAAGTGGTCTCGACCTTATCTCCGAAGTGTTCCTGGAGCATCTTGCGGCCCCGGTCGTGCTCGTAGGTCCACCCCAGGTCGCCGGGCGGGCCGATGTAGACGAAAGCAACCTTGAAGGGCTTGCCAGTCTTTGAGGCCCCTCCCTTGCCGCCGCACGCAGGCAACAGCAGGGTAACGATCAACAACAACGCCATGAGTTTCCACAGATTCCGTTTCATAGTCCATTTCCTCCTTCTAGTTTCAAAAATAACAGACCGGGAAATTGAACAAGTGTTTTTTTGACTACATTTATCGCTATCCACCTCCCTTGAAAATTCGTTTGCACGTTTGCACGTTGGAACGTTAATGATGGCGTAAGCACCGACTCAGGTTACCGCTCCCAGAGACAAGTTAAAAACCCGTTCAATCCGTCAATAAATGGTTGTACCGCCGTCAGGTTTGTCGTTGCCGGGAAATTTATTCACCATATTAGAAAGATAAAGCCGCTTTGTCAAGCGCTAAATGTCCCTGTGGGTAGGGGATAAATTGTTAAAACACCTCCAGCAGGCACGGTCACGGCCTGAGCAAGCTGTGGCCGGTCTCTGACCGCGCCACCCCGGGTCTCAATCCATCGTCACATCTGCCATTTCCGGCGTCTCAAGCAAGGCTTCGTCGTCTTGCAGCTCCTCATTGGTCAACGTAATCTTATCGCGGGTGATGGTAAAGCGGTCGAAATCGCGGACAACCACGACATCCTCGAAAATCGGGGCAGTCTCGTCCAGGATTTCCCGAACGCGATAGCGCTGCGAGAGATGGTTGAGCGCCAGCTTGCGCACACCGGCGGCTTGCGCCAACCGCGCGGCCTGCGCCGCCGTGAGGTGTCCAAAACGGCGCGCCAGATCGGCGTCGCGTTCCAGATATGTGGCCTCGCACAACAGCACATCGGCGCCACGCACACTTTCGGCCAGCCCGTCAATCTGCCCGATGTCGCCGACAAGCGCCAGAGATACGCCGGGACGATCCGGCCCCAATACCTCATCAGGCCGGATGACGCGCCCATCCGCCAATGTCACCGCCTTGCCGTTGACCAGGTCGCGGCGAATTGGGCCGGCCGGGATGCCCAGGGCTTCAGCCTTTTCCGGCAGGAACGGGCGGCGCGGCTTTTCGCGGAACAGATAGCCGAAACAACCCGGCCCACGATGCACAACCGGAAACGCCACGACCTCGAAATCGTCGTTTTCAAGCAGCGGCCCGGGGCGGACGTCAATCAGATCAATCGGCACAGGCGGCCGTGCGCCGCGCAACACCACCCCGAAGAGCAAATCTTCCACGCGGTCCAGCGTCCAGCGTCCGCCGTAGATTTCCAACCTGTCTACGGCTTCCCAGCGTGCAAAAGTGGAAATCAACCCGCCGAGGCCCAGAATGTGATCGAGATGCCCGTGGGTGAGCAACACCCGCTGCAGACGACGAAAACCGATCCCGCTGCGCAGAATCTGCCGCTGCGTGCCCTCGCCGCAATCCACCAGAAAACGCTCATCGCGCCACAGCACGACCTGCGCCGGCAAGCCACGTTGAATCGAAGGCGCCGACGCCGCCGTGCCCAACATCACCAGTTCTAACATGCCAGCTCCATACGCTATTTCAATCAGCAGATTGAGCAGATTAAGCAGATTCTTTATTTATTAACACCAAAATCTGCTTCATCTGCTTAATCTGCTGACAAAAACTAACCACACAGATCAAATCATTCGCCGACAATCAGCATCCCCGGTTGACCTTCCTCGCCGATGACCCGCGCCGGGGGCAGATCAAAATGCCCGGCGACCCAGACATTGGTGAGCAGATGTTGAGTCACGCGCGACACCGCCGCCCGCGAGACACCTCGCGCCAGCACAAACGGCAGGACCAGTTGGTCGCCCAGGTGTGGGTCTACAGGCGCGCCACTGCGATGATGGTCCAGCAACTCGCGGCAAGCCATTTCGGCGACCTGCTCCGAAGGCAAGCCCTGACGCCCCAGCGCGACAAACCCGGCCCGCGACTGGGTGTACTCTACCGTCAAAAAGATGCCCGCACCGACGCCCGGCGCGGGCACGTGCTGTGGCTCAATGGACACCCGCGGCAGACCGGCCTGCGTCAACACTGCCCGCGCCCGGTCGCTCATCCGCTGCGGGATATGCGATGGCAGTTTGGCGACGAAAGCCAGCCCTGCCACCCGCTCCGGTGCACCACGTTCGGTCAAATCCAGCGGGCGCAAGGTTGCACGGCCTGCGATTTCCACTTCCAACTCGCCGCCGCCCTGCGGATAGAAGCCCCACGCGCGATGGGTCAGTTGCACGCGGACACCCATCTCGAAGAGCACAGGCAAAAATACCTGTTCAAGGTAGGGAGTCGGTGGACTCAGCGGGACGACCGTACCGCCGCGCAAAATCAACCGCGAAGGGCCATCGGCGAGCGCCAGCGGCAGCAGCACCGTCTGCAAAACCAGCGTCGTCGCGCCGGCCGAGCCGCCTTCGGCCGCGTCGCGCACGTCGAAGACATAAGTACCGGCCTGCGGTGGCGTCTGCGGTGTGAAGGTGAGCGTCTGGCTATCGCGCTCGGCGCCCTCCACAACTGCGTTGCAGATCATCGCCGCAGCGCGCACGGCGGTCAGGTGTTGCGGCCGCAATCCCGGTTTGGCACGGTTGGCGCGGATGTGCTCCAGGCGCACCGCCGCACCGGTGATTGCCGCCAATGTCAAAGCCGAGCGGAGGATTTGGCCTCCACCCTCGCCGTGGGAACCGTCAATGTGAATCATCGCGTCTCTTGTCCCAGAACATCCTGCAACGTTTTCCCATTCTAGCCTAGCCGGTGCATTTTGCAAGATACATCGTAGGAGGATTGGGAACTAAACTGCGGGTGTTTCTTCAAATGCCCGCAGGAAAGCGACCGCATTTGCGCCGAGCGTCTCGATGCGGTAGCCGCCTTCCTGGACAATGACGGTGGGGAGATCGAGCGCAGCAATCCGTCGCCCGATGATGTGGAAACCCGGGGGAGTAATGTGGAACTTGCCGATGAGGTCGCCTTCCGCCGCGTCCAATCCCAGGGAGATAAGCAGGTAGCGCGGCGCGAAGTCCACGATAACGCGCAGGGCCTCATCCAATACCGCCAGATACTCCGCCTCGCCGATGTGCAACGGCAGCGGCCAGTTGTGATTCAGCCCCCACCCTGCGCCGGCCCCGCGTTCGTCGGCGCGCCCCCAAAAGAACGGATAGGCCAGGTCGGGATCAGCGTGCAGCGAACAGAACAGCGCCGCCGGATCGGCATAGAAGATCGCCTGCGTGCCGTTGCCGTGATGGTAGTCGAGGTCCAGGATGGCGACCGGGCCGTCCGCCTGCAAGTCACGCGCGGCGATGGCGACATTGTTGAGGTAGCAGAAGCCGCCGTACTGATCGGGCATGGCGTGATGTCCCGGTGGACGGCACAGAGCGTAAGCGACGCGTGCCCCGTCGCGGACACAATCGGCGGCCGTGAGCGCGCATTGGGCGCTCCAGTAGGCCGCGTCCCAGGTATGTTCGAGGATAGGGTCTTCGTAATCGTAGGTGTAGTAGTCGCGCCGACCGGGGAAGTCATCGGGACAGCACGGCGCGCGCGCCAGAGTCACGTCGCTGCGAGCGGCAATCACCGGGCACGGTGTCCCACAATAGGCCGCGCCTTGTGCATAAGCCGTGCGCAGGTAGTCCACAAAGTCCGGGGTGTGCGCGGCCAGAAGCGGCGCAAGGCCGTGATCGGTCGGGGGGATGATCGGGCCAAAATGCGCGGCCCGCACGGCGGCCAGGATGGCTTCCGCGCGGGCCGGCGTTTCCAGATATTCGACGGGCTGCCCGTTGATGATCAGATTTTCCGTCGCGTGCCCGTGATGGTGGTCGGTGTAAACAATGTGCATAAGCGTTTAAACGTTTGAACGTTCCAACGTTCCAACGTTCCAACGCAGACCATAACGCTCGCAGGCCAGGTTGAGAATCTCGTTGACCAGGGTTTCATAGGCGACGCCACCCGCCCGCGAGACGATGACCAGGTCGCTGACCAGCGGATTGATGCCCGGCAGCGTGTTGATCTCGACCAGATAGGGCGCGCCGTCTGCCCCCATACGGAAATCCACACGCCCCACATCCAGCCCGTCTAACGCTTCAAAGGCAGCGATGGCGAGCCGGCGCAACTCGGCCTCCAGCCCGGTGGGGATGTCCGCCGGACACAGATAGCCGGGGGCCAGCGGATCGTCAAGGGCATAGGATTTCGCTTGCGTGTTGTAAATACCCTTCACCGCCCCGCGCTGCGAGTCAATCTCCAGCACCGGGAAGACGTGAAATCCGCGTTCATCGTAGAATTCGGAACGGCGCGGCGCGTCCGGCGGGCGCGTGTTGCCCACAAGCCCCACGGTGAACTCCCGCCCCGGCAGGTACGTTTCGACCAACGCCGGTTGCCGATAGGTGCGGATCACCCAATCCACCTGCGCCCGCAGCTCGGCTTCGTCGTGGACGATGGAGCGAGCGTTGATCCCCATTCCCGATCCCTCCCGCGACGGTTTGACGAACAGCGGGAAGCTCAGGCGCGCATCCAGCGGCGCATCGGCGCGGCAGAAGCGTTGGAACGGCGCCGTCGGCAGGCCCACGTCGCGCCAGATGCGCTTGGTCATCGCCTTGTCCAGCGAGATGGCATGCGTGAGCACCTTCGAGCCGGTGTAGGGGATGGCGAGCATCTCCAGCACGGCGGGAATGTGTGATTCGCGCGCATCGCCGCGCAGCCCCTCGGCAATGTTGAAGCAGATGTCGGGCCGCGTCTCGCGCACGGTATCTATAAAAGTTTCGTCGGCCTCCAGGAAAAACGGCTCATGGCCGCGTGCGCGCAGCGCCTCCTGAATGCCCTGCACAGTCTCTTCGGCGTCATATTCGGCCAGCGCGTCGGGCGGCGCGCCGGCCTCCACTTTGACGCTGTGTTTACGATTGGCAACCACAGCCACACGCAATCCTGCCATATTACCGCTCCACCATTTCACGATGCAGAACAAAGGGCGACGGCGTTTGTGGGAGACGGGCATGCGTCTCATGCCAGTGCTGCGGTGCGATCTCGCGGCGCTGCCCCGCAAGCAATCCCGCTACGCCCTCCTGCCCGGCCTCGTCGCGATGATTTTGGCAATAAGGGCAGGTCGCCGGATCGTGACTCCGGTAATCCGTCGGCTGCGCGTAGGCGGTGATGAAGCCCTCGTAGTTGCGGATGATGACTTTGCTGTCGGACATGCTCAGGAGGTAGTTGGGGAGGATGGGCACCTTGCCGCCGCCCTCCGGCGCGTCAATCACATACGTAGGAATGGCGAAGCCGGACGTATGACCGCGCAGCGACTCCATAATCTCCAGCCCCTTTGCCACGGGTGTGCGGAAGTGCCCCGCGCCGTGGACAAGGTCACATTGATAGAGATAATAGGGGCGCACACGGTTCTTCACCAGCTTGTGCACGAGCGCCATCATGATATTCGGACAGTCATTGATCCCCGCAAGCAACACGGTTTGGCTGCCGAGAGGGATGCCGGCGTTCGCCAACCGCGCCAACGCCTGCTCCACTTCCGGCGTGATTTCTTTGGGATGGTTGAAGTGAATGTTCATCCACAAAGGATGATACTTGGACAGCATGGCCGTCAATTCTGGCGTGATGCGCTGCGGCAGGAAGACGGGCACCCGTGAACCGATGCGGATCACCTCCACGTGGGGGATGGCGCGCAGGCGGAACAGGATGCGTTCCAGCACATTCTGCGGCAGCGTCAACGGATCGCCGCCGGAGAGCAGCACGTCGCGGATTTCCGGCGTCCCGGCGATGTAGTCCAACTGCTGTTCATAGGAAGCCGAATTGAACATCACATGGCTATCGCCGACGAGGCGGCTGCGCGTGCAGAAACGGCAATAGCTGGCGCACTGCGTCGTCAACAGCATCAGGACGCGGTCGGGGTAACGGTGCACCAGGCCGGCAACCGGCGAATGGGCATCCTCGCCAAGCGAATCGGCCATTTCGGCGTCAAACGGGACCAGCTCTTGAGCGGTCGGGATGACCTGCCGACGGATGGGACAATGGGGATCGTCCGGGTCCATCAGGCTGGCGAAGTACGGCGTGACCTCGACGCGAAAGCGCTCAGGCGCAGAAAGGCCGGCGATCTCGTCGGGGGTTAAGTGCAAAATGTGGGAAAAATCCTCTACGGTGCTCAGGCGGTGGGCCAGTTGCCAACGCCAGTCGTTCCACTGTTCAGGGGGAACAGTTTGCCAATAGCGACGTTGCCCTCCTGGGCCAGGAGGCTCTTCTAGTTCTAAACCAAACTGCTGTTCTTCCATCTCCTTGATTTCCTCCTCGAAAAAATAGTCAGATAGTTTTTAGTCGGATAGTCTTCAGTCTTGTCGTTTCATTGTGCGAACGTTGCGCCCGCGTTACGCGCCGAGCAAGCCTTCCAGCGTCACCGAGAGCTGGGGAGCCGGGATACCGGTCAAGAGGGCGCGGCTTGCGCCGGCGGCCTCTGCCTGGCGATAATGTTGCACCGTGTCGGAAAGCACCACACAACGCACCGCCGGACGGCGAGTTTTAAGCTGTTTGAGCACGGTCCAGGCATCATCACCGGGCAACCCGGAGTCTACCAGCACCAGCGCCGGGCGTTGGCTCTCGACGGTCTTGATCGCTGCGGTAGCCGTAGTCGCCTGTTCCACAGTAGAAACTTGCGGCAAGGCCTTCAACAACGCCACCAGACCATCCCGTAGCGGGCCCGGCCGCGCCACAACCAGGACCGGCACCTGTACTCTCATTACCTTTGCCCCTTATTCACACGATCAGGTGCAACGCGCTCAAGTTCGACAAAAGAAGGGCGTTGCACCTGTTCACTGTCTTGCATCTCGATGGTGACTATATCATACCAGATTCTTGCAGAAATGCATTGGTCATAAGGTCGGTCTTTTTCGAGACAAAAGGCGGATTTTTGTGGCGCAAGGATACGTCAAATGACGTAGGATGATGGACTTAATATTACAAGGGTTTTTATGCGAGAGCCGGTCAGACAGGCAAAAGGGCTATTTTGTAAGTCCAAAGAGGTTAGCTGTCCAGATGATAACGCTGCACACCCGGTACACGGTTGAGATCTGCATCGTGACTCACCAACGCATAACAGCCACACACCTGCATAGCAGCCAGATGCAATGCATCACGCGGGCACAAATGATAGCGGTTTATGTTTTCACCCATACGGACAATGTCGGCCGGGGTGATGTCTACTGCTCATGCAAAGCGCTCCCAATCAGAAACGGCACGATATTCCTCCCACACATCGAAGTTTTCGTTCTGGTTGGATGGTACTAGAATTCCAGAGAGTCGCTGAGTCAGATGCGCAGAGATTGATCGGTCAGCAGGCTGCCTGAGCAATGTGCGTCGCAACTCTTGCAACTCGCGGATAATGGCATCCAGTCGCCCCAATGTCATCTCAGAAAATACCGGGGACGTGGGCAAGGTCACCATTGCTTCAGTTTCCATACTATCTCTCCATAGTCCCAGAGCTTATAACCATTGTATAAAAAGTTATCCGCTGTCAATGTTGGTAAGATAATCTGATAAAATTACCCCAAATTGACCAACCCCTCCCGCAGGGCATACAACGCCGCCTGGGTGCGGTTCGCCAGATGCAGTTTGCGCAGGATGTTGCTGACATGCGTGCGTGCGGTGCGCTCGCTGATGAACAACGCCCTGGCAATCTCGTCGTTTGCCAGACCGCGCGCTACCAGCTTGAGCACCTCGGCCTCGCGCTCAGTGAGCGGCTCGGAGGTGGGCGGCAGGTCCGAAGGACGCTGGATTTCCTGCATCACCTTGCGGGCGATGGCCGGATGCATGGTGGGCCAGCCCTGGTGCACCTCACGGATGGCCCGCAGCAACTCCTGGGGAGCGGTATCCTTGAGCAGATAGCCCAATGCCCCGGCTTTGATCGCCGGGAAGACTTTGTCATCCTCGGCGAAACTGGTGAGCACCAGGATGCGTGCGTCCGGGAGCGCCTGTTTGATCTCGGTGATGGCCTCGATGCCCCCCTTGCGCGGCATCACCAGGTCCATCAGGATAATGTCAGGGCGCAATTCACACGCGCGCGCTACCGCCTCGATGCCGTCGGCGGCCTCGCCGACCAGTTCCATACCGGGTTCGGTAGAAATCAACCAGCGCAGACCCTCACGCACGATGGCGTGATCGTCGGCGATTAGGATGCGAATGGTTTCATTCATGATTGTTCTTTCGTCCTCGTAATCCAGGAAAAAATATCAACGGATTTAACGGATGAAACGGATGGGTAATCAGAAATCCGTTGATGCTTAAAAACCTGCAAAAATTCGCGTGATTCGCGGTTAAAATTCTCCGTCACAAATTCACCGTAACGTTGACCGTAGTACCTTTCCCTGGCGTGGAGATAAGCGTCAACGTTCCGCCGAGCTTTTCGGCGCGCTCACGCATGCTGCTCAGGCCGATGCCGCCGGCGCCGGCACTGAGATCCAACCCCTTGCCGTCGTCGCTGACTTCAATGGCAATGCGTCCGTTTTCGGCGATGATCCGCACGGCAACCTTCGTGGCGGCGGCGTGCTTCAGGGCGTTGTTCAGCGCCTCTTGCGCGATGTGATACAGCTCCTCTTCCAGACGGGCAGGCAATTCCACCTGCCCTTCAACCACCAGCGTCGCTTCGATGCCGGCGCGCCGCTCGACCGTGTCAAGCCGCTGCTGCAAGGCGCGCACCAGCCCCGCGCTCTTGAGCGCCAGTGGGCGCAATTCGTAGACCAGCAAGCGCATCTCTTTGAACGCCTGTTGCCCGATTTCGCCGAGCCGCGCCAACGCCTCGTCTACCCGTTGGAGATCACCGTTCTGGGCCAGACGGCGCGCCGCTTCCACCAGCAAAGTGAGGCTGTAGAGCAACTGGGTCACCGAGTCGTGCAGGTCGCGGGCGAGCCGGCTGCGCTCCTGAAGGATGGCGGCCTGCTCCGCCTGAACCCGCAGGCGCGCATTCTCGATCGCCAGCGCGGCCTGATTGCCGAAGCTTACCCCCAGGCGGATGTCTTCCTCCGAGAACTGGCGTGGATTGGCGTAGTAAAATCCCAGGTGGCCGTAAAATTCTTCTTTGATGACCAGCGGCACGGTCAGGGCAGCGCGGTAGTGTTGAACGGCGGCGTGACGCCAGGCGCGCACGGCCGGCGGCACACTTTCCTCGTCATCCATAGCCAGCGACGAGGCCGCCACGTCGGGGATAACGTAGGGCTGCCGGTCGAAGTCCGTCCCTCCCAATTCACCGTGTCCCAAGAGACGCCAGGCCTCCAACGGCAGGCTGGTGATGGATTGAAACGCTTCCGGCAACCCAAAGCTGGCCTCGATGAGGATGCGCCGTTCTTCCCGATTCACGCGGTAGAGCACACAGGCGTTGGAGTCCAACAAGGCGCACGCTTGCGCCACCAGGTAATTCAGGATTTCGGCGAGCGGGCGGTCGGAGTTGAGCGCGACCAGGATGTCACGCAGACCCTCGGCGACGCGCTGCCGCCGCTCGATTTCCAGCGTGCGCGCTTTGACACGCTGCTCCAACGTAAGGTTGGCAAGCTGCAGGGCCTCCTGAGCGCGTTTGTGCTCCAGGGCGTTGACGAAAATCTCGCCGACAGTTTTGAGCAGAGCGATGGTATGTTCCGACCAGGTTTTGGGCGTGCGGAGAGCGTCGAATTTGAGAAAACCGACCACCGCGCCGCGATAGGTCATCGGGATAACGACGAACGATTGAACACCCTGGGCACGGCAGGCGCGCTTCTCGACATCGGCCTCGGGAGGAAGGGCGGCGGCAAGCGGCACATTCACGATCTCGCCGCGCATGATACGCACCGTCAGCCACGGCCATGCCGCCGGTGTGGGGGGCAGCATAGGGCGGTTTTGCACCGCAATTTCCGGCGTGCTCCAGGCATGGGTGCATGTCAGGCGTTGTTTATCATCAGAAAAGAGTGCCACGCAACTGCGCTCCACGCGCGTCACCTGGGTAATGGTGCGCAGCGCGCGGACGATCTCGGCGTCAATCGCGTCGGGCTGTAGGTTGATGAAGTTTGTCGAGATGGTCGTAATGATATTCTCAAAAATAATGCTTTTGCGTTTACGGTGCCGGGCCACGCTGCCTCTACTTGAAAATAAACCGCTAATCTCGCTAATCTACGCGAATCTTTTCCCAAAACTGGCGAAGATGCGCGTGCTTCGCGGTTAAGATTTTCATCCTCGGTGATGGGGCATCTCCAATAGGCTTCTTTGATTATGAGAGTCTATTATAAAACATAAAACGTGAAACGTAAGTCTCCTTTACGTTTCACGTTTTACGTTTTTACGTTTTACGCCCTATTCCCACAACTTGACGCCAAGCAACATCGGGAAGCCGCACGTCCCTTTACCGCCGCTGCCCAGGCCATCGCCGGGGTCAATCAGTCCTTCGCCGATGACGACGTTGCGGAAGATGCCGGTGATGGATCTTTCTTTCCCTTTCAAGTCAACTGAGACAAGCTCAACCGCCGTAAACCCGACGATGTGATAGTAGAGGCCCTGCATTTTGCCGCCGCCGGTCATCCATCCTACCGGGGGCGCCTGGCCGGGGAACATTTTTTCCATCTCCTTGGCGGTATAGGTTTTGTCGAAGATCAGCCAGTACAGGATGTCGCCCTTGCCGTAGCCGGCAGCCAGCTCGTGCAAAGCCGCCGTGCGCATCCCGGCAAAGCCGTAGATGAAGTCCCCTTCTTTCCACGGCTCTTTCTCCGCATCGGCCTCGTCTTTGTCCTTTTTTTCGGTCACCGATTTTCCGGCAAACATAGGATAGGGATAGGGACAATCTCGGCTCAACCAACCCTTCAGGCCGGTGTTGGCAACGTCAACCACGCCGTTGGCTTTGTAGCGGCAGCCACCGGAGCTAAGGCTTTTGGTGAAGGCGCGGTTAAGGGCGCCTCCGCTCCAGTAAGCATTGTTGTAGATGTGACTCAGATTCAGCCAGCCGTAGAAAGCGTTCGCGCTCAACTTTGTCGTATCGGTGATGGTGCGCTCTTCTGGCGGCAGCACACAGCCTTTGGACTTTTTGCTGTAGCAGAAAAGGCCGTCATCGAAGACGGTGAAGGCTTCCTTATCCCGAAACTCGGTGACGACGGTTTCGGGCACGGCGATGGGCAGGACGCCGCGCTCGGTTTGCACGACCGGGCCGACCATGGCCAGAGCTTCGCCCGTAGAAACCAGATGGGAACGCCCCAGCAAGCGCATGAACGTCGCCGTATCGCTGTAGGTCAACGTGACCTTGATGCCCGTCGCACCACCGGGGATGCCGCGATTCCAGCCGACCTGACCAAGCGGCTTGGCGTCGGCGTCCACGTACCAGGCCGCGATGTGTCCTTGCGGCGAGAAGTGATCCACGCCGTTGTAGCGCGCCATCTCGACCATAGCGGCGGCAATGCGATTGTCGTGCGCCACGTCGGCTCCGGCGCACGTAGAAATGAATTCGGCCAGGATCCGGGCGCCGGCGAGCGCCGTCGCATCGGCCGCATTTTGGGTCTGCCGCCGCTCCGCATAAAGCCGTCCGCCATCAATGGCCAGCCCGGCAAACGCCACCAGCGCCAGCAAGGCAAACGCCAGTATGATTAACGCCTGTCCACGTTCCCGCTTCATTTTTTAGACGTAGTTACGCGGTTCGTTTCTTTTGACAGGATTCACAGGATTGACAAGATGAAAAAGCTCCTACAAAGCCTTCTTTAATCCTGAAAATCCTGTTAATCCCTGTCAGAAAATGGCGCAGTGCGTAACTCCTACTTTAGAGATGTCGACACCATACGAGATAGGGACAGGATTAACAGGATTTTATCCTGAACATCCTGTTAATCCTGTCAAAAAGCGGTTACCGCCAGAGCTGCACCCCTGCAAAACCAAGCTGGCATGAACCACCACCGCCGCCACCGCTGTTAAATCCGTTCCCCGGCGTGACGGCGCCCTCGCCGACAAACGCAGATTTGAACGTCCCTTCGATGTAGCCATTGCTACCGCCCCCGCCACAGTTATCCAGGCTTGCTGCCATGAATCCTACGATATGGTAGAAATACTGATTGGGGAACTTGAGTGGATTACTCGGTTCGTGATTTTTGAAAAACGCGCTGGAACTCATCTGCGCGCGCTCGATGACATAGTCAAAGAGCGGCAGGTAGACGATCTGATGCATATGCGCTTCGCAGACATCCCGGCGTGATACATCGCGCGTGCCGGGGTCCCCGACGATGAAGTCCCCATCTCGCGGGTAACGATAGGGATCGTTCAGGTCGTCAGGCCGTGAGGCATCGCCGCGCGTACCAACATAAATAGGGTGTCCTGGGCCGTTCACCGCCCAATACTTCAAATCATCATTGCCGAAGTTCGATTCCAAAACCCGGTTCAACGGACTGCTGGTGCTGCCGTTGACATTGATGCCGTCAGGGTTACTCGCCGGGGGATTGGAATACCAGGCGTTGTGGTAGATGTAGTTGAAATTGAGCCAGCCTCGTTGTGAATTGGGAGTGGGATTGCTGGGACAATCCATACCAGCGCGATCGCAGATATTGCCATTGGCTTCAAACATCTTGAACTGATAGTTGCCGGAAGCAACGATAGAATCCACCCGCTGGATAGGAAACCCGATGGGCAGCAAGCCGCCTCCGCTGAACTGGGTCAAGTGCACCGGCCCGGTCATCGCGGTCGCCTCGCCGGGCGCGACGATGTAGCGCTGCCCCACGATCTTGAGGAAAGTCGTTGTGTCGGTCGTGGTCAGCCGCGCCCGGATGCCGGTCGCGCCGTTGGGCACGCCGAGTCCCCATCCCACGCGCCCCAGCGGGGTTTCGTTCTTGTCCACATACCAGCCCTCCAGTTTGGCGTTTTCGGTTTGTGGATCCACACCATTGGCACGCGCGAGTTTGATCATTTCCAGTGTGATGGCCTCATCCGCAGCCAGCGGCGTGATTCCCGTACAGTCGGCGATGAATTGCCCCAATAGCCGGGTGCCGGCCATAGCCACCGCATCAGCGGTGTTCTGTGACTGCCGGCGTGCAGCATAAAGGCGGCCGCCGTCAATCGCCAAACCGGCGAAGGCCGCCAGAGCAATCAAGGCAAAAGCCAAAATCACAATCGCCTGTCCACGTTCTTTTCTCATCTATTATTCTAACGTCTTCTAACGCCAAAGCTGTATGCCGACGAGGCCGAGCTGACACGAACCACCGCCGCCGCCACCGCTGTTAAATCCACTCCCCGGTGTAATGGCGCCTTCGCCAACAACTGCACCTTGGAATTGACCTGCGAGCGTGTGTTTGGGCGAATTTTCATCGAGTAGTACAGCAGCAAAGCCGACAATGTGGTAAAGGAAGGCATGCCCCCCTCCGCCGGCGCGAGGCCAGTGTGAACCGCTCAGGCTGCCATCCGGTACCGGATTCTCCGGCGCCTGGAAGTTTGCGGCCATGTAATCGCTCATATAGATGTAGTCGAAGATGGGGACATAGGCAATTGTCCCCCCGTAGGTTTCCTTCACATCCATCAGCGAGGACTCGCGTGCGCCGGGGTCGCCGTGGATGAAGTCGCCATCAACGGCGTTGGGCGTTCCGGCAATAATCGGGAAGGGGTAGGGACAATCGGCCTGGCCATCATTGTTTTTGTCCTCGCCGGCCCAACCTTGCAGGCCATCATCAACAGATTGGGCGGGATTGCTGCCGCAGGGTCTGTTGGGCACATTTTGTTCAAAGGAACGATTCAGTGGATCGTTGGCGGTGCGATGTTCGGTGTTGTAGATGTAGTTCAGGTTCAACCACCCGCGATGCGCATTGGCGTTTTCCGGATCATCGCCGATACATTCGACGCCATTGGGATCACGGCAAAAGACCCCGCCCCCCCATCTGTTGTTTTTCTCCATCACATAAAAAGTCTCACCCGGCTCCAGAGCTTGAATGACCTGCAAGGGGACGCCGATCGGGATGATGCCGCCACCGAATTGCCGGATCGGCCCGGTCATCGCGGTCGCCTCGCCGGGCGCGACGATGTAGCGCTGCCCCACGATCTTGAGGAAAGTCGTTGTGTCGGTCGTGGTCAGCCGCGCCCGGATGCCGGTCGCGCCGTTGGGCACGCCGAGTCCCCATCCCACG
Organism: Chloroflexota bacterium; assembly: GCA_019873645.1. Taxonomy (GTDB): domain Bacteria; phylum Chloroflexota; class Anaerolineae; order B4-G1; family SLSP01; genus DSWT01. Next base: position 26,477 of record JAIOAX010000022.1, on the reverse strand, counting down.
CGCCCCAGCGGGGTCTCGTTCTTATCCACATACCAGCCCTCCAGTTTGGCGTTTTCGGCCTGCGGATCCACACCATTGGCGCGCGCAAGTTTGACCATTTCCAGCGTGATGGCGTTATCCGCAGCCAGCGGCGTGACATCTGTACAATTGGCGATGAATTGCCCTAACATGCGGGTGCCGGCCATGGCCACCGCATCGGCAGTATTCTGCGACTGTCGTCGTGCTGTATAAAGGCGGCCGCCGTCAATCGCCAAACCGGCGAAGGCCGCCAGAGCAATCAAGGCAAAAGCCAAAATCACAATCGCCTGTCCACGTTCTTTTCTCATCACAAACCTCCTTTAACAAAAATAGTCTGATAGTCGTTAGTCGAATAGTCCTGCGCCCATTTTCATTAGCGGGGCTATACTATCTGGTTGTAATAATCGGCTGCGTTGCACTTCCCATAAGGTTCAACTCGCCATCCGGCAACATCCCTTGTATGAAAGGCGTGTAAAGCGTGAAAGCGTAGTCTACCGTGACGGTGATCGGCGCACCGGCCACCACCGTCGGCGGGTAAATCACGGTGACATCGGCTGCCTGAAAAGTCACCAGGCGCGTGGAAGCCTCAACGGTGCGTTGTTGAATGCCGGCCACATCGTAGGGACGAATCGCGGCATACGTGGCGCCTTCATCCGCTGCGTCGTGCAGCGCTACCAGCGTGAAAAAGGCGCGTCCCAGGTCCAGTACGCCGAGCATGATCATCACGACGATCGGCAAGACCAGCGCCACTTCCACCAGGCTTTGTCCGCGCCTGGAATGGAGTTTATGCGGATACTTTTTGCACACCATCTTGCACACCTCCTTAAAAAATAAACCGCTCATCTCGCTGATCTACGCAAACCTTGTCCAGACATCGGCGAAGATTCACGCGATTCATGGTCAATGTCACTTTACATTCGGCAATACCGCGCCCGATTCGGCGTCTATCAGCACTTCCAGGTAATCCTGACCTTCAAAAGCGGCGACGCTCCACACCATGCCGCCGTTTGTGTGCGGTCGCAAGCGAAAATCCACCATCGCCTCCGGGTAGCGGCGCAGAAAGTCTTCCCCGCCGGCGGCGCGGAAGGAAAGCCACGCCACATCCACGCCGTAGCGTGGGAGCGTCGGAATAGACTTCGGCGCGTAGCTGATGTCCAATGGCGGCACCCAGTAAAGTTGCTCGCGCGTAACCACCACACTGACCAACTGCTGCTTCATCGGCGAGTAATAGTAGAACGACCATGTCACCGGCGGTTGTTCGATCTGGCGACCTTCTACACCGGGACGCCAGGCGGCTTCGGCGCGAATCAACACCACATCCGCAGCCCAGGTACGCGCGCGGGCTACGGCGCGCTGCTCCGACTCCTCCAGCGTCAACCCCGAATCGGCCGCGCGCCAGATCTGCGTTCTGCCGGTCGGCGCGGCGGTGGTGGGATGATTGGTCGCAGCTAACAGATTCAGCAGGATCACCCCCAGGATGATCAACAGCGCCATGACCAACACGCCCAACCCGATGCGCGTAAGCTGTGTTTTGTTCATAAACACGCCTAGCTTTGCCGAAGCACCACCGGCAGGAAGACCTGTTTAATTTCGGATGTACCGACGCGATAGTAAAGATCGTCAGGCACCCACCAATTGTCTACAAGCCGGAACTCTGTCCAGACAACATGCGTGTGACCTTCCCCATCCAGTGCCGCCGCCGGAAAGATTGAAAGTTTCGCCGTACTTGCCGAGACGTTGATGATGGACTGCCAGGACTTGCCCGTATCTTTCGAGCAACGCATGTAGATTTCTGCCGGGGGTTGTATCTCCGCCGGTCCGTAAAATCCATGCCAGGCGACGCACATGCGGCTACCGCTGAGCGCCAAGGCCGCCGTGGCCCAGGTCGGCTTGTTGTTATTCACGCGGACGGCCTCGCCGCTGATTCTGACCGGTGCAGGAGCGCCAGGCTGAAGATAGTTAATATGCTGCTCGGCGGCATAGACAATGCTGCCCTCGGCATTGGGAATCAATTCCGTCCATACAATATGCGCTTTCCCGGCTGTATCTACGGCCACGTCAGGGCGGACGGCATGGTGCTGTGTCGGCGGTGAAACTTGCCGGGGCGCGGCCCAGGTCACGCTCCCCGCTTGCCAGGTACCGGAAACATACCAGATGGTGTGGGTAAAAGGCACAGTTTCGGTCGGCAGAGACGGGGTTTCCGTATGTTCCTGAGACCACACAACGCTGAGTTGCGTGCCCTCATGATTTACGGCTAACTGCGGCTCCCAGACCCCCGCCGTCGTATTAGGCGTCCGCACCGGGATGACCTGCGCATGGGTGATGATGATGGTTGGGGCCGCCCAGGTTGTCTCGGTCAGACAGCGATGCGTGTAATACAGGTCCCATTCAAAACGTTGCGCCGTCTGAGTCATCGCCGCAGCCGCAAAGAGCATGTGCATCCCCGTCGGCGCAATCACCAAACTGATCTCGATGTTGCCGTAGACCGGTGTAATAATCGTCTGCGCCTGCGGAAGCCCTACGTCACGCTGCATCACGGCGCGGGGCACTTGATGACGTGGGTAGCGCGCCGCACCTTGCGCCCAGGCGGCAATGACTTGCGTTCCCGAATAGGCCACTGCCGGATACCAGGCCGCCTGCCCGGAGGCCAGCGTAATAACTCCCGTCTCCCACACGCCATCCTGAGCCTGCCGCAGGAAGACGCCGGGCTTGGCCTTGCTTGTCCAGATCGCCGCCACGCGCCCACCGGTGCCCACCGCTAGATTGGCTTCATCCTCCACATCTTGGGAATGGGAGAGGTTCAGCGGAGGTTGAGCGCCTATCCACGGCTCTCCCACGGCGGCCTGGATCCCCACAACCAGGCCGACCGCCAACAAGACTGCAATCAGCACTCCATATAGACGTTTATTCATGTTAAGGTACCGCGACCAGGTCAATGTTGACCCCGGTGGTGGTTTGCCCGGCCACCACAACGACAGGGGACACTTGCCCACGATACAGCGTATTCGCCAGGCGCAGCTCACCGACAACGGTGTAAGAGCCTGCCGGCACGTTGGTAATGAAGTAGTTGCCGTTGACATCTGAACGGCCTGATCCTACCAGACGGCCATCCGTCGCATAGACGTAAACGCTGACGTTACTTTGCGGCGGCCCGTTGAGGCGGGTCACGCCCTGGATGTTGCCGGGCGGCGGCAAGGTGCCGGCCGGGGTAGGGGTGGGGGTGGGCGCCGGGTTGTTCACCGTCACCGTCACCGGCAGCAGCGCGCTGATGTTGTTGGTCTCATCGGTTTCCATGACCTGGTTCCATGTGTCCACCATCGCCTGCAACGTATGGCTTCCCACTTCCTTAAAGCCGTTGGGGACGTACATCGTGAAGCTGACCGTTGACCCGGCGGCAATCGCGTTGAGGGCCACGTAATCCACGCTGACCTCTGAGGTCAACACCCGCGTCGGATTGGCGAAGAGGTCCACCCAGAAAAGGGAGGTCACGTCTACGGTCCCCGCGTTCTTCACACCGACCGTGACCCGCAGCGTCTCGTATGTGCCCAGGGGCGGCACATTCTGCAGGCTGATTCCCACGATGCGCAGGTCTGTCAAAACGGAAGGCGTCGGCGTCGGCGTCGGCGTGCCGGGGCACGGACGAACGAACGTGGTCGTCGCCGGCGAATCGACTTGTTGGCCGTTGCTCTTTTTGGCAATGCCGGTGATGGTATGGTTGCCTGTGGTAACATACGCGCTGAAGGTGCAGGTGAAACCCCCACCGCTCAAGGTCGCCACACAGACGTGATTGGTCAGATCGGAGTCCCAGTAAAGATACATATCCTTGGCCTGGGAGGACCAGTTGTCCCCTGTGACCGTGATGTTCGTAATGGAATCGTTGGTGCAGGCGCCGGCAGGGGCAGTCACACGAATGTAAGCCGTGGTCGGTGTAGCCGCCGGCGTGGGGGTAGGCGTTCGCACCTGCACCACAGCGAGATCCTGGCTGCCGTATCCCTGGACGAGGACCGTATGCCCACCGACGAGCGCCGGTGACACATTGAACAGGAAGTTGCCGCTGGCATCTATGATACCGCTGATCTGATAACCGGTCTGTACAATACGTAAGGTAATGACCTGGTTAGGGGCGCCCCTTCCTCGCACGGTAGTATCGCCTTCCCACAGCGGCTTGGTGATGACGATGGGGATAGGGGTTGGTGTAGCCGTCGGGGGGCGCGGCGTAGGGGTGAAAGTCGGTGTTTGCGGTCCAGGCGTAGAGGTGGTCGGTCCGCCGGTCGGTTCTGTAGTCGGTTCTGTGGTCGGCTCTCCCGTCGGCTCTGTAGTTGGCTCGGTAGGCGGCGGGGGAGGAGGGAAAGTCGGTGGTGTGCTAATCTCAGTCCGCACGCTCTGGATGGTACGGGCATTGCGCACGTCTACCATGAAGTTCGCAGGGATGAACGGCGCAAAAATGGGGGTCAGTGCGTCAATCTGATACTGCACCTCCACGATGACACGATGGCCGACGGCCACGTTGTCGGGATTGGTATACTCGCTCCCCCCCGGCCCAGTGTCATAGCGCACCTGGATAGACAGGTTCTCCGGCGTCGTCAACACCAGCGTCTCATTGACCTTCTCAATGATCCCCGCAATGTCTTTGGGGCTGACCATGCCGTAACGCGCACCTTCACGCGCGGCGTTTGAGACAGTCGTATAGATGATAAAAATGCGCGCAAATTCGATGGTGCCGATGATCACCAACAGCAAGATGGGGAGGATCAGTGCGAACTCTACAAGTCCTTGACCATTTAGTCTTCGTCTATTCATAATGCTTTCCCCCTTATCGCCAAATCAGTCGCGGCTCTCTGCTAAATATTATCGGAAATCACCACGGATTACACGGAAGTATCTGTGAAATCTGGGTGATCTGTGGTTAAGAGTCGCCCGCGGCGCCCGGCGTCACGGTCGGCGTCAAAACAGGTATCGTCGGCGTATTGACCGGCGGCAATAACTCAGAATCCGGCGTTGAGACAACCAGGTTCCGCAGCTCTTCGGTGATCACGACGCCGCTCAGCGGCCCACCGTTAGGAAGCGGCATTTTTTCCGGCAACCCGGCCTGGTAGGCTTCGCGGAATGTTTCGGGATTCTCCAGCGCCACCATAGCAATAACCTGCGTTTTCAGGCACAAGGTTTGGATATTGTTCAGCATGGACAAGTTTTTCGGTGTCGCCTGCATTTTTAAGAGTTCCAATTGCTGCACCTGCTGGTGAAGGTGATGGACGATGTAGGCCAGCATATTGGGCATGAGCGGCTCCGGCGCCCAGGCTGCCGACAGCAGGGCGGTACGGAACATGTAATCCATACGATACAATACGTCTACCGGAATCTCCTGCCGTCTTTCCACCAGGGCGCGGATTTCTTCTATCCGCTCATCGGCCAGCGAAATCGCCAGCACCACTTTGGCTTCGGCGTCGTCCATCGAGGCAAAAAGCTGATCCTCTGCGGATAACTTCAAGTCGTAGAGGGGATTGCCCGGCAGGGTGGTGCTGGCCGCCGAAACGAGCGTCCTCTGCAAGGGGATGAGGAGGAGGGCGAGAGTCAGCATGGCACCGGCGAACTTCCAGAACAGGCCATTGGGATTCCCCAGGACGCGCCGTCTGGGGCGTGCGGCGCGTTGTGCGGCGGCGAACGTCAAGGCGCGCTTGCGACCTTCCATTAGGCCACCCGGGGGGTGAGGAACATCAGCATAGTACACGCCGACTCTCTGCGCCGTCTCAAGCAAAGGGCGCAGAGTTTCTGCCTGATCTGGATAGTGTTTGAGAACCGCCGGAACGTCGTGGCTTCGCTGCAATTTTTCCAGAGATTCAGTTAGCAAAGACTCCGGTGTATAAGCCTTCATATCTCGTTCCCTCGCTTGATCATTCTGCGCAGCGCCGCCAAAGCACGGTGTTGTAAAGCCTCGACGGCGCCGACGCTCTTCTCCATAGTTTCCGCAACTTCGTGGACCTTCAAGCGTTCACCAAAACGCAGGACGAGCACTTGCTGTTGATCCGGGGTGAGCCGATTGAGCGCCTCGGCCAGCATTTGAAAAGTCTGCATGTCGGGGGACTGCGCGTCCTCGGCGACAAGGGCTGCATCTTCAGCTTCCAGATGCTCTTCCAGCGGCAACTCGATCCGCTGCGCTTGCTCACGGTAATAGTCAATCACCCGGTTATGGGCGATACGGTACAGCCAGGCGCGAAACGAGGTTCGCCAGGCCTGTTCGGACTGGATTGCCTGGAGCAGCCGCACGAATACGTCACCCGTCAAGTCTTCTGCCGTCTGTGCATCGTGGACACGCCGATACAAATAGTTGTAAATGAGCGGAGCGTAATGATCGTATAACTCGCCAATGGCCTGCTCATCGTAGGCTTGCGCACGCTTGAGCAAGGCTTGTTCACGTCGCGTCATTTCGCTCTCCTACTCTTCTACTAATTTATGACGTAAAACTAACCAAAAGCATACGGCGGAAAAACCACGAATCGGCGAATCAGCGAATGAATGAATCAGCGAATGAGAGAATAAACGCCTTGTCTAAATCCTGAACTATGTTATAATCTTTCTGCAACGGGCGGTTAGCTCAGATGGTCAGAGCGCTGCGTTGACATCGCAGAGGTCAGAGGTTCGAGTCCTCTATCGCCCACAAGGCAGGTTGGGGTCGCCAATCTGCCTTTTTCATTTTACACGCAAAATCACCTTGACAAAATCCCATAACTGGGCACAATGCCCCAGGAAATATGCCTGTAAGCCTGGAAAGGGGTTCATGTCTACCAAACGCGCGTCTTATCGTTTGCTTGTTGATTTGATCAGTGTGTGTGTCCTTGCCTGGTTGTTCGGCGGCTGCGCGCTGCCCACGCCTCCGGTTGGGCCAACGCCTACGCCGACGCGCACGCCGCGTCCTACCTACTCACCCACCCCCACGTTGACGCCGACGCCCGTTCCTCCCACCCCCACGCCTACCCCGGCCTTTCCGGTGACGGCCGGCTGTGTGGCAAGCGTCCCCGATGCGGCCTGTGAGCGTTTCCGGGCCAGTGTAACCAAGGCTGCGATGTACTTCGCCTGGAGCGATGACGCCGCACAGGCGGATACGCTTTTGGGCGGGGCGGAATTGCCGAACGCCACGCCGCTAGGGGTATGGACTTATGCCGTCGCCGCGCCTTTCTTTACCGTAGCTGATGAGGTGGTCAGCGCCGATCTACGCGCTGCATGGGGGGGAACGCCGGCGGGGCCTTTTGCCCTCCACGCGCTGCTGGTCACCACCGACACCCTGGAGGCCCTTACAACCCTGTGGGGTGCACCGGCTGCCGGCGTCATCCAAACTGTCGCGGCGACGGAGCTGCTGACCGTCGCTGAACAAATGGACGCCTGGGCGATTGTCCCGTTTGAGGCGTTGGAGCCACGCTGGAAAGTGTTGCTGTTGGACGGACTCTCAGTTGTGGATAAGGGTCTGGATATGACGACCTATCCGCTGGCGATGACGCTCTATTGGGGCAGCGCCCGCCGTCCCGAAACGCTCGCTTTGCTGCCCCGCGATCCTGACACATTCTCCGACCGCATTGAGACGCGCATGACCCGCGTGGTGATGACCGGCGTAACCGCGATGACCCGCGGGACGGCGCTGCTGATGGATCGCAAAGGCGTCACCTATCCGGCACAGGATATTTTGCCCTGGTTTGCCAATGCCGACTTCGTCCACATCAGCAATGAAGTCTCCTTCAAGCCCGATTGTGTGGCCGAAGGGAGCGGCACGATGTCATTCTGTTCCCACGATAGCTACATCGGCCTGCTGGAGGCCATTCATACCAACATCATTGAATTGACGGGCAATCATCTCGAAGATAAAGGGACCCAGTGGGTAGATCACTCGCTGGAGATGTACCGGGCGCGCGGCTGGCAATGGTTCGGCGGGGGCGCCAATCAAGCCGACGGCGCAAAGCCGCTCACGGTGACGCATGGCGTCAACCGCATCGCGTTCATCGGTTGTAACACCGTCGGCCCGTTTGCCGGGGAAGATTCCGGCGGGGCCGCGCGCTGCGATTTCGAGCAAATGCGGACCGCCATTCAGCAGTTGCAGGCCGACGGTTATCAAACCATCGTCACCCTGCAATATCTCGAAGACTACAACTATGCGCCCACGCCACAGCAAATCCGGGACTTCCGTTATCTGGCAGAGGCCGGGCCGGTTTATGTGCAGGGCAGTCAAGCGCATCAGGCCCAGACGATGGAATTCTACAACGGCGTTTTTATTCACTATGGCCTGGGCAACTTTTTCTTCGACCAGATGTGGAGCGACGGTACACGCCAGGAATTTGTGGACCGGCTGACGTTCTACGATGGACGTCTGCTCAACATAGACTTGCGCACGGCCATTCTGGAAGAGTATGGACGTCCGCGTCCCATGACGGTAGGCGATCCCGACCCTGCTGCGGATCGGGCAAAGTTCTTGCAAATGATTTTTGAGCTGCGACCGTGATAATAGGAGAGTAGAATGACATTGCCGACAATTGCTATCATTGGTTCTGGGGTGATGGGCGAAGCGTTGATGAAGGGATTGTTGCGCCAATCGCTGATCGAGCCGCAGTCCATCATCGGCGCGGATACGTGGCGCGAGCGGTTGGAAAACCTGGAAACCCAGTATCACATCCGCACGTCGTTGGACAACGCCGCAGCCGCTTGTGAGGCCGAAATCGTGTTCCTCTCGGTGAAGCCGCAGGTAATGGGGATGGTGCTGGAGGGTCTCCGGGGGCACGTGCGCCCCGGCGCGTTGGTTTTCTCCATTGCGGCGGGGGTGCGCATTGCCACACTGCGCGAGGGATTAGGGGTGGAAAGCATCATCCGCGCTATGCCCAATACGCCAGCGCAGATTGGGCAAGGGATTACTGTGTGGACGGCGACGGAGGCCGTGACCGGGCAGCAGCGCGAATATGCGTTGACAATCCTCAAGGCGCTTGGGGAAGAGGTCTACGTCACCGATGAACATTATCTGGATATGGCGACGGCGCTCTCTGGCACCGGCCCGGCCTACGTCTATCTGTTTATGGAAGCGCTGGTAGATGCCGGCGTACACCTGGGGTTCTCGCGGCACATCGCGCAAAAGCTCGTCTTCCAGACGGTGATCGGCTCGGCGAACTTCGCCCGACAGTCGGATCTACACTTGGCGGCGCTGCGCAATCAGGTCACGTCCCCCGGTGGGACGACGGCCGAGGCGCTCTACCACCTGGAAAAAGGAGGGTTCCGCACGGTGCTCTCGCGGGCGATCTGGGCCGCTTACGTGCGTTCAACCGAGCTGGGGCGCGATAAAACGTAGGACGCTCAAAGACAGCACAAAAGCAGCGGGGAGACGTTGCCCCGCTGCTTTGATAAGACCATCCTTGCGCCGGTCACAAACCTTTGCAAGGGCGTTGAAGAACTATTGCGCCTGTTTCTGTAAAGCGTTGATCTGTTGCATCAGCCGCGACTTGAGCCGCGCCGCCTTGTTGGGATGGATGACGTTTTTCTTGGCGGCCTTATCCAGTTGGCTGGCAGCCTTCGGCATCAGCGCCAGGGCCTGAGCCGCGTCACCGGCGGCAATCGCTTCGCGCACCATTTGCAGTGCTCCGCGCATTTGCCCTTTGACCTGGCGGTTGCGCAACCATTTGCGATAGGAATTACGAATCTGCTTTTGGGCTGATTGAGTATTTGCCACGCTTGTTCCTCCGAGACTTCTAGCTAAATCTTCCGTTACCGGCCAAAAGTATACCCCATATTTGTTTTTTGTCCAGTTTGTGTCACATCAAGCAGAATCCCCCTGGAATGAGGGGGATTCTGGGAACAGATTTCAGCAGTCTGACCAACGATTAGTGACCACCCCCGCCAGAACCACTGCCGCTTCCACTACCCGAGCCGCCGGTTCCGCCATTTCCGCCGTTTCCGCTGCCGCCTGTGCCGCCCATACCGCCGGTGTCGCCACCGGTATTGCCACCTGTACCGCCCGTACTGCCGGTGTCGCCACCAGTATTGCCGCCTGTACCACCCGTACCGCCGGTGTCGCCACCAGTATTGCCGCCTGCGCCACCGGTATCGCCGCCTGTGCCACCCGTGCCGCCGGTATCGCCACCTGCGCCACCGGTATCGCCGCCTGTGCCGCCGGTATTGCCACCGGTATCGCCACCTGTGCCACCCGTGCCGCCGGTATCGCCACCTGTGCCACCCGTGCCGCCGGTATTGCCACCGGTATTGCCGCCCGTACCGCCGGCGTCAACATTGCCGCCCTTGTCGCCCGGTTTCTGGCTGTTGTCGTTTACCCCACCACCGTTATCCGCGCCATTTTGCTTATGCTTGTCATGGTCTTGGGGTTCACCCTGATTTCCTTCGCAATCCCCAACACATTGACCATTGTTTCCACTGTTGCTGCCATCTCCGGCGTTGCCGTTATCATTGGGATTGGGGCCAGGAGATTCTACATTGCCCGGTGTCTCATTGCCCGGTTCCGCATGACTGCCTGCCGGCTCACCGAATCTTTGTCGAGTCTGCTGCATCGTTTGCAGCATTGTCTGAATCCGGCTCCGGGTAGGTTCGGAGTGCTCCGTATTCTCACCCTGTTGCAGGCGCTCCATCAACCGGGTCATCACTCGCACCTGGCTTTGCAATGTATCGGAGAGATGGGCGCGTAATTGTAAGCGTTGCGCTTCGCCAAGTCCTTCCATCGTCTGCAGAGCCACCCCCACCTGAAGTTGATAGCGCGCGGCAAGCGATTCAGGGATTTCGTCGCCGCGCTCGACCAGTTTAACGGCTTCTTCGATGCGCTCTTGAGCGCATGTCATGGCCAGCAGTGCCTTTTCTGCACCATCTCCGAGTAACGCCATGCGCACATTTTCATATTGTAACTTTACAGGATAGAGTACCGATCCAGGCAGGCTCTCTTGGGACGCGCTAACCGTTCCAACCCCCATGCCAAAGATCAATGCCACTGCCAGCATAACTTTTACTAACGTAACCATAGTGTCCTCCTTAAGATGCAAAAAGTGAAATGTAAACAGGTCTTTCCATGTCTTACGACGCACTATGGATGCCGAAGATACGGCGTCGGCCGCAAATTGTCGCGCTTCTGTCAGAAATGCGCGCCGGCGCGCTGCCCAGCGCTCTGCCTCCACTGCCGGAACCGGACGCAAGACGGACAACGCGGCCGCCACCTCCGGAGATAATGTTTCTTCTGCCCTATCATCATGTTTATGCTTCATGTCCCTTCTCCAAAATGCGTCGTAAACTATCAAGTGCACGATGTTGTAAGGCTTTGACCGCGCCTTCGGTCCGTTCGACAACCCGGGCGATCTCCGCATGACTCAATTCTTCCAGATACCGCAAGGTGATAATCTGTTGCTGAAGCGGCGTCAATTGGCGTAAGGCGGCGCGGACCTGTTCTGCCTGCATGTGCTGTTCTACCATTTCACCATGGTCCGGCTCTGCCAGAGATTCCGCTACATCATCCAATACTTCCGGCTCTTGCAGAGGTTGACGACGATAGAAATCAACGATCAGATTGTGGGCCACCCGATAAAGCCAGGCCGAAAGATGCTCCGCGGGGCCGCTGCCGTGTTTCAGTGCAAGGAGAAAGCGGTGAAAAGTCTCGGCAGTGATCTCTTCGGCTGTGTTTTGATGCCCGGTATGCCGATAGACGTAACGATAGATAGCCGGTGCAAACGTATCATAGATCTGCGCCAGCGCCCCTTCATCCCATTGTTGCGCGCGTCTCAATAAAGCATCTGCTGTCTTCACATGAGCTTCCTATCTTTTAGGACGCAAAGTTGGGGGAAAAGATACGGCCCCCCCCAAGTTTACCTCAGGGTATAAAAAATTCCATGATTGAAAATTTAGATGACTCCGATTATACTTATGGTATAAGAGCGTCTCGTTTCAGTCGGCCTACCGGCGGGTCCGTGACGCGGGAAGCAACAGTTTCGGGCTTAGCGCTGGCAGGCGGGTTTATGCCTTCCCTAAAGTGATGTTGGGAGAACTCAATTATGGTGAAGATCCTTCATGTGGAAGATAATGCGATCCAACAAGAACTAGTACAGCGGTTGCTCGAGTTGGAGTTCAAGGGATGTGAGATACAGTGTGCCGGTAATGGCCGGGAAGGCTTCGAGCGCGCTCAAAGCTGGCAGCCCGATATTATTCTGATGGACTTGCGCATGCCCCAGATGGATGGCTTTGAAACCATCCAATCGCTTAAGCACACGCCATCCACCGCCCACATCCCGATCATTGCCGTCTCCGCCTGGGCCAACCTGAAGAATGAGGAACGCGCCCTCGCATTGGGCGCAAGCCGCTGTCTGGTGAAGCCCTTCGATCCCGATGAACTGATGGCCGCCATTAAAGCCTGTCTCGCCGAAAGTCAGCATACCCCTTGAAACCTGTTTGCTTATTTTGCGTAACCTTTTTATAATGAAGGATGAAGCAAGGAGTCCCCAGGCGGGATTTCACGCCAACGCGGGCATCACTTGTCAACGGATTGAACGGATTTTAACGGATTCCCAACTCGTATACCGTAAAATGGGGAGCCGGCACTGATCATTGGTTTTCACAAACGTTCCAACGTGTCAATGTTCCAAATTTAAACGCTTTTCCGGAGAGATTGAAATGATCGAAGGGTTGCTGGATCTCGCTTCGGCGTTTGGGCTTTCGGCCTCGGCGGGATTGAATGCCTATATTCCCATGCTGGCCCTGGCGTTGCTGGCGCGTTTCACCGGGCTGGTAAAGTTGGGCGAGCCGTGGTCGGCCCTGACAAGCTGGTGGATTATCGGCTTACTGGCGGTGCTGCTCATCATCGAAACTCTGGCCGACAAAATTCCCGCTGTGGATACCATCAATGATGTCATTCAAACCTTCGTGCGCCCCACCGCCGGCGCGATTGTGTTTGCGGCCACCACCCAGGAGAGCATCCATCTCCACCCCGTCTTAGCCTTTGCCTGCGGCGTGATCCTGGCCGGCGGCGTGCATCTCGTCAAAGCCGGTGGGCGTCCGGTGGTCACGGCCACGACCGGCGGCGTGGGCAATCCCATCGTCAGTACCATCGAGGATATCGTTTCGGCGATCACCTCCCTTATCGCAATCATCTTCCCTTACCTGGTTTTGGCATGGCTGTTTCTGCTGGTGTTGTTGGTCTACCTGCTGGTACGCCGGCGTCGGCTGCGCGCCGAGGCGCGTGCGCTGGCCGCATCTGCTCCATCGCCACCCCCGCACCGCTAAACGTTCACCCAGGGAGCATCTGTATTCGCTATTCGTAATTCGCTATTCGTAATTCGCTATTTTTCATTTCCATTGAGGAGGATATTATGACCCAAACCCCTTTTTATGAACCCGAAACTCCGCCGCCTTACTCTACGCCTCCGGCTCCGCCGAAGAAGAATAATACCCTGCTGATTATTATTATCGTGGCTGCTGTACTATTGCTGTGCTGCTGTTGTGCGGCGGCAGCCTGGCTGCTGTGGACTTATGGCGATCAGATTCTCTATGAATTGGGCCTTAGTTCACTATTGACATTGATGCCTTAAATAAGGAGTCCCTATGACCGAAAATCTGGAATCGTCTATCGCCGAGATGCCGGAGCCTGAAAACGTCCCCGACCTGCCGTCGCCGTTTGATTTTGAGACACCGCCGCCACTGCCGCAGGAAGTCGCCGCGGCTGCGGATTTAGAGCCTGTTGCGCCACCACCGTTGCCTGCTGAAGCGTTCGAGGCTGAGTCTGTTGTTAAAGTAGAACCGCCCGCCGTGACGCCGGAAGCAGAGGCCGTCGAAACCCAGATATTGGGGGCGCCGCCTATCCCCACACCACCGCCGACGCCGCCATCCTTTGTGACTGCGCCGCCGCCAACGCCTCCTACGCCGCCGCCCCCATCCTATACGTCACGTCCTTCGGCGGCGGATTTGACCGCTGCGGAACAGGCCGTCCCCAAAAAGAGCAATCAGACGTTAATCATTATTTTGATCGTCGTCGCGGCGCTGCTGTTGTTGTGTTGTTGCTGCGTCCTGCCGGTTGGGCTGGTTATCATCAATTGGGACAACATTATGTACAGTATGGAGCTGTCCCTGCTCTCACTGCTTTAGGTAAACCAGCACTCCCCATACACATACAGAGAGACTCCTTAGGGGGATTTTGAACGGCGCAGCCGTCCAAAATCCCCCCTTGCTATTTCTCTGCCCTCTGAAGTCTGCTGTATAATAAAAGCGTGAAACATTCAGAGAAGATCGAACAGAAACTCGCCACTTTGCCTGCCAGTCCCGGCGTGTACCTGATGCATAATGCGCGGGATCAAGTGATTTACGTGGGCAAGGCAATTAACCTTGCCAACCGCGTGCGCTCGTACTTTCACGCTTCGGCCCAGGAAGACGCCAAAACGCGCCGGCTTGTCGCCGAAATCGCCGACATCGAGTGGATCGTCACCGCATCGGAGGTTGAGGCGTTAATCCTGGAAGCCAACCTCATCAAGAAGCACCGCCCGCACTTCAACGTCCGCCTCAAAGACGACAAACGCTATCCCTATCTCAAAGTGACGGCCGAGGATTTCCCCAAAGTACTCATCACCCGCACCATGCGCCGCGACGACGGACGTTATTTCGGCCCGTATACCTCGACCGGTGCGCTGCGCGAGACGCTTGATCTGCTGCGGCGACTGTTCCCCTATCGCACCTGCGACCGCGAGATCACCGGCGCCGACCGCCGCGCGTGCCTCTACCATGACATGAAGCTCTGCACCGCTCCCTGTATCGGCGCCGTGGATCGTGAACAGTATCAGGCGACAATCAATCAGTTGGTGCAGTTTATGGGCGGCGAAACCGAAGAAATTATGGATGGGCTGAAGCGCCAGATTCAGGAAGCCGCCGCGACGCTGCAATTCGAGCGCGCGGCGCAACTGCGCGACCGTTATCAGGCGTTGCAACAGGTGATGGAACGTCAGCGTATCGTCACTACCGCTGCGGTCAACCAGGATGTGATCGCCCTGGCGCGCGACGATGGCAACGTCTGCGTCGAAGTCTTCTTCGTGCGCAACGGCAAGCTATTGGGGCGCGAGTTCTTTGTAATGGAGGGCGGCGCTGAGGAAGACGAGCAAGCCATTGTGGCGGCGTTCCTGCAACAGTTCTACACCGAAGCCGCGATGGTGCCGCCGGAGATTCTGCTGCCCGCGCAAGTCGCCGAGGCGGCCGTACTGGAGGCGTGGTTGCGCTCCAGGCGCGGCGACGTCGTCTATCTCAATGTCCCTCATGAGGCCGGCCCGCAACGCGACCTGCTCAATCTGGCAACCACCAACGCCGCGGAAACCTTGCGCGCGCTCAAGGCGCAGTGGGAGCTGGACAAACATCGCAGCGAGCAGGTGTTGACCGACTTGCAGACCGCCCTCGACCTGCCGATGCCGCCGGTGCGCATGGAATGTTACGACATCTCGACAACGCAAGGCGTGGAAGTTGTCGGCAGTATGGTGGTCTTTGAGCACGGCGTTGCCAAGAAGAGCGATTACCGCCGCTTTAAGATCAACACTGTTGCAGGACAGGATGACTTTGCCAGCATGCGCGAGGTGCTCACCCGCCGTTTCGACCGCTGGCGGCGCATGGAGAGCGGCGAGCTTAAGGGGACGCGCGGCAGTCAGGCGTGGGCCAAATTGCCCGATTTGTTGGTTGTTGATGGCGGCAAAGGTCAACTGGGCGTAGCCGTAGAAGTGCTGAAGGCGTTCGACTTGCAGGATAAAGTGCCTGTAGTGGGGCTGGCAAAGCGTGAGGAAGAAATTTTCAAGCCCGGCCGCAGCACATCCATTCGCTTTGATCCCGCTGCGCCGGCCATTCTCCTGCTGCGGCGCATCCGCGACGAGGCACATCGCTTCGCCATCGCCTATCACCGCCAGCGGCGCGCTAAACGCGGCCTGGCCTCGCAGATTGACGCCATTCCCGGCATCGGGCCGGTCAAACGCCGCGCGCTGCTCAAGCATTTCGGCTCGCTGGATGCGATTCAGAAAGCCGATGTCGAAGCGTTGATGGCGGTCCCCGGCATCTCGCGGGTGCTGGCAACGCAAATCCGCGAGCATTTTGCGCGGCTGGAGAAGGAGCAGGAGATGGGAGATTAGGGATTAGGGATTGGGAGGGAAAATTAGAAAAACAGGTCGGATTCGGCTTGACTTTGGCTGGAGGAACGGGTATATTGGGATTAAGAATATATGTTCTAATATTGAGGTAACAAGATGAGATATTTGAATGAAATTCTGCTCGGCGACTGCGGTGAGGTGCTCAAGGATTTTCCCGATAATTCGGTAGATCTGATTTTTACATCGCCGCCTTATGCCGACCAGCGCAAGCAAACATACGGTGGCATTGATCCCGATGAATACGTCGCCTGGTTTTTGCCCCGTGCGGAGCAACTCTTGCGTGTTCTAAAGCCCACCGGCACATTCATTCTAAATATCAAAGAGCGTGTCGTCAACGGGGAAAGACATACTTACGTCATTGAATTGATACTGGCAATGAGAAAACAAGGTTGGTTGTGGACCGAAGAATTTATCTGGCACAAGAAGAACTCATACCCAGGCAAGTGGCCCAACCGCTTTCGGGATAACTGGGAAAGACTCATTCAATTTAACAAGTCCAGGAAATTCAACATGTATCAGGAAGCCGTGATGGTGCCGGTTGGGGATTGGGCTAAAGAAAGGTTGGCGAAGTTGAGTGAGACGGACCGAATACGGGATACATCCAAAGTCGGGAGTGGATTTGGTAAAAACGTCTCTAATTGGTTAGGACGCCGATGGGTATATCCTACCAATGTTATCCACATGGCTACGGAATGTTCCAACCGAAATCACAGTGCTGTATTTCCGGTTGATTTGCCACGTTGGTTTATTCGCTTGTTTACCCGTCCAGGCGATACAGTTCTCGACCCTTTTATAGGATCGGGTACAACGGCTGTGGCTGCTGTGCAGTTGGCCCGTAACTACATTGGCATTGATCTTAACCCAGAATATGTCCAAATTGCACGGGACAGGGTCACGAAAACTCAACCAGGTCTCCCTTGTATAGCCGAAAAGCGTGAAGACTATTGTGTAGGAGATCTTATA
The DNA here is from genome assembly GCA_019873645.1 of Chloroflexota bacterium. Taxonomy (GTDB): domain Bacteria; phylum Chloroflexota; class Anaerolineae; order B4-G1; family SLSP01; genus DSWT01. The sequence continues at coordinate 9,375 of JAIOAX010000022.1, read as the reverse complement.
GCATAGCATTTTGATAACAGGAGATGCTATGAATCCACTTGACCTGGATAAAGTCTGCGATTATGTCAATGAAAATGTCACTGGCTTTCACCAATGCCGTATTAAGTCCTTGGAAGAACTGGGACTTAAAAAATTGTTAACCAAGAATCCCTATTTATTCAAAGCTAAATATATCGTCACGGCTAGTGAACTGATTGCAGGTCTGCTAGAAGCTTTCCTGTCTTCATCGGAAGAAAAATTGTTTGGGGATTTTCTGGAGGGGTTGGCCGTTTTTATTGCAGAAATGACCTGCGGTGGACATAAGTCTTCTGCTCCAGGGGTAGATCTGGAATTCATCAACAACGGCGTTCACTATCTGGTATCTGTAAAATCAGGGCCGAATTGGGGAAACAGTTCACAACAAGCCAAATTAGAGCAAGACCTCAAAAATGCAGTTACCAGAATAAAGCAATTAAAACGCGGTGTCAATGTCCAACCGGTTTTAGGAATCTGCTATGGCAAGACCAAAACAAGCTATTTGCGCGGGTATCTGAAAGTCGTAGGACAGAACTTCTGGTACCTCATCAGCGAAAACCCGCAACTGTATACCGATATTATTGAACCGATTGGATACAGAGCCAAAGAACACAATGAAGCTTTCCTGGAAGCCAAAGGGAGGACGCTCAATCGTCTTACACGGCAGTTCATTGAGCGATTTTGTAGCACAAACGGCGCGATTGATTGGGTCAAGCTGGTTGAATTCAACAGCGGCAATCTCGATCTTGATAAATATGTGACCCTCTAAAAACTTTTTATCTATTCAAACCGGCAATCCTTGCTAAAGTTTGCAAACTTCGCAATGATTATTGGATTTGAGTAACCTTGTCTCCTGGTCAACATGAGCTTTGACGACGCCACAATCACTCATCTCCACACGCACCGCGCGGTTGCACAGGAGCGGCTGCTGGCGTGGTTTGCGCGGCACGCCCGCGATTTGCCCTGGCGCCGTGAGCGCACGCCTTACCGGGTGTGGGTCGCCGAGGTGATGCTCCAGCAAACACAGGTCGAAAAGGTGCGCGAGTATTACGAACGCTTCCTCGCTCGTTTTCCCACGCTTGCGGCGCTGGCAGCAGCCCCGCTGGAAGAAGTACTCAAACAGTGGGAAGGGTTGGGTTATTACAGCCGGGCGCGGGCGCTGCACCGTGCGGCGCAAGAAGTTGTCGCCCGCTACAACGGCGAACTCCCCGCCGACGTGGACGCGCTGCGTCGCCTGCCCGGCATCGGCGCGTACACGGCAGGCGCGGTTGCCAGCATCGCCTTCGGCATCCCCGCGCCGGCTGTAGACGGCAACGTCCGGCGCGTCTTCGGACGTGTGCTAGCGCTCGCTGCGCCTTCGGCCACCGACCTCGAAGCGGCCGTGCGCGCCTGGCTACCGGACGACGCGCCGGGCGCGTTCACCGAAGCGTTGATGGAACTGGGCGCCACGCTCTGCCGTCCCCGTGCGCCACAATGCCTGCTGTGTCCCTGGCGCGACCTGTGCCACGCGCAGATGTTGGGACGACCGGAGGCGTTCCCCGCACCGCGTCCTCGCAAGGCCATTCCCCACTACGACGTGGTCGCCGCCGTCACCCGCCGCGATGATGGCCGCGTGCTCGTAGCGCGCCGCCGTGAAGACGATATGCTCGGTGGACTGTGGGAGTTCCCCGGCGGCAAACGTGAAGATGGGGAGACCCTGCCCGATGCGTTGCGCCGTGAATTGTGGGAGGAATTGGGAATCGAGGTTGCTGTAGACGAACAGCTCATTGCGGTTGAGCACGCCTATACACATTTCCGCATCACCCTGTATGCGTTCGCCTGTCGGCTTGTGGCGGGGGAACCGCAGTGCCTGGACTGTGATGCTTTCCGTTGGGCGACGTTGGAGGAGCTGGCAGCGTTGCCGATGTCGGCGGCGGATCGCAAAATCACGGCGATCTTACAGACCTGACAGTTTTTGAAACCTGTCGGGCCGGTTCAGGTTAGGGCGGGGAAATCGGGGTGTGGCGCGGCGGGACCTTCGCGCAGCACCCGCAACATCTCGGCGTGGATCAGACCGTTGCTCACAAGGACTTCACGCCCGGAGAAGAGATACGCCGTCCCGCCGCCATAATCGGAGGCGCGTCCGCCGGCTTCCTGCACCAGCAACACGCCGGCCGCCAGATCCCACGGGCTGAGATAGGACTCCCAGTAACCATCGAAGCGGCCACAGGCGACGTAAGCCATATCCAGCGCTGCCGAACCGGCGCGGCGCACACCCTGCGAGCGGCGCAGAAAACAATCCAGCATGCGCGTGTTGTTGTCGGCGGCCACGCGACGGTTGTAGCCGAAGCCGGTCGCCAAAAACGCATCTGTCAGCCGCGCTGTAGCCGAGACGCGGATGGATGTGCCGTTGAGCGTCGCGCCGGCGCCGCGCTGTGCAGCAAACAACTCATCCCGCAGCGGATCGTAGACGACGCCAACCTGCAACTCGCCACCGACCATCAAGCCCAGCGAGACGGCAAAATGCGGGAAGCCATGGGCGAAGTTGTTGGTCCCATCCAAAGGGTCTACCAGCCAGATCGGGCCGGGGACGTTCCAGGGACTGCCGCCGGTTTCTTCGCCCAAAATAGCGTGCTCGGGGAAGGCAGCACGTAGACGAGAGAGGATCAAGGCTTCGGCGGCAGTGTCAGTTTCGGTCACGGGATTCACCGCGCCTTTGAATTCCAGGCGTTGCACCTTACCGAAGCCCTGGCGCACAAGCGCGCCGGCTTCACGGGCGATGGCGATGGCAACGGCAAGGGTATCCATCAAGGGTTTCCTGTCAGGGCGCGCCACCAGCGTTGCCAGAAAGGCAAGGGGGTAGGCGTGGGGGTGGATGTGGGGAAAGGCGTTGGGCGCGGGGTCGGCGTCGCAGTCGGCTCAATCGGTACCACCAGCGTCTCGCCGGGCTGCGTCATACCGGCGTGGACGCGTGCCCACTCGTCAACGTAGGCATCGCTCTGCACATAGTCAAGGCGGGCTTGCAACGTGGCCTTTTCCACCGCCGCCGCCGTCAGCAGCGGTTCAAGGGTGGCGACTCTGGCCTGTAAAGTCTGGTTTGTTTCCCAGGCGCGTGCAAAGGCCGAGGTCAGCAGGACGATCAGCACAGCCAGTATCCCCCAGATGACCCACGAAAGACGTTTGATCGCGGCGTTTGGTTCTTCTTTTTTCGTCATACCACCCTCACATACAAAGCACCCTAACAGTATAGCATGCTCTTTTGAAAATAAAAGAACCGCGTGGTAACGGGTGCATTTCAGGACGGGGGCAGGTTTTTTTGAGTTTTCCCCTCTCACCCCCTGCCCCCGCTCTCCCCGCGTGCGGGGAGAGCGGGGGGATTTCTCAAAAGGGGATTTTGAGCGGCTTCGCCGCCCAAAATCCCCCCCTATTCACCTCCCCGCCCCCTTTGGGGCGGGGCCGGGGGCAAAAGTGCAATATTAGCTCTCAGCTTCACTGTGGGTACATTTTGGATTACATTTCCCCAACCTGAGAAATTTGGAAGGTTTTTGGAAGGATTTTACGGGCATTTGGAAGGTTTTTGGAAGGTAATGGGGTTATTCTTTAAGAAGCGCGTGATATTGTACTCATAGCAGGGGGTGTCTATGATATTGGAAGCTAACCAGGGGGTGCCGCTATACAGGCAGTTATATCAACAACTGCGCCAGCAGATTGAAACCGGCGCATTGAAGGTCGGGGACCGACTGCCTTCTGCGCGCAGACTGGCGGCGGAGTACGGGATATGCCGTCTGACGGCGCGCAAAGCCATTGAAATGCTGGTCCGTGATGGGTACGTCTCCGTCTACCACGGCAAAGGTGCCTTTGTCGTACACACGGAAGGCCCCCGCCCGGTCGCCACTTTGTCCCTGCCCGACGGTGATCGGGGGGGCGCGGCCACCACCTCACGGCAGATTGTGAGTGTCGAAACGGTATTCGCCGAAGCCCCTTTAGCGGAGCGCCTGGGCATCCTCCCCGGAGACAAAGTTGTGCGCCTTGAACAGGTTGAATATTTTGCCGATGCGCCGGTCGCCCTGTCCATCAGTTGGCTGCCGTATGAGTTGTGCTCCGCTGTACTGGAATCCGGCGAGCCGTGCACATCCCTTGCCGAGGTCCTGGAAAAGAGTCTGGACATCTCTCTGTGGCGGACAGAAGAAACTGCCCAGGCCGTTCTGGCGACGGCGCATGAACTCGAATTGTTGGGGCTATCCGCGCCAGCGCCGCTCTTGTTGATCCAGCGCACAACCTATGCTGCACCTGGGCGCATCATTGAGTACGCCCAGATCGCCTACCGTGCGGACTATTACCGCATTGATCTTCCTGCAAAGGTATGGCAGTGAGGCGTGAAGCGTAAAACGTAAAGAGTAAAACGTAAGGCGTAAGGGTGTAGTACTCTTACGCCTCATTTTTTATAGGTTATCGACGTTTTGTATTTGCGCTCTGCCACACCGGCATATAATGGCATTATGCTTTATCGCCGTTGGGGTTGGGTAGGTGTGACCGTGGCTTGTGCCGCACTGGGGTTGCTCTTGTGGCATCAGGGCGCGGCGGCGGGCAACGCCTTGCCCCCCGACACCTTCGCCGACCCATGCTCCGCGTGGACGCCGGTGAATAACGGCGCGTTCGGCATGGGCACCGGCGGCGACAGCAGTTACAAAAGCGAAGAAGGCTTCGAGGTCGTCGTCTTCGACGGTCGGCTCTACCTAGGGATGGAGGCCGACAACATCTACGGCGCGCGGCTATGGCGTACCAAGACCGGCGTGCGCGTCCCCGCCGGGCAGGCAGACTGGGAAGAAGTCGCCGCCGTCAATGGCCTCCCTTTTGGCAACACGCCGGTCGTCCAAAACGACCACATTGACAGCCTCGCCGTGTTCCAGGGGGCACTCTATGCCAGCACCGCCAACGGCGGCAGCACCACCTACGGCACGCTCGTCTACAGCAGTTCCACCGGCAATGCGGGTTCGTGGACGCGCGTCATCACGGCGGGCTTCGGCGATGTGCATAACACCAACTTCAAGGATATGCAGGTTTTCCAGGGATGGCTGTGCGGCGGTACACAGAACTGGCAAACCGGCGCGCAGGTCTGGTGCACGCAGGACGGGTCAAACTGGGTGCAGAAAAACTACGGCGGCTTCGGCGCGACGGGCAATCAAACGTCGGTTGTCGAAGTCTGGTCGGGCTATGTATACAATGATGCACTTTACTTCGGCGTGCAGACACAAACCCTGGAGTGTAACGGAACGGTATGCCTGCCGGTTAGTACCGGCGCGCTCTACCGCACGACCACTGTGACACCTACACAACCCACCTGGACGCGCGTGTTCACCGGCGTAGCACATTCCCGGCGCGTGGACATCCTGGGCGACCTGGATGGCTATCTCTACATCGCGACCTCCTCACCCGGTGGTATCGTCATTTACCGCAGCGCGAGCGGCGGCGCCGGCACGTGGACCCAGGTGAACCAAACAGGTATGAACGGCAACAGCGCCAATTCCGGCGCCGTCGTGGACGGCGCGACGGTCTACAACGGCGCGTTATATGTTGCTGTGACCAACACCAGCACCGGCGTCGAGGTCTGGCGTACCACCGGCGTGCTCCAACCCGGTGGGACAGTAGATTGGGAACAGGTGGACGGCGCCGGCCTGGGCGATCCCAACAACGACTACAGCGAGCTGATGCCCTTCAACGGCTATCTCTACGCCTGGACCTCGAATTATGTCACCGGCCAGCGGGTCTATCGCGCAGCATGCCCCATCTGTCAAACGCATCTCGTCGCCGGCGCGGGCCGCTATGATTTCGACGGCGTCGGCGCGGTCATCACCCTCACCGCCGGCGCCATGGACGCCATCACTGCCTGCGTGCTTCCCGGCGCGCCGCCGACCACGCAGACCACCGGGCTGCCGCTGCCGCGCGTGTACACCCTTGCGATTACGCCCACTACGGCAACGTTCACCGCCGATGTGACGTTGCACTACACGCCGGAAGAGCTTACGGCTTCGGGTATCGCCGATGAGACCAGCCTGTATCTGACACGCTGGGGCGGCGCGACGTGGAACGCCTGTCCGGCGGCCAATCGCGCCCGCGACGTAGCCGCGCATGCCGTCACCTGCCGCGATGTGAATGTTTTTTCCACGTGGGTCATCGCCGGAGCAGGAGGTACGCCGACACGGGTGCATAGCCTTGTGAGATGGACGGCGCGCGGGAACGTGGGCAGCATGCTTGCAGGGTTGCTTACAGGCAGCGGCTGGCTGAGCATTTTTCTCTCCTTGCTGTGGCCGGTCTCTGACCGCGCCACTGCGGGATCAGTCGCTGCGCAGGCGCGGTCTGGAGACCGGCCTGCACATCTCCCAGGTGCCGCGTCTGATCAGTTGTCCCTGTCCTGAAATGCACCCTGCATCTACCGGGACTTGTCAACACTGTATTCTGGTGCTATCATAACGTGTGGGGTGAGGCAACAGTATTCTGCATCTCAATTGAGCGACAAAAACCGTCAATTTTTTGGGTCTGCGATACAATCAGGAGGTGCACCGGCGATTTTGTCATACCATCCATTTTGCAATACCCATTCATCATTCCAAATACTTTAATACCTCAGAAAGGAGAAAAACCCATGTACGAAACACCTGCAATCATCTATGAAGGCGATTTGGAAATCCAGGCGGGCAGCCCGCTGAGCACCCCCCCGACCCCGGAACCGGAGTTTGAGGATTGGGAGTGGTAGTGGTAGAAGAGATGATTTTTTGCTAAATCTGCGAGGAGAAAGATGAAACGTTCACTGTCTATTTTTATGGTTGTTACTATCGTATGCGTTCTAGGGTGGATGCCTGTATATGCAGCCAATATTTTTACAGAAACATTCGATGCTCTCGCCGCGGGAACAGATATCACGACGAGCAATACAGCATTTGATTATGTACGAATTGGGTCAGGAGGTGGTTCCATTACAGCGGAAGCAGCTACAAGCGGTGAGGTGCATATGCGCTTGGGCGGGTCTTCTAGCGGCTCATTAAACGGCGTCGGTAGGCAAAATGATCTTGGCAGTGCGACCATCACAACACTTAACTTTCGGGTAAAATTAGAAGACACTAACGGAGATTTTTTCATTGGGATGGGAACAGGCAATACATTTACCACAAATAACACCTTTGCAACAGCAGATCTAATGTGGGCTATTCAATTTAATAATGGCGTAGTAGAGTATAGAACAACAAGTTGGAATAATACTGGACAAACATTGACTGCGAATACCAATTATGAATTTCACATTGTCGCCAACCGCAGCGGTAGTACAGTTACCTACGGCTCTAACTCTGTGGCTGATGGTAAGATGGATCTGTTTATTAATGGCTTTTTAGTAGGAGATGATCTCGCAATAACAAACAACCAAAATGCATCTGGTTTCCGTATATACCAAATTAACGGCTCTTCATACGGTCGCTTTGACAGCATCACAATTGATAATACGGCACTACCACCTTTCACTCCTACCGCCGTCGCCCTCTCCAATTTGAACGCGACCTCACCTTTCGCTGCGCTCGCCGTGGGACTCTTTGCCGCCGCCGGCCTCGTCGTTCTGCGCAAGCGCAGGTAACCGCCGCATCCGACAAAAACTCCCGCAGACATTCCCTGTCTGTGGGAGTTTTTTTATTGGCGCAATGCAGGTTTCCTATGCCGTCATAACTCAACCGGCCGCATTTTGAACCCCGGAGAACATGAATGTTAGAACGTTTGAACGTTCAAACGTTCTAACGTTCCCCCACCTCACCCCGTTACCCAGCTCACCTCATAGATGCCGCCGGGATTGAAGGCAACATTGGTGCGGCCTACTGTCACCACATGGATCAGCGGGGCGCCGGGCAGGGAGGCCGGACGGATATCCACTTTCGCAGTGCCGGCCATGATTTGTTCACAGGCGGTGATGGCATCGGGGAGCACATCCTCGCCGAGGGGTTGGCCCAGGGGACGGAAATCGTAGTGGCCGTTGTAATAGCGGTCATACTGGAGGTGCAGCATGCGATGCAGACGCCGCAGGTAAAACAGCGCCTTCTCAACCGAGGTAAAGCCGGGGCTTCCGGGCGGGCCACCGCCCAGAAAGAGGTTGCAGTTGCAGGCATCGCCCACGAACAGCGTGCGCGAGTTTTCATCCAGGAATGTGACCGAGCCAGCCGTATGCCCGGGGCAGGCGTACACCGTCACCCGGCGGTTCCCCAGGTCAATCACCTGCCCGTCCTCAAGGGGATACAGGGGCGGCGGCGGCCCCCATTCGGTGAGGTCCACAGCAAGATCGTAGGGATAGTCGCCTTTTTCGCGTTCGGCGATCATCTTGACGTAGCCCGCGCGCTCGGCGAGGCCCAGGCCGATGCGCCCGCCGGTCGCAAAGCCGGCCATGTCGTGGGGATGAATGTAGGCGTTGTCGAAGGCACCGGCGCCGCCCACGTGATCCATGTGATTGTGGGTGTAACAGACCATCAGGGGTTTATCGGTGAGCCTGCGGATGAAGCCTTTGAGATCGCCGATGCCCACGCCGGTATCAATGACCATCGCTTTTGCGTCGCCCACGAGCAGGAAGATCGAGGCGCAATCGAATTCCCCGATCTCGTAAGTATGCGGCGCTATCTCTGCGTAAGGGAAAGCCTGTGTTTTCATCGGTACAGCTCCCTGGGAAAGCGTTGGGACGTTGGGACGTTTGCACGTTGGAATGTTTAGCGTCATTATAGTCCACAGTGTTTCGGTGTCAATGACTCCTGGCTCTCGGCTGCATTTCAGGATAGGTGTAACCGGCGACCGGGCGCTGCTCAAGTCAGTCTCCAGACTCGCGGTGGCGCGGTCAGAGACCGGTCACAGCGCGCGGTCAGCGACCGGCCACGGCAAGATTTGCCCCTCAGTTGAAATGCACTCACCTTTAGCAAATATATGGTACAATGAGTTCCTCGACACATGTTGAGAGAGCATACAAATTAAAAAACCAACAAATTGAGGAGGATAACGATGAAACGGCAATGGGTAGTTGCATTGGTTGCTATGCTTTTGATGCTGTCTTTGGGGTGTTCGCTCTTGGGGGCTAAAAAGACCCCCACGCCAGAAGCAACGCCGCAGCCAACAGCCATGGCGACTGAAGATAAACCGCAAGAGGACAAAGGGAAATCACCGGCTACACCTGCACCCCAGGCCGCCGCAACCACGCCGGCCCCTACAACCACCCCGGTTCCCGCAACAGAAGAAAGCACGAACACAGGACTCTAGTTTCGCGTGAAATAAAAATGTTTAAGGTGAATTATTGGTCAAACTTTCGTACAAATCCGGCGGCAATTTCAAATAGGTCAGGATTTGCGTTAACCAGGGCGGCAA
>JAIOAX010000021.1 GCA_019873645.1 Chloroflexota bacterium | reverse complement strand
CTGTGAGGCGCAAACCTGACAGGTCTTCCGAGACCTGTCAGGTTTGGTATTACAACAGTTGTCGGTGGGATTTTCCAGACCTGACAGGTTTCAGAAAACCTGTCAGGTCTGTGAGGCGCAAACCTGACAGGTCTTCCGAGACCTGTCAGGTTTGGTATTACAACAGTTGTCGGTGGGATTTTCCAGACCTGACAGGTTTCAGAAAACCTGTCAGGTCTGTGAGGCGCAAACCTGACAGGTCTTCCGAGACCTGTCAGGTTTGGTATTACAACAGTTGTCGGTGGGATTTTCCAGACCTGACAGGTTTCAGAAAACCTGTCAGGTCTGGGAGGTACAAACCTGACAGGTCTTCCGAGACCGGTTTGGTATTACAACAATCGTCGGTGGGATTTTCCAGACCTGACAGGTTTCAGAAAACCTGTCAGGTCTGTGAGGCGCAAACCTGACAGGTCTTCCGAGACCTGTCAGGTTTGGATCGCCAATCATCTTTGACTGCTCCCCAAAGTTAGTTTATACTTACAGGTGAAGTGCAAGTCCTGATCGCGTAAGACGCCGGTAAATTGCCGCAATTGTGTATTTCCTTATCCGAGTTATGACTTGTGGAGGAATCGTCCATGACCAACGATCCATTGCCCGATACGCAAACTCCTGATCCTGCGCCGCCCGAATCTGACGAAATAGGCGGGATCCTGAAGATACCCGCCAAATTGATTGACGTGTTGCCGGCTGCGATCAAAGACCTGCCGCCCGTGTTTCGTTTTATCATCGCTATGTCCATTCTGATCATTGTCGTCATCATCGCTCTCGTGTTCTTGCGGGCATTTGTTTCTCCCGATATTATGCCATTCCTGTATTTCATCAGCATTGTGCTGATCATCGTGCCGATGGTGGCCTACGTGCTGATGGAACGCAAGCCCAAACCTGCAACCCCGCCTGCGCCGGATGCAACCCCACAACCCCCGACTCCTAACGCACAACCTACAACCCCAACCCCACAACCCACAATCCAACCCCCACAACCCACCCCTTCCCCCGAAGCCCTGCGCGACCGCTATCTGCGCGAATTGATAGACCAATGCGCCTATCTGAAGATGACGACTGTAGACCTGAAAGCCGCCACGCGCCAGGAAGCCGCTGAATTGAACCTGGCCGCCGTCTTTACCGACCTGGATGTGTACGACAGCGACGAGCGGCGACAAAAGGGCGAGATGCCGCTCCCTGACGAGCGCGAACCCGACCGCCGCCGCCCGGCATTGGAGGCGCTCTCGCGCTACCCGCGCCTGGTGCTGCGCGGCGAGGCCGGCTCCGGCAAATCCACGCTGGTCAATTTTGTGACGGTGTGTCTGGCAGGGGATTGGCTGAACTCGCCGGACGCTAACCTGCGCCGTTTGGGCGATGCCTGGCGACTGCCGCGCCTGCTGCCCGTGCGTGTGGTGCTCCGCGACTACGCTGCGCGCGGTTTGCCGGAGGAACAGGGCTTGTGGCCTTTCATCAAGGCGGAACTGGCGCGGGTGGAAACCTCCTGCGACGGCGCGTTGGACGCGTGCCTGCCGGTGCTGGAGAGCTATCTCAAACAGCGGGATGGCGCGCTGTTGCTGTTGGATGGCCTGGATGAGGTCCCGGAGGCGCACAAATATCGCCTGCGCCTCAAAGCTGCTGTGGAACAATTCGCCCGCGACTTCCCACATTGCCGTATCCTGGTGACGACCCGCCCGTATGCCTATCAGGACCCGGATGCTTATCTGAGTGGTTTCGAGGCGCGCCAGTTAGCGCCTTTCAGTGAGGATCAGATCAAAGCCTTCATCCCGCGTTGGTACGCGCACGTGGGGACCAAAGACCCGGCGTTGGGGCCGGACAACGCCGCGCGCTATGCCGAACAACTGGTCAACGCCGTGGAACGTAACCCGCGCCTGGCGGCCCTGGCCCCCAGCCCGTTGCTGTTGACCCTGATGACATCCTTGCATCGCTGGCGCGAGGGCGGCAGCCTGCCCGATAGACGCCAAGAGCTTTATGAGCAGAGCGTGATGTTGTTGTTGGACCTGTGGCAGCGTCCCAAGCAATTGTTCGATGCGCAAGGCCGCCCCACCGGCAAGGAGTACGACGTTTTCACCGAGTTGGGCATTGCCCAGGAAGCACTGCGCCGCGCGCTGAACCGCGTGGCCTACGAGGCGCACTTGAAGCAGCCGACCTTGACCGGCACGCACGACATTCGCGCAGGGGAACTCGCGGGCGCGTTGTACGAAGCGGCGGACAAAACCAAAGCCAAAGAGCCAGGGCGCATCATTGACTACCTCATCAACCGCGCCGGTCTGTTGATCGAGCGCGAACAGGGGCGCATCTATACCTTCCCGCACCGCACCTTTCAGGAATACCTGGCGGCCTGCCATTTGACCGAAGAAGATTATCCCTACACCCTGGCCGACCGCTTGCGCGAGGATGACGCGCGTTGGCGCGAAGCCGCGTTGCTGGCTGCCACCAAAGCGGTGGGGGGCGCGCCTGCCACGATTTGGACGTTGGTGAATGCGTTCTGCAAGCACGATTGGCCGCCTGCCGAAAAACCGGTGGAGGCGGATTGGTATGCCGCGTTACGGGCTGCGCAGGCGCTCATCGAAACCGAACAACACCAGCGGGTGCCGGACCGTCATCAATACTTGCTCAAACGCCTGCAAGCCTGGCTGGTGCGCGTGTTGGAAGACAGTCCCTTGCCTGCCCCCGAACGCGCCGCCGCCGGCCGCGCCCTCGCCAACCTGGGCGACCCGCGCGAGGACGTGACCGATGTGGACAAGATGCGCTTCTGCTACGTGCCTACCGGCCCCTTCGTGATGGGCGCGTCCAAGCAGGAAACGCGCCTGACGCATCCGCTGACCGGTGAGACATTGGTGGTTCCGCCCGACCCGCGTGCGTATAGTGCTGAAGGTCCGGTCCACATTCAGAATGTTCCTTCTGGCTATTGGATTGCGCGTTATCCGATCACCAACGCGCAGTTCAACGCTTTTGTAAAAGATAAAGGCTACGAAAAGCCTGAGTGGTGGAATTGGTCGGCTGCGGCTGTGTCCTGGTGGAAAGTGAACAAGCGTATCGGCCCTTATGATTACGGGACGCCATTCACCTTGCCCAACCACCCGGTCGTTGGCGTGACGTGGTACGAAGCCGTGGCGTACTGCCGGTGGCTGACGCAGCGCTGGCGGGCGTGCCGCTGGCTGCGCGGAGATTGGGAAGTGCGCCTGCCCACCGAGGCGGAGTGGGAAAAGGCCGCGCGTGGTGGCCTTCTCATCCCCGCTCCCGAACACCGCGTTATCTGTTCTGTTGCTAACCTCTCAATTCCTGGTCCCCAATCCCTAATCCCGAATCCCTTTCCTCAGCGTGCATATCCGTGGGGCGACGAACCTGACCCCAATCGCGCCAACTATGACCAGACTGGCATCAATGCTACGAACGCGGTGGGCGCGTTCCCTGGCGGGGTGACGCCTTACGGCGCGTTGGAGATGATTGGCAATGTGTGGGAATGGTGTCTGACGCAGTGGGTGGACAATTACCAGAATTATGGTAAAACTGAGGCCAATGGTTTGGAGGGGACTGCCCGCCGGGTGGTGCGCGGGGGCGCGTTCGGCTACGATGAGGGGAGCGCGCGCTGCGCCTACCGCTACCGCAGGAGTCCCGACCTCGACCTCAGGGACTTCGGTTTTCGGGTGGTGGTGGGGGGCGGCGGCGGCCCTATCGACTCTGGGGGCTGAGCCCTCTGGAACTCTGGAGACTCTGGAGGTCTGGCCTCTGGGGGGTGGGGGTTTGGGGGCGGGGAACTCCCCGCCCCCAACTTTTGTGAGGCGTTATGGCCGACGAAGAAATGCCCATTTTTGTGCGCACGTTTGACTTTCTTAAGTGGTTGCTGCCCGCAACCAACAGTTTCCCGCGCGCGCATCGCTTCTCGCTCACGCAACGCTTGCTGGACGCGGCGTTCGATCTGAACGAGCGGTTGCAAGAGGCCAACTATCGCCACGGGCAAGAGCGCCTGGCAAAGCTCAAGCTGGCCGACGAAGCGCTGGACAAAGTGCGCATCTACATCCGGCTGGCCGCGCGTCTGGAGTGGCTCACCGACCAGCAGTACGAGCACGCGGCCAGTATGGTTGCCGAAATTGGCCGTCTCCTGGGCGGCTGGAAGAAAACGGTAGACAGTAGACGGTAGACAGTAGACAGGGTTCGCACCCGTCTACTGTCTACCGTCTGCCGTCTACCGCGGCAGAGGGGCCGGGACGAAACCACCGCCGGGTGGTGCGCGGGGGCGCGTTCAACAACAATGAGAGGAACGCGCGCTGCGCCTACCGCAACCACAGGAATCCCGACAACGACAACAGGAACAACGGTTTTCGGGTGGTGGTGGGGGGCGGCGGCGGCCATATTTTTTACCGGGAACGCCACCCTCTGGGTGGCGCGGCCCGCCGGAAATGCCAGACGGGGCCACCTTTCTGGCCGAGGCGAAAAAATAGCGCGTCCCGTTCCTGGCCGGCTTTCCTCAAACCTGACAGGTCTTCCGAGACCGGTTTGGTATTACAACAGTCGTCGGTGGGATTTTCCAGACCTGACAGGTTTTCTGAAACCTGTCAGGTCTGGGAGGTGTAAACCTGACAGGTCTTCCGAGATCGGTCAGGTTTTGTGGAGGCCGGGCGAATATAGAAAAGCCCCACGCCCTGGGCCGGGCCGCGTCCCGTCAACCCTGGCGTGGGGCGCTTCGTTTCCCCGACCTGACAGGTTTTCTGAAACCTGTCAGGTCTGGAGGCGCAATGTACACCGAACTCTGTTCCTGGGATAACCTGCTGCTCGCCTATCGCCGCGCCGCCAAAGGCAAACGCGGCCATCCCAACGTGGCTGCGTTCGAGTACCGGCTGGAAGACAACCTCTTCCAACTTCAGGAAGAGTTACTCGCGCACACCTACCGCCCCGGCGAGTACGTCTCGTTTTACATCCACGATCCCAAGCGCCGCCTCATCTCCGCTGCGCCGTTCCGCGACCGCGTCGTGCATCACGCGCTGTGCAATCTCATCGAGCCGGTCTTCGAGCGCACGTTCATTGAAGATAGCTACGCCAATCGCGTCGGCAAGGGTACGCACCGCGCGCTCGACCGCTGCACGGCGTTCGCGCGCCGCTATCGCTACGCCTTGCAGTGCGATGTGGAGTAATTCTTCCCGGCGATTGACCACGCCATTCTGCGCCGTACCCTCGCCCGTAAAATCAACGATTCGGATGTGCTCTGGCTGATTGACCGCATCCTGGAAAGCGGCGCGGGCGTGCTGGCGGGGGAATACACGCCGCGCGCGTTTTACGGCGATACCCTGTTCGACCTCGACCGCCCGCGCGGGCTGCCCATTGGCAACCTCACCAGCCAGTTCTGGGCCAACGTGTACCTCAACCCGTTCGATCACTTCGTCAAGCGCGAGTTGGGCTGTCTTGCGTACCTGCGCTACGTGGACGACTTTATCCTCTTCAGCGACGACAAGGCCGAGGTGCAAGCCTGGCTGGCGGCTATCGTCACGCGGCTGGCGCGCCTGCGGCTCACGATTCACCCCGGCGCACACGCCCGGCCTGTCGCGGAAGGACTGCCGTTTTTGGGCTTCACCGTCTTTCCCACGCACCGGCGGCTCAAGCGGCGCAAGGGCGTCGCCTTCGTGCGGCGGTACAGACAGTTGCGGCGTGCGTTCCATAGCCGTGAACTATCACTGGAGCAACTTACGGCTTCTGTGCGAGGCTGGATCAACCACGTCCGCTACGGCGACACGTGGGGGCTGCGGCGCGCCTTGTTGGCATCACACTTGATTTAATTGGATTTTATGGTTTGATAAGTATACAACATCACGTGAATCACACGAGGGATTGGGATATGCCAACCGTTCTTCTTGTTCGAGGATGGCGCGTTTTCTTCTTCGCAAACGAAAATGATGAACCTCTGCACGTTCATTGTCGAAAAGGAAGTGCGCAGGGCAAATTCTGGATTCTTACCGAGAGCTATGAGATTCACACAGTTTATGTTCGCCGGATGACACACGCTCAAGAGCGCGAAATTCGGCGGATTCTTTTTGAGCATTTGGATGAGATCGTCGAAGCCTGGAACGAATTTCAATTGAGGGCAAAGCAATGAGCAAGATTTACGATGTAAAGAATCTGACCGTAGATCAAGAAGCGATTCGCTTCCAATTATCTGGCGAAAAGATCGTCGTTCCCTTGAACCGGTCCGGTTCACATGTGCTGCCCAAGGCAAAACTGGAGCATCTGCGGATCTTTGAGCTTGACGCCGATGGTTTGGGCATCTATTGGCCGGTTTTAGACGAAGACCTATCCATTGCGGGCCTTTTGCGTTCTGCCGGAAGAGAAGACCTCATCGTTGAAAAGATTCCCTCTCTCTACCTTGAAACGGCGGATTGTTATGCTCGTACGGAAAGGCCGCCAGGGTATGCCTTTGGCCTTGGAATGGTCCGAGACCGTGAATCCTGAATCACTGCAAAAGACCACAAATCGCAAAGCGCATTCCCGGCTTTGCGATTTGTGATTTGCCATCTACCGCCCCTAACTCGCAACTCTTAACTCGCTACACCTCATCCGGGTGTAGCTTCTCCAACCGTTCCGCGTAATCGGCGCGGCCCGTGGCGCGCAACCGTTCCAGGTACGCGGGCAACTGGTAGCGCGTGTGCGATGGCCCGCCTTCGCGCAGCACCGTCATCAGCGGATCGATGTTCGTCGTGCTCTTGAGCATCATCTCGTGATGCCATTCCGCGAGCATCCCCATGGCCTTGTCTACCAGATCGGGCCGCGCGGCGATCAGATTGTGCTGCATATAGGGGTCATTCGTCAGGTTGAACAGCATCACCGGATCGAGCGCCTTGTGCCCGTCGTGGTACGTCCGCAGGCACACCCACGCCTCGCCCGCGACGTCGAAGCGCACGGCACGCTGCACCGACCACGCGCCCTGGCTGGTGACGAGGTACGGGCGGCCCTGTTCCACACCAGCTCTGAACGCCTCGGTGAAAGGGACGCCGTCCCAGTTGCCAGGCACGGTTCCGCCGATCATCTCGATGAGCGTCGCTGCCCAATCGAAGTGGTAGTGCAGGGCGCGATCCACACGCCCGCCTTCTGTCAGACCGGGCCAGCGAATCAGCAACGGCACGCGGCAGACGGACGGGTCGGCGGTCTGGTGGTCGCCCCACACGTTGAACTCGCCCTGGCTTTCCGCGTGATCGGAACTGACGATGATGACGGTATCGTCGAGGATGCCTTTGGCCGCCAGCGCATCCAGCAGCTTGCCGATCCACAGATCGGCGTACCAGATGCCCATATCGTAGCCGTCGATCCACTGCCGCAGCGCGTTCATCGAATCGAGTTGCAACGGCACGCGCGGGTACTGGCGCACCCAGGCCTCGTTCAGATCGTGACCGGCCAACTCCTGCGCGCTGTGCGGGCCGAAACCGTCCCAGCACTTCTGGCGCAATTCCTCCGTCATCCACGCGGGCAGTGGATCGTCCGCGAAGCGGTCGCCGTATGCCTCCGGCGTGCGATAAGGCGTGTGCGGGTCCCACACGTTGACGTGCAGGAACCAGTTGTCCCTGTCGCCGTTGCGCTCGATCCAGTCGATGGCGGTAGGGATCACCTCGTCGGCGCGCTCCACGCCGCCCTTACCCGTGTTGTACATCTCGCGGTAGCCGGCATACCACTCCCACGCCGAGTGCCGCTCCCCAAATGGGCTGACGGTGACAGTGTGCAGCCCGGCCCGGCGCAGCGCGCTCATCCACGAGGTCGCGTCGTACGAATCGCGGAAGCCGCGCGGGCAGCCGTCGTTGAACGGGTCGGCGGAGGATCCCATGTGCCCGACGACGCCGGTGCGGAAGCCGAAACGCCCGCTCCACAGCGCCGTCCGCGACGGCAGGCATGGCGCGTCGCTGACGAAATTGTTCTCGAAGCGCACCGCGTCCTGCGCGAGCCGGTCCAGATTGGGGCTGGTCTCGCGGTGGTAGCCGTAGCAGCCCAGGTGATCAGCCCGCAACGTGTCGATGTCAATGAAAAGCATACGCATAAGAAACCTCCTGTAGTCGTTCGTCGAGTCGTCGAGTAGTCGTTAGTCACGTACTCGCTGGTGGCATGTCCTGTTGTCATAGATGCAAGTACTCTAGGCGGAAACACGGAAGTTGTCAAGCTAGAGATGCTAGAACTCCCATGCTCGCTCTGATGACCGTGCCGGCAGTTCCCCTGCTGACTCCCAGATCAGCGATTATTCTACCTGACCGTCCGTCCAATGATTATCTGACCCAAATCGTTAGAATATAGTAAGGATTCCGTCAAGTAAGCTGCGGCAAAGTGTGGTATTTTATAGTTGCGTTTCAAATGAGACTTTCTCCTCCTTCTGAGTAAGCCGAGGGTGTCTGGGACCACCCTCGGCGATTTTTTTGCGCTGCGGACGTCCTTGCCCTTTTCGCAATCTCGCTATACTGAACGGCGATAATGGTTTGTTCAGCGAGGTTCGCCATGGGTTTTTACCATAGTTTTTGGAGAATGTTGGACATGCCCGAACAGCGGCCCAAAATTACCTGGCCGCTGCTCAAACGGGTTCTACAATATGCCCGCCCCTACCGTTGGCTCATCGGGGCGCTGTTGCTGTTGATTCTGGTGCATACAGGATTGTCGTTGTTGTCGCCGCTGGTGATGCGGGATTTGATAGACAAAACCATCCCGGCGCGCAATCTCAATCGGCTGATTTTGCTGGCCGTCGTGCTGTTGGCGATTCCGATTTTGAGCAGCGGCCTCAATGTGCTTCAACAGCGGATCAACGCGCGGGTAGGGGGTGGGGTCATCTACGACCTGCGGGTTGCGCTCTATGGGCGTTTACAACGCATGTCGCTGCGCTTCTTCACCCACACCAAAGTCGGTGAGCTGCTGAGCCGCCTGAACAACGACGTGATGGGCGCGCAAAGCGCCATCAGCAGCACCATCGTCAATCTCATCACCGAACTGATTCAGGTCGGGGCCGTGTTGGCGGTGATGCTGACGCTGGAGTGGCGCTTGACGCTGCTGGGGGTGGTGATCCTGCCCCTGCTTGTCCTGGCGGCGCGCGCGTTGGGCAGCCGTTTGCGCGATATGGCGCGCAAGCAGATGGAAGCCAATGCCCGTATGAACGCCATGCTCAGTGAGACGTTGAACATCGGCGGCATTCTGCTGGTGAAGCTGTTCGGGCGGCAAAAAGTGGAAATCGAGCGTTTCAGTCAACGCGCGGCGCAGGTGCGCGATTTGGGCGTTCAGCGGGCGGCGCTGGGATCGGTCTTCTCGGCCATCACCGGCATGGTCAGCGCTGTGGGGACGGCGTTCCTCTACGGCATCGGCGGCTATCTGGTCATCCGCGGCGACTTCACCATCGGCACGATTGTGGCCTTCGGTTCGTATCTGGGCACGCTGTACCGCACCTTGCAGGGACTGGCGAATGTGCCGGTTGAGTTTGCCGCTTCGCTGGTCAGCTTCGAACGGGTATTTGAGGTCATTGACCTGCCGGTAGACATCCCCGAAAAGCCGGGAGCGATTGTCCTGCAAGATGTGCGCGGCGAGATCGAATTCGAGGATGTCTGCTTCAGTTACGCGACCGAGGGCGCCCCTTTGCTCAGTGACGTGCGGCGTCACGGCAGTATGGATACCATAGGGGCGGTGTTGTCGGGAACACGGCCCGAGGCTGCCGGTGAGGAAAGCGCCCCCCGTACGCAAGCGCGCAGTGCCGCATTGGAGCACGTCAGTTTTCGCGCCGTCCCCGGGCAGTTGGTGGCGCTGGTCGGGCCAAGCGGCGCGGGCAAAACCACGCTTACCTATCTCATCCCCCGCTTATACGACTCCACAGAAGGGATCATCCGCATTGACGGCCACGACCTGCGCGACGTGACGCTGGAATCGCTGGCGCGGCACATCGGCATGGTCACCCAGGAGACGTATCTGTTCCACGACACCATTCGTACCAACCTGCAATACGCGCGCCTGGACGCCACGCAGGAGGAGCTGGAAGCCGCCTGTCGCGTCGCCAACATCCACGATTTCATCCAGGCGTTGCCAGAAGGCTACGATACGCTTGTCGGCGAACGCGGCTATCGCCTCAGCGGCGGGGAAAAGCAGCGCATCGCTCTGGCGCGGGTGATCCTCAAGAACCCGCGCATCCTGGTTCTGGATGAGGCCACCAGCAGCCTCGACAGTGAATCCGAGGCCCTGATCCAGGACGCGCTCAAGCGGGTGCTGGCGCAGCGCACCAGCATCGTCATCGCACATCGCCTGAGCACCATCCTGGCGGCGGATCTGATCCTGGTGATGGATCGGGGGCGGATTGTCGAGCGCGGCACGCACGCCGAGCTGCTCGCGCAGGGTGGGTTGTATGCCGGTTTGTACCGGACGCAGTTCCATAAGGGGCACACTGCCTGACAGCTTGTTTGAACCTTCTCGTTTTTGCAGTATACTTGGCTCAAACCATATTCTTACAGGAGGTTGTTGATGAAAAAAGCTACCGATAACGTCGAGCAGCGCGTTGAAGAGCTACTCAGCCAATTGACTCTCAGAGAAAAGGTGTCTTTGCTTTCCGGCGAAGACGACTGGCACACCGTTCCCATTCCACGGTTGGGCATTCCTGCGTTGGTGATGACCGACGGCCCACACGGCGTGCGCGCCAACCGTACCGGCGGCAAGCGCATCCAGGGGACGGCGACCTCGTTCCCTACGGGCGTTTCGATGGCCGCAAGCTGGGACCCGGCGCTCATTGAGCGTGTCGGCGAGGCGCTGGCCGAGGAAACCCGCGCGCTGGGCTGCGATATTTTGCTCGGTCCGTGCGTCAACATCGTGCGTACCCCGCTTGCCGGACGCAACTTTGAAAGTTATTCCGAGGACCCTTATCTGGCCGGGCGCATCGGTGTGGCGTGGGTCAAGGGCATCCAACGCCAGGGCGTCGGCGCGTCGCTCAAGCATTACGCCTGCAACAACCAGGAGTTCGAGCGGCATCGCGGCAGTTCGGTGGTGGACGAACGCACGCTGCGCGAGATTTACCTGGCGCAATTCGAGATGATCGTCAAAGAAGCCGACCCGTGGACGGTGATGTGCTCCTACAATCGCATCAACGGCGTCTACGCCAGTGAAAACGACTATCTGCTCAACCAAATCCTTAAAGGCGAATGGGGCTTTGAAGGCGTCGTGGTCTCCGACTGGGGCGCGAACCACACCACCGTGGAATCCGTCGCGGGCGGCCTGGACCTGGAGATGCCCGGCCCGGCGCTCTATTACGGCAAGCTCCTTGAAGCCGCCGTCAACACCTGGCAGATCAATGAGGAAACCGTCAACGCGGCGGCGCGGCGTATGCTGCGGATGATCGTCAAATCCGGCAAGCTGGACGGCCCCCTGCCTGCCGGCGCCGTGAATACCCCCGAACATCAAGCGTTGGCCCGTGAACTGGCCGAAGCTTCTATCACCCTGCTCAAAAACGACGGCAACGTGCTGCCGTTGCAGGGCGTGCGTTCCATCGCCGTCATCGGCCCGAATGCGGCGGAGTGTCGCATCGGCGGCGGCGGCAGCTCGTATTTGGAGCCGCCCTATCGCGTCAGCCCGCTGGAGGGGCTAAAAACTAAACTGGGCGACAGCGTGAAGATCGCCTACGAACAGGGCTGCGACAACTTCGTGGAGCTGCCCGCGCTCAAGCCGGATTACCTGGGTCAGGGATTGCTGTGCGAGTTCTTCAACAACGCCGACCTTTCCGGTGCACCGGTAGCCTCGCGCGTGGACCCCAATATCGAGGACTGGCGCATCCCCCTGCCGCCGGGCGTGGAGCGCAAAGTTTTCTCGGTGCGCTGGACCGGCACATTAACCGTGCCGAGCAGTGGACGTTACGCTATGCAATTGCGCAATGCCTGTATCGCGCGGCTGTATCTGGACGACAAGTTGGTGCTGGAGGCTACTCCCGGCGCCGGCGAAGGCTGGTTGACCAGTGTCGCCGAGACCTATGTTACTCTGGAAGCCGGACGCGCCTACGCGCTCAAAGTAGAGTATGTCAAGCTGCCGGATGTGGATACCACCGCGATTTACCTGCAATGCGCGTTTGCTCCCGATCCCGACGACCGTTTGGAGCGCGCCGTTGCATTGGCGAAACAAGCGGACGTGGCGATTATCTTCGGCGGCATGCCCAAAGGTTTTGAGAGCGAAGGCCGTGATCGTCCCCACATGAAGCTGCCCGGCGAGCAAGACGCGCTGATCGCGGCCGTCGCGGCGGCCAACCCCAATACTGTCGTTGTGCTCAACGTTGGCGCGCCTGTTGAAATGCCGTGGGTGAATCAGGTTCCGGCCATCGTCCTGGCCTACTATGCCGGTCAGGAAGGCGGCAACGCGCTGGCGAATGTGTTGACTGGCGCGGTCAATCCCTCCGGCAAGCTGCCGGTCACATTCCCCAAACGCTATGTGGACAATCCGACCTTTATCAATTACCCCGGTACGATGGAAGTGTTGTACGGCGAGGGCATTTTCGTCGGTTATCGCTACTATGACAAAAAAGAGCTTGACCCCCTGTTCCCCTTTGGCCATGGGTTGTCGTACACGACGTTCGCCTACAGCAATGTGCAAGTTCCGGCGCTGGTCAAAGCCGGCGAGCCGGTGCGCGTGGCCGTCACCGTGACCAATACCGGCGCCGTGGCCGGTCACGAAGTCGTGCAGCTCTACGTTGGCGACCCGGTAGCGTCGCTCATTCGTCCGCCAAAGGAGCTGAAAGGCTTCAAGAAGGTGTACCTGGAGCCTGGACAGAGCGTCGTTGTCGAGTTCACCCTGGATGAACGCGCACTATCGTTCTACGATCCCTATCGCGGGCAGTGGGTGGCCGAACCGGGGACGTTTGACGTGCTCATCGGCAGTTCGTCCCGAGACATCCGCGCGCAAGCGTCGTTCACCCTGGCGTAAGCCCAGGATTGTGACTATAGAGAGGGGGATTCTGGGCGGCGAAGCCGCCCAGAATCCCCCTTATGATAAGTTCCGTTTGACAAACTCTCCCGAACGGCGATAATGAACGTACTATGGCACAGGGAGACCCGCAACCAGCATCAACCATCGCTCCACCGGAAGTCATCGCCACGCCAGACGCGCTGCGCGATCTGGCGTCCCATCTGTGTCACGAACCACGCATCGCCGTGGACACCGAAGCCAACAGCCTTTACGCCTACCACGAGCGCGTGTGCCTCATCCAGATTTCAACGCCGGAGGCGAATTATCTGGTGGATCCTCTGGAGTTGGATGATCTCAGTCCGCTGGCGCCGATCTTTGCTTCGCCGGACATTGAGAAGGTCTTCCATGCCGCCGATTACGACTTGATTATGCTGCGGCGTGATTTCGGATTCGCGTGCAGCGCGCTCTTTGATACGATGTGGGCCGCGCGCATCCTGGGCTGGCCCCATGTGGGATTGGGCGACATCCTTGCCGATACCTTCAGCGTGCATCTGGACAAACGGTATCAACGTTACAACTGGGGCAAACGTCCCCTTGAAACCGAAGCGCTTACCTACGCCTGGATGGACAGTTACTATCTGCTCGCGCTGCGCGAACTCCAAAAACAGGCGTTGATCGCTGCCGGACGCTGGGAAGAGGCCCAGGAAATCTTCGCCTACCTGTGCCAGAATACCCATGCCACCTCGGATTGCAATCCCGACGACGCTTTCTGGCGCATCAAGGGGGTTCACGATTTACGGCCCGCTGAACAACAAGTGCTCTACCGTCTGCATCTCTGGCGCGATAAGCAGGCGCAGGCGATGGATCGTCCGGCCATCAAAGTCGTTTCTAATGAACAGTTGCTCCGTCTGGCGCAGGTCCAGCCGCGCAGCCGCGAGGAACTTACGGCAGCCGGATTGACGGCCTATCAGGTGCAGCGTTTTGGCAACGGCATCCTCAAAGCCTTGTATGCTGCGCCGTTGCCCTTACCGCCTTCGCCGTGCAACCATGAACGTCCGCCGCAAGAGGTGCTCGACCGGTACAACGATCTCAAGGCGTGGCGCAAAGAAGTTGCCGCCTGTCGAGGGGTGGACCCGGATGTGATCCTGCCGAATGCTGTTTTATGGGAACTGGCGCACCGTCCGCCGCGCACGCTGGAACAACTGGGGACCATCCCCGGCATCGGCCCATGGCGCAAGGCGACGTACGGCCCGGATTTACTGCGCATCGTGAGGAATTCGGGGTAGTTATAGAAAAAAGGATAGCAAGATGAAAATTACTTTTCTCGGCGGTGTGGGGACCGTCACCGGTTCGATGTATCTCATCCGTACCAATAAGCGCAACATCTTGCTGGAATGTGGCCTTTACCAGGGCAAACGCGATGAGGCCTATGCGCGCAATCACAAAATCCCGGTGGAGATTCGCCGTCTGGATGCCGTTGTCCTCTCCCACGCCCACATTGACCATTCCGGCAACCTGCCCAATCTGGTGAAAATGGGCTACGATGGCCCCATCTACGCCACCCATGCCACGCAAGACCTCTGTAATGCGATGTTGCCCGACTCCGGGCGCATCCACGAGAGCGATGTGGCCTACGTCAACAAAAAACGGCTGCGCGCGGGCCTGCCGCCGATGGAACCACTCTATACCGAAGAGGACGCGTTGCGCTCGTTGCGTTATTTCGTCGGCGTGGGCTATAACCGCCCGATTGACCTCGGACGCGGCATCCGTCTCACTTTCCTCGACGCCGGCCACATTTTGGGATCGGCGATGGTGCTGCTGGAATCGGAGGAACGCGAGCGCACGGCGCGGTTGATCTTCAGCGGCGACCTGGGACAGCCCCGGCTCCCCATCGTGCGCGACCCTACCCCCATGCCGCCCGCCGACTACCTGATGATCGAAAGCACCTATGGCGACCGGGAGCATCCGCCCATCCAGGATATTCAGGAACAACTGGCGGACATCGTCAATGCCGTGGCGGCGCGCGGCGGGCGTATCATCATTCCTGCCTTTGCCGTAGGACGCACGCAGGACGTGGTCTACGACCTGCATCAGCTCACGCAGGCCGGGCGCATCCCGGAGCTGCCCATCTACGTGGATAGTCCGTTGGCGCTCAACGTCACCGAGACCTACCGCCGTCACCCGGATTGCTACGATCAGGAGACGCGGGACTTTCTGGCGGCCAGCGACAGCGACGACCCCTTTGGCTTTTATCGCTTGCAGTATGTCCGCAGCATTGAGGAGTCCAAAAAGCTCAACGACGCGGCGAATCCACTGATCATCATCAGCGCTTCCGGGATGGCGGAAGCCGGGCGCGTTCAACATCATCTCAAACACGCCATCGGCGATCCTCGCAATGCCGTATTGATCACCGGCTGGCAGGCGCCGAACACCTTAGGACGCCGCATCGCCGACCGCGAGCCTTACGTGCGCATCTTCGGCGAATCGTTTGAGCTGAAGGCTGAAGTGTACACCCTCTACGGCTACAGCGGGCATGCCGATCATGAAGACTTGCTCAACTGGGCCGCGCCGCATGCGCAGACTGTCAAAGCGGCCTTCGTTGTCCACGGCGATCCCAAACCCGCGCAGAATCTCGCCGAGGGGCTAACAAAGCTAGGATATGGTCGGGTCATCGTGCCCCAACGTGGGGAAAAGCACGTGTTGTAATTCGTAATTCGCAATTCGCCCATCGGTGAGTTTAGAGAGCACTTATTATGAGCCAGCGAGTCAGAGAGCAATTGACTCTTTTTACAAAATCTGATGAGGTGCGCAAACGTAAATCGCCTGATGGGATTACGACAAGCAATTTGGTTTGTACAGCCCATGTTGGTACCAACGAGGAACTATTCCCACTGATATTGGATTTACACGTTCCACCTGGCTCAACAGTAGCAGATATAACTTATGGTAAGGGTATTTTCTGGAAAAATGTCCCCAAGGACAAGTACACATTACTGGCTACGGATATAGAGGATGGCATTGACTGCCGAAGTTTGCCTTATGAGGATGGTAGTATTGACTGTGTCGTGTTGGATCCGCCCTATATGGAAGGGCTTTACCGTCGCTCAGAGACTCACTTGGCAGGTTCGGGAACGTATGCAGCTTTTCGTTCGACCTATTCAAATGGCGAGCCAACTCTTGAAGGGCCAAAGTACCATGATGCCGTTCTTGACCTGTACTTCAAAGCCGGAAAAGAGGCTTATCGTGTCCTGCGTAAATATGGGATTTTGATCGTCAAATGCCAGGATGAGGTCAGTGCTAACATCCAGCACTTAACGCATGTGGAAATCATTGTGCATTACCAATCTCTCGGCTTCTATGCCAAAGACCTCTTTGTTCTCGTGCGGCCCAACAGACCGGCAGTGAGCCGCATCAAAAAGCAAGAACATGCACGGAAAAACCATTCCTACTTCCTGGTGTTTGTAAAAACAGTATGGAGAAAACCCTCGAAGGAAGGGAGTGTAATATGGGTTTGCTTGAGCAGTGGGGCGTCACACGCGATGAATTAAATGAAATTCTTGTTTCTGTACAAGGGGGTGCCGATTAGCGTCCAGGTTAAATCGCTTCAGACTAACACTGTCCGAAGAACTGAGATGGGGTACACCGGCACCTTTCAATGCGATGCCAGTGACAGACGCCCTGTAAAACTTGCCCGATGGGCAAGTCGTTGAAACTACTTGTTTAGTTGTCGGCGGATTTGATCTGCTGGCAGTCAATCTTTTCGAGTTTGGACAGGAATGGCGGTTTGCCTTTGCGAAGAATTCCGACTTGCCGCGCACTAGATCTGCTAAGTATACCGCTGAGCAGAGTCAATATTTGCTCGCGACCTCGATGCGCATAACCTGGCCGCTACAGTTCCCGTTTTGTGAAGAGCCGTTTACGGTCCTGGACGCGGTCGTCAGGGAGCGGATGAAGAGATGACCCCAGAAGAATATGATTTCCAACCACCCACCAGTGATCCCTACCGGCGCGCCGTGATTGCGCCATTGTGGCTCACCGTACTGATGTGTCTCTGTACCCTCGTCGCCTGGGGGATCGCAGCCTTGCGCTTGACCGGCTATGCCTTTTTTGCCATTGCCGCAGGTCTCTTTGGACTTTTCGGCGTCATCACACTCGGTACGTGGTTATGGGGACGGCTACAGATACGCCGCGCCGATGCATTCCTCGCCAGCGACCGTCCGTTGGTGCGCTGGAAATACTCCGCACTGGAATGGGAACGCCTCAAAGAAGCGGTCTGGCAAGAGGAAAGCGGCGATTGGAAAATCCAGTTGGGCTGCCTGACGGTGCTGTTTGCCATCACCGGCCTGCTCACGGGATTGCTCATCGGCTTGGACGAGGGCCTGGGCGAAGCAATCCTGGGCGGCGTCATCGGATTGGTGGGCGGCGGCGCCATCGGCGGCGTGATCGGCGCAGTGGTCGCCGGCAGCCAGCATCTGGTAGTTCGGCAGGCCTACGCCCAAACCGAACCCGGCGAGGTTGCTCTGGGACGCGATGAAGTCTACGCGCTCGGCAACTATTTCCGGGGCAACGGCAAGACCAGTTATGTGCGGCGCGTCACTTTGCACCGCGAGGCGCCCGCGCGCCTGCACATCGAAATCCAGCTCCCGCCCCGCCCGCGCGGATCGAGCGAGGCCGAATGGGTGCTTCCCGTCCCGCCGCAAATGGTCGAGGCAGTGGAAAAAACGCTCCCTCTGATTGCTCCTTGAGTTAGCTTGAGTTAGAATGAACCCCTCTCCTCATACGCAACGCTGGCTATGGATCACCGGCCTGTTGAGCGCGCTGCTTGCCGGGATATTTTACGTCCGCACGCTGCATCCCGGCGTCGGGCCGTACCTGGATTCGATTCAGTACCAGATCGTTACGCTGGTCATGGGCGTCTCGCATCCGCCGGGGTATCCCCTGTTCACCTGGCTCGGCGCGTTGTTCGTCCACGGCTTGCCTTTCAACAACCCGGCCTATCGGCTTAACCTGCTCAGCGCCGTGACCTCGGCGGTGACGGTGCTGCTGATCCAGCGTGTCAACTACCGGCTCACGCGCTCGGTCGCCATCGCTACGCTCGGCGCGTTGCTGCTGGCCTTCGCCGTGCGTTTCTGGTATCAGGCCACCTATACCGAACTGTACCCGCTCTACAACACCTTCGTCGCGGCGGAATGGCTGGCGCTGCTTGCCTTTATGGAGACGAAGCAGCCGCGTTATTACTTCCTCAGCGCCGCGCTCTATGCTCTCAGCTTCGGCGTCAACGCGCCGGCCATTGTGTTGCTGCCGATGTGGCTGTGGGCCGTCCTTAGCACCGACCACCGCATGCTGACCCGCCCCAAAAACTTCGCCTTCATCGCGCTCATCGTGCTTGTCGCGGCGGCGCAATACTTCTACATTCCGCTGCGCGCCTTCGCCGATCCGCCGGCAAAGTTTTGCAACTTCTGTCCGCGCACCTGGGCCGAGTTGCCCGACTTCCTCACCGGCAAACGCTGGTGGGGGATTTCCTTCGGGCTGCCGCCGAAATATTGGCTGCAACGTTGGGCCGATTCCGGTTATCAGTTGATGTTGCAATTTTGGCCTGTCGGCGTGATGGCCGGCGGTGTGGGACTGTGGGCGCTGTTCAGGCGACAGGCGCGGGTGGCTGTGACATGTCTGCTAGGGCTTGCCGGGGTGTGGTTCTTCGTTTCTACCTACAACGTGGTGGATTGGGACGATTTTATGACGCCGGTGTGCGTCTTCTTTGCGCCGTTGATAGCTGTGGGTATTCAGGATGTCTGGTTATGGCTCAGGGCGCGCCTCGACGCCCGGCGACCGTCCTTCACGCCGCTTGTCAGAGCCATGGGAATCCTGTTGATTGCCGTCTGGGTGGTGCTGATTACGCGGAACAACTATCCCCTGGTGGATCAAAGCCGCAAAACCGACTGGCACGCCTGGGCGCGCGACCTGCTGCCGCAATTTGAAGACGGTGCGTGGCTCCTCACCCCGCCCACACCCACCGACGGTTTTGTGCAGACGTGGGTGCTGCGCTATATCTCCTGGGCGGAGAACCTGCACCCGGAGATGACCGTCGTCTACGTCCCCGGTGGGGAATTCGACCCGCCGGGCCCGCCGCCCGGCTACATCACCTGGAAGGAGGCCGAGCCGCATCTGCGCGAACACCCGGTCTACCTCATCGAGTTGAACGACGAACGGGTGCATCGCTACGTTCTGCTTCCCGTCCGCCGCTATGATGACTGGATCATCGGCTATCGCATTGTCGGTGAACGCACGGCGCAGGGCATCGAGCCGTGGGTGGATGAAGAGACATGGGCGGACATTCAAGATGAGATTATCATGCCATGAAGTGCAATTGTTGCTCGTTCTGGTA
Source organism: Chloroflexota bacterium (assembly GCA_019873645.1). Taxonomy (GTDB): domain Bacteria; phylum Chloroflexota; class Anaerolineae; order B4-G1; family SLSP01; genus DSWT01. The sequence goes on along the minus strand of JAIOAX010000021.1, from coordinate 68,467 downwards.
TGTTCGTGTTACAATAGGGATGTAAGGCCTAGAATAAGTTGAGGAAGATAGGAGGGTGACGATGAATTCTGGATATGGGAGAAAAGAGTCCCCGTTGAAGAAGATGCGATTGCCGATCACAATGTACCAGGATGAAGAAGGATGGTATGTCGTTGAGTGCCCGGTTATTCCAGGCTGTATGAGCCAGGGGGAAACGCAAGCAGAGGCATTACAAAATATCCAGGAAGCCATCCAGTTATGTCTGGAAGTGCGTCAAGAGCATGGCTTGCCGCTAACCATTGACAGCCTGGAAGTTGAGGTCCCTGTGTATGCCTAAGCTTCCACGTGTTTCGGGAAGAGAAGCCATCTGTGCTTTTGAAAAAGCTGGCTGGGACGTAGCTTGACAACGTGGCAGCCATGTCGTTCTTACCAAAAATAACTCTATCTATACACTTTCTGTGCCGCTGCACCCGGTCTTAGGTCCGGGATTGTTGCGCGATTTACTTCGTAAAGCCGGTTTGACGGTTGAAGAATTCACCGATCTGTTGTAGCTACGTGTCCGCTGCCCCATACATTCGCCGATTCAGCATCGGATGTCTAACTTTTAATTTTGACTCAGGCTTAACAATTGACGACGCTCAACTACCCTTCGGCCACCTGGCGTCTGCTCCTGGAGCCTCATCCCCAACCCGGCGCGTTGAACCTGGCGACCGATGAGACGCTGGTGCGAGAAGTCGCGGCGCGGCGCTCACCGCCTACCCTGCGACTCTATGCCTGGGCGTCGCCCGCGTTGACGTTGGGACGCGGGCAGCCGTTCGCCGATGCCGATGTGGCGGCGCTGGAAGCCGCGGGCATCCCTTTGCTGCGGCGCGCGACCGGCGGCACAGCCGTCTTTCACGAGGACGAATTCTCTTACAGCGTCGCCGTGACGCATGATGAGCCACGGCTGAGCGGCGACGTTGTGGAGAGCTACCGCGGCCTGAGCGCGGCGTTGCTTTACGCGCTGGAAAAAGTCGGCCTTGCGAACGCCGTAGCCGGCAGGCATGCCGAAAACCGCAGCGGGCCGCGCTCACCGGTCTGCTTCGAGATGCCTTCCGATTACGAGATTACCGTGGGGGCGCGTAAGCTGTGCGGCAGCGCGCAAATGCGGATTAAGGGGGGGATTCTTCTGCATGGGACGTTGCCCCTTGACGGCGACATCGCCCGCGTGTGCACCTATCTCACGGCTTCCCCGCCTGCGGAGCGTGTTCGCGCCCACGCGCTCACTTTGTGCGATGCGCTTGGCTATGCGGTCGCCTGGCAGACCGTTGCTGAAGCGTTCGTTGAGGGCTGTGCTACACTGCTGAATCTTGATCTTGTTCCTGCACCGCTTCTCTCTGCCGAGCGGCGCCTGATCGCACAGCTTGTGGCTGAGAAATACACTCATCCTGGGTGGATCAGGAGGATTTGAACGGGATGAGGGTATTCAGGTCTCTTAGCGGACAACACGGGCACGCAGTTTGTGAGCTTGAAGTCGGAGGGTTTGGAAGTACTCGGATTCGGTAATTTGCGTGACCTGCCGCTCTTTCTTTTCCTGGTCTACGGCGATGCGTAATTCCTGAATCTCGGCGCGCAGTTTTTGCTCACGGATATAGGCTGCCAGCGCCAGGGCTGCGAGTGTGGATAGGGATTCCACAACCTTCTGCAGGCCGGCGCTGAAGGCGATCACCGTATAGTTATCAGGAGCGCGCGCATTGATGAGTTGCAACACGCCCAACAGCTCGTTGTTCTCGTCACACAAGGGGACGGTAAGAAAGGAGCGGGAACGGTAACCGGTTTGCCGATCAAAGGCTTTTGTACCGGAAAAGTCGAAACCTTCGACGTGATAAGCATCAGAGATGTTGATCGTTTCATGCGTGAGCGCTGCATGAACGGCGACATTGCTGTGATTGGGTGTGCCGGTTACGGGGTTGTAAAGCGGCAACGGCGCGAAGGGAATCGGCTGACCGGTTGTGCCGCCGAGGGCGATATGTAAAGTGTCGTTGTGCATGAGGGTAAACACCAGGCGGTCCTGTGGGTCGCGTAGATAAAGTGTCCCCCCATCGGCATTGCAGAGCGTCTTGGCTTCCAGCAAAATGCGCTCCAAGAGTTGTTCAAAGCGCTTTTCTGTTGAGAACATCACTGCCAGATCAACGACCGGGTGCCGTGATTAACGTTTTAGCACCGCGCCGGCTGCGATGGGATCGAAGCCTTCCGGCCATTGTGTGGTTTCATCGTAAGTGGCGTCGCGCAGGCGACTCCACGTCAGGCGTGTGTCCTGCAAATTGGCGCCGCACAAATCGGTATAGGCCAGATTGGCGCCCCGTAACTCACAGCCGACCAGTTGGGCCCCCACCAGACTGGCGCCCATCAGATTGGCTGTCCCCATAAACGCCCATTCCAGGTGCGCGCGGGTGAGATTGGCCTCGCTCAGATTGGCCCCGGCCAGCCTGGCGCTGACCATGTGCGCTTCTTGTAAATCGGCCTGTGTCAGATTGGCGCGGCTCAGATATGTGGCGACCAGGAACACCCGCTTCATACGCGCTTCGGTCAGATTGGCTTCACCCAGATGGGCCCATTCCAGGTGCGCGTGCTCCAAATAGGCATGTTCCAGGTGCGCGCCGGCCAGGTGCGCCTCGACCAGGAAGGCGCCGTTAAGCCGCACGCCTGTCAAATCGGCCTCGGACAGGAACAGGACCGCCGATTCCTGGGTGACCAGGCCGGCCTCATACAAGAACTGCAAGACCTGACCTTTGCTGGCCCCGTCGTCGTTAAGGGTGTGTAAGATCGCCAACGTCTGTTCGCGGGCGATGTTGCGCACTTCACTGGTGGGCGGAGCAGTGCGCAACCCTTGATAGATCAGCAAGTCGTTCATGCGGGTGAAATAGGCTTCCAGGAGTTTGGCCGTGTTGGGGGGCATTGTAGCATCCATCAGGCCGGGCAAGCCGCAGAATTCGTAAAATGGCACACCGGTCAAGAGGCGGCTGAGGCGTTCACAGCTTTCGAGGATCCGTTCGCGGCTGTCATCGAGAGCCGGGGTGTTGCCGTGTTCTAACGTTTGGGCAAGGTTCTCGGTGAGCCGATGCTGGAGGACTTGCACCTCATGGATGCGTGGGTGGTCTTTGCCCAAGGCATTGATCAGCTTTTGCATTCCCAGCCGATAGTGGTAAAAATAAGCCTGTTTCATTCTAACCAGATGCCTTTGTTCGGTCCGATTTACGTATGTGTTGTTCTCATCAGCAGATTTAGCGGATTAAGCAGATGAGGAGTAGCCGACTGCAATCTGTTGATGGTATACCCTTTATTATCTCTAGTATAACCAGTCTTGCCAATAGGTCAAAGCGCGAAAAAGGCGTATAATCAACCTGTGTTTGCACATCAACTGCGTGATTTTCTTCTTGAAAAATTCAACAGATTTTAGCATGACGCATAATCTTCAAATCATCGGTCTAGGCATGTGTACGTTGGATGTGCTGATCCGTTGCACCGAGTTACCCACCTGGGAGCGCGGGGGAACGCGGATCAGCGCTTTCGGTTTTGACGGCGGAGGGCCGGTAGGGACGGCGATGGTTGCGGCGGCCAGGCTGGGCGCGCGCGTGGGGTTCATCGGTTCTGCCGGTAACGACGCCCCCGCGGAGTTCAAGTTGCGTTCGATGCGCGAATGGGGCATAGATTTAAGCCGTATGGTGTACCGCGATGCACCCGAGGATCAAATCGTCGTCGTCAACATCCATGCGGAAACAGGCGAACGCATTTTTTCAGGCGTGCGACGTTGGGGGGAAAGCCAGATCCGCCCGGAGGAACTGGACCGCGAGTACATCACGGCGGCGGATTATTTGCACCTGGACGGTTTCCACAATGCAGCGGCGCTCCAGGCTGCGCAATGGATGAAGGCCGCCGGCAAAACAGTGTCGCTGGATGGGCACAAGACCGATGGCCCCGTCGGCGAGCATCTCCGCCGTTTGCTTCCCTATGTGGATGTGCTCATCAGCGGCTCGGGGTTTGCGCGTGGATTGACCGGCATCGCCGATATATGGGAAGCGGGCGCCGCAATTCTGACCATGGGGCCGCGCATCTTTGTACAAACTGAAGGGGCCGACGGCAGTTACACGATCACGGCGAATGAGTGCTTTCACACGCCGGCCTTCCCCGTGGAGGTCATAGATACGACCGGTGCCGGGGACGTGTTTCACGGCGCGTATCTCGTCGGGCTATTGCACGGCTGGAACTTGCGGCAGATCGCGCGCTTTGCGACGGCGGTTGCGGCGCTCAAGTGCACGCGATTAGGCGGGCGCGGCGGCATACCGGATTTCGCTGCTGTACTGATGTTCTTGCGTGAACGCGGTGTTGCTATAGAATAACGTACCAATGTTCGAGCGATTGCCACGGGAGTTTAATCGAACCTGTGGTACAGCCCCGATAATGAAAATGCGCGCAGCACTATTGGGCTAACGACTATCAGATTATTTGCAAGGGAGACTATTAATCATTATGCCACTCATTTCAATCCTTCCACATCTTAAGCGGGCGCAGCAGAATCGTTATGCCCTTCCGCTCTTCGATATGGCCGATATGTACAGTGTTGATGGCTTGCTGGCAGCGTTGGAAGAGAAGCGCGCCCCGGCAATGCTTGCCGTCTATGCCGGGGCGCTGGAGCGCCCTAATGCGCGGGCCTTTGTAGCGTACATTCGCACACGCGCCGAGACGGCCAATGTGCCGGTATCACTGATGTTAGATCACGGCAGCAGCTTTGAGCAGTGCATTAAAGCGATTGCGTTGGGATTTACCGATGTGATGTATGACGGTTCCCGGTTGCCCCTTGAAGAAAACATCGCCAACACGCGCGCTGTGGTGCGCGCTGCGCATGCCGTCGGCCTGGCCGTCGAAGCGGAATTGGGACACGTCGGTTCCGGCAGCGAGTATCAGGAATTCGGCGCGCAGCGCAAGGGCTTTACCAATCCTGACGACGTAGAACGTTTTGTCGCCGAAACCGGCGTGGACATTCTGGCCGTCGCCATCGGCACGGCGCATGGCCTGTATGCCGGCGAGCCGCACCTCGATCTGGAACTGCTCCGCGAGATCCGCTCGCGGGTGGACATTCCACTGGCGTTACACGGCGGCTCCGGTTGTTCCGATCAGCAGTTCCGTGATGCCATCGTCGCCGGCATCTCGAAGGTCAACGTGGCGACCGATCTCTTTGTCACGACGGCGCAACGCCTTACCGCAGCGGCGCGTGCAGAGGATAACTTGCATTACTTCGCTTTCGGTAAAATTGCCGTCGAATCATTTCAGGAACGCTGTGGTCACTACCTGGACGTTTTTGGCGCGACGGGGAATGGGTAATCGGTAACGAGTAATCAGTAACCAGTTATCAATCACTTACTGTGGAGGTATAAAATGAACGGCTACACAGGAAAAATCTTGAAGGTTGACTTGACCACCGGGACATTGGAAGTCGAACAGCCCTCAGAAGCGTTTTACCGGCGTTATCTGGGCGGGAATGGCTTTATCGGCTATTATTTGCTTAAAGAAATGCCTGCGAATGTAGATCCGCTCGGCCCGGACAACCTGTTGATCTTCGCCGCCGGTGCGATGACCGGCGTGCCGATTGCCGGTTCCGGGCGCAGCGCGGTGGGCGGCAAATCACCGTTGACCGGCGGCTACGGCGAATCCGACGTGGGCGGCTTCTTCGGGGCGGAAATGCGCCACGCGGGTTTCGACGCCATCGTGATACGCGGCAAGGCCCCGTCGCCCGTCTACCTCTGGCTGCATGACGGCGAGGCCGAAATCCGCTCGGCGGAGCATTTGTGGGGCAAGAGTACGGCTGAGACGCAGGCAGCCGTGCGCGCTGAACTGGGGGCCAAAAATGCACGCATGGCTTTGATCGGCCCCGGCGGCGAGAAACTGGTGCGCTATGCCTGCATCATCAACGACCTCAAGCACGCGGCTGGACGCACCGGCATGGGCGCGGTGATGGGATCGAAGAACCTCAAGTGCGTCGTGGCGCTGGGGCGAACGGCGATCCCCCTTGCCAACGAAGAGGGCGTCAAGACGCTGGCTAAATCTATGGTGGATACCTGGAAAGAGAAAGCCTGGATGATGCATGAACTCGGTACGGCCGGCGGTCTGGTGGGGTTAAGCAAAGTGGGCGCGCTGCCTACCCGCAACTTTCAGGACGGGCAATTCGAAGGCGCGGAGAAGATCGGCGGCGAAGCCATGCGCGACACCATCTTGATTGACCGGGGTGGTTGTTATGCCTGTCCCATTCGCTGCAAGCGTGTGGTCGAAGTCCACGACGCGGACTACGATGTGGACCCGGTTTACGGCGGACCGGAGTACGAGACCATCGGCGCGGTTGGCTCGGTTTGCGGGGTGGATGATCTGCGCGCCATCGCCAAAGCCCACGAACTGTGCAATGCCTACGGCATAGATACCATCACCACCGGCATGGTGATCGGCTTTGCGATGGAATGTTTCGAGAACGAACTGTTGACCGTAGAAGACACCGACGGCCTGGAGCTGCGTTTCGGCAACGCTAAGGCGATGGTCGAGATGGTGCGGCGGATCGCCGAACGTGAGGGCCTGGGCGATTTGTTGGCCGAAGGATCAACGGTCGCCGCGCAGAAAATCGGCCATGGCGCAGAGGCGTATGCCATCAACGTGAAAGGGCAGCCTTTTCCAATGCACGAATGTCGCACGCGGCATGGGCAGGCACTTGGCTACGCCGTCTCGCCGACCGGCGCCGATCACATGCACAACATGTGGGACGAAGGGTTCGCCCGCGACCCGGCGGGGGAGCAAGCCTACGGCGTGGGGGTCTACGAGCCGATTCCTCCAACCGTGTTAAATCCTGCCAAAGTGCGCGCTTATACCTATACTGCCAACTGGACATGGCTGGGGAATAGCCTGGGATGGTGCGCCTTCGTTCCCTGGTCCGATGATGAGGTCGTCGAAATCGTGCGCGCCATCACCGGCTGGAAGGTCAGCAAATGGGAGCTGCTCAGAATTGGAGAGCGCGGGGTAACGCTGGCGCGGCTTTTCAATCTGCGTGAGGGGCTGACGCGCGCCGACGACACATTGCCTGCACGGATGGCGCAGTATCACGTCAGCGGTACGCTCAACGAGAAGCCGGTGACGCCCGAAGTGCTCGACGAGGCCATTTCTCTGTTCTATGGGATGATGGGGTGGGATCCGCAGACCGGCGTTCCTACGGATGCCAAACTTCACGATCTGGACATCGCATGGGCACGGTAAATGTCAACGGACTAAACGGATGAAACGGATTTGAGAAGATAGCACGCGCCAGGACACAAGGTCCTGGCGCGTGCTGTAAGATTAAGATCGCGATAATCTCAATCCTGTAAGTGTGTTTCAAGCAACGTTAATACATCGTCTAGCGAACGCACCGATGAAGGTTGCACAAGTCCCTGTTGATGAATGTGGTGCGGATAAGACGCGATTTCGGGATGATGCGGCGCGTTGTCCCAACCCTGGAGAATCTCCCCACCAGGCGTGAGCCGATAATAGGCATACTTGCGTAACGTCGCGTCAATGTAGACTTCGTTGATATACAGCCGTGAACCGTCAATGAGTTGAACTTCAGCTTTGAACTGTTCAATCGAACCATCTAGCCGATGCATGAAGTGGCTGACAGCTGTGATTAAGGGATGTTGGGCTAACGTCTCTGGAGTCATACGAGGTCCAGGGCTTCCAGCTCGGCCAGCAAGCGTTGCTTCTCTTCAAGTACACTTTGCCAATAGAACCAGTCATTGTAGTCCTCGTGGACTTGAAGTGAGTCTTGGTGGGGGAGCAATTCTACCTCGAACCTCGTCAGTGACATCCCATAACGGGTTTCAAAACGGGCGAGTTCCTGTTGTGCCGCGGCAATCTCGGCCTTGATTTGACGAATTCTGGCCCGCGTAGCTTCCTGCAACCCTGCGCGAATGAGCTTGCCACGTTCTCGCTCTGGCAATTGTACTAGAGTTTGCGGCAATCGTAAGGTCATTTCTACCATATACAAATGCAATCTCCTCTCTGCCAATTGGCCCTGGTAGCGAGTATACCCCTCGTATTAACTGCCCTTATTGTATCATAAAGAAATATGTTAAGGAAACAGAGATCTTTTGTTCCACTTGATCAAGCTGTCAGCGCTGCATGGGCGATCTTGAGCTGCTCCCGAATCTGGATGTTCTGCGGGCATTTGGTCTCGCACTCGCCGCATTCGATGCAGGCGTCGGCCTGCTTGCCGCCGATCCAGGGACTATCGGGGAAGGTGGCGTAGTTCTCTTTCGCATACTCCCACAGACCGTAGACCTGGCCCAGGTTGTACAGCTCGAAGATATGCGGGATATTGACTTCCTGGGGGCAGGGCTGGCAGTATCTACAGCCGGTGCAGTAGAGCTTTGCCATCTCCGCCAGACGCTCGACGTGCGCGCGGATCACGGCCTTGTCTTCTTCGGTCAGGCTGACGGCGTCCGCAGCGATGGCGACGTTTTCCTCCACCATCTGCATGGTGCTCATGCCGGAAAGCGCCACCGTCACATTCGGATTGGAGAGCACAAAGCGCAACGCCAGCTCCGGAACGCGCCGGATGCCGGGAATCAGGTTCGCCAGCACCTCTGACCGCACGCCCAGACGCCCGCCGGCCACCGGCCCCATCACCACCACACCGACGCCCTTGGCTTTGGCATAAGCGATGCCTTCTTCGAGGGTGCGGTTGAGCAGGTTGTATTGCAGCGTGATGGACTCAAAATAGCCGGTGTCAATCAGCTTCATCAACGCCGCGTTGGTGTCGTGGAATGAAGTGCAGATGTGCTTGATGAGACCCTGGTCTTTGGCCTTTTGCATCCACTTGCTGATGCGCGGCTCCACGTCATTGACATAGCGCTCCCAGTTGATGCCGTGGTGGTTGTAGATGTCAATGTAATCTACATCCAGCCGTTGCAGGCTGTTCTCCAGGTTCGTCCACCACGCGGCTTCGTCCTCGCCGTAGTAGTGATTCTTCGTCGAGACGACGATTCTGTCGCGCCAGCCCTTCAGCGCCTCGCCGACAACCCGCTGGCTGTCCTCGTTGCAATAGCCGACCGCCGTATCAATGTAGTTCACGCCGGCCTCGAAGGCGCGGTGGATCATCGGAATCGCCAACTCGCGGTCTACGACCTGCACCCCGTTCACTTCTGTCATCGGCAAGCGCATCGCACCGAATCCCAACTGTGAGACTTTGTAGCCGGTTTTTCCCAGTTCTCGATAGATCATTTTTCTCCTCCGTCAGAACGTTTGAACGTTGGAACGTTCAAACGCTATTGTACTTGATAGAGGGGGAAGGGCAAGTTTAGCTCAACATAAGTTCTATCATCTGATGTCCCTCAATCCTGGGCACGGTAAACGTCACCCGTCCGGCGTCCAGGGTGAAGGGCAGTGCCACATTTTGTGGGACGAGGCTGATGCTTTTGACCTGTTGTGGCGTTTTAACCGATACCACCACGTCGTACAGGGGGGTGACATCTTCGATCACGTCATACTCGTCGCAACGGCGCTCCGGGACGTAGTAGAGGATGTGAAGCACCTGGCGGTTGTGCTGTGGCTGTGCGTTCAGCGTGACAATGCTGGCCGTCGGCGCATGGACGCGCACCAGCGGCTCCGGCAGCAGGCGCGCCAGGGCGTTGAACAGGAGCTGCTTACACCAGCGCGGCGCTTTGGTCTGGTAAAGTGAGAAAATCGGCTGGCTGAAGTAGATGACGCGCCCTTTTTGCACCACGGCGGGGTGGACAACCTGACCTGCCGATGGCGTCTGCCGGTGCGAGCAGAAATGGTCGTAGGTGCGGTCAAAGTAAGAGGCGACGGTATCGGCCAACACGTCTGCGCCATTTTGGGCGGCGATTTCCATCCCGCGCCTGTACATCACGTATTCGGTCTGCGCCAGGCCGGCGTCGAAACCCGCGCGTGGAATGACATACTCGATGTAGGCGTTGCCGGGATATTCCTTGCCGCGCACGAGATTGCCATGCGCATCGCGGGGACCTGCACCGGTGAGCGTGACGCCCATATCGAACGTGAACTGCGTCTGCTGCGCGTCCATGCCGGAGGCGAACGAGGCCACAATCGCACCGCCCTGAGCGAAATAAGCGTCGAGCTTTTGCTTCAAGGCTGCGTCCACGGGAATGTCATCTGGCAATATCAAGACCTGGTAGCGGCTAAAGTCGCTCTCGCCATCGAGGATGTCGAACTGATATTTGATCCCGTCAACCCCTTCTTGCAACATCCGCACCGCTCCCTGAATCGGCTTGAAGTTACTCTGCTCACGGCGCAGTACGTTCTCGAAGGCTTCGGGCGTGAGCACGCCGATCTCCGGGACTTGTTCCGCGCCCGCGCACCACGCTTCTTTCTGTTCCACTTGCGCATACACTGCGCCGATGAGTGTGTAGGTCTCCGGGCAAATGCGACCTGTGGGATGCAGTTGATCGCCCACGCAGCATTTGGCATTGAGCGCGAGCATGTGATGGCACTCGAATTCCAGCGCGGCCTGGTTCTTGAACGAGTGGAAGTCGCCCCACGAGGTTTGGAATTTGCCTGTCATCCCCAGGTAGTCCAGCCCCAGCGTGCGCCCGTAGCGTGCAGCGATGGGAAAGTGCAGGTAGCCCCACCCGCCGCTCGGCAGCGATTCCAGTTCCAGGTGGGTGAAGGCGTCCAGCATGGCGCGGTGGCGTGGGCCGACGTGCCCGGCGTTGTAGAAGATAAGCACATCGGGATTGAGCGCGCGGATGAAGGCCGTCATACTATTTTGAAAATTGTGCAGGACTTGCTTACCGTACTGAATACGGTGCGCCTCGTTTGACGGCTCCATTCCTTGCGCGCGCATCCCGGCCTGGCAATAGGCGCACGAGCAATCCTGCGCATCCACGATGTCGAGCCACAGGCCATCCACGGGCAGCGTCTCGATCACGTCCTGGACGAGACCTTTGAGCCAGTCCACGTAGGGCGTGTTGAGGCATAGACAACGATAGAAGCCGGCCTCGTAGGGTGGGGTGCCTTCCAGGCTGCCGTCGGCGCGCAACACGCGCCATTCGGGATGTCGCAACGCCGTATAGTGATCCCACTGCACGGTGATGTAGACCGGCGTCTTGATGCCGCGCGCGTGGCAGGCGTTGATTTGCTCGCGCAGCAGGTCGCGGGTGAGGTGTGGGTGCTGGCGGTCGGCGTATTTCGCGCTGTAGTAGTAGAGCCACCCGTGATGGCAGCGCGCGAAGAGGTTGATCGAGTTAACGTGCGCCTGCGCCAGTGTATCGGCGAAGACGTCTGGATCGAAATCTGCCCCGATACCGGAGATCGCCTCATGGGTGTGAAAATCCAGATGGATTTGGCGGAAGGGTAACTCAGTTTTCATCGCTTGTTCTCCTGATTAAAGTTATCAGCAGATTAAACAGATTTAGCAGATTGTAATCTGCTTAATCTGCCAAATCTGCTGATAATCAATGAACGCTTGAGTGTCTATGGTGTGCGGGTGTATTGTTTGAAGAAATCCCACATCATCCGGGTAGCGTTAATATCCTGCGTGGTGTGGCCCACAATCGCTTTGGGCAGGTAGCCGCCGCCGGGCCATGAATGTCCGCCGCCGTGGATGGTATAGAAATGCACCTCGGCGCCGGCGTTGCACCCGCTGTATTTGACGCCGGTGACTTCGCCCGGCGCGGGCAGGGGATTCGTCGTTGTGCAACCGTTCTGCGCGGCATATTGCGCCACCCAATCCGGCACGACCGGGAAGGGCATATCGAATGGTCCTGACGGGCCGCCGTAGTAGGGGACGATGGGGTCGGCGTCGCCGTGAAAGGCGATCATCGGCACAGTATACGTAGGGCGGCACTTATCCAACGGATAAAGAAGCGCGCCGGCGACCGTCCCGAAAGCGGCGATGCGCTCGGAGAGTTGACATGCCAGCAGATAGGACATCCCGCCGCCGTTTGATAGTCCGTTGACGTAGATGCGGGTGGGATCAATGTTGTACTCGCTTTCCAGCTTGTCAATCAAGTCGGAGATAAACGTGACATCCGCCAGTGGCGGATTCAGCGAGTTGGCGGTTCCATGCGCTCCCCAGCGTTTGGGGAAGCCGGTACCCGACGGGTAGACGACGATGAAGCCATACTCGTCCGCCAGGGGATTCCACTTGCTGACGTTCTTTTGGTTAGTCGGCCACTGGGCAAAGCCGTGGATGGTGATGACGAGCGGCGTCGGTGTGGCGGGATTGTAGCTTGGCGGCACATACAGCAGATATTTGCGCCGCACGCCGGAAGATATGATTTCCCCATTGGTCCGGTCTGCCAGGGTGTACGCCAGCATAAGCATCAGAACAAAGGCCGCCGGCGTGCCCAAGATGACCCCGATCACGCGCAAGACTTTTTTGCTAAAAACGCTCTTCTTTTGCACACCTTGTCCCCTTTTCAGAAGATAGTCAACGGATTAAACGGATGAAACGGATTAGGCAGATAAAAATCCGTTAGAATCCGTTCAACCCGTTGCCACCTTACAAAACCGGCGTCAGTTTCACCAGGGCGACATCGTGACTATCAACCAGCGTGGAGAAGTCGCCGGTGAAGATACCCAGGTCTTCGCCTTTCCACAGGTCGCGCACTTTGCAGGGACGACGGTCATGCAAACCCACGGCTTCCCAGGCGACGGTCGCACGGCGTTGGTTGCGTTCACCCAGGTTGAACAGTCCTACGGCGATGCTGCCATCGTGGAGCGGTTTGGCCCACGTCTCGACGATCTCCCAGGCCCAGTCGGTCTTGCCGACGCGATAGCCCTGGCGTCCGAGCGGGTCCTGGTTCACCGCGATAACCTCGCGGTTGAGCACGATATCACGGACGGTCTGGCCCATCGCGCGCACATCGCAGCCGAGCATCAGCGGCGCGGCGAGCAGACACCACAGGCTGAAGTGGCTACGATATTCGGCGTCGGTGCAGCCGCCCTGAGCGACGTTGCCTTTGCCGTACATTCCCACCACCAGCATATCGGGATCGTTCCAGTGCCCCGGCCCGGCATAGGCTTCCAGTCCGGCCTGCCGGTTGAAGCCGATGTCCACGATGGAGGCCCAGGAGTCGGCGATGTCGCCGGTGGTGCGCCACATGTGCGCGCCGACCTTCGCGCCCCATTCCCACGGTTTGTTGGTGCCCCATTCGCACACGCTGAAGAGGATTTCGCGCCCCGTCGCCCGCAACGCCTGCCCCATACGCTGATACAGTTTGGGTCCGTCCACGCCGGCCGGCGCAAAGCAGAAATCGTACTTGAGAAAGTCCACGCCCCATTCAGCGAAGGTCTGGGCGTCCACTTCTTCGTACCCGTAACTGGCGGGCTTTCCGGCGCACGTGTGGCTCCCTGCACACGAGTAGATGCCGAACTTCAATCCTTTGCTGTGGACGTACTCCGCCAGCGCCGGGATACCGTGGGGGAACTTCGTCGTGTCCCAGGTCAGCCGCCCGTTCACGCGCGCGTCGGCTTCCCAAATATCGTCAATGACGATGTACTCGTAGCCGGCTGCCTTGACGCCCTCACTGATAAAAGCGTCCGCCGTCTCGCGGATGAGGTCTTCGTGGATGTTGCCGCCGAAGGTGTTCCAACTGTTCCAACCCATTGGGGGTGTTTGCGCTAACATATTTTCCTCCTTTTCTCCAAATATCCCGGTCCAAGCGTGTTGTGTACCTTGAATGCACATCCAATGATTTTCTCAGTTAACGCTTCGTCTTGCATAGCCTCCCCATCCTGTCAATCCTGTAAATCCTGTCTAAAAATTACGTTAAACTAGGCGCTTGCCAGCTTTCGGGGGTGTAGTGGTGCAACTCGATGCGATTGCCGTCGGGGTCGGTGATCCACGCCTGGTAGCTGTGATCCTTTCCCATTATAATCGGGCTGACCTCGATGCCACGCGCCTGCAACGTCGCTACGGTGGCCTCGATGTCGTTGACTTCCAGGCAGATGTGTTTGAACGATTGTCTTTCGGCCGGCGCGTCAAGCTGCCCCTCAAACAGCTCGATGAAGTTGCGTCCGCCGACGTAGAGATAGACGCCGAAACGCCGTCCATTGTCATCCTTGAAATCGAAGGCTTCCTTTAACCCCAGGCCATCGCGGTAAAAATGCAACGATTGTTCCAGGTTCGATACGGTAAAACATGCGTGCGCTAATCCTGTAATCATACTTGCTCCTTATTCCTGTAATATGCGTTGAAACGTTGGAACGTTTGAACGTTCTAACGTTTCAACGTTCTAACATTTCAACGCCTTCTCCAGTTTCGGCAGGTTTATCCAAGTCTTCCACGTGAGTGATCCATGCACGCCATTCTTTGGCGGCCCAGGTTTCTCGATGGGTGTTGAGGATGCCGAGCAATTCTTTCTGGGTTGCCGCGCTATCGGTATAGTTGACCCGGGTTGTGAAGCGGATCATCTCATCGAGGTTACGCAGGCAGTGTCTTTGGATACGCCCACTTAAACGGGAGAAACGTCCCTCATCGGCGGCCGTTTGACGCAGCGCAGCGACACGGCGCCGAAAGGGGCGCAACCAGTCATCGGGAATTTGCTCGTTGGTGATCTGTTCCAGCGCTTTCAAGCGTGTTTGAATGGCATGCGTCACCATCTTCGAGGCCAAAACGCTAAATCCGTACATGCCTCCTACCATCACTGCGACAAAGGCAAGCAGAGCTATCAGTAATTCAGGCATCACTACTCCATAAGAATCGTCTGAATGTTGAAACGTTTGAACGTCGGCATGTGTTGAACACAAGTGCCCAACCATAGCAAGTTGTACCTCGAAAAGCTCGATTTGGCAAATGGTAGTTTTTGACTTTTTTATCGCGTGTCATACAATGTTCTTACTTTTGAAATCGTGCTGTTCGGCCAAAATATTTTCACCACCGCGAACATGGAGGACACAGAGAAAGTTTTATGAAAATTTTGGTCACAGGGGGCATTGGTAATGTGGGGCGCACGGCGGTCGCGCGCTTGTTGCGGCATGGGCATCGGGTGCGCATCCTCGACCGCGTGGCGCCGGAGGCCATCGAGGAGCCGCATTGGGAAACCGTCAGAGGAGCAGAGTATCATCAAGTGGATACGACGGATTATGCAGCGCTGGCGCCGCTTTTCGAGGGCATGGATGCCGTCGTGCATCTGGCGGCGTATGCCAGCCCACACCCTGCGCCAGCGCACGAGATCTTCCGCGTCAACTGCGGCGGGACGTTCAATGTCTATCAGGCTGCGGCCAATGCCGGTATCAAGCGTGTGGTCAGCGCCAGCTCGATCAACGCTTTGGGCTACAACTTCGGCGTCAAGGGGTTTCCGATCCATTATTTTCCGATTGATGAAGAACACCCTACCTTCACGACAGACATTTATTCCTTCTCCAAAGGCATGCTGGAGGAGACGGCGGCTTATTTCTGGCGACGTGAGGGCATCTCCGGCGTGTGTTTACGCTTCCCTGGCGTGATGAATCCCAATCAGCGCTGGGGGAACTGGATCAAGTTCTTCAGAGATGGAGCGCGCAAGGCTTTTGAGGCATTGTGTGCTTTGCCGCCGGAGAAACGCGAGCCGCGGTTGCGCGCCATTGTTGAACGTGAGGAGGCCCGGCGCGTGGAGCGTTTCCACGAATGGCGGCCCGGCAGCACAAGCCGCTGGATGCGCGATTGGTTTGAAGGCCCGCGCTTGCCGGAGGAATTGTTAATTTGGGGGCGCACCGACTTCTGGGCCATCATTCACGTCGAAGATGTGGCGCAGGCTATCGAGAAGGGACTGACGGCGGAGTATGAAGGTAGCCATCCGCTCTTTGTCAACGACAAATACAATGCGCTCGGTGTCCCTTCACGGCAACTGGCAGAGTTCTTCTTCCCGGAGGTGACCACGTGGAAGCGCTCCGTAGAAGGCAGTGAAGCACTGGTCAGTTACGCCCGCGCCCAAGCGTTGATCGGCTTCGAGCCAGAGTACCCGGCGTTAGAACGTTGGAACGTTTGAACGTTCTAACGTTCCAACGAGTTCACAAGGAGGTTTTGATGAAGATTACGAAGTTAGAGACATTTCTGGTCAAGCCGCGCTGGCTGTTCTTGCAGATGCACACCGATGAGGGGTTGGTGGGCCTGGGCGAACCGATCCTCGAAGGCCGCGCGTTGACGTGCGCGCAGGCCGTGGATGAGCTGGCCCCTTATCTGATTGGCAAGGACCCCACCCGCGTCGTCCATCACTGGCAGGCGATGTATCGCCACGCTTTCTATCGCGGCGGGCCGATCCTCACCAGCGCGTTGAGCGGCGTGGAACAGGCGCTTTGGGACCTCACCGGTAAGGCGCTCGGCGTGCCGGTCTACAAGCTCTTCGGCGGTCCCACCCGCGACCGGGTGCGTCTGTACAAGCATGTCGGGGATCCTGAGTCACTCAAGGGGTGGATGGCGCAAGGTTTCACGGCGTTCAAGACGGGGGTGTACGGTGGGCGTCCGGCGCGCATTATCGAGAGCCTGGCGTTCATCAAGGCGGCCGAGGCGCACTTCGCCGCGTTGCGCGAGGCCGGCGGGCCGCATGCCGACATCGCTGTTGACTTCCACGGCGCGATCAGCCCACAGACGGCCAAACTGCTCATCAAGGCGCTGGAACCCTATCAACCGATGTTCATCGAGGAGCCGTGTCAGGCGCAAAACCTCGACGTGCTGGCGGAGATTGCGCATGGCACGCACCTGCCCATTGCTACCGGCGAGCGCGTCTTCACCAAATGGGGCTTCCGCGAGGTGCTGGAGAAGCACGCGGCCTCGGTGTTGCAGCCGGATTTGTGTCATGCCGGCGGCATTAACGAGGCGCGCCTCATTGCAGGGATGGCCGAAGCGTACTATGCTGGCATCGCGCCGCATAACCCCTTGGGGCCGATTTCCCTGGCAGCGTGTATCCAGTTGGATGCCTCGATCCCCAACTTTATCGCGCAGGAGCATACCACGCTTGGCGAGGGTTATCTCAAGCGGCCGTTTGTGGCGAAGGATGGCTTCGTCGAGTTGCCCACCGGGCCGGGCCTGGGCATCGAGCTGGATTGGGACGCGCTGGAAGACAAACTCGATCACGACTGGCGCAATCCAGAGCGGTACGATCCCGATGACGGGTCGGTGTTGGATTGGTAAGCAACACAAAGGGGGACACAAAAGAGTGTCCCCCTCTGTTTATATTAGGAAAACAGAGAAAGGGTACATTTCAACTTGGGGGAGAAAGTCAGATAAACTTCTGAAATAATGCGCCTGGATTGGTTGTAAATCTCCTTTGGAACCCACGATGAGGCTAAGGGTTAACATTGTACTTTTGCGCCCCCGCTCCTGGTCTCGCCCCAAAGGGAGCGAGGCGGTAAATAGAGGGGGATTTTGCGCGGCGAAGCCGCGCAAAATCCCCCTTTGAGAAATCCCCCGCTCTCCCCGCACGCGGGGAGAGCGGGGGCAGGGGGTGAGAGGGGAAAACGCAAAAAACCTGCCCCCGTCCTGAAATGCACCCCAGAGACATTGCGCTTATCCAGTAGCCGGAATTGAATATATAATAAATAAACATATAATAGGAGTTACGCACTTCGCCATTTTCTGACAGGGATTAACAGGATTTTCGGGATTAAAGAAGGCTTTGCAGGAGCTTTTTCATCCTGTCAATCCTGTAGATGATGGCCCCCTCCTCTTCTTTGAAAGGAGTGTAGCCGAACCTGCGGTGCAGCTCCGATAATGCAAATGGTGGCTGGACTACTCGACTGACGACTATCAGACTGTTTTCAGAGGAGCAGGATTATGAGCGCCTATGGGCGTTTTTACGGGCTATTCGTTCTTTGTGTCGCCACTTTGCTATTTGTCCTGGGAACTTTGACCTCCGCTGTAGCCAATCGCGCTTCCACCCTTCTCCCTATGTCGGCGACGGGTCCGCAGATTACACCATCTTCGAGCGTTGACCTCGACGTCACCTACATCAACCGTGCGCCGCTGTACAAGGCGTACTGCGTGCAGTATCTGTACGACGCCCCCAACCAGCCCGGACGCCCGTATCTCTGCCCCGGCACGGAGGATGACCGCCGTTGGCCCGCGCCTGGCGAAATCGTCACCTTCACGGCGCACATCGTCAACAAGGGCGCGGTCGCCAGCCTGGCCTTCGACTACGCCTGGCACATTGACGGGGCGGAAGTCGCCAGCGGCACACTGCCCGCACTGGCTCCGGCGGCGGAAATTACAGCAACCTACGCCTGGCCCTGGGCGCACGGGCTCTCCTCTGACGGGCAGCGCGCGTTGGGCGAGCACACCGTGCGCTTCACCGCCGATCCCGCCAATCTTATCGCCGAGGCCTACGAGAGCAACAACAGCCTTGAAGATCGCACCAACGCGATGAGCTTCAACATTTTCGTCACGCCGGAGATGTATGCCGCGTACAATACACCGGTTGACCCCAAGTATCCCTTCTCGGCGGAGGACTGGCTGCAGAAGCAGATTGCGGCGATGAACACGGCGTTCGCCAACTCCATTTACCCGGTCACGCCGCAGGGCGCGACGCTGCGTGTGCGCATCAACACGATTGGCATCGCCTCCGAAGCACCGCCGCCGGACGGCGAACACGACGGCGGTTGGTTCATCCGGGACGACGTCCGTCACGAGGGCGGCTACTACGATCCGGCGACCGACATTGACTGGGGCCTGGTGCACGAGTTGAGCCACCAGGTCTCGCTGATTGACCTGTATGCTATCGGCGTCTACGCCGCCAACGTCTTTGTGACCGACAACGACGGGATGCCCGCGAACTTTAGCTTTGGTTGGAGCAATGGAGATTTGATGTTCGGCGGCGACACCACGCCCCACAACGACCCGCACCTCTATTCCAGCCATTCCGCCGGAGGCGCCTCCACCTTTGCCGGATATCGCAACGGGTACTACGGCGCCTACCTGTTCGACATCCCCTTGCAGAACGACCTGCGCATTCTCGACAACGAGGGCAATCCGGCGGCTAACGTCCAGGTGACGGTCTACCAGCGCACCGGCCCCTGGGATTGGACCGGTCAGATGGGCGTGGACAACACGCCGGAAATGAGCGGCACGACGGATGCCAACGGCGTGTTCCCACTGCCCAATCGCTCCGCCAACGGCGGTACGGTGACGCAGAACGGGCACGTGCTGCACGACAATCCTTTCGGTGTGGTGGATATTGTTGGGAATCAGGGCTTGCTCCTGATTCGGCTGGCCCGCCAGGAGCATGTGGAATTCCACTGGCTCGACATCACCCAATTCAATCTGGCTTACTGGATGGGCGATGTGCTTAGCCACACGTTCACCATTTCCTCACACGTTCCTCCGGCTAATGCGCCGGTTGCGCCGCGCCTGAGGCAAGCGCGCATCGAAGAGACGCTGGCAACGTTAGAGTGGTATCCTGTCCCCGACGCGGCCGGCTACCGGGTGTACCGGGCGACGCCGCCGGATTATCGCTACCGTGTCGCTGCCAATTGGCTCACCGGGACGACCTTCGCGGAATGGGGCGGCGGGTGGGGCGACGGGGAACATCGGGTTTACGCCGTCACCGCGGTAGACGGCGCAGGACACGAGAGCGCGTTTAGCGCGCCGGCCTACGCTCCCACGCTCAACCCCAGAACCGTCGTGATTGCCCCCGACTTGAGCCGGACGGTGCTCAACAACTGGAACTTGTATCCTTTGCTGCGCCAGCAACCGGATGGACGGTATACCCACCGGCTCGTCAACGTCCATTACGATATGGGCGGCGCCGCCGACTTGACCTACGACGCCGCCGGGACGCTGGTGGTCAGCGGCTTTGGATTGTTCCCCGGAGATATCCGCCGCGCGGTGCGTATTTACGATGCGACGATGCAGCCGCTGTGGGCATTTGGCGAGGAAGGGACAGCGCCGGGGCAATTCAGCGCGCCGTCGGGCGTGGCAACGTGGGGGCCGCCCTGCACTTATGGCGGCCCCTACGAAGTGAACACGCACACGTCCCTGCTGCTGCACTTCGATGGTGACCTCAGCGGGGCCGAAGGCGAAATCGGGACGGCGAGTGGCGTCACGTTCACCACAGGCCGCCATGGACAGGGCGTGCTGATCACAGACACCAACATCCTGAGCTACCCCGTCACCGGCAACCTGACCCACACGTTTGGCGCGGTCGAATTCTGGCTCCGCCCCGATTGGGACGGCGACGACGGCGGTAACCACACGCTCTTCTGGTGGGGCTATTGGGGAAATTTCCTGCACCTGCGCAAAGACGGGATCAGCAATCTGGTCTTCGATTATTTCTACGAAGACGGCAGTTGCGGCGCGCCGACCAACGTGGCACACTGGCGGGCCGGAGAATGGCATCACCTTGCCTTCACCTGGGCGGAGAACGTCATCAGCCTGTACGTGGATGGCCGGCGGGTCGCCCAAAGCGAGTGTGAGGGAACAGCCCGGCCCGTAGCGCCCGACTTTTACATCGGGTCGAATCCGGATGGTAGCCTGGCCGTGGATGCAACCATTGATGAACTGCGCATCAGCGACGTTCCGCGCCTGGGGAACAGCGACGCCTGCACGCGCATCCTCGTCGCTGACAGTGCTACGCATCGCATCCAGGCTTTTGATCTTCTGGGGAACTTCTTGTCGGCCTACGGCGATGTACCCGGCACGCTGTTAGGGCAGTTCAATACGCCGCAGGATGTGGCGGTGGATAAAAGTGGCCGGGTTATCGTCGTGGATCAGGGCAATGACCGCCTGGTTGTCCTGAATTTCGACGGGCAGACGTTCAGCCAGCCCGCCGTCATCACCGCCAGCTTCAGCAGCCCCACCGGCGTCGCGGTGGATGCTGATGACAATCTCTACATCGCCGACACGGGCAACAATCGCATCGTCGTGCTGGATGCCGCGGGCAGCTTCCGCGCCGAGTACACTGCGCTCAACGATGGCTACACCGGCCCCTTCAACGCCCCGCACGGCGTGGCGGTGGCGGCGGATGGCGACATCGTCGTCGCGGATACCGGCAACGGTCGGGTGGTCACGATTCGCCATCTGGCAGGATGGCGCCGCGTTTATTTGCCGCTGGTCATCGTACAATGGCGTTAATAGGCATTACGCACTTCGCCATTTTCTGACAGGGATTAACAGGATTTTCAGGCGGGGCGAATTGGCGTTCCCCTTTGCGCATTGGGAGAGCGATTTAACCGCGAAGTTCTTGTCTTAAGTGTTTTCATGAGTATATATGGAAATAATTTCTGGTCCCACGTTGTGTTCAGTCCTCATGAGACGTTGGACATTCGAGTAAGATGGGTGTATGATGAGCGGAGATGTACGATGACGTTGCCGCCAGCGTTAATTTCCGCAATCACGCGGACGCGCCTCTTTACTGACGCGCAGCGGTATGTGATCTGCTTTTAGTTCCTGAAGCGGATTTTGACTGCGCCTGGGAAGCCTTGCGGCGTTTTATCGGCGCTTGTCAGGCGCAAGTCGTGACACTTTCCGGCAATGTGGAGTTAATGTGACCAGCGTTCTCTTTCTAATCGGCAAAACCCTCGGCAAATATCAGGTGCTCGAACACATCGGGCACGGCGGCATGTCGGAGGTCTACAAAGGCCAGCATGTGCAGCTTGACCGCATGGTGGCGGTTAAGGTGCTGCATCCTTTCCTGGCGGATGAAGAGGGCTTTGTCATCCGCTTCAAACGCGAAGCCAGCATTGTCGCCAAACTGCGTCATCCCAACATCATGCAGGTTTACGACTTCGACTATAACGAAGCGTTAGACGTTTACTACATGGTGATGGAGTACATTGACGGCCCGACGCTCAAAACCCGCCTGAACGACGGGCTGCTGCCGCAAGAAGAGGCCGTGCGCATCGCGGCCCTGATTGCCGATGCGCTGGATTACGCCCATCGGCGCGGCATGGTGCACCGCGACGTCAAACCGGCGAACATCATGTTTATGCCCGACGGGCAGCCGGTGTTGACCGACTTCGGCATTGCCAAGATGTTGACGCTTTCCGGTCTGACCGCCAGCGGGGCGATGGTCGGTACGCCCGCCTATATGGCGCCCGAGGTGGGGATGGGCCGCCCCGGTTCAGCGTCGTCTGATATCTACTCCCTGGGCGTTGTGCTCTATCAGATGGTGACCGGACGGTTGCCTTTTGAATCCGAGTCGCCGATGGGGATGGTGATGCAACACATCAACGACGCCCCGCCGCCGTTGACGCAGTTTGTTCCCTCGGTGTTGCCGTCGCTTGAGGAGGTGGTCAACAAAGCATTGGCAAAGGACCCCGAAGCGCGGTTTGCGACTGCGGGTGAAATGGCGGCGGCTTTGCGAAAAATCATCGGCATGGAAGCGTCAGTCAACACGCCCACCGCCTCGCCGCCTTTGTCGGCGGGGAAACTTGAGCCTTCCACGGCGACGCCGGTTACACCTTTGGTACAGCCGGTCACCCCCAAATGGGCAGTGGGTGGCGAGGAAGACGAGGATGAGCGTCTGCTGCGGACCTGGCCCGTGACCGGCGACAAAAAACCTGCTGTGAAGACCCCGACCTTGTTCCCCTCGGCGCAACCCGGAATCGAGGTGCCACCGGAAAAGTTAAAGCGTCCCCGCCGGCGTCCCCTGTTGGTGCGGCTTGCGCGGGCCTTCACCACGCTGCTGCTGATGGTGATTGTGGGCGTGGTCGCGTGGCTTGGCGTTCGCGGGCAGATCCCGGCTGCCGTTCAGCGGTTGTTAGACCTTACGGTATCTGCGCGACAGCCCGTTGCGACACAAACGACGACAGAAGCACCGCTTATGACGGCGACGCCCACATTTGAGGCTCAAGCGACGGCTACCCCTTCCGTTTCCGAAACGGCAATCTCTCCGGCCGCGGCAGGCACATCCACGCCTGCGGCAACGCCGACCCCTCCGCCTGTGACCGAGGTGGCTACGCCTGCTGAATGTCGTCCACGTGTCAAACTCAGTCAGGTGCGCCTTGAAGCGGGCGAAGTTGTCGCGCCTGGGGCAATGTTCTCCGCTTATGTGAGCCTGCGCAATAGCGGCAACTGTGCATGGCCGCAGGGGACGAAACTGGCCTTTGTCTCCGGTGAACCGCAGGGAACCCTGAGCGTCATTCCCCTTCAATCTCTCGCGGTAGGTGAAACAACTCAGATTATCGTGCCGTTGCAGGCGCCGTCGGAAACCGGCGTATACACTTCGACCTGGCGGGTATTGGAGAGCGTAATCCCCATCCGCATTGAGGTGCGCATCCCGCCAACCCCCACGCCAACCCCTAGAGGGCGGCGGGCAACGGCAACCCCTCTGCCGACGCCGACCCCCACGCTGCCGCCGCTGGTCTTGGCGCCGCCGACTTTGAGCGCCTGGAGCGAGGATTCGGCTTCCGGGGTTTGGACAGCGAACCTGGTTTTGCAAGCCGTTGGAGGAAGCGGCGCTTATCGTTACTATCTAGGCGTGATTCGAGAAGACACTTTGCTCCCCGAGGGGCAATTGAGCGTCGAAGGCCGCCGGTGCCAGAATGTACCGGTGACGATTATGGCCGTTTCCGGGCCGCAAGTAGCGCGTTGGGAAGGCTGGATCGTCTATCCGGCAGCGGAAAAGTGCCGGTGAGTATTTTTATCTCTTAATCTGCCGATAAATTCTCCTCATAATAACACAGGATGGGACGTGTTGTATTGGTCTGAGGAAAGTATGGATCAAAAGGGAATGGTGGAACTGATCCGTACACGCGGGGTGCGCGATCCGTTGGTGCTGGAGGCGATGGGACGTGTGCCGCGACATCGCTTTGTCCCGGAATCGCAGCGCGCCTACGCTTATGATGACCATGCGATGTCCATCGGCTGTCAGCAGACCATCTCCCAGCCTTACATCGTCGCCTTAATGACCGAAGCGTTGGATTTGCAGCCCGGCAACCGTGTCTTGGAGATCGGCACCGGTTCCGGCTACCAGACGGCGATTCTGGCCGATATGGGGATGGATGTCTACACCATTGAGCGCATCCCGGAGCTTTACACGCAGGCTAAGTCGCTTCTGGAAGAACTCGGTTATACGGTGCATTGCCGTCTGGGCGATGGCTATTACGGCTGGCCGGAATTTGCGCCTTACGACGGCATCATCGTCACTGCCGCGCCGGAGGAAGTCCCGCCTCCCTTGCTTGAACAACTCGCCGACGGCGGATGCCTGGTGATCCCCACCGGCCCGCGTCATGGCTATCAAACCCTGTGGAAAATCATCAAACGCGGGGACAAAATCGCCAAACTAGACCTCGGCGGCGTCGCCTTTGTGCCGTTCGTTACCCCGTAGAAGCGATCAGCTTTCAGCAGTCAGCTTTCAGCGGTCAGCTTTCAGCAGTCAGCTTTCAGCGGTCAGCTTTCAGCGGTCAGCTTTCAGCGGTCAGCTTTCAGCGGTTAGCTTTCAGCAGTCAGCTTTCAGCGGTCAGCTTTCAGCAGTCAGCTTTCAGCAATCAGCTTATCCTTATGTTGTCTTTTACTCCCTACTCCCTGCATTTGCTGTCCCTTGACTTTCCATCACGACAGGCTAAACTTAGATAAAATAAATAACTCAGGTAACATAAACAGGAGCATGGCTTATGACTGTAAGTTTCAAATCCAGCGAAGTACAGCAAAACTTCGGCCTCATACTGGAACGAGCGCTAACCGGTACGGCCGTGATCGTTGAACGTTACGGCGTGCCCAAAGTTGCCATTGTCGCTTACCCGCGTTATCAACAGTTACTGGCTGCGGAGCGTGAATTGCGCTTAGCACAACTCCGGCGCGCTGCGGCAGAGACGGCGGCCCGTGCGGCAGTGTTAAGTGAAGCGGAAGTAGAGACGCTCATCGAAGAGGCGCGCGAAGCCGTAGCCCGTGAGGCCGAGATGCAGGATGATGCGGATCGTCGTTGATACCAGCGTCTTGATGCGCTATCTTATCCGGCCCAGTACAGCGATTTGCGTTCTGATCGAGAACCTGTGGCTGAATGACCATGTGCAAATGGTGAGTGCCCCGGAACTCGAAGCGGAATTACGCGGCGTGTTACGGCGTCCCTCCATCCAACGCTTTATCTCACCTGCCGCCGGACAAATCTTGTTAGACCTGGTCACACAAAAAGCGGATTTCCTGTCGCCGTTGGGCCCTGTCCCGGCATTTACACGCGATCCCAAAGATGATAAGTTCATTGCCTGCGCCCTGTCAGGAGCGGCGCAATACTTGATCACCGTTGATACAGACATACTGGCGTTGGGTTCAGTAAGTACGGTGCAAATCGTCACGCCGGAGACCTTTCTGGCTATCCTCTCACGCGCTGGTTTCCTTAGCCACTCTTAGCCATTCTGCCTGCAACGCGCCCCGCAGATCTTTCACCGTTGCCACATCGGGTATCTCCGATTGTGAATAGGGCAACAGAAGCTGATAAAATTGTATTGGAGCTGCTGTGTTGTACAATTTGGGATAGAGCAGGATAGGGGATGAATTCAGATGCCTGTCACGGATGTTTCACCCATTTATCTGCCGCTTCTGGAAAGCGACAAACTCATCGCGCGTATGATCGAGGCCGAGGCCGCACTGCACGAGTGTCATCTCTGCGGCAACGACTGCGGGATTGACCGCACGCAGCGCCCCGGCCCCTGTCGCATCGGCGTGACCGCCTACGTCGCCAGCTATGGCCCGCACCACGGCGAAGAAGATGTGCTGCGTGGCCGCTACGGCTCCGGCACGATCTTCTTCTCTGGTTGCAACCTGCATTGCCAGTACTGCCAGAATGACGACATCAGCCAGCGTGTGGCCGGGCAACCGGTCGCACCGCAAGATTTGGCGGCGATGATGCTTGATCTGGAACAGCAGGGTTGTCATAACATCAACCTGGTCTCGCCCACCCATGTCGTCCCGCAGATTGTGCTGGGACTGGCGGTCGCCATCCGCGCGGGGCTGCGCCTGCCCATTGTCTACAACACCGGCGGCTACGACGCCCCCCAGGCGCTCCGGCTGATGGACGGCCTGATAGACATCTACATGCCCGATATGAAGTACAGCGACGCCGCCATCGCGCAGCGACTTTCGCTGGTCCGCGACTATCCGGCGGTCAATCGCGCCGCTGTCAAAGAGATGCACCGCCAGGTCGGCGATCTGGTTGTGGATGAACGCGGCATCGCCCGCCGTGGGCTGCTTGTCCGCCATCTCGTGCTGCCCGGCGGATTGGCCGGCACCGCCGAGGTAGCGCGCTTCCTGGCAGAGGAAATCTCCCGCGACACGTATATCAATGTGATGGCTCAGTACCATCCCGCCTACAAGGCGCGCCAATGCGCAAGCGACGCCATGCCCCTCGACCGCCGCGTGATGCCCGCCGAATATGCGGCTGCCGTTCAGCAGTGCCGTGAAGCCGGGCTATACCGCTTCGACGAACGTTGCGGTATTCTTCGGTCCAGGTGATCAGGGGGAATTTTTATCAGCGGATTAAGCAGATTGAGCAGATTTATGCGCCAATTGAAAGTTAATCCGTTCAAATCCGTTTAATCCGTTGACATGCATTTTCATGCTGGGTTGAGCACGTAGCTCATGATGTCTATTCCGAAAATAGCGCGCATTTTCATGCTTGGGTTGAGCATGTAGCTCATGATGTCTGCTGAGAAAAACGGGGCTACTCCGGCATAGCTTCCAGGTCCATCAGCACGTCATCGAGAGACCAGGCTCTGGCACGCACGCTGGCGGTGGCGACAACCTCCGGGGATAATTGCGCCGCCAAGGCGTCCGCCATCTGCCGGGCCAATTTTACGTTTTCGCGATAGGAAAGCGGGTTGTGCACCACAAACGTCGCCAACTCAAATGCCCGGACTGTGTCCCCTTGCTTCTCGAACAACTCCGCCAGCCCGTGAAGGATATTCAACAAAAACCGTCCCTGGAACAGCGCGACACCGGTCTTCAGTGAAGCGCGCAGGTGGCGGCTTGCCTCCGCATATTCGCCTAGCTCCAGACACGCGTGACCCAGGTTGTTACGTACTACATTGGCCCACCCCACCTCGCCGAGAGTCTCATAAGCAGCTTGACTCTCGATGTAATAGCGCTTCGCTTCACCGTACTCCCCGGCCCGATAAGCGATCCCTCCCAGTGTATTCAGGTTGTCAGCCACCCCGATCAGGTTCCCCGATTCCCGGCAAACCGCCAGGCTTTCTTGCAGCAGGCACCGGGCGCCTGCGTATTCCTTCATCACCCCCATCGTGAGACTCAACGCCGTGAGCGACCGGGCCAATTGATGGCGATAAGCTTTTGTAGCATGTTCTCCGGGAGAGCGGAGGAGA
Source organism: Chloroflexota bacterium (assembly GCA_019873645.1). GTDB lineage: Bacteria > Chloroflexota > Anaerolineae > B4-G1 > SLSP01 > DSWT01. Next base: position 41,227 of record JAIOAX010000021.1, on the reverse strand, counting down.
ACCACACTTTCTTCCAGACATTGACGCGACTCGTGGTAACGACCCAAATCACGCAACACCGTTCCCAGCGCACAAAGCGCGCCGGATAATTCCAACGGGATAGATAAGGTGCGCAATATAGTCACGCTTTTTTGGGCCAATGCCGCACTCCCTTCATAGTCAGTGCGCTGTTGATAGTGAAATTGACTCCAACGCCAGAGCAAGCCGGCCCACAGCCGATAATCTTCAACGGCAGGATTCGCCTGTCCGGCAACCGTCTTTTCCAATGCGCTGGCAGCCGCTTCAAACAACGCATCACCTGCCACGCCGCCGCGCTCGAAGTAGAACGTGTAGAGGCCATCCAGCATTTGTGCGATCCGGGGATAACGTCCTTGCTCTATCGCCCAAGACCACGCAGCGCACACATTTTCGATATCACGTTCGATCGCATCCAAAGCTTCGCGCTGTTCCCCTGCCAGGAAACGCTCATAACAATCGTGGACAAAATCGGCGTAACAGGCACAATGCGCTTCCTGGACCCGGTACATCTCCCCAGGATCAGCGGCCAGCTTTTCGGCAGCGTACTGATGCAGCAGTTCGTGAAGCGTGTACCGACCTGTAGATGCGCGACTGATGAACGACCGATCTCCCAGGCGGGCCAACAGCAAGGGTGACGCGCCCACCGACTTCGCGGCGGCCGTACTGTCGAACCCCCCGCGAAAGACAGAGAGGCTCGCAAACACACGTTGCTCATCCGCCGAAAGACGTTGCCAGGAAGCATCGAAAGCTGCCCGCACACTGCAATGTCGCGCAGGAACGCCGCGCAGCGTCGTGCTGAGAAAAGCCAGACTTTGCGCCATCTGGGCGGCGATTTCTTGACAGGAGAACGCCTGCACCGACGCCGCAGCCAGTTCAATACCGAGGGGCATCCCTTCCACCAGCCGGCAGATGCGTACGATGGCTGCCCACTCGTCGCTCGATGGCGCGAAACCGGCGCGCATACGGTCCGCACACTGCAGGAAAAAAGCAACCGCATCATAACCGACTACATCCGTTGTTTCTGTCTCGCCAGGCACACGCAGTCCTGTAACTTCGAAAACGGTCTCACCATACAGGTGCAAACGCTCCCGCGTTGTCACCAGAAGTTTCACTTCCGGCGCAGCACGGAGAATGTCCAACAGCAAATCGCCCCCTGTTTCGACGAGTTGTTCGAAGTTATCGAGGACCAACAGCATTTCCCGCTCGCGCAGAACGTCGAGAAGGGACGCCTTGAGGTCAGCTTGCCCTGTGGAATGCAGATGCAGCGCATCGGCTATGGCAGAAAGCAACCACATTGGAGATTGGACGGCGGCCAGCGGCACAAAGCACACGCCGTGAAGAAAAGCGTTGCGGTTCTCGTAAGCAACCTGGAGGGCCAGGCGCGTCTTGCCGATGCCGCCAGGGCCGACAAGCGACAACAGGCGACATGCCGGTTGCGCCAGACGTTGCGCCAATTCCCGGCATTCGGCTTCGCGCCCGACGAAAGGCGTCATCTGCGGTGGCAGATTGTGCGCGCCGATCTCGTTCACAGAACGAATGCGCCGATAAAGACGTTGGGTTGGCTCAGAAGGCTCAACTCCCAATTCATCGGCCAGGGTCCGGCGGCACATCTCGTATTGCGCCAGCGCCGCGCTGCGTTGGCCGCTGCGGACGAACAAGCGCATCAACTGATAGTGCGCTTCCTCGCGCCAGGGTTCCAGCTCCACCTGCCGCCGGGCATAATGCTGCGCCTGTTGGTAATCGCGCAGCTGCTCGCTATACGCCGCGAGTCGGTAGAGCGCTTCCAAAACCTGGCGGTGCAGCCGTTCGCGTAACAGGGAGGCCCATTCGGCAAAGGGAACGCTGCTATCTACAAAGAATCCGGCCAGAAACTCGCCCCGGTACAATTCGACGCCAGACGCAAGAAGCAAGGCGCAATGCTCTTGTATCTTGCGGTCCGCATCTTGCATCGTGCGATCCGCTTCCTGGATCTTTCTTTCGAATTCGGTTACATCCAGCCAGTAATCGCTCTCAGGGTTGAGGCCAATCGTTTCCCGGGCAATGTCCAGGAACGGGGGTGAGTTGGCATCATCGTGTAACACCTGACGCAAGTTGAAAAGTGCCTGCGAAAGGTTGCGCCGTGCAGCGCGATCGGGACAATCAGGCCACAGAAGGCCGATCAATGCGTCGCGGGTAAAGGAACGGCCCGCACCTTCCAGACCGGCTTCGACGGCCAGGTACGCCAACAAAGCACGCACCTTGTTGGACTCGAACCCGGTCAGCGGTTTGCCGTCCAGGGTGGCATTGAAGGACCCCAGGAAATAGAGAGAAAGACGCGCCATAGTTAAATTATAGCGTGATCGTCAAATTGGACAAAAAAAGATCAACCTTCCTGATAATCTCCTGATAACCAAGAATATGATAGAGGTGTAAATCATAGAAAAGCTACCGTCAGAACAACAGGGGACAAGTTAGCGACCGGTCCTATACAATCAGTTGTTTTCAGGGGATATTGATGAAGATCTGGCTCAAGTCTGCCGTCCTGATATGGCTCAGTCTATGCCTCCTGGCCTGCGGCCTTGTCGTCGAGCCAAAGGCAACGGCAAGCCCCACGCCTTCCCCATCGCGGACACGCCCCTCGCCGCCCCAGAAGACTCCCGCAGCATCGCCCACTGTTCCACCGTCGCCCACACCGGCACCGCGAATTGACCCGGACGCTGCCCTTATCGCTTACACCGAGCGTCCCGCCTGGCGCGCGCTTTTAGGCTGGCCTGACGAGTGCGAGGAAGGGTTTCAACGTTTCGAGCACAAACCGGAGGATGCGGGCGGCGTCGTGGCCTACCCGGTTGCCGACGGGCAATATCTGGCCTTTGTAACGTGCAACATCGGCCCGTACTGGGTCGAAGAGCGCGTTTACTGGCTTGACTATCGCGCCGACCCGCCCACCGCCCGGCCGCTCACCGTGCCGGAGCTGATCCAGGACGACGCGCCGGAGCTGGGATTGCACGATGTGGATGTGCTGCACGGCGCTTTTCCCAACTATGATCCCGATACCCAAACATTGACCAATCTGGCGGCCTATCGTGGGTTGAAGGATTGCGGCGTCTTTTACAAGTACCACCTCGAAGATGCCCGCTTCGTGCTCGATGAAGCGCGCTACCACGACTGCATAGATACTGAAGCGCCTGACCCCATCGCCCTTGACCCCTACCAGTGGCCGCTGGTCTACCCGCTGCCAGCCTCCGTCGGCCCTTTCCGCAAAGTCGCCAGGCTGGATTTGCCCGCGTCGGATTGGGACACTGTGTTGCGCGCGCAGCCCGATGGCAGTTTGTGGCTGATGACGCGCGCCGGGTACGCAACATTCCGCGAGGGGCGATGGGATACGCAGCTTTTGGACGAGGGACAAACCCTGGTCGGTGTAGACGCCGACGGGCGCGCCTGGATTTTCGGCCAGACCGGGGAGAAGATTTACTACCGGCGCGATGGCGGAGAACTCACGCCGGCCGATGTCGGGTGGACGCCAGTTTGGTCGCCGCTGACATTGCGAGGAGGGGGCGTCCTCACCGATGGTCAGGGCCGGGTGTGGTTAGCCACGGAACAGGATGTGCGCGTCTTCGACGGGGGGCAGTGGACCATCTACACGCGGGAAGCCATGGGGATACCGGCGGCCTCTGAAGAAGATTCGCTGACGGGTTTTAAGCTGACCTATGTTGAGAGCACGCAACAGATGTGGGTGGGACTATGCGACTGGTACGGAGAGGCGGGGCCGCAGGGCGGTGGCGCACGCTGGTTCGATGGGCAAACCTGGCACGGCGCGCAATTCCCGGCAACCGACGGCTGTGTGACGGCCATCGCCGCCGACGCCGAGGGACACGTGTGGCTCGGCATGGATCAAGGCATCGTGCAGCGGTTCGACCAGGTTTCAGGGAGCTGGCAGTCATTCACCCTACCGGCGCCAGGCGATTACCGCATAAATTATGTGACTACCCTCACAGTAGGGCCGGATGGTACTCCGTGGGCGCTCGCGGCGCTGCTCCCGCCGGTATGTGGCGGCGCAAGTTGTGATGACTCGGCGCGCACATTCTATCACTTCCAGGATGGAGCATGGGTCGCGGTTCTTGGCCCGGACGACAATTCGGAGGACTCTCTCTCTGCCAACTCGTCGCTGCATATCCTGTTCGACGGCGGGGGAACGCCCTGGGTTTTTATGGGTCGGGCGGTATACCGCGTCGAAAACAATCGCCTGGTGGGGCCGCCGGTCGCCGAACTGTACGGGTTGTCCGCGACGGTGGATGCAGCCGGACAAGTCTGGGCGATCGCGCAGGCCGAGAACGACGAGCCGGCGCTCTGGGTTTTGGAAACGGCAGCGCCGACAGCAGGCCATGTTGGTCCCTTCCGCAAAGTCATTCCGGTCACTCCTGACCTGCAAGGCGAAACTATGCGCCTGGAGGTGTTGCCCGATGGCGACCTGCGGCTGTTGACAACAAACGGCTTTGCCCTGCTGCACGATGGCGCATGGCAGCCATACCTTCTCGCCCCGTCACAGCGTTTTATCGGCGCGGATGCCGCCGGACGGCTGTGGTTCTTTCCTGAAGAAGTGCCCGATACCATTTTCTACTGGGACAGCACTATGGCCGACTACGGCGGCTCGGCCTTCGTCCACGCCGACGCCGGCTGGCTGCCGGTGGACGATCCGACCACATTGACAGGCCGGGGCGTGCTCACCGACGACCAGGGGCAGGTGTGGCTTGCCACAGAGCAGGATGTGCGCGTGTACGCCGGCGGGCGTTGGACGATCTTTACGCGCGAGACGTTGGGGATGCCGCCGGCGGCCGAGGAGGGTTTACTGACAGAGTTCACCCTCACCTGCGTCGAAAGCCGCCGGCAGATGTGGGTGGGACTGTGCGACTGGGCCGAGGGGCCAATGGGCGGGGGCGGCGCGCGCTGGTTCGACGGGCAGGCCTGGCGCGGCGCGCAGTCGCCGACGGCAAGCGGGTGCGTGACGGTCATCGCCGCCGATGAGGCCGGACGGGTGTGGATCGGCATGGATCACGGGATCGTGAAATTGTTCGACCAAACCACGGGCAATTGGCGCGAATTCCCACTGCCGGAGCCGGAGGACTATCGCCGCGGCTACGCGCTCACCCTTAGCCTCGACCCTGAAGGCGATCCCTGGCTGCTCGCAGCGCTGTGCGGCGGCGCGAGCTGTGACGTAACGCGCGCGCTCTACCACTTCCAGGATGGTGCGTGGATCGAAGTGGCCGGGCTGCAGGAGCACGCCGAGAGGCTCTATCAAGGCCCGACGCTGCCGGTGCTGTTCGACGCCGCCGGGACGCCGTGGTTTTTCCTCGGCGGGATGCCCTTCCGCATCCGCGACAATCGCCTGGAGCAGTCGCCGGCCGCCGAGTTGAGCGTGTTGGACGCCACAACCGACGCGGCAGGTCAACTGTGGTTGGTTGCCCAGAGCGGGGGCGATTCCCCGGCACTCTGGGTTTTGGAGCCTGATCAATGATCACACCGCCATCATATTTTTCCTACTTGCTCCGGTTGTGGCGTTCCAGCCAGGAAACCCCATCCGTCTGGCACGCCTCTCTGGAAAACCCGATGACCGGGGAGCGCCAGGGGTTCGAGAACGTGAAAAACCTGTTTGCTTTCCTGGAAGCTCTCATGGCTGTGGATACATCTCAACAGAATTGCGCAGGTGAAAAATCTAAAACAGAGGTATAGGAGGTCAATGATGATGTCAAAAAAATGTCTGTGGATTATTGTCAGTCTGATATTGGGCCTGGCACTGCTCAGTGCCTGTAACGGCGGGGAGACGGGCACCCCTGAAAGCTCCAATCAACCCACAGTAGTGACCAACACCCCCACAGTAGTGGCCGACACCCCCACAGTAGTGGCCGACACCCCCACACCAGCACCCCCTTCCCCGACGCCAACCCCGGCTGCTACCCCCACACCCTCAGCGGATGATCTGGTAGCCCTGGGGGTTCAGCAGCACGAGGCAGGCCAGCTCAACGAGGCGGCGGCTACATTCCAGGAAGCCATCCAACTTGACCCGGAGAGCGCCCGTGCACACTTCCAACTCGGCGTTGTGTATTATGACTTGGGCGAATACGAGAAAGCTGTCACTACACTCGAAAAAGCCGTCGAGCTTGATCCCGCCGATCCCGATACGCACCGCAACCTCGGTACGGCCTACACGATGATAAACGAATTAGAGAAGGCTGTCACTGCCTACGAAAAAGCTGTCGAACTCAAGCCGGACTTCGGTGAAGCGTATGGCGACCTGGCCGGCGCTTACGCAAGCACCGGCAAAGTCACTGACGCTATCCGTGTCGGTAAACGAGCCCTCGAGCTGGCTCCAGAATACCTCACCGCGTACAACAATCTAGGCATCGCTTACGGAATGCAGGGTGATTTCGATCAAGCCATCACGCTATTCGAAAAGGCGCTGCGGATCGACCCGGAAGACGCGATAGCACACTATAACCTGGGCTTCGCTCACGACAAACAGAACAACCTCGATCAAGCTGTCCTGGAGTACCGCGAAGCCATTCGCATCAACCCCGATTATTTCGAAGCGCGTGAAAACTTAGGCAGCGTTCTCGCCCGGCAAAACAAGCTTGATGAGGCCATCGCCGAATGGCAGGCGCTCCTCGAACGCGACCCGGAGCGCGCCAGCGCGCAACGCTTCCTCGGCATGGCCTATGCGATGCAGAAAAAGTATACAGAAGCCATTGCCGCCTTCGAAGCTTACCTGAAGATGGCCCCGGATGCGCCCGACAAAGCCAGCATCGAGCGGGAAATCGCTAAACTGAACGCAAAAATCACCGAAGCAGAAACCACCTATCGCAACGCAGCCGGCGGCTACAGCTTCCCGCGCCCGATGGGATGGTATTACGAAGAAAAAAAGGCGCTGGTTAAATTCAGTGAGAGCCCCACGTCGCTCAAAAACGCCCCCGACTCCGCGCCGCTGCTTATGTTCCAGGCCGGCCCGGCAAACGAACTGGCTGCCAATCTGGATATGGCAGTTGATGCCGACGCGAGGACATATCTCCAGGCCATGGTTCAGTCCGTGAATATGAACATGGATGAACCAAAAATCGGGACAATCGCCGGTTATCCGGCGGCCCTCACCACCATCACCATGGAATCACCGTCCCTGCGCGGTGCGATAATCGTCGTCCTCATTGACGGCCGGGTGGTCAACGGCCTTGCCCTGTCCCCGCCGGATCAATGGGAAACCCTCCAGCACGTCTTCGCCGATGCGCTTATGGGACTGACCTTTGCTCCACCCGAGTACCGAAATGACAGGGGTGGGTACAGCCTGAATTATCCAGGAGGCTGGTCCTACGAAGAAGACGATAAAATGGTCAGCTTTGCCTTGACAGAAGCGGCTCTTGAAGACTCTAAAAAGGCAGCACTGGAAGAAGGTTTGCTCGTCGAGTTTGATGCTGCTCCGGCCAGCGAGGTGGCAGATGAGTTGAAGATCGAAAACAGCGACGATCCTAAAGTCTTTGTCACCGCAATGGCGGGGTACCTTAAAGCAAAAATCGGCAACATTGAGACCGGAAAGATTGCCGGATACCCGGCGGCCTACGCCAACATCTCCGGCACCTACCTGGATGTCTCCTATACGGGAGGTTTGGTTGTTATTCTGGTGGGAGACCGCCTGATCGCCGGCTACGCTATGGCAACGCCGGAACTCTGGGGCGAGGTGCGCCCGCTTTTTTCGGATATGCTCGACAGTATGACGTTTTTCGAGCCATAAGGAGGCAAACTATGGTGGAGGGAGAAATGGACCGGCAATCTGGGTTTCAGTGATCGGGGATTAAGGACGCGGGCAGAGAGACGATAGGAGGGTATGCGATGGACTACGCTATGTCAGAGGATGAATCCAGCCGTCAGATAGCGGCGTCTGAGCTCCACAGTGGGGAGCAGTTGGTGTGGGCCGGGCGGCCGATTCCGATGCGCCTGGCGGTGAAAAGCCTGCCGCGCGTGTTTGTGGGTCTCGTGTGGTCGGCTTTTATCTACTTCTTCTTCACCCAAGTCAGCTCGATGAGCCGGAGAAGCTCTTTTGGCCGCATGGCGGGCGGCAATGTGTTGGGAATCTTTTACATACTCCTGGGCCTGTTTGCACTTTTGGGAGTAGCGATGATCCTGTCGCCGCTCTGGGAGTATATCAAGGCCAGCCGTAAGGTATACGCGCTGAGTGACCGGCGCGCGATCTTGATCGATCGCTGGCCCACGGCGTCGGTGTGCTCTTACGCGCTGAAAGACATGCGCCAGGTCGAACGTCGCGGCGACGACCAGCAGGGCGACATCATCTTTGCACGGGAGACCCGCGTCTATCACTATAGGGGCGGGCGGACTTCAACCGGCGTCATACCCATCGGCTTCCTGGCGATCCGCAACCCGCGCGACGTCGAAGTTTTGCTGACCGAACAAATAGGGGCTACGCAGGTGAATAAGGGACACAGATGACACGGAAAAACACGGATTTCCACTGACCCACCTCAAAGTCTGTGTTCGTCTGCGTTGTTCCGTGTTCCCAACAAGAAAAAAAGAGGTGAGGGATGTGTTCGTTAGGTATATGTATGACGGAGAGAGAGTTCGAGTGCTTGCTTTGCGGGCGGCAGTTTACGCGCATGAGCGCGGACCTGATCCTCCCGGAAAACCGGGTGTGCGATGAATGTCTGGCGGCGCTGGGGCCGCTGGACGAGGCCGCACTCCGCAACGAGATAACCCGGCGGCTGGCAGCACGCCCATCGCCGCCCAATCAATCCTGATGGAGGGAGAAATGGAAACCAATGCTTTTTCACAATCGTATAACCTGGGCGGGCTCATCGCCGAGCACCGCGCCAACCCCAAAGCGCAAAAAGAATCGCTGCTGGCGGGATGGGGCTTGATCGCCGTCGGCGCGATATTCGCCATCATTGGTCTGGCGGTCTCGAAGGGCGAGTGGCCGGACCTGCTCATCGCCGCCGCCGGGCTGCCGGTGGCGCTCATCGGCGTGTTCGCCCTTCTTGGACGCCAGCGGCGGCGCGATCTCTGTGTGCGCCTCTTCACGGATGGGTTCACCCGCACACTGGGCGGTCAAACTGTCGCCGTCCGGTGGGACGATGTAACGGAAGTGTGGCAGAACGTGATCGAAACCTACCGCGGCAGTGCGCACACCAACACGACGTACATCTATACCGTGCGCCTGGCTGACGGGCGGAAGTTCGTCTTTAACAACCAGGTAGACAAAATCGCCGGGCTGGGCGCCGCGATGCAGAAAGCGTGCGCCGAGCGGATGTTCCCGCGCGCGCGGGCCGCCTGCGACGCCGGCGAATCCGTCGCCTTCGGCCCGTTCGCGGTCAGCCGCATCGGCCTCTCCGCAGGCGGGAAAACGCTGCCCTGGGAGCAGGTTGAGCGCGTGGAACTGCGCCGCGGCGTGCTCCACGTCATGCAGAAGGGACAACGTCGGGACTGGGCGTTTGCGATGGCGTCGAAAATCCCCAACCTTCCGGTGCTGATGGCGCTGGCGAACCAAAATTCACCCAAGAGGTAAGGCAGATGAACACAAAACACTGGCTCGTTCGTCTGATTGTCTGCCTGGGGTTGATGGCGAGCTTAACCCCACCCGTCGCGGCTGCGCCCCCGCGCGCGCCATCCGCGACCTGCACCGTAGATGACGACGGCGCGGCGGATTACACCACCATCCAGGACGCCGTGGACGACGCCACCTGCAGCACAATCACCGTCGCTGCGGGGTCCTACGAAGAGAATGTCGTCATCGCCCGCAGCCTGACGTTGACCGGCGCTGGCCCCGCCGAGACGTGGGTCGGCGGCGTGGGACAGGTCTTTTTGATTGACAGTTCGAGCGCCGTCGTCGCCATCTCTGGCGTGACGATCCAGGGCGTCTACCACAGCGACGATGGGACGGGTGTGTACAACAAGGGCAAATTGACGCTCGACAACGTGCTCATCACCGACAACGAGGCCGGCGATGAGGGCGGCGGCATTTGCAACACCGGCGTCCTGACGCTCACGAACAGCATCGTCGAGGGCGGTTGGGCCGACAACGGCGGCGGCATCTACAACACCTACGGCGGCACATTGACGATCGTGGACAGCATCATCCGCGAGAACACATCCTACGGGAATGGCGGCGGCGTCTTTAGCTATGGCACAGTGGTCGTCGAAAACAGCCAGGTTGTGAGCAATACCGCTACCGGGTCCGGGGGCGGTCTGTATGGAGACAAAATCTTCACGGTCGCTGATAGCGAGATCGCCGGCAACGCGGCTGATGTGAACGGCGGTGGCATCTATGCCTCCGCCGCGGCGACGCTCACCAACGCCATCGTCAGCGATAATCAGACTGGTCAGGACGGCGGCGGAATCTATAGTGAAAACCGGCTGCTCATCGAAAACAGTTACATCCACGATAACACCGCCCTGCACTCTGACGGCGGCGGCATCTACACGTATGAGGATTTGCAAATCACCGGCAGTACGGTCAGCGGCAACGCCTCCAAAAGCTCCGGCGGGGGCATCTGGGCCTACGCCGCCGTGACGCTCACCAACGTCACGATCAGCGGTAACCGCACCGAAGAGAGCGGCGGCGGCGTATACGTCAGCGGATACAGCACCAGCACGCTGGACAGCGTGACGATCACCGACAATACGGCCGACTCCGACGGGGACAACGCCGGTGATGGGGGTGGTCTCAACGGGCCAGCTTATGGGGTGATGCTGGTCAAGAATACGCTCATCGCTGAGAACCACGATGACTCGCCCACCGACGTCGCCCCGGACTGCTTCACCTATGGCTCGTTCACCACCCTGGGCTACAACCTGATCGGCGACAACACCGGCTGTACCGGCTTCGTCAGCGTATACGATCAGGTGGGCACGAGCAGCAGTCCGCTCAACCCGCGCCTCTCGGCGTTGGGCGATTACGGCGGGCCAACGCCCGTCCACGCGCTCCTGTACGGCCGGCTCATCAAGAGTCCGGCGGTAGACGCGGGCGCGCCCACCTGCCCCACCACCGATCAGCGCGGCGCGGTGCGCCCGCTGGACGGAGACGAGGACGGCACAGCGACCTGCGACATTGGCGCTTACGAGCTGGCACCGGACGGCCTGATAGACGTGACCCTTGTCAAGACGGTCACTCCGGAGTTCGCCTTGCCTGGCAACGCGCTCACCTATACGCTCACTTTCACGAATGAGGGCGTGCTCGCCGCGACCGGCGTGCGCATCACCGATACCATCCCAGCCTCTGTCACCGTGGTTTCGGTCGGCAGCGACGTGGCGATCAACCAGGTCGTCGGCACGCAATTCGTCTGGGAGGTGCAAGACCTGGAGCCCGGCGCGGCGGGCGTGATCACGATCAGCGGCGTGCTCTCCGATGATCTGGCGGGAGGCGTCTTCACCAACACCGCGACCATCGCCGCCGACCAGGACGAGGATCCCAACAACGACAGCAGCTCGGTCAGCGTTACCGTCGTTCCATGTTTCGCCACGCCCGACGACGGCGCAACGGTCTACCAGAGCGCCGATGCCCAGGCCCTGCGCGACGCGGTCAGTGCGGCAGGCGCGGGTGGTGTCGTCAAAGTGGCGGGCGTCTGCGCGGGCAGCGTCTCCGGGAAAGTCGTTTTCATTAACAAAGACTTGACCCTGCGCGGCGGTTACGCGGACGGTGATTGGAACGTCGCCGATCCCGACAATCCCGCGACGCTGGATGCGCAGAATTATGGCAGCGTGGTCTACATTGATAACAGCACTGTCACCCTGGAATATCTCGACCTCACCGGCGGCAACGCTAGCAGCAAAGGCGGAGCGGTGTACGCATCGTCCAGCGACGTTACGCTGAACCAGGTCAATATCTACGGTAACATCGCGGATGACTACGGCGGCGGGGTGTATGCAAACGTCAGCACGGTGACGGCAAGCGCGACACAAATCCTGAGCAACACCGCTTACTATGGCGGTGGAGTGTACCTCACCGACAGCAACGCTGTGATGAGCGAAACGGCCATTGATGGCAACACCGCCGTCTATGGCGGCGGGCTGTGGATTGACGAGAGCAGCGCAGCAATCAGCGCAGGCGAAATTGCCAATAACATGGTTTCTTCGGAAGGCGGTGGGGTCTATCTCGTGGATGGAAGTATAACGTTGAGCGCAACCCACGTTCTCAGCAACACCTCAAGCTACAAAGGTGGGGGAATCTACATCCAAAGCGGCAGCGCAACGGTGACCGATGCCGAGATCTCCGGCAATACTGCAGATAACGACGGTGGGGGAATTCTTGTCAGCACTTACGACGGCGACCACAGCGACGCCACGTTGATCAGAGTCATGCTCTCGAACAACACCGCCGGCGCTAACGGCGGCGGTGTGTATGTCGGCTCCGGCAGTATTACACTGACCGAAACATCTATCGTGAGCAACACAACCGGGGACTACGGCGGCGGGGTATACATCGGGGATGGCGACGCCGCGATCCGCACGACGATGATTGATAGCAATGTCGCCGGACAAAGGGGCGGCGGCGTCTATCTCGAGGTCGGCGATATGACGTTGGTCAAGACGCGCTTTACCGGCAATACCGCCGACTATGGCGGCGGAATGTACATAGACGTTGGCGATGCGGCTTTGAACGCTGTAGATGTCGCCTATAACGCCGTTGATACCTATGGCGGCGGGATCTATGTCTCTGGCGGCAGCACCACGGCGGAGGATATCGAGATCGCTTACAACACGGCCGGCGGTTCCGGTGGCGGGTTATACGCCGCGGATGGCTATGTGGATATCGGCGCGGCGCGCATCTTCAGCAATACAGCAGACTCCAATGGCGGGGGAATGTACATCGGCGCCGGCAGCGCAACCATAGAAGGAACGGGGATTTCTTATAACACCTCCGCCGACTACGGCGGTGGAGTGTATGTCGGCGAAGGCGCCGCAGTATTGACCGGTACGGTCATATTCAGCAACACGAGCCGGATTGGCGGCGGGATATGCCTGGACGACGGTTTGATGATTTTGAGCGAGGTGGATATCATCAACAACACAACCAGTTCCTATGCCGGTGGGATACATGTATACCGCGGCAACGCGACATTGAGAGAAACGCAGATCCTCAGCAATACGTCCGGCCTTGGGGGCGGCGGGATACAAATTCACGCTGGTAGCGCGACCCTGGAGCGGGTTGTCATCGCCGCCAACACGGCCCTTTACGGCGGCGGCGTCTACAATAGGGGCGGCGTGTTAGCTCTAACCAACGTCACCATCGGCCAGAACGAAACCGACGGCGGCGACGGCGGCGGTATTGACAATGGAAGCGGAGCGACGTCTGTGCTGACCTTCACAACGATCGCCGGTAACGTGGCGAATGACGAGGGCGGCGGCATCTACAGCGCGAGTGGTGCAACTGTGACGCTGCACAACACGCTGCTTGCCGGCAACAGCCCGTCCAATTGCGACTCTGGAGTCGTTTCCAACGGCTACAACCTGGAAGACGGCGACACCTGCGGCTTCACCGCGACCGGTGACCAGCAAAATACCGATCCGCTGTTGGGGCCGCTGTCCAAGAGCGGCGACACCCTCGTTTACGCCTTGCAGCCCGGCAGCCCGGCGATTGACGCCGGCTTGTGCGTGCCGGGCATTGATGTGGATCAGCGCGGCGCGCCCCGCCCGTTCAACACCGCCTGCGACGTGGGCGCCTACGAGTCCAACGTCCCTATCCCACCCGACGTCGCCATCGCCAAGGCAGTCACGCCATCCAGCGCCGCGCCCGGCGACGTCATTACCTATACGCTCACATTCACCAACGTCAGCAGCGTCGCGGCGTCGGGCGTGATCATCACCGACACGCTGCCTTTAGGGCAGATTGGCGATTTGTCATACACCAGTAGCATCACCGTGACGCGGCTGCCGGGAACATGGTACGTCTGGCGCGTCCAGAATTTGGGCGCCGGGATGAGCGGCGTCATCACGGTGAGGGGAACGCTGCGCACGCCGCTGGCGGCGGGCGTCTTCACCAACACGGCGGAAATCACCGCCCGCCGCGACGGCAACGCTGGCAATAACAACAGTTCGGTCCAGGCGACGGTGCTCAACGTCGCGCCAACGGCCGACGACGCCACACTCCCGCCCGTGAACGAGGAGGCCTCCCGGAACGCGCCTTTCCCCGCCAGCGATCGTAACGGCGACGCGCTGACCTATGCCATTCTGACGGCGCCGCTCAGTGGGACGGCTACGTTGTTCGGCGTGGGTCGTTTCATCTATACGCCGACCAACCAGACGGTCAGCTACACCGACACACTCACCTACATCGTCACCGACACAGGTGGATTGAGCGACACGGGCGTCGTCGCCATCCCGGTCACGGCGAACGACGACCCGCCCACCATCTCGGACATCCCCAACCAGCGCACCGATCCCGGCGTACCCGTCGGCCCGATTGCCTTCACCGTGGGCGATGTGGACACGCCTGTGGACACGCTGACGCTGGGAGCGGCCTCGTCGGATACGACGCTCGTACCGCTGGCGAACATCGCGTTCGGCGGGAGCGGCGCGAACCGCACCGTCGTTGTCACGCCGACCGCCGGGATGACCGGCACGGCGCTCATCACCGTCACGGTGAGCGACGGCCACTCGTCCCGCGATAACGCTTTTGCGCTGGCGGTGGGCGCGGGGGTCAACAGCCCGCCGGAGTTCGTCAGCGCGCCGGTCACGGAAGCGACGGAAGACGCCATGTACACGTATACCGTCGTCGCCACCGACCTCGACGCGGGCGACGCACTGACCATCGTCGCTGCGCTCAAACCCGCCTGGTTGACCCTGACGCAACCGACGACGCGCACGGCGATACTGTCCGGCCTGCCGCTCAACGCCGATGTCGGCGATCACAACGTCAGGCTGCGAGTTACAGATGAGGCAGGAACGGGGGAGGTGCAGGCTTTTGTCATCACCGTCGCCAACGTCAACGACGCGCCCATCGCCCGAAACGATTTCGCCAACACCAACGAGCTGACGCCGCGGGTAATTCCCGTCCTGGGCAACGATAACGACCCCGACGGCGACCCATTCTCCCTGACGGCAGTCGGCCTCCCGCTCTACGGGAGCGCGGTCATCAGCAGCGGCGTCGTCGTCTACACGCCCACCAACCGGACAGCATCCTACACCGATACCTTCACCTACACCATTTCCGACGGCGCGCTCACCGATACGGCCAACGTCACGGTCGCCGTCGCGGCTATCAACGATCCCCCCACCATCTCCGACATCGCCGACCGGCAGACCCGCCAGGGCGTGGCCACCGCTCCGATCGCTTTCACCGTGAACGATGCGGACACGCCCCTCGACACGCTGACGCTCCACAAAGCCACGTCGAACCCGGCGCTCACGCCGTTGAATGCCATCGCCTTCGGCGGGAGCGGCGCCGCGCGCACGGTCGTCATCACCCCCACGGCGGCGTTGTCCGGCGCGGCGTTCATCACGGTGACCGTCGGCGACGGCCATGCCGCCGCTGCTGATAGTTTTCTGCTGACCGTGATCCCCAACACCGCGCCCGTGTTCGACACCGCGCCGATCACCACGGCATTTGAGGACATTGACTATACCTATGCGATCCGTGCAGTAGACGGCGACGGCGATGCCTTGAGCATTGCCGCGCCGGTGCGACCGCTGTGGCTGCGCCTCGTTGACTATGGCGACGGGCACGCCGTCCTGTCCGGGCGTCCCCTGGCCGGGGATGTGGGCGATCATCCCGTCACGCTGCGCGCGGTGGACAGTTTCGGCGCGGCGGCGATTCAGACATTCACCGTTACTGTTGCGGCGGTCAACGACCCGCCCGTCGCCAGAGACGACACCGCCGCGACGGACGAACGCACGCCGCGTGGCATTCCGGTCCTGGCAAACGACAGCGATCCTGACAGCGCGTTGTTCATCGCCCATGTCAGCTCGCCGCTCTACGGCAGCGCCGTCATCAGCGGGGATGTCGTCATCTACACGCCGGCCAACCGCACCGCCGCCTACACCGACACGTTCGACTACGTCGCTTCCGACGGCGAGTTGGAGGATACGGCGACCGTCGTCGTCGCCGTCGCGGCTATGGATGACCCGCCCTTCATCTCCAACGTGCGCAACCAGGCCGCCGACGACGGCGTGCCGCTCACCGTTCCTTTCTTTGTCAACGACCCCGACACGCCGCTCGACCTGCTGACGCTGGACAAAGCGTCGTCGGATGAGAGCCTTGTGCCTCTGACCAACATCACCTTCGGCGGGAGCGGCATCACGCGCACCGTCACGCTCACCCCAACGGCGGGGCTATCCGGCACGGCCAGCATCACCCTCACCGTCGGCGACGGCACGTCCACGGCGGAAGACGGCTTCGTCCTCGCGGTGGACGCCAATAGCCCACCGGAGTTTGTCAGCACGCCGCCCACCGACGCGCTCGAAGGCAGATTCTACGTTTACCGCATCATCGCCGTTGACGTGGAGACGAACACCCTCACCATCACCGCGCCGATCTCGCCGACCTGGCTGACGCTCTACGACTACCACAACGGACGGGCGACGCTGGTGGGGAAACCGCTCCAGGAAGACATCGGAGAGCATGGCGTGACGCTGCGCGTCGAGGACAACGAGGGAAGCAGCGCAACACAGACCTTCACCATCACCGTCCAGGACGCACTACACCCACCCCATGCCGCCGATGACATGGTTGCCACAGACGAAGATACGCCGGTCGCCATCCCCGTCCTGAACAACGACGATGACCTGGACGGCGACCCGCTGACCCTGGTTGCCTGGACCCAACCCGCGTTCGGCACCGCCGGTTGCGATACCCTCCTGGCGACGTGCGCCTACACCCCGGTCAACAGCCTGAGTGCTTACACCGCCACCTTCACCTACATCATCTCCGATGGCACATTCACCGATACCGCCGCCGTTATGGTCGCCGTCAGCGCAGATAACGACCCGCCGGAGTTCACCAACGCGCCCAAAATCACCGCCACAGTCGGCATCCCCTACACTCACACCGTCATAGCAGATGATGCCGACTCCAGCGGCGTGTTGACCATCACAGCTTCCACGTTGCCCACCTGGCTCAGCCTGACGCAGGACTTCAGCCGCACAGCCACGCTCGCCGGCACGCCGTTAGCGGTCGGAGAGTATCCGGTCGCGCTCCATGTGACCGACGGAGACAATCGTGTCACACAAACGTTCACCATCACCGTGACCACGTTGCCGGTCAACCGGACGCCGGTAGCGGACGCCGGGCCGGATCAGACCGTCAGCGTGGGCGCGGTAGTCACGCTTGACGGGTCCGGTTCGTATGATCCAGAAGGGGATGCACTGGCGTATCTCTGGCGGCAGACGGGCGGCGCGCCCGTCACGTTCACGGCGAATGTGAGCGTGACGACATTCACCGCACCGGCGAGCGCGGGCGCGCTCACCTTCACACTGACCGTCACCGACACCGGCGGCCTCACCGGCGCCGACGAGGTGGTCATCACCGTGCAGGCGCAGCCGGTCAACCACGCGCCCACCGCCAATGCGGGCGACGATCAGACCGTGCAGACGGGCGCGGTAGTTACGCTCGACGGGTCTGGCTCGTTCGACCCGGACGGCGATGCGCTGGCGTATCTCTGGCGGCAGACGGGTGGCGCGCCCGTCACGTTCACGGCGAATGTGAGCGTGACGACGTTCACCGCACCGGCGAGCGCGGGCGCGCTCACCTTCACGCTGACCGTCACCGACACCGGCGGCCTCACCGGCACCGACGAGGTGGTCATCACCGTGCAGGCCGAGCCGGTCAACCACGCGCCCACCGCCAACGCGGGCGACGATCAGACCGTGCAGGCGGGCGCGGTAGTCACGCTCGACGGCTCCGGCTCGTCCGACCCAGACGGCGACGCGCTAGCGTATCTCTGGCGGCAGACGGGTGGCGCGCCCGTCACGTTCACGGCGGATGTGAGCGTGACGACGTTCACCGCGCCCTCAAGTACGGACGTGCTCACGTTCACGCTCACAGTGACCGATACAGGCGGCTTAGTGGATACCGACGACGTTGTGATCAAGATCAACGCGGGCGAGTGTTTTATCTTCTTGCCGCTGGTCCTCAGGAATAACTAACGATGCGCTATCTCTAAACTACACAGGTCAGTATCGCACAGAACCCGAACCGATGCGACAAAACAGAACCGGAGGATGTACATCCTCCGGTTCTTCGTTAAGTGGGGGCGTCGCCAACAGCGCCGAATGCCCCCGCCACAGCGGCGCGCGCCGAATATGCGGCTGCCGTTCAGTAAGCACGGGACGCCGGGTTACATTGTTTCGACAAACGCCGCGGTATTTTTCGGCCCAGGTGATCAGGGGGAATTTTTGTCAGCGGATTAAGCAGATTGAGCAGATTTCTTGTTCTCAATCCGCTTAATCTGCTCAATCTGCTGACTGCTAACTGCTGACGCAAAAGCGTGATCCAGAAGGTTATTGCCCAGGCTGATATTTTAACCGTTGAACCTGATTTTTGCCCCGAAAACCTCTTGACAAATCCCCCCTACTTGTGCTATAGTAGGACTTGGAAGCGCTTCCAAAATTTGGGGAGGGAAAATGCCTGACAATCTGACCCTGGACGAAATTGCCCGACGCGCCGGCGTCTCCCGTACCACTGCTTCACGGGTGCTCAACAACGGCCCCAATGTGCGCCCCGAAGTGCGCGAGCGTGTGCAGCGCGTTATCGCCGAAACCGGCTATAGCCCCCATCCGGTTGCCCGTTCACTGGCTTCGCAGCAATCGCGCGTCATCGGATTGGTCTTGCCACGCCGCACGGAAGTGTTGTTCAACGACCCTTACTTTCCCCGTCTCACGCAGGGGGTCGCCCAGGCATGTAATGATTATGATTACACCCTAGCGCTGTTTCTCCTGCAAACCGCAGCCGATGAGGAAAAACTGTATCCGCGCCTTTCGCGCAAAGGATTGCTGGATGGCGTCGTTGTTCAGGCGGGGCAAATTGGGGATGATCTGATTATGCGTTTGCTGACCAGCAATTTGCCGGTGGTGGTGGCAGGACGACCTTTCCATCCTGGCGAGGTAAGTTATGTAGACGTGGATAATGTAACAGGGGCCTATACGGGGGTCATGCACCTGGTTAAACTGGGGCATCAACGGATCGCTACGATTGCCGGTGAGATGGAAACGACCGCTGCCCTTGACCGCAAAGCTGGTTATTGTCAGGCGTTACAAGATTGTAACCTGCCGATAGATGAAAGCCTGATTGTTGAAGGCTATTTCACTGAAATCGGCGGCTACCAGGCCATGCAGCGCTTGCTCCCCCAAAAACCCGAAGCCGTCTTTATTGCTTCGGATACGATGGCGCTCGGCGCGCTGCGGGCCATCCATGAGGCCGGTTTGCGTGTCCCCCAAGACATCGCCATTGTCAGCTACGATGACCTGCCACCGGCGATGATTGCCCAACCTCAATTGACCACCGTTCATCAACCGATCCACGAGTTTGGTATCAAAGCTGTGGAACTGCTGCTTGAGGTCATCAAGAACGGCCCCATCCCACCACGCCAGATTATGATGGAGACCAGCCTGGTCATCCGTCAATCGTGCGGGGCGGCAACGCGAGAGGTTGTCAACGGATTGAATGGATTTTAACGGATTTTTGACCTGTAGCCGTGGGAGTGTCTTAACGGATTTTTGACCTGCGGCTGTGGGAGGTGTCAACGGATTGAACGGATTTTAACGGATTTTTGACTTGCGGCCGATAAGATTGGGGGACTATTCAGCATCTGCGATATTATGTGTATTACTACCTCGACAATGTTAAATTCACCGCAGAGGCCACTGAGGACGCAGAGAAAACACAGGAAAACTCAGTGATCTCAGTGCACTCTGTGGTGAAAGAGCACATCTAACATTGTCGAGCTACAAATGACTCTCCTGAAAAAAGTCTAATTCACCGCAGAGACGCAAAGAACGCCGAGAAAAATTCAAGTTTATATCAATAAAATTAGTAATGAAACGCGAAAGACTTAATTTTATTGAATCCTACATAAAAATCTTTGCGCCCTCTGCGACTCTGCGCTGAGATCTTTAGTTTTTTCAGTAGACTCACAAATATCCCTAATGAACTAAATTCAAACACTATTCCCTTGAGGAGGTGCAGCATATACCATATCGCATATTGATTACCCTATCTTACTCAATTAAATCAGTTTTTGAATGGAGGAGTCAAATGAATACCAAATTTTTTTATTGGCTACGTGTTCTCACATTGGTTTCCTTGCTGGCACTGTCGTTGGGCGCACCGGCCGCCGCGAAAAGCAATTTGTCTTCTAATGCACCGACGACCAGGGTACACATCATAGACGATTTTGAGGCCGGTTTACCCTCAACGTGGTTTCAGTACGGTGACTACGGTTCAGGCACCAGCATTGCCACGACTACCTCTGCCGATGATACCGTGCCGGGGCTAACGGGCAATCACGTGCTTGCCATCGCCTACACCAGCGTCGGTTGGGGCGCGGGCACCGGCAACAACCTCGCGCCCGAAGACTGGAGCGCCTACGATGGTCTGAGCTTCTGGTTCAAGGGTCTGGGTGGCGGAGCGACGTTCCGTGTCATCCTCAGTGACAACAAGAGCGGTCCAGGTGACACGGCGGAACGTTTCGCCTACGAGTTTGCCGACACGAGCACCGGCTGGCGACACATCAGTATCCCCTGGGGGGCGTTCTTCCGCGATGCCTGGCAGCCCAGTGGCGCACCTAACGATGGCCTCACTCTCACCGAGGTATGGGCCTACGCGCTCGCACTGCCTAGCGGTACCAACGGTACGGTTTACATAGATCAGGTGGCGCTATTCAAACTACATCTTGTAGACGATTTTGAGGCCGGTTTACCCTCAACGTGGTTTCAGTACGGTGACTACGGTTCAGGCACCAGCATTGCCACGACTACCTCTGCCGATGATACCGTGCCGGGGCTAACGGGCAATCACGTGCTTGCCATCGCCTACACCAGCGTCGGTTGGGGCGCGGGCACCGGCAACAACCTCGCGCCCGAAGACTGGAGCGCCTACGATGGTCTGAGCTTCTGGTTCAAGGGTCTGGGTGGCGGAGCGACGTTCCGTGTCATCCTCAGTGACAACAAGAGCGGTCCAGGTGACACGGCGGAACGTTTCGCCTACGAGTTTGCCGACACGAGCACCGGCTGGCGACACATCAGTATCCCCTGGGGGGCGTTCTTCCGCGATGCCTGGCAGCCCAGTGGCGCACCTAACGATGGCCTCACTCTCACCGAGGTATGGGCCTACGCGCTCGCACTGCCTAGCGGTACCAACGGTACGGTTTACATAGACCAGGTCACTCTATTTGGTGGACTGGAGGAGGCACCGTTACCTACAGTAGACTTCACCAGTCCGACCTACACCGTCTCCGAGGGTGCCAATGCAGCTACCATCACGGTAGCGATCAGTCCGGCCGCTGCCTATCCGGTCACCGTCACCTACAAGACGCTGGACGGCGATGGCACGGCGACTGCCGATGCGGATTATATCTCTGTCAGCGGCAACCTCGTCTTCCAGCCTGGACAAACCGAAACCTCCTTTAGTGTCCCCATCCTCGACGATAATGACTATGAGTTGCCCGAAACGGTGTACCTGGAGCTTTCCAATCCCGGCAACAGCACCATCATGCTCGGCGGGAAGAACAATCCGGCGCTGTTGACCATCCTGGACAACGATACCCCGCGGGATATCCAACTCGTTGAGAACTTCGAGGCTGGTCTGCCTTATGGACGCACCGCCTTCGGCAACGAAATCGGCCTGACGCGCTGGGGGAGCAACGCCGCCGATATGCCGATCCTGACGGCGACCACACCACTCACGCAGGTTCCAGGCTTCCCGACCGACAACGCCGTTCTTGCCGCCACGTATAACATCGGCGCGTGGGGTGGCTTCACCCACGCCTTCGCCGATGAAAATGAATGGGTGAGCCAGGACTGGAGCGCGTATGACGGCCTGCGCTTCTGGCTCTACGGCAACAACACCGGCAAGCAGATCCAGGTGGAAATCTTCGACAACCAGGCGCTGGGTTCCACCGGTGATTCGGCGGAACGTTACTACACCCGCATCACCGATGATTATACCGGCTGGAAACAGTTCCACCTGCCCTTCTCCATCTTCAAGCGTCGCACCGACTGGCAACCCGGCAACGCGCCCAACGACGGCCTCAATCTGACGGAGGTGTCGGGCTACGCCTTCGGACTGCCCGCCGGCACGGGGCAACAGACGCTCTATCTGGATCAGGTTGAAATCTACGGCCAGCGCGAGCCGGGCGACATGCCGCTGCGTGTGCAGTTCTCCACCTACGCTTACGCGGCGTCGGAGGGCAATACGGTCAATGTGCGTGTGATGCTCAATCGCACCGACACCGCAACAGCAACGGTGGAATACGCAATTACCGATGGAACCGCCAAAGCCGGACACGATTACACCGCGTCGGTCACGGGGACGCTCACGTTTGCGCCGGGTGAGACCGTCAAGACCATCCAGATGGCTCTGTTGAACGATCACAAAGTTGAGGGCAACGAGCAGTTCTCCATCGCCCTCTCGAATCCTACCGGCGCCGCCCTCGGTTGGCGTACCACCGCGCCGGTCTTCGTGCAGGATGTGCCCATACCGGGGATGATTGACGACTTCGAGCGCGGCGTGCCTGCCGATCTGGTACCGACCGGCGGCGTCACCGTGACTGCGCAGGAGATTCCCAGCACTTCGCCGCTGGCCCTACCCGAACAAGACCCGGTCAACACCGTGCTCAGCGTCACCTATCACCTGCCTGCGCAGGCCGTCCAGGCCATTCAGCAATCGGGCGGCGGCTTCATCCGCAGTTTCGGCAACAGCCAGGATTGGTCGGCCAAAGATGGCTTCAGTTTCTGGTTCTACGGGATGAACACCGGCACGCCGATGACTGTACAAATCCTTGATAACAAGGCGCCCGATCCCGGGCCGGAGGGCTGGATTCTCACCTGGCAGGATGAGTTCGATGGCGTGGCCGGCGCAGAACCCGATCAGACAAAGTGGGGTTACGACATCGGCGGACACGGTTGGGGCAACGCCGAGTATGAGTATTACACGGACAAGCGCGAGAACTCCGCGCTGAACGGCAACGGCGTCCTGGTCATCACGGCGACCAAATACACCGGCACGGAATATCAGTGTGCGTACACCCCGGCCAACGAACCCGGTACGTGTGCATATACTTCGGCCCGCTTGCTGACGAAGGGCAAGTTCGACTTCATGTACGGGCGCGCCGAAGCGCGGCTGAAGATCCCCTACGGACAGGGTATCTGGCCGGCGTTCTGGTCGCTCGGCAACAACTTCAGCGAAGTCGGTTGGCCGAACTCCGGCGAGATTGACATCATGGAGAACATCGGCAAGGAGCCGTACATCGTTCACGGCACCGTCCACGGGCCGGGGTACTCCGGCGGCAGCGGCATCGGCGGCGGGTACACCTATACCGAACCGCTCACCAACGACTACCACGTCTACGCCATCGAGTGGGAGCCGGACGAAATCCGCTGGTACCTTGACGACACGCAGTACTTCACACTGACAAAGAGCATGATTCCCGCCGGCGCACCGTGGGTCTTCGATCATCCCTTCTTCTTGATTATGAACGTCGCGGTCGGCGGCTACTGGCCGGGCTACCCGGACGAGACCTCGGTCTTCCCGCAGAACATGCTCGTGGACTACGTGCGCGTCTATCAGGCGCCGACAGCGCCGGAACGCTTCGAGACGACATTCACCGACAACTTCACCGGCTGGAAGCAGGTGACGCTGCCCTTCAATCGCTTCGTCCGCAGCGCCCAGCAAGCGGAAGGCGCGCCCAACGATGGCCTGACCCTTACCGAGATGTGGGGCTATGGCTTCTGGATGCCTGCGGACAGCCATGGCGCGTTCTATCTGGATGAAGTAAAAGTCAGGGAACTGACAAAGATCTACCTGCCGCTGGTGATGCGCAATCACTAACACCTGACCGTCCCGGAAGTCATTGATACTTCCGGGACGGCTCGAATCACCATGCAAAATTTTAACCGCGAATCACGCGAATCTGCGCTAATTTTAAAAATCCGCGTAGATTAGCGCGATTCGCGGTTTACCCACCCGGAGAGCATCTATGAAAAACTACACTTTTGACGCTGACGGTCGTTTTGTCATCGAGAACTTTGCCGCCGCGCGCCCGTTCGCCAGCTTTCTGCCGGGCATCGCCGGCCCCCTGGGCATCCCGTTGTGGGTCTTCTACGTCAATCGCGGGCAGGCCATCGCCGGCTTCGGCATTGAGAACAAGGACCATCCGATTATGGAGTTCTTGCCTGCGAACAAAGCCTATCAGAGTACACCCTATACCGGCTTCCGCACGTTCCTCAAGCTCACCCGCGATGGAGCGACAACCTTCTATGAACCGTTTGCTCCCTGGGCGACTCAGGATACGCCATCCATGCACATCGGTATGAATGAGCTGGAATTGCAGACCCACAGCCCGGCGCACGGCTTGCAAACGGACGTCCTGTACTTCACGTTGCCGGGCGAGCATTTTGCCGGGCTGGTGCGCCGGGTGACGGTCGTCAACGTCGGCGCGACGCCGGTAAGGGTAGAAATGCTCGATGGTATGCCCTGGGTGATGCCCTATGGCGTGGACAACCGGGGATTGAAAGAAATTGGGCGCACGCTCGAAGCGTGGATGGGCGTCTTCAACCTGGAGCGCGGCATCCCCTTCTACCGCTTCCAGGCCAGCGCGGGCGATACGGCGGAAGTCGCCGAAATCCAGGCCGGGCACTTCTACCTGGCCTTCGGTGACGACGGCGCGCTTTTGCCTATGTTCGTGGACCCGGTCGTTGTCTTCGGCGTCAACACGGCTCTGAGCGCGCCGGATGGCTTCCTTGCCCAGCCCCTGGACGCGCTGCGCACGCAGCGGCAGATCACCGTGGGACGCACACCGTGCGGCTTCTGTGGGGCGCAGGCGACGCTGGACCCCGGCCAGAGCCTCACGCTCAATGCCATCATCGGCCACGTCCGCGACATCGAGACCATTCACCATCAACAAGCACGTCTCACGCAAGCGGCGTACCTGCACGCCAAACGCGCCGAGAGCAACCGCCTCGTCGAACACCTGACCGACGTAGTCGCCACCCATACCGCAGACCCGCTCTTTGACGCTTACTGCCGCCAGACCTTTCTCGACAATGTGATGCGCGGCGGTTGGCCGGTGATCCTGGGGAGCAAGGAAAAACCATGCGTCTATCACATTTATTCGCGCAAGCACGGCGACCTGGAACGCGACTACAACGCCTTCTTCCTGGCCGCCGAACCTTACTCACAGGGCAACGGCAATTACCGCGACGTGAACCAAAATCGCCGCTGTGATGTGTGGTTCAATCCACAGGTCGGCGATTTCAATGTGTTATCATTCCTCGAACTTATTCAGATTGACGGTTACAATCCGCTGGTGGTCAACGGCAGCCGCTTCACTTTGCCGGATGAGGCCCGCGAGAACATCCTGGCGCTGGCAGACGATCCGACGCCGCTCGCGCCGTTGCTGGCGCGCCCTTTCACGCCGGGGGGCTTGCTCAAAGCCATCGCGGATCGTCACATCGGCCTCAAAGTCGCGCCGGAGGCCTTCATTGCGGCGGCGCTGGCCGAGGCCGAACAGCATTTTGAAGCCACGTTCGGCGAAGGTTATTGGATTGACCACTGGTTCTACAACCTCGATCTTCTGGAAAGCTACCTGGCGATCTATCCCGACCGCAAACACGCACTGCTTTTCAACACCACCCTCCCTTATTTCGACAGCGCCGTTTTTGTGCAACCGCGCAGCCGGAAATATGTGCTGGCGGGTGCAGGTAAAGTCCGCCAGTACGGCGCAATTGTGGAAGATGAAGAAAAGGCGGCGCTCATGGCCGCCCGCACCGCCACGCCCAACTTATTGCGTACCGCTCACGGACGTGGAGAAGTCTATCGGGCGACAGTCTTCGCCAAATTGCTGACCCTGGCGCTCACCAAATTCGCCACCCGCGATCCGTGGGGTATGGGCATCGAAATGGAGGCAGGCCGGCCGGGCTGGTGCGACGCGCTCAACGGCCTGCCGGGGCTGTTCGGTGCGTCGCTCTGCGAGACCTATGAGCTGGCGCGGCTGTTGCGTTTCCTGCTGGAAGCGATGGTGGAACACCCGCACGGCGCCGTCAGCATACCGGTTGAACAAGCCGTGCTGATGCATGGCATCGCCGAGGCTTGCCGACAATGGGCGTCGTCTCAAGACCCTGATCGCGATTACGTCTACTGGGACACCGTCGCCACGGCCCGTGAAACCTACCGTGAACAGGTGCGCTTCGGCATTGACGGTGAAACGGTCACGCTGGGATTCAACGCCCTATCCCCCGTCCTCGCCACTTTTGCCGAGATGGTACAGCAGGGAATCAACCGCGCGCTGATGTTGAACGACGGTCTGCCGCCCACCTACTTTGCCTACACGGTGACGGATTACACGTTGCTTGACGGCGCCGACGCCCATGGGCGACCGTATGTTAAAGCCACGCGCTTCGAACCGCGCGTCCTGCCCTTGTATCTGGAAGGCTTCGTCCACGCGCTCAAACTTGGGGATGGGACGGCGCAGGCGCGCGCCCTCTATGAGCGGGTTAAACATAGCGCCCTCTATGATCGCCAACTCGGCATGTACAAAATCAACGCCTCCCTGGCTGATGAATCCCACGAAATCGGGCGTGCGCGCGCCTTCACGCCGGGTTGGCTGGAAAACGAATCTATCTGGCTACACATGGAGTACAAATACTTGCTCGAACTCCTGCGTGCGGGCCTGTATGACGAATTCTTTGCCGACGCCCAAACCGCGCTCATCCCCTTTCTTGACCCGGCGATCTACGGGCGCAGTCCGTTGGAAAACGTCTCGTTTCTGGTGAGCAGCGCGCACCCCGATGCAACGCTGCACGGTGCAGGATTCGTGGCGCGCCTCAGCGGCTCCACCGCCGAGTTCCTGAGCATGTGGACGACGATGTTCTTCGGCGAGCAACCGTTTTTCGTCGAGAACGGCGCGTTGCACCTGGTGTTCAAACCCAGGCTGCCTGGCCGGCTGTTTGACGACGCCGGTACGGTCACGGCGACCTTCCTGGGACGATGCACCGTCACCTACCACAACCCGCACAAGCGCGACACGTTCGCTGCGGACATGCAGCCGCGCGCCATCACGTTACACTTTGCCAATGGTGATACCGTCGCCATAGACGGCGCAATCATCGGCCCACCCTATGCTGCCTGTGTACGCGATGGGGAAATAACGCGAGTTGCCGTACACTTTTAGTGTCAAAATGTTGCCCCCTCTAAAACGTGGTTTATAATTGAAGTGAACGTATGAGCCAATCACACCGGAGAAACGCTTGATGCCCGAAACCGACACGCCGTTGAAACAGTTGCTCTACGATTTTACGCCGGAATATGTGGCATGGTTGTTGAACGTAGATGTCGTATCAAGCGCGCGCAACCGCTCAATATCGAATTGTCGGCCGGGACGCTGCGCAGCGATACCGTCTTCCGCGTGTGGCTGGCAGATGGACAGGAGGTGCTATTACACGTCGAATTCCAGGGGCGGCGCAGCGACCGGCCTATGTCGTGGCGGATGTTGGATTACTTGAGCCGCCTGGCGCAGCGCGAAGAAGCGCGATGTTTGGAAAGCGTGGTCATCTACGTCGGTGCGGGCGCAGGGCTGCATGATACCGGCGAGTATTGCATCACCGGATATAGCGGTGCGCCGACGCTGAGCTGGCGTTACCGTGTCGTTCGTCTGTGGCAGATGTCGGCGGCCGAACTCCTGGCTCTGGGGCGGCCGGCCCTGCTGCCGCTGATCGGACAAACACAGTTGACGCAACCGGAGCAAGAACTGCGCGAAGTTGTTGCGACCCTGGTGAAGTTGCCCGCCGACGCCGACCGTGCGCGCTTGCTGGCAGCGCTGACTAGCTTATTGCACGACAAGGAGGTACTGAAGATGTTGGAACAACTGATTGAATTTATCGCACAAGACCCTCTGTTGGAAACGCCCTACTTGCGGCGTATGCGTGAGAAAGGGATTGCCGAAGGTCGCGCTCAAGGGATTGCCGAAGGTCGCGCCGAGGGCCGCGCCAAAGGGTTGTTGGAAGGCGTGCTGGACGT
Source organism: Chloroflexota bacterium (assembly GCA_019873645.1). Classification (GTDB taxonomy): domain Bacteria; phylum Chloroflexota; class Anaerolineae; order B4-G1; family SLSP01; genus DSWT01. The sequence goes on along the minus strand of JAIOAX010000021.1, from coordinate 13,017 downwards.
TATCACGTTGCGTTTCACGCCCTCTATTGCAGACTATCGCCGTATCGAGCAACGTCTGGAAACCGTCTCTGCCATCGAACAACTGCGTGTTCTCTTGCAGGCCGCGCTACAGGCTGCCGACATCGGCGAGTTCGAACAAACGTTCAATGCGATTTTGCAATAAGCCCAAAGGATGCAGGTGCGGCGTGAGTGCATGATCTCACGCCGCTTGTTATAATTGCTCACCATATCACACAAATACCCGCACGTGATGGACAGATTTCGCAAATTGACGTATACTTCCGACTATCGGACTAAAGACCACCCAACGCTTTGAGGAAACCTGTATGACCACATCTGAACTCTACGAACGCATCCGCTTCCGTGGGCAACCCGTCGCCCATCCTGACGCGGTCGTGACGCGCGGCCATGCGCGTTTCACCGTGCTGACCCCGCGCCTGCTCCGCCTGGAATGGTCGGAGCGCGGCATTTTTGAGGATCGCTGCACCTACGCCTTCCCCACGCGCTATGTGGACTGCCCGCCCCAATTCACCGTGCGTGAAGATAACGGCGCACTCCTCATAGATACCGGCGCACTTTCTGTGCATTACATACCTGCTTCCACTCTTCAATCTGCTGAATCTGCTCAATCTGCTGACGGAAAATTTACCGCCGCCAACCTTTCCATCACCTTCACCCTCAACGGTCAAACCGTGACCTGGCGCCCCGGCATGCCCAATCCGGAAAACCTGCGCGGCACACGGCGCACGCTCGATGAATGTGAGGGCGATGCGGCGCTGGCCGAGGGGCTGGTTTCCCGCGCCGGTTGGGCGCTCTTCGACGACAGCAAGAATGTTATTTTTGATGATGCGGGGTGGGTGGGGCCGCGCCCGGATTTCGCGTTGCAGGACTGGTACTTCTTCGGTTACGGCCACGACTACAAGGCCGCCATTGCCGAGTATCTGCGCTTCGGCGGCGCGATCCCCCTCATCCCGCGCTACATCCTCGGTGGCTGGTGGTCGCGCTACTGGGCCTACAGCGAGCAAGACCTGCGCGACCTGGTGGCCGAATTCGAGGCATACAACGTTCCGCTGGATGTCTTCGTGATTGATATGGATTGGCATACGCCCGACGGCTGGACCGGCTACACCTGGAACCGTAAACTGTTTCCCGATCCTCCCGCGTTCCTCAAGTGGCTGCACGCAAAGGGCCTGCGCGTGACGCTCAACTTGCATCCCGCCGACGGCGTCCATCCCCACGAGGAAGTCTATCCACAGTTTGCCAGGGCGCTGGGCATTGACCCGGAAAGCCGCCAACCGGTTCCCTTCCGCATCGCCGACAAGAACTACGTCCGCCACTACTTCGAGATGATCCATCATCCGATGGAAGATGACGGGGTGGATTTCTGGTGGATGGACTGGCAACAGGGCGAAATCTCCGAAGTCAAGGGCCTGGACCCGCTGCCGTGGATCAATCACCTGCACTTCAACGACATCAAGCGCAAGGGCGTGCGCCCGATGCTCTACAGCCGCTGGGGCGGCCTGGGCAACCATCGTTACTACATCGGCTTTTCCGGCGACACCTATGTCCGCTGGACGGCGTTGCAATTCCAGCCTTACCTCACGGCGACGGCGGCGAACGTCGCCTACGGTTGGTGGAGCCACGACATCGGGGGGCACATGGGTGGGGCGACGGAGCCGGAGTTGTATGCGCGCTGGGTGCAGTTTGGCGCGCTCAGTCCGGTCTTGCGGTTGCACTCGACGAAGGACCCCCGTGCCGAGCGGCGTCCCTGGGCCTACCCGGAACCGTACAGCCGCGTGGCGATGGACGCTTTCCGCTGGCGCTATCGGCTGATTCCCTACCTGTATACAATGGCGCGCCGCACATCCGACACGGGACTGGCGTTGTGCCGTCCGATGTACTACGAGCACCCCGAAGCCGACGCCGCTTACGTGACCCGCTATCAGTACTACTTCGGCGATCAAATGATTGCGGCGCCCATCGTTACCCCGGCCGATCCGCAGACGGGCATAGCCTCTGTCGTCGTCTGGCTTCCAGAAGGGACGTGGATAGATTACCAGACGCTGGAAACTTTTACCGGGCCACGCTGGATCAGAATTCCGGGCAACCTGAGCCGCATGCCCATGCTGATGAAGGCCGGCGCCATCTTGCCGCTGGCGCCCGAATTCACACCGCAGCCTGAACCTCATTTGAAATCCGGGACGACGGCGGCGCAACCTCGCGATCAACTTGAGCTGATGGTGTTCCCCGGCGCGGGGACATTCCGCCTGTATGAGGATGATGGCCTCACCGAGGCATATTTGCGTGGGGAATATGAGTGGACGGCGATGGAAACGCACCAGCCGGATGAACGCACGTGGACGGTCAGCATCGCACCCGTCGAAGGACACTGCGATGCCTTGCCTGATGCGCGCGGTTATACCGTGACGTTGCGCGGCTGCGTCCGGCCGGCAGCAGTCACCCTCAACGGCGCGCCGGCTGAGTGGCGTTACGACGCTGAAAATCTCTCCGTTTATATCACGATTCCCAAATTGCCGAAATCACAGGCGTTTGTCGTTACGGCGGTCGCCGATGGGCCTATCGTCGCCCTGGGAGAACAACACAACTGGCAGCTCATCAAGGCAGACATTGAGTGTTTGCTGGGCAAAAGCTGCGGGCTGGACATTCAGAAACCCGAAGACCTGTGGCGCGCGAAAGTCGAGACCACAACCAGACCGGAAATGCTGGCGCAACTGGCGGCGCGCCTGGGGGGACCGTTTGCGCATTTTCTCCAGTACAGCACGCCGGAGGAAGCCACGCGGCAATTGGGCCATGTCATCCTGGCCGCGCCGGTGAACGGCGAACCCTATTCCGCCGAAATTACTTTCATGCTCCATCGCGGCGGCGCGACCGAGACGCAGGTTGTGCGCTTTGAGAATACGACCGTCTCGCACATTCTTCCCACGCCCTTTGCCGCCGACGGTATTATGTTGACCCAATGGGAAGCCCACGTGACCCTGCACTGGCGCAACGCCACGTTGCACAGCGAGTTTCGCAGCCTCCCTCTTTTCCCGGCGATTCCGGCCTGGCGCGCGCTCCTGTATGACCGTGATAAGCTGGCGCTCCAACCGGCCGATGTGCTGGACGCCGCCGGCAATCCCAATGCCGATCTGCCGTGGGAGACCTTCGCGCAGGACCTGGCGCGTACGGAGAACTATCAGCGGGCGTACTTCATACGACTGTGGCGCGAGCGTTGGAATGAGATCGCCGATAAATCGCCGGCGACCTACCTGACGGCGACCGTCATCAGCCCGAAAGCGCAACGAACCGTGCTTGCCTTCACCGCTAACACGCCGGTGGAGGTCTATGTAAACGGTGTCAAGGTTGCCGAAAACACCAAAGCCGCCATCAACTCGGTGCACGGCTTGTTTGTGTACGGCACCCGTTTCACAAAGACGTTACGCTTGCGCGCCGGTACGAATGTCTTGCTGATTCACAGCACCGCCACTCCCAAACAACGGTTCTGGTACTTCGGCGCGGCGCTGCTCTCGCCCTCCGGCGACCTGTTGACCGATGTAACTTTCCAATCAGCAGACCTTATGAGCGACGCGCTCAACCCAGCATAAAAAATGTCAACGGGTTAAACGGATTTGAACGGATTAGTTTCAATTGTCGCATAAATCTGCTCAATCTGCTTAATCCGCTGACCGTTTTCGGGATAGATTAAGCGATAATCGCCGACAACCAATCACCGAAAACTGATTACTGATAACTGATTACTGATAACTCCTATGATTCGTACACTCAAAGCACTGCTTGTTGGCTGCGGCGGCATTAGCCGAACCTGGCTCAAGGCGCTCAAAGATATACCCGGTGTGGTGCTGGTCGGGTTTGTGGATGTGCGCGAGGAAGCGGCGCGGGCGCGTGCCGAAGAATACGACTGGTCAGGCGCGCTGGTGACGACAGACCTGACGACGGCGCTGGAGCAAACGCGCCCGGATGTCGTCTTCGACTGCACCATACCGGAAGCGCATCATGACGTCACATTGACGGCGCTGCGTCACGGTTGCCACGTTCTGGGCGAGAAACCGTTGGCCGATACCCTCGAACATGCCCAGGAAATGGTTGCAGCGGCGCAGGCGGCGGGCAAGATTTATGCCGTTATCCAGAACCGCCGCTACGACGCCAATATCCGACGCCTCAAACACTTTCTGGATTCCGGTGTTCTGGGACGCATCACCACCCTCAACAGCGATTTCTACATCGGTGCGCACTTCGGCGGCTTCCGCGACCACATGAAGCATGTACTGCTGGTGGATATGGCGATCCACACCTTTGACATGGCGCGCATGCTCAGCGGCGCGGACGCGCAGGCCGTCTACTGCTATGAATGGAACCCGGCCGGCTCGTGGTACGACCACGCCGCCTCGGCGGTGGCAACCTTCGAGATGAGCGATGGTCTGGTCTATTCGTATCGCGGCAGTTGGTGCGCTGAAGGGCTGAACACCACCTGGGAAGGCGCGTGGCGCATCATCGGCGAGAGAGGGACGGTGCTCTGGGACGGCGCAAGCGGCTTCACCGCGCAAGTCGTGGCCCGTAAGGGCGGCTTCTTCTCGGAATGGGAAACGGTTGAAGTCCCCCCTTATGAGGACCCAAAGAAAACCGGTGGCCATGCCGGCGTCATCCGCGAGTTTTTGCAGTGCGTCCGCAACGGTCAAACGCCGGAAACCGTCTGCACCGACAACATCAAAAGCCTGGCCATGGTCTTTGGTGCCGTAGCCAGCGCTGAGTCTCACGCCGTAGTGCGAATAGCGAGTGGCGGATAACGAATTACGAATTACGAATCCCTAATCCCTGATTACAGATTACTCATTACCCCCCAAGGAGATACAAAATGCATCGTCTACCTTTAACCGGCGAATGGCAATTTCGCAAAAGTGACAGTGAGACCTGGTGGCCCGCAACCGTCCCCGGCAGCGTCCATACCGACTTGATGGAATTGGGGCTGATCCCTGATCCGTTTGTGGCCGACAATGAAAAGCGCGTCATGTGGGTCGCCGAAAGCGACTGGGTCTACCGGCGCACGTTCACCGTGGATGCCGCTATGATGAAAGAACAGCGTATTTCCCTCGTCTGTGAGGGACTGGACACGCTGGCAGAAGTCACCCTCAACGGCGTGCGTCTCGGTGCGACGGACAATATGTTCCGCCGTTACACATGGGATGTTAAGTCCTTGCTGCGTCCAGAAGGGGAGAACGAACTGGTGATTTTGTTCCGCTCACCGGTACAATACATCACCGCCAAAATGGCGGAACGTCCACTGCGCGGCGTTTCACAGGCCATTGAAGGCGGACAATATCTACGCAAGGCCCCTTGTCAGTTCGGTTGGGACTGGGGGCCGCAATTACCCCCTATCGGCATTTGGAAGGACATCTATATTGAGGGGCGCAGTTTTGCGCGGATTGTGGATGTTCGTTTTCATCAGGATTACTACAGCGACAAATTGGTGACGGTCACAGCTACCATCACTATTGAACGCTGGAGCAATGTGCCACTGATCGCCGTTTTTGAGCTCATCAACCCGGAGAGAGAAGCGCGCCATGCCGAGGCCGAGGTGACCGGCGACACCTTAACATTGAGCATTCAAATCAAAGACCCGGAACTCTGGTGGCCCAACGGGTACGGAGCACAGCCGCTCTATGATGCGGATGTCATTTTGTTGACCGAGAAAAAAGCCTGTGATCTGGTGAGTTACAGCATCGGCATGCGCACCCTCGAACTGCGCCGTGAACCCGACGCCTGGGGTGAATCATTCACCTTCGTTGTCAACGGCGTGCCTATCTTCGCCAAAGGGTCCAACTGGATTCCGGCAGATTCGTTCCCGACGCGCATCACGGACGCCATTCTTGAACAATTGATCCGCGATGCCGCGGCATCACACCAGAATATGCTGCGCGTCTGGGGCGGCGGCTTCTACGAAGAGGATCGTTTCTACGACCTGTGCGACAAATACGGCATCCTGGTCTGGCAGGACTGCATCTACTCGTGCAGCATCTACCCGATGTGGGACGAGGCTTTCATCGAAAACGCGCGCATCGAAACTCTCGAGAACGTGCGCCGTCTGCGCCACCGCGCCAGCCTGGCGCTGTGGTGCGGCAACAATGAGATGGAGGCCGGCTGGGTATATTGGGGCTGGGATCGGCCTGAAAATGCGGATTTGAAGGCCGACTATGATCGCTTCTTCCATCAACTCTTGCCGGCGTGGATTGCGGCCGAGGATTCCGAGCACGCTTACTGGCCCAGTTCCCCCTCGACCGGCATCCCCTTCCAGCCCCCGCATGGTCAGGAACGCGGCGATGCGCATTACTGGGATGTCTGGCATGGCGGTAAGCCCTTCTCGGCGTATCGCAGTCAGTACCCGCGCTTTATGAGCGAATTCGGCTTCCAGTCGCTCCCACCGCTGGAAACCATCCGCACCTACGCGGAAGAGGCGGATTGGAACATGACCTCATATATCATGGAACACCATCAGCGCAGCGCCTCCGGCAACGGCAAAATGATCGCCCACATGACCGATCACTTCCGCATGCCCAAAGATTTCCCGTCGCTGGTCTACCTCTCACAACTGTTGCAGGCGGAAGGTATCCGCTTCGGCGTCGAGCACTGGCGACGGAACAAAAACCGCGTGAGCGGCACCCTGTACTGGCAGCTCAATGACTGCTGGCCGGTGGCGCCATGGTCAAGCCTGGATTACTACGGACGCTGGAAGGCATTGCACTATGCCGCCAGACGCTTCTACGCGCCGGTGTTGCTTTCCATCGAAGATGTCGGCACGGTGATGGGTATCCACGTTACCAACGACCTGCGCCAACCCTGGCAGGGTGTCGTGCGTTGGTCGTTGCAAACGCTGGGAGGCGAAGAACTCGCGGCCGGTGTCGAGCCGGTGACGGTTGCGCCGTTAGCTTCAACGCACGTGCGCACCCTGGACTTCGGCGGGCGTGTCTCCGACGAAAATTGCCGTCAGGTTGTTTTTGTCTGTGAATTGTGGCAGGACGAGGTCTTCATAGCGCGGCGCGTGGTGACTTTTGTGCCCGACAAACATCTGGCGTTGGTTAATCCAGGGGTGACGGTGAACGTCAGTCAAAAAGAAAACACGCTAATTTTTGAGGTCACGGCGCAATCTCTGGCGCGGTTTGTAGAACTGATGCTTGCCGGCGTGGATGTCGTCTTCAGCGATAATTACTTCGATGTGCCGGCCGGCCGCACGGTCACAGTCACCTGTCCCTTGCCTACCGACTGGACACTGGATCAAGCTCGCGCGGCTTTGCAGGTCCGTTCCCTGTACACTTCGTTCGCATAATGTATAGCGATCAGCTTTCAGCCGTCAGCCTTCAACTCTGCTAAAAGCTAATAGCTGATTGCTGATCGCTGATCGCTTTTTATCGGCAAGGGTCGTAATCCGCACCGAGGATGAGCCGTAATTTCACGTCGCTGGCGGGGTTGTCAACATAGCTCACATTCTCATCGCGCACGTGGAAAAGCTGTTGAATGTGGCTGAGGCCGGTACCCTTTGCCGTACTGCCGAAAACGACAATCTGCGTCTGGGCATAATCCAGGTGGTCGGCAGGGTTGACAATAGGGGTATACCCGTAGCGTGTCAGCGTATCCGCTGCCAGCCAATCCCGATCGGGGAGCGTTGTCCCATTCCACACCTCGATGCGGATTTCGGCGCGAGCGGCGCGGCTTTCGGCGGGACGTTTGATGGCCGCGTCAATCACCGCCGCCATCGGCTCCCAAAGAGGCAAATAGACGTTGCCGCCCTGCCCGGTGATGTAAAATTGCGTCTCATTGCGTCCGATATTGTAAAACCGCACGTCGGTGCTGTCGAGCTGGGCGGCCACAATCCCCAATCTGAGAATGATGTCCAGACCCAAATCCGTTTGGTACAGATCGCGGGTCTGTTCATACAGGGACGGGAGTATGCTGAGCAGGTTGGACTGCTTCGCCTTGCGCCACATCGCCTCCAGAATCTGCTGCTGGCGCGCCTCGCGGGCAAAAACGTTGGTCGTTTTGCGCGTCCGCGAGTACCACAAAGCCAGTTCTCCATTCATGTGATGGAGACCCGGTTCAAGCGTCAAAATATGGTATTCCCCATTTTCATCGGGGATGGGCCAGTAATCGTGCAGTTGACAGTGCACAGGCACATCCACACCTCCGAGCACATCCACCAGCCCCATCAAGCCATCGAAATTGACCATTGCATAATAATCGGCGGTGATGCCTAGATTGTAAAGCAGCGTCTGGTTGAGCAGTCCAAATCCGCCGCCGTCAAATCCATAAAGTTCGCCATACAAGTCGGCGGTATTGATGCGACTCATCCGCATGTTAGGGATGTAAACATACAAGTCCCGTGGGATAGAAAGCACCGCTACGGATGGAATATCCGGGTAAATGACCACATACTGAATCGCATCGGTATTCCAGTAATTCCAATCGGGACGCTGATCGCTGCCGAGCAGCACGACCGTTATGGCATCTTCGGGGATGGGATAGCGCGGCACGGCTGTCGGAATGGGAACCGGCAAGTAGCCGGAGTACGCCTGCGTCATCGTGATTTCCAGCTCGGCGATAGGGGTGACGGGGATGGCCGTCGGGCGGCGTGGCGGCAACGGCGACGGGGTGATCGAAGGCGTCGGCGTTTTCGTTGGGGTCGGCGTGCGGGTGGGTGAGGGTGTGGCGGTCGGCGATGGGGAAGGGGTAAACGTTGGCGTCCATGTCGGCGGGATATAGAGCGTCGGCGGCGGCGAAGGCGTTGGTGAAGGAGGCGCAGGGGGCGCGGTAAACGTTGGGGGGACAGGGCTGCTGGTCGGGGTGATGACAATGTAGATGGTAGGCGTCGTGTGGGGCGCCAGCCGTGCGATGTTGAACAGCAGAACCGTCAGCAATGAGACCAGCACCAGACAGCAGCACGTCAGCAACACGCTTTGAGTTTTGGACATACACGACACACCCGATTATGCAACATAAAGACTACTCATATTATAGATATGCTTTGTCGTTTGTCCACCGGGGATAATTAAAGAAACTCCTTGACCCCCTGGTATTTTCATTTACACTACGGAAAATAAACGTTTTTATCTATTTTATCCAGGAGGAATTTATGTTACCCATCGCTGTTATTACCGATACGGATTCCAGCTTACCGGCCGCGATTGCCGCGCAGTACGACATCCAACAGGTGCCCATCAACATCCACTTCGGCCAGGAAACCCTCCGCGCCGAAATGGACATCAACGATGCCGAGGCATTCGTGCGTATTGACCGCGAGGGCAAATTGCCCACAACCTCCGCGCCGACGCCCGGCCAGTTTGCCATCGCCTACCAGAATGCCTTTGACGCCGGCGCCGCATCAGTGTTGTGCTTCTGCGTCAGCTCGGAGATCAGCGGAACGTACAACGCGGCTCTCACCGCCCGCGGCCTGATGCCCGACCGCGACATCACCGTCATAGACTCGCGTACCCTTTCCATGGGGCAAGGCTTTATGGCTCTGGTGGCTGCTGAAGTCATCCGGCAAGGCGCCTCGAAGGAGGAGGCGATTGCCGCCGCCGAGTCGCTGCGCCGGCGTTCGCACGTCTATGCGGCCCTGGCGACGCTCAAATACCTGGCGATGAGCGGACGGGTGGGGCACCTTGCGGCGGGCATGGCGAATCTGCTCAACATCAAACCCATCCTCACCGTCCGCAACGGCAAACTCGATATGCTGGAAAAGGTGCGCACGCAACATAAAGCCTGGGAGCGCGTCATCGAGCTGACGGCAGAGAGCCTGCAAGGCCACCCCATCGAGCGCATGGCGATCATCCACGTCAACGCGCCGGAGAAAGCGCATGAATTCGAGGCACAATTGTGTGAGCATTTGACCTGCCCTGAAAACATCATCACGGCGGATTTCACGCCGGGATTGTCCGTCCATTCCGGCGCTGGTGTCGTCGGTGTAGTGGCTGTAGCGGCGGAAGAGTAAGGATATGGAGTATGTGCCCCTACTCCATACTTCGCATATAACACAAATCACGAGGAGAAAAAATGACATCACCAATCGCTCTACAACTGTATTCCGTGCGTGAGTATGCGCAGGCGCACGGTTTTGAAGCTGCCGTGCGCAAAGTCGCGGCGATGGGCTACGTGGGCGTAGAACCTGCGGGTTTCCCCGGCACGACGGCGGAAGCGGCGGGGAAGCTCTTCAGGGAACTGGGTCTCGTCGCGCCGAGTGCGCACACCGGCCTGCCCCTGGGCGACACGAAGAACGAGGTGCTCGACGCGATGCGCGCCATTGACTGCCCGCGCATCATCACCGGCAAGGGACCGGCGGATTTCGAGACGCTGGACAAGATCAAGGCCACCTGCGACCTTTTCAACCAGGCCAACCAGGTGGCGCGGGAAAACGGGATGACATTCGGCATCCACAACCACTGGTGGGAGTACATCCAGGTCGAAGGGCGCTACGTCTATCACGTGATGCTGGAACGGCTCGATCCCACGATCTTCTTCGAGCTGGACACCTACTGGATCAAGACCGCCGGCGTTGATCCGGCGCAGGTGGTGCGGGAGATGGGCGCACGCGCCCCGTTCCTGCACATCAAGGACGGCCCGTGCGTCAAGGGCGAGCCGATGACCGCTGTAGGCGATGGCATCGTGGATGTCCCTGCCGTCATTAAGGCCGGAGCAGGTCATACCGAATGGCTCGTCGTCGAAATTGACCGCTGTGCGGGCGATATGCTGGAAGCTGTGGCGAAGAGCTACACCTACCTCGTCGGGAATGGGTTGGCGAGGGGAAGCAAGTAGACGGTAGCCGGTAGCCGGTAGACGGGGGATGAGCGCGGCGAAAAAAGCGTTTGTCTCCCGTCTTTTTCGTTGTATAACACATGGAACGCAAGCCCTCAGCTTGCGAATGGGCAAACGAACAGTTTGTGTTACAGGAACACTGTGGGGTTGTGTAACATTGGTGACGCAAGCTTTAGCTTGCGAATGGGCAAACGAACAGTTTGTGCTACGGGAACATTGTGGGGTTGTGTAACATTGGTGACGCAAGCTTTAGCTTGCGAATGAACAACCTAACAGGTTGCCCTACTTTGCGACTTGACGTCTTTGCGATAAGAAATTCTGCGGAGATCAATCATGCCGCCTATTCCACCCTTACTGCGTTCACGGATCCGCGAAACCTTGTTGCGCTGCGGTCCTTTCCACAGCAACGAAGCGCTGCGCGCGCTCTTTACCGACGCGCGTCTCTACCCCTGGCGGCATCACATTCCTACTCTGCCGACAGAAGCCGAGCGTGTAGATGCCCTGCTGGATGCCCTGCACGACCGGTACAACGACAACGGCGAGCTGGCCCTCGCCCTGTTCCTCACCGTCCTCGCCGAACAAGCCGCCGATGCCTGCCACACAGAATTGCAATCCCTCGCCGCAGACCTGACAGGTCTTCCGAGACCTGTCAGGTCTGAAATCTACACCCGCGTCCCCGACCCGCGCGCCCCGCGCCTGGTGGGCCGCGACGCCGACCTGGACTGGCTGTGCGCGCGCCTCAAACGCGGCGACGTCTCCGCGCTGGCGGGCGTGCGCGGCCTCGGCGGCATCGGCAAGACTGAGCTGGCGATTGCCGCCGCCCGCGCCCTGGACGACCACTTCGCGGGGCGCGTCCTGTGGCTCGATTGCGGCCCCAACGACGTGCTGGCGATCCAGGACCGTATGGCCGCGGCGCTGGGCGTGAAACTGGACACCGCCGATCCCCTGCAACGCGCCGACGCCCTGGCCCGGGCCTGGCGCGGGCAGCCGCCCACACTCGTCGTGCTCGACGATGTGCGCGGCGCGCACCTGGACGCCTTCCCACTATTGCTCCCGCCGCGCCCGCCGTGCGCTGTGCTTATCACCAGCCGCCGTCAGGATATGCCCCTGCCGCCCGGCGCCCTGCGCCGTCTGAACGTGTTGGACCCCATGCCTTCCCAGGCTTTGCTTACCGACCTGTTGCCTGATGACCTGCCCCCCGATCCCCAATGCGCCGCCGAGGTCATCGAACTGCTGGGACGTGTACCGCTGGCGCTGACGCTGGCGGCGCGCCGCCTGGCGCGCATTGTCGAACGCCGCCGCGCGCCCGACACGGAGTCTCCCTGGCACGTCCTGCTGCGCGAAGTGCAGGTACGCCGCGCCCAGGTTTTGGACCAGGGCAAGCGCCTCGACCAAAGCGTGTGGGTGGCCTTCGACCTCAGCTACGCCGACCTCGACGACGCCGACAAAAAACGTCTGTGTTGTTTAGGCGTCTTCGCCCGCGGCGAGTTTGCCCTGCCCGCGCTGCAGGCCGTGTGGGACGATGACGAACCCGCCGCGCGGGACGCCCTGGCGCGCCTCACCGATGCCGGGTTGCTGGAAGAAGTGGACGACGACGTGTGGTGGATGCACGACCTGCTGCGCGAGTACGCGCTGGCGCGGCTGGCGCAAGATGCCGAAGAAGTTCAAGCGGCACGGCTGGCGCACGCCGCATATTGGCAAGATTACCTGAGGGAGCATGAACGCCTTAGCCTGACTGACTGGCACACCCTCGACATCTGCCGCCCGGAAATCGAGCGCGCCGCCGACTGGTTGCTGTTGGATAATCCGCTGCTCAATCCGTGGCTGGCTGCTGCCTTGGCGTTTGCGATTGCCCAGAAATTTCAAATCTATGCTTTCTCCCACGGCGAAAACTGGCTACGGGCCGGCATGGCTGCGGCTGCACGCATGGTGGAAACACCTCCACCCGACATGGAACAAGAAACATGCCAACTTTGGCTGGCGGTGACGCAAAGCAGCCTGGCGGACTTGCTGAGCACGCGGGGGCAGTATGCCGAAGCGGAACGGCTGTATCGGGAGAGCCTGGCGGTCTTCGAGGCGGTGGGCGACCGGCGTGCGGTGGCGGTGACGCAAAGCAGCCTGGCGGACTTGCTGCGCACGCGGGGGCAGTATGCCGAAGCGGAACGGCTGTATCGGGAGAGCCTGGCGGTCTTCGAGGCG